>NZ_JACHOF010000060.1:0-1139 GCF_014199765.1 Xanthomonas sp. 3058 | reverse complement strand
ACGAAGTCGCCGAGGTTGGCGTCCGCCAGCGGCTGCAACCGGCTTGTCGCACGCGGCGCACACCGGGCTGCTGTGACAGTCGGCATTGAGGCAGTCATGGGTGCGACCCGCTCGATCATGGCCTTACATTACACGTGCAGGCGATTGCTGGGTCATTTCCGGCTGCGACCGCTGCGTATCCAGTGCTTGCGACTGACGGATGCTCTCCTGCAGGGGAGGCACGCTGTCTGATAGATCCACCTTGACCCGGAAGCCGGGTGTATGCCCGACGATCCAGACATTGTCTTGATGCGACGTCACGCTTTGCAGCTGATCGACGCGCAGGATGCCTGCACGCTTGGCCTCGACTGTGGCGTACATGGCTTCTGCCGGCGAAGTGCCTGCGGGGAGCTTGCTGTGGATGGCCTGGTAAAGCGGGTCGTTGGGAACCGATGCGGATGCAGGCTCGCCAAACCGGCCAGGCGGTGCCATCGGTGCAGCAACTTCGCTGCCAGATGTGACTATCGGCATTTTCCAGCCTGGCGCGACATACGTCGGTGCGTGATCGTTTTGTATGCGCTGCTGTACCTCTTGCCAGCGTGCCGCCGCCATCTCTGCACTTCCGGCGCCGGGTGCTAGGGTGCCACGCAAGGCATCGATTCCATCGTCCGCCAGGCCATAATTACCGCGTACACCCAAGGTCACGCTGCCGCGCAACACCTCCACGTCATCACGGTACTTGTCGATCATCGGCGCAAACTTGTGCGCCAACTGTTGCGCCTTGGGGTCTTCCAGGACCGAGCGGTCTGGCTTGCCGTTGGCATCCTCCGGCAGGAAGTTGTGCATGCGGTGCGAGTCGCCCAACTTCTTTGCAACGATAGGATTACGTACGTCCAGCACACTGCGCGTGTTGTCGTAACCAGCCTTTTCCAGTGTAACAATCTCCTGCTGGGTGGCGTAGAGCTTGACCTGGCCGTAATGCTTGCTGGCAGCACTGACCGCATCGCCAGCCATCACATGATTGATGACATCGGTGCCGCCCTCGGGAATACGGCGGTCCAAGCTAACCGCGCCGTATGCATTGAAGGTCTCGCCCTTGAGACCAAAGTGGTGCGCAGTGACCTGGGCCAGATTGCCGCCGAGGGAATGGCCGGTGACGG
>NZ_JACHOF010000059.1:0-1235 GCF_014199765.1 Xanthomonas sp. 3058 | reverse complement strand
GGCAATGTCAGCATGCGCGCGGCAGGCGACCTGACCATCCAAAGTGGCCAGGACATTCTGGGCAATGCCAACCAGTCCACCAGCAAGGGCATCGGTACGGTGGTCATTTCCGACACCGAGCGCTTTGCCGGCTACAACAAGAAGAATCACCTGGACGACAACGCCCAGGTGGCGCAGGTGGCCAGCAATGTCGGCAGCCTGGGCGGCAATGTCAGCCTGACCGCAGGCGGTACGTACACCCAGTCAGCCAGCAATGTGGTCGCGGCCAAGGACGTGGACATCACCGCCGCCTCGATCCAGCTGCTGACCGCCAACACCACCAGCTCCGCTTCGCAGCAGGATGACGACCTCAAAATCGGTGCCTTCGCGCGCATCAAGTCGCCGCTGATCGATTTGATCAACAACGTGGACGATGCGCGCAAGTCCGATGGGCGGTTGGGCGCGATGCAGGGCATGGCAGCAGCGGCGAACGGCTATCAGACCGCGAAGGCGGTTCAGAGTGGCTCGCTGCTCAGCGTGGAAGCAGGCGTGGGCTTCGCCACCAACGAGAGCAGCTTCAACAGCAGCAGCCAGATTTCGCAGGGCTCCACCATCACCGGTGGTGGCAATGTGCGCCTGAAGACCACCGAAGGCGATCTGCGTATCGTCCAGGGCAATATCAAGGCTGGCGACACGCTGAGCCTGGATTCGGCACGCGATCTGGTGCTGGAAGCGGGCAGCTCCAGCAACACCGAGCAGAGCAAGGGCAGCAACGCCGGGTTTGAGGTGGGCGTCGGCGCATCGGTCGGCGCGCAAACCGGCGTGTACGCGTACGTGCAGGCCAGCGCAGGCAGCCACAAGTCGAACGTGGATGGCAGCACCTGGCAGAACACGCAGCTGGCTGGCCAGAACATCGTGCTCAAGTCAGAGGGTGATACCACCTTGCGCGGCGCGGTGGTCAAAGGCGACCGGATCGATGCACAGGTCGGTGGCGACCTCACCATCGAATCGCTGCAAGACACGCTCGATATCCAGTCCAAGGAAAGCAGTGTCGGTGGCCGGGTGCAGGTCTCAGCGGGTACCGCCTGGGATGCCAGCGGGTACGCAAGCGGCGCCAAGGCCAACGGCAATTATCTGGGTGTGGTCGAGCAATCGGGCCTGTTCGCGGGCAATGGTGGCTACCACGTCACTGCCGGCAACGTAAACCTGATCGGAGGCGCGATCGCCAGCACCAATGCCGGTGCCAGCGAACTGAC
>NZ_JACHOF010000058.1:0-1351 GCF_014199765.1 Xanthomonas sp. 3058 | reverse complement strand
CTGAGGTATCCCCACGTTTTCCCTAGCTGGATCAGCAAGTTATGCCACTGATCCAGTGGAAACAAGTGCGCGCATGGCGCAGTCTCCAAGGTGACTAAGCCATAGAAGGACTGACGACCATGCGCGCCAGTGAAGTATTGCAGAGGTGTCTTGCCGATGCATTTGCGCCCATGCATGCCTTGCGCCAACGGGTGTTGTTGAAGGCCGTGGAAGCGCTGACCTCAGGCTGGCGGTTGACGCTGATCGACCTAGCGCGTTGCTGGCCCGGTGCCGAACGCGTGCGTGCACCGCTCAAGGCGCTGGATCGCTTGCTGAGCAACCATCATCTCCACGCCGAGTGCTTATCACTGCATGCAGCGATGGCGCGCTGGCTGCTGCGCAGCCCGCGTCCTTTGATCGTGATTGACTGGAGCGATCTGAAGGCCGATAAATCGTGGTGTCTGCTGCGTGCCGCTGTGCCAGTGGGTGGGCGGACGCTGACCCTGTTGGATCGCGTTTACCCCGGTCGCGAACAGGGCTCACCACGTGCTGAGCGCCAGTTCCTGAAGCAATTGCAGGCGTTGATGCCAGGCGGCGTCCGTCCGATCCTGATCACCGACGCTGGCTTCCGCACGCCTTGGTTCAGGGCGGTGCAAGCAATTGGATGGAGCTGGGTTGGACGCCTGCGCGGGACCACGCTGGTCAAGCCTGTCGAGGTGAAAGATCAGCCCGACCAGTGGGTGTCATGCCGCTCCCTCTGGGAGCTGGTGCAACCACAGCCGCGCGAGCTGGACCTGATGCACATCAATCGAAGTGATCCACTGGCCTGTAGGCTGGTGGTGCATGGCAAATCACCGCGTGGCCGCAAACACTACAACCGACGCTGCCGCAGCGAAGTTGCACGCAGCTCGCACAGCCGCAAGGCTGCTGCGAGCGAACGCGAACCCTGGTTGATTATTGCCTCGCCAGATCTTGTCGAGGCCAACGCACGTCAATTGATCGGTCTGTATGCACGGCGCATGCAGATCGAAGGCAGCTTCCGTGATCTCAAGTCGCATCGCTACGGCGCAGCCTTCGAAGACAGCCTGACCCGCCAAGGGCCGCGCCTGAGCATCTTGCTGATGCTCAACACACTTGCCAGCTTTGCGTGCTGGTTGGCGGGCATGGCCAGCGAGCAATCCGGTCACGCGGCTTGGCTGTCGCCACGCAAAGCCAAGCGAAAACTCTACTCAACGCTGCGCATCGGACGCGAAGCCCTGCGCAGACGCTGGCCGATGGAGCTCATCAGCCAATGGCTAGCGCGACTACGCACACTGCCCGAACACATTCACAACCAGATGGTCCTGAACTGAAAAACGTGGGGATACCTCAG
>NZ_JACHOF010000057.1:0-1460 GCF_014199765.1 Xanthomonas sp. 3058 | reverse complement strand
CGAACATGGCGCTCGGCGGCATTACCCCAATGCAAAAGTTGGCACTTGCGGCATAACTCCACTTTTGGCGACTGCTACAAATGGGGGGATTACCGATCAGGTAACGGCGGCCCGGACCGTTGCTGCGCCAGGCATTGATGCCGCGCGGCCCAATACCGTAAGGCTGGTATCGACTACTCGCGGCAAGCTGTCAAACGAATATTTCCTATACCATTTTATTTGGCGATAGAAACGAAATCAGAACCGAACGTTACTCAAAGTGAGCAGGTACCGGAGAGCGGAGCACTATATTTCGGCAACAAAACGTCCCTTCGTGCTTACGCTTATGCCTGCTCATGCTTTCGCCCCACCAACTTCAGTCACATGCCCCCCAGTACGACCCGGTAACGTTCTGCACCGTAATTTTTTTGCAAAAAAACCGCTAATTTATTAGAGCTGTTATTGACCATATTCGAATTTAACTTTGACCTGCCCTCCATCTTTAAATGAGATCATGAAAGACTTCCAAAACTCTCCGCGTCCATTAGCGCTCTCTTTCAAGGATTTCACCATCTTATAAATCAATGAATTATTTATCAAATAATTACTCTGATCAACTTCCACACCATTCAACCTAACAACTAAAACTGTATCAATATAACCATCACCAATAAAAACCTCGTACTCCAATTGATCATATTCCCCAATCACCCCAGCCTTAACTGTGTTAAAGACTTCATTCAATAGCTCTATGTCTTTAGTGATCATGTCATTTATCTGCAGGAAATTTGCCGGGCTCGTTTTCAAAAAATCTCGTCAATTCAAATTAATAACAAAAATCTCGAATCCTACTTCTGATTCAGATAATTTATGCCACATATTCTCAAAGAATTTTTAAAAAATGGATTTAGTGCCAAATATAAACTAAAGATAATGATTTTATTTCTACTCATTCAAACCAAGTGAGCTTGGTAGATCTCTAACAAAATCTGCAACCTCACCCTCATACATTAAAGATGCAGAAACTAAATCAGAGCACAATAAGCCCCTTTCAATATCCGGAAGCTTCTGCAATTCAAAGGCGAGCTGCTCCATCATCTGAACAGCTGCATCCTGATCAACAATTTTGGCGTCAGAAAACTCTAGAAAATTGCAAAAATCCGCTATTACTTTAGCAAAAGTATTATTAGTTTTACTCATGGCTTAACCACCTCTACGGTTATGTTATTAATGCCAAGCTCTTCGAACATCTTCTTTGCACGATTAGCCTGTGCCTGTGTGGACACTTCCCAGCGACCAGTTAAGCCCTGTTCTGACAAAGCTTGAGATTGACGTAACGCCTGGCCTTTCGCCTTTGGCGTCGTAACTACAGATATTTTACGATCCTGACCTGCCCCCATCATCCGTACCAGTGATTACTGATAAAGCCCGGGGTTGAAGGGTACTGCGTTGTTGGCTTGTTGTGTACGGTAGTTGGCGGC
>NZ_JACHOF010000056.1:0-1581 GCF_014199765.1 Xanthomonas sp. 3058 | reverse complement strand
GCTCGTCAGTAAAACGTTTCTTCACGTCCAATCTCCTTCGGGGTAGGGAATTGGACTCCAAACTGGCGTGCTACTCAAAATCGGGGGGACGTCGGGTAGGCAGCAAACTGCTTAGTGATTTCCAGTGTTGCCTTGTCGCTTGTCAGAGATGGGAAGTTGGAGTCAAGGTTCTCGATGACTACCTCGGTACCGAGGGTCGTAGTCTCAGCGTCCGTTGGTTGCGAGGCACTGAAGCCTGTCAGTTGGCTTGCACGGCCAGTAATCGTGTAGGACTTAAATGCCTTTCCATCGAGGTAAGTGGTCCGCCACTCGACACTCTCACCCAGAGCAAAGGCACGGAAACGCCCCTTGCCGTTTTTGCCATGGAGCGTCCGACCCTTGTAGCGGTGAGACTTGGCCTTCCAGGAGTCGCCCAACCCCCCAAACAACGCATCGACCTTGCCCCGGTCTATGCCGTCGCCGTCGTCCGATACGCGAATGGCGTGGAGTCCATTGAGTTCGTCCGGTTCCAGAATGACCTTGACGTGCTGGCCGCCTGCGTCAAATCCGTTCCAGATTAGCTCCGATACTGCCGTGATCGGGCTGACGTTGGACGCCAGTGACTTCAAGAAGTCTGGCTTGGCCTCAATCTTGATATCCATGGATTGTGTTCGGCCATACCGTAGAAGTCTTCCCTTATTGTGATTCGCCGTTCTGGCCAAGACAAGCCGGTTGAAGTCGTCGGAGAGGTGACCATGGATCTGGAAAAGTGAGGACACCAGGAGAAGGCGCTTCCGGGCCATGCCGGCAAATGCTATTCCTGCGCCGGTGGGATCTCATCAGGTACGACGCGGTACAGCTCAACGAGAACCTTATCCATGGCGGACACCTACACGTCTGTCGGCAGGAATTTGTAGTGTTCGCCGGGCCTACCGCTGCGTCCGGTTATACCCTGGCTTGTTAATCGGATCCGATCGCCCTAATATCGATCTGTATCAAGGGGGAAGGCCTGGCACACGGTGCCCGTTGAATAAGTTGCATAACCGGGTCCTGAGGCCGTCAATTAGGTAGTCAGCCCGTAAGGACACTCGCAAGATGGACTCACACACAAGAACATATGAAATCATTCAGTTGCTTAGCTCACTCAAAGAGAATCTCAGCGCCCTACCAGACGCAGACAATCCGAAAGCGGTAATTAACGGATTGGCTGAAGCAGCAAGAAAGTTTAGTCCGAAGTGGACCGTTCCACTACTTGGTCACCCGGATGGAATGAACAAGGTCTTCTCTGGCGGGACGGTCAGAGTGATGCTTCTAGCCCATGAGATATTTGTCAATTCAAATGGAGCCTACAGAATTATTGACCTTCACCCGCCACATGGAATATTCCATAAACGGCCGTCTAGCACAGGTGCTTCTTTCGTTGACCCTACGGCTGAGAGCAATGGCGCTGCGTCCTAAATATTCACTCAAGCCGAGTCCGCATCGCGGGTCAGCTTAATTCAGGCGTTAGGGAAGGTCTGAACAATGAGGCCTGAGAGTGCGGGATGTCGCATCGTTCCGGAGAGTCGCGTTTGGATCTTCGGATTTTTCGCAATTTCTGGA
>NZ_JACHOF010000055.1:0-1866 GCF_014199765.1 Xanthomonas sp. 3058 | reverse complement strand
TCGTGGTGGCGCTCCCGTGCAGAACCTGGCCCATAGTGCTTCCTTCCATTTGAGGGAAAATAATGCACCATCAAAACCTGGGATCAAACACCTAGTGGTGAGCTTGGCCCTTAAGGACTGAGCGGCTTGCTACGATAGCGGCCTGAACCCCGACATGCTCAAATCCTTAATCTCTATGTAGTAGGAAGTCGGGTGAGCCATCGCAGCTGCGGTTTGATAGTTATTTGGTCAATTCCTGCAAATCCCAGTTCATCTCGTGAAGAGCGTCTCCTGGTTTGCAAGCAATCGACTTCAATGTTGCGTAAGATTTTCATGTTAGCGATACTGTCGGCTGTTTGATCAGCGTTTTGTACTGAAAAATTTTCAAGCATCAAAAGTTGCCTGGATAGGTGTGACAACGCTATTTGCAAAAGCACGGAGGAGAAGAAATGGATGGGAAGTACGAGTGGACTTGGGGGCCATCTGTCATATCCGGATTTCCCACCGTCGATCGGGAAATTCTTAGGAATTATTCATTCCTAAATATATATTCAATCGATTTTTCGTTGTGCGGCTCTGCAACCAGCATTACGGAGGGTCTTTTGAATGGCGATGGAATTGCGTTCTGTCGCGTCGGATTTGCAGGAAGCTTCTCCGCTACCGTGGTCGCATCGACGGTTCCGCAGGGTAGGTCCGATGATGAGGAGTTCGCCGTGCTGCTTGAAGGCGCGAAGAAGTCTGCCAATGATATCTGCGCAATCGGCGGGCCAGGTCGGTTCGCCGTTCAAACCAAAGGCTCGTCCTGGGGCGAAATCATCGAAACGCACATTGTGGATGTCGCAGAACAACATTCCAACTGCCCATTTCCTCTGAGCCGCGTACTGCTGACACAAAAGCCGGAGGGCCTTCATTCTTTTGCCGTCAGTCATCTTTTTGTTCGAGGAGGAAGCAGATTCGAGATTGCGGTTCTTGGTGCGCCAGAAGAAGAACATGCCGACTCCATCGCCTTGCTCGAACAAAAGCTCGTCACGCTGGCCGAGCTGTTGACCGCATCGCTTCAGCATCGCTCAGACCCAAGCCGAAAGGTCCAGGTTGGGGGCGGGTGAGCCCTCGGTCGGGCGCGCCGATGCGGCAACCTTTAAAATGTATATATTTCAACAATAAGGTTAGATATAAAAAAATAAAAAACGAGATGAGTGATACATCATGTCTATTACGCCAATTGGCGAGCTGTGTTGTCGAAGCGCGTGCCGCACAGCTGCTGGATCGTGCCGATTCGTACTCCTACGTGATCGGCGCGAGGCGATCGAATTGGTGACGTGGTGCATTTCTTGGACGTAGGAAGAGCCTGCTTTGCTATATTCCGATGGGTGTGCTGTAGCTGATACCTACCTGCCTCGCTCCCTTCGACATGGAGTCCCTCCACATGTTCACCATTCCTAATCTGCATCTGGCGAGAAAAAAGCCGGACGAGCCGTGGCCGCTGCGGTTTGATAGTTATTCGTTCGATGCTCGTTGTTATCACACCTTGCGATGCAGTATCACCTTTGCTCGGCAGCAGCATTCTCGCCATGTAGCTGAGTCTTGCGTAGATCCGACATCCCCCCGCCCTGAGTAGCGGCCTGGTTTAGAGTCCAGGGCTGATGATATCGGTGTTTGCCAGATGTTGGGCATACGCAGCAGGGGTCATGCCGCCGATTGCTTTCTTGGGTCGTTCTTCGTTGTATTCGCGTCGCCAGCGTTCGATCTCGGTGCGCGCGTGCAGCAGTGTCGGGAACCAGTGCTCGTTGATGCATTCGTCGCGTAGTCGGCCGTTGAACGATTCGACGTAGGCGTTCTGGTTCGGTTTGCCGGGTTGGATCAGCCGCAACTGCACGCCACGGGCAT
>NZ_JACHOF010000054.1:0-1946 GCF_014199765.1 Xanthomonas sp. 3058 | reverse complement strand
GCTCGTCAGTAAAACGTTTCTTCACGTCCAATCTCCTTCGGGGTAGGGAATTGGACTCCAAACTGGCGTGCTACTCAAAATCGGGGGGACGTCGGATGGACAACCATGTGCACTTGCTGGTCACGCCACCTGCAGCGGGACGAGTCGGGCAACTGATGCAGCGGATTGGGCGCAACTACGTGGCGCTGTTCAATGGCCGCCACGGGCGCACCGGCACGCTATGGGAAGGGCGCTACAAAGCCTGCCTTGTGGACAGTGCGGACTACGTGCTTCGCTGCTATCGCTACATTGAGCTCAACCCGGTGCGTGCTCGTCTGACCGACAACCCGGCAGCGTATCGTTGGTCCAGCTGCCCAGCCAACCTAGGCCAGCGCAGGCACTCCGCACTGACACCACATCCCTGTTGGCTTGCACTTGGCAGCGACCCGATTGAGCGATATAAGGCCTACCGCGCACTGCTCGATGAAGCTCTCTCCGACGAACTGCTCGCCAGCATTCGCCTTCATCTACAGCAGCAGCGAGCATTGGGCCACGATGCCTTCCGCGCAATTGTCGAAGCCAAGACCCGCCGCTTTGCGGGCATCAGGCCCGCTCATCGGCCGCGCAAGCAGAGCGCCATCGACTGATAAGTTAACCTGACCCCGTTATCCCCTGACATAACATCCCTGTTGGCTTGCGCTTAGCAACGACCTGATTGAGCGATCCACCCCCTACCGCGCTCTTATCGATGGAGCCCTGTCCGACGAACTGCTCGCCAGCAGCCGCCTTCATCTACGCAGCATGGCGCCATGGGCCACCATGCCTTCCGCGTGATGGTCGAAGCCAAGGCCTGCCGCGTTTCGGGCACTAGGCTCTCCACCAGCCGCGCAAGCCGAGCGTCGTCAATTGGTGAGCGGCATGACCCGTTACTTCGAGCCAGACCAAGGCATTCTCCATGGTCGGCCCAGCCTCTCCGCAATGGAGCCTCTTAATCAACTAAGGCACGTCAGGCGCCGAACCAACACTAGTTACCACCCCTTCCTTGTCATAGCTAATCTTCAATAACGGACACTGAGATGAACCAACGTCGTTGCATCGGTAGTAAACGTCCCTAGACACTAACTTCCCCCCAATCTTGTGGGAGACATATTTGGCAGCACCAGCAACCGAAACTATCGCTTGTACGGCACACTCCCGCATCCCAACCGTTATCTCTCGTCGCTCGACGTGCACCCACTCCTCTGCGTTAATGGCATTTCTCGAGGAGAGTTCCGCTCGGATCTTATCTCCATCAGGCGCCCTCATTCCATACGCCGCACATAACGAAGTAGTCCGCACACGACTAACGGGCGTACTTGGCTTGTAATCTGCTGATGCACAGCCAGACGCAAGCACTGCACCTAACAGAAGAAGGTAGTTTTTCACTAGATATCCTTTGATTATTTCGAGAACATTAGCTCTATTCGCATATGAATATCTGAGACTTATATTCAGCAATCAAGAAGTCAATTAATTGGCGCTATTCAATGGCTGCCACGGGCGCACCGGCACGCTATGGGAAGGGCGCTACAAAGCCTGCCTTGTGGACAGTGCGGACTACGTCCTTCTCTGCTATCGCTACATTGAGCTCAATCCGGTGCGTGCTCGCCTGACCGACAACCCGGCGGCGTATCGCTGGTCGAGTTGCCCAGCCAACCTAGGCCAGCGCAAGCACTCCGCACTGACACCACATCCCTGTTGGCTTGCGCTTGGCAGCGACCCGATCAAGCGATCCAACGCCTACCGTACCCTGCTCGATGAAGCCCTCTCCGAGGAACTGCTCGCCAGCATTCGCCTTCATCTACAGCAGCAGCGAGCATTGGGCCACGATGCCTTCCGCGCAATTGTCGAAGCCAAGACCCACCGTTTTGCCGGCGCTCGGCCCGCTCATCGGCCACGCAAGCCGAGCGCCGTCGATTGATAAGTGA
>NZ_JACHOF010000053.1:0-2069 GCF_014199765.1 Xanthomonas sp. 3058 | reverse complement strand
CGCCAGCGGCGAGGACACCGCACCAGAGACTCCGCTGGTTGCTGTGTTTAAACCCATGCATGCCGACCATCTCGACTGGTCCTTGCCCGCCCAGCCAGGCCGCAGATCAGCCGGCCTGCAGTAGGCTGAGGCGAAGTCGTTTTGTAAGCCGCTCTTAGGCCTCTATCGCTCTGACCGGCTGGCGTCAGGCCATCGTCGCTTGATTCAAGGCAACTTCTCTGGCTAGCTTGGCTGTCAAACGGTTATGCCTAGAGAATGCCGATGGTCGCCCGCAGAAAAAGATCCGATGAAGCCGCCTTGCCGCTGGGAAACGCCATGCGATGGATAGCGACATTGGCATTGCTGTCATTGGCTGGCTGCTCGGCGCCGGATGCCGGCGCCGCCGCTTCAGGCCAGCCAAGCGCTTCGTCAACAAAAAGCGGTTCGGACTGCTCCCGTAGTGCGACACCCAAAGACCGGGAAGCCTGCCTCTTGGCGTTGCCTGAAACTGACTGTAAGCGATTGGGCGCAATCTGCATGTCGGTACGTGAAACTCGTTCGATCAATGACAAATTGACAGGAATAGAAAAAGCAATCCTCGACAAGGCGCGCGTGCGTTACAGCAGCTATACAACGGACGATCCGGCTTATCTGGATGATCTGGAAAAGAATTTTACTGATGCTTCTAAAGCCTGGCGAACCTATCGAGATGCCTATTGCCAAGCCGAGCCATTGGTACAGGGCATGTCTCGCAATGAACAAGAAAACCTGACTACACAGTGCAGCGTCAATGCAACGCGACTACGTATCGAACAACTGGAGCAGCTGATAAAAGCCATTCCATAGGGGAACCAAGATGCCACAAGGATATCGCTACGACGCATTGAGTCGTGAAAGCTTCGAGGTACTTGCCTACAATGCTGTTGGCCGCGCCAGCGAAGTGAATCTGAGTGCCGCGTACGCCTTGCAACACAGCACAGGAAATTCCGGCTGGTCCGTAGGCATCATGCAGTGGGACTTCGGTCAGCCTGGACGAGGTGCTGCAGCCGAGGAGATGCTTGGTTGCTATGCGGAGTGGGCCACGCCTCAACAGCAGTTCAATCAGGAAGAGCAGACGAATCTTCTGCAACGCCTGCAAACGCGAGGGCAAGTGGGTAATGACCTTTCCGCCGCAGAGCAAGATCGCCTCAACGAATTCCTCAGGTCAGACGCTGGGCGGACATTTGTTCAAGGCCTGAACGATCAGCAGGTAGATCGAAAATGGCAGGCGGTTGGTCAGCCCCTCTCGCAGATAAGCTGGCTGCAAGACCTCAATCGGGACCATCCCGAGCAAGCCGCCGCGATCGTTGCCGTGACCAGCAAACTCTTTAACCAGAACCAGGCCCGTGGAGCCTTGCTTGTCGAAAGCCTCCAGCAATCGAACGGCATGACTGCGGATACAGTGAGCGCATGGATCGGGAATCAAGGCATCAACGGGCTGAATCCTGCAGCCCGGGCCGCGATCGTGTCCGGGCGCGATGCGACGCTCCAGGGAGTTAACCTTGTCAACGCATTGGAACTCGGGCAAGGGCAAGGTAGCGAGGAATGGCGTTCCAAGATCAGGGAATCCAACAATCCGGCCTTGGCCCAAGGGTTCAATAATGATCCTAGCTTGCAATTGTTCGACGCGATGTTACGTGATCCGGCAAATGGCTCACGGATCCTTGCCAGGATGGATGAAAGAACGCCTGGTCCCGCGCTGACGATTGCAGGAAGAAATGAACTGGCCAGAGAAGAAATTTCTCAGGTGCGAGTTGATCGCGAAGGTAGCTTATCTGTCACCACTCCATCCGGAGATATCCATAATTGGGACGGCAGGACCTGGGACTCTATCCTTGAGCGCAGCGCCCCCCTTTATCATCAAGGGGCGCACCCCTTCGGACCGCCGGCACCGTTGACCCTTGACTCGCAAGAACTGCCCCCGATCTTTGCGCAGTGCGCGGAACATGTTCATGCGTTAGGGAACCTCTGAACAACGCACCACAGATACGCGACACTACCCGCCTGATGTTGAGGAGTGATCCATGCAACTGACGTTCGGTGACGCTGAG
>NZ_JACHOF010000052.1:0-2120 GCF_014199765.1 Xanthomonas sp. 3058 | reverse complement strand
TGGTTCCCGACACTGCTGCACGCGCGCACCGAGATCGAACGCTGGCGACGCGAATACAACGAGGACCGCCCCAAGAAAGCAATCGGCGGCATGACACCGGCTGCGTATGCCCAACATCTGGCAAACACCGATATCATCAGCCCTGGACTCTAAACCAGGCCGCTACTCAGGGCGGGGGGGCGTCGAGAGCTCGCACAGATGCGCGACCACACCCAGGATGATCCAAGCAGGAGCGGGCCCCGAATGATGTAACCAGCTAATCATCTATCTGGGGCGAATGGAGACCTTGGATCTGGCGGAACTCATCGAGCGTACCAACGCGGTTACTGAACTTTAGGAGGCGAGCAGGCAGGGCAAAGAAGTCCGAAGCATGGCGACTTGAACACCGCGCCTGCCGGACCAGTGACCAAGTAAGATCCCTCATCAACGACCAGCAATGTCGAAAAGAGTCACTATGACTAATAAGAAGACCGACACAGATAAAAGCAAACCGCTCTATCCCGCCGATGCAAACTTCCCCAAGACCCATTTCTTCTACGAGTACGAAGGAGAAAGGGCCGTGGATCCGGCCGTGCTCGTAGAGCACGGCATCTTGCTCTGGCACGAACAGATCTACGCGAACGAGCTTCATGACGTCAGCCCGCTCTGGGCCTTTGCCGAAGCCGAGCTGGAGAAGCAGGGTCAGGCGCAAACTCACTCTGATCTGGAATGGCTGCGCCAGCAGGTCACTGTTAATGCGCTTGTACCAGACTCCTGGAACAGACTAGAACCTTATCCCTACAAGGGCCTTCTGATCGCCGCGCTGTACCTCCAAGAAGCCAGGCGCCTCTGCAAAGTCGGTGACACCGGCCGGGTATGGCACATCACCGCTCTTGCCTACTACAACCTTGGTTTGAACACGACCAAGTCGGCCTCGCACGTGTTCGCGACCTATGCTGCCAAGGAAAAGGCCGACGACAGCGAGTACACGCGCGCGATCGTGCTACAGGTCCTCAAACGCCTGGAAGACGACAAGTCGATCACCAGCGTCGCCCAGGCAAAGCGAGCAGTCATTGAGTTCATCCAAAGCTACAAGGACAAGAAGGGCACCCGCGTACTCCTGTCTGAACTGGAGAAGCTTGACCGCCTGAAGCCCAAAGGGGCCAAGCGTAGTAAAACGAACGGTGCAATAGATCGACTTGAGAACACCCTAAACGCTTGGGCCGGCCGCAAAAGCCCCTATCCAGAGATGGCCGAGGCGTTCGCGGCATTCGACCGAACGAACCCTCCGTCCGCCTCCTCAGAACCGCCCACATCCGGCCCGGCCCGAACCACCAGCGAGTCTTTCGAATTCGAAACGGCCGATTACCACACGCGTATCTTCAATCTACTGGCAAACGGTGATGTAGTGAGCCTGCGCCTGGGCCACGACAAGGCTCAGGAGCAGTAAACCGGCGGTCTACACGCTGCGCCTCAAAGAGTGGCGGACCTACACCAAGCGCGCAGAGCATGTCAAATGGTCTGCCGCTGACCTTTCGACCTCCACATACCTCCTCGCCAGACTCTCTCGCACTGGGACGCACTACCGCGCCCCAGGCAACCATAAGGGAAAGTCTGAAATGCTCTCAACCAAGATCCACTCTGAAGCCACACCTCGTCAGGTCAAGCGCTCTACCCTGACCGACGGGTCCGCCTCGGCAATTTATAACCAGTCGCCGGCTATCTTCGATCTGGAGCTCCTCCAAGAACTCCACAAAAGCAAGATCCTTGACCGCCTCAAGGACATGTTTCAACTCGCTCAAGCCGATAATCGTTCCAGCGATCGTGCAATCCGCCTGCCGGAGGTACTGCACATCTTGGGCATCGGCAAGAGCAGTTGGTACCAGCGCCTGAGTGCACGCTCCAGCTCTTACGACCCGCTGGCTCCGCAGCCGTTCAAGCTGGGCACTTCCGAACGCTCGCCTTCGGTCTGGTGGCATTCCGAAATTATCGCCTATCTCCAAGCGCATGCAGCCGCATCGCGCAACCGCTAAGGAGATCGGATCTATGCGACATCCCCCCGCCCTGAGTAGCGGCTTGGTTTAGAGTCCGGGGGTAATGATATCGGTGTTGGCCAGATGTTGGGCATAAGCAGCTGGTGT
>NZ_JACHOF010000051.1:0-2459 GCF_014199765.1 Xanthomonas sp. 3058 | reverse complement strand
CGCGGTTGGGCGAACAGCGCGGCCAGCGGCAGTTCCAGGCCGAGGGTGCTGCGGATGCGCGAGATCAGGCGCACGCCGAGCAACGAGTGACCGCCGAGGGCAAAGAAGCTGTCGTGGCGGCCGACCTGTTCGACCCCGAGCAGCTCGCTCCATAGCTGTGCCAGGGTCTGTTCCAGCGCACCTTGCGGCGGCGTGTAGGCCTGCACGGCCAGCGCATCGGCGTCTGGCGCGGGCAGGGCACGGCGGTCCAGTTTGCCGTTGGCGGTGAGTGGCAGTGTCTCCAGGATTACATACGCGGTCGGCAGCATCACCTCGGGCAGGCGCGTGGCCAGCTGGGTGCGCAGCGTGTCGGCGCTGAGCTGCTCGGCGTCGCCGATCAAATAGGCGACCAGGCGAGGCTCGCCGGGGGTGTCCTCGCGCAGCAAGACAGCGGCATCGTCCACGCCGGCGCAGGCGCGCAGCGCGGCGGCGATTTCGCCCAGCTCGATGCGGAAGCCGCGCAGCTTGACCTGGTCGTCGTTGCGGCCGAGATAGTCCAGGGTGCCGTCGGCACGCCAGCACGCAAGGTCACCCGTGCGATACATGCGCTGGCCGGGCTGGTCGGCGAACGGATCGGGGACGAAGCGTTCGGCGGTCAGGTCGGGACGGCCGAGGTAGCCGCGTGCGAGCTGAGGTCCGGCGATATGCAGGTGCCCAGTGACACCAATCGGTGCCAGCTGAGCGTGCGCGTCGAGCACGTGGATGCGCAGATGCGCAATCGGTTTGCCAATCGGCACGCGGCCGCTGGGGTCCAGCGCATCGTCTGCGCTGGTGTCGTGCACCACGCAGCCGACCACGGTTTCGGTAGGGCCGTATTCGTTGATCAGCCGCGTGTGTGGTGCGAGCGTTTGCCAGCGTGCGAGCGTGGCTGCAGGCAAGGCTTCGCCACCGATCACCATCACCGCTGGGCTGAGCGGTCCTTCATGCTCGGCCAACTGCTGGCCGAGCACTTCCAGATGGGCTGGAGTGAGTTTGACCAAGCCCAACGGGGTCGGATCGCACAGGCGCTGGCGCAAGGCGTCGAGGGTGTCGTGCTCGGGCAGCAGCTCGACCCGTGCGCCGCAAAGCAGCGGTGCGAGCAGGCTGGTGAGGGTGGCATCGAAGGCCAGCGAGGAAGACACCACCGCGCTGGGGAACGGACGATAGGTATCGATCGCCCATTGCAGGTAATGCGTGGCGCCGGCGTGGGTGAGCAGGGTGCCCTTGGGTTGTCCGGTGGAGCCGGAGGTATAGATCAGATAGGCAAGATGGTCCGCGCACAAGCCGGGGACGCTCGGTGCGCCGGGATCTTCAAGATCGCTGTGTGTGTCGGTGTCCAGGGTCAGCACGCTGACCCGCAGCATGGCGCGGCTGGCGGGCAGGCGATCCTGTAGTTCGGTGCAGGTCAACACCGCACGCGGGCGGCTGTCTTCCAGCAGGAAAGCCAGGCGTTCGCTGGGCAGTTCCGGGTCCAGCGGCAGATAGGCCGCGCCGGCCTTGAGCGTGGCCAGCAGCGCCACGACTTGATCGATCCCGCGCGGCAGGTACAGCGCGACGCGGCTCTCCGCTCCAACGCCCAAGGTGCGCAGACGATGGGCCAGCTGATTGGCCCGCGCTTCGAGGACGGCGTAGCTGAGTTCAACCTCGTCTTCCTGCAAGGCGATGGCATCGGGGGTGCGCCGCACCTGCGCTTCAAACAGGTGATGGATGCACTGCGCCGGATCTAGCGCAGCGGTCTCGGTAGTGGTGAAGCGCTGCAGCTGGGCGCGTTCGTCGACAGGCAGCAGCGGCAGCTGCGCGATGGGCAACTGCTCATCGGCGGCCATGCCGGCCAGCAGCTGGACGAACTGGGCCAGATGGCGCTCGATGGTACGGCGGTCAAACAGCGCGCTGGCATAGCTCAGGCTACCGACGATGCGGTCCCCAACTTCGCCCAGGAACAGCTCCAGATCGAACTTGGCATCGGCCGATGGCGACTGGAACGGCTGCAGTGCGATGCCCGGCAAGCTCAGCTCGGCATCGGGGACGTTCTGCCAGGTCAGCACGACCTGGAAGACCGGTTGGGCGGACAAACTGCGGGTGGGATTGAGTGCTTCGATCACTTGCTCGAAGGGCAGATCTTGATGGTCCTGCGCGGCCAATGCAGTGGCACGGACTTGGCTCAACAGCTCCGCGACCGACGGGTTGGCGCGCAGATCGATCCGCAGTGCCTGGGCGTTGACGAAGAAACCGATCAGCGCTTCGAGTTCGCTGCGGGTGCGGTTGGCGACAGGCGCGCCGATCACGACTTCGTCCTGTCCAGACAGGCGTGACAGCAGCACTGACCAGGCGGCCAATACCGTCATGAAGACGGTGCTGCCATGACGTTGACTCAAGGCGCGCAATGCGCTGGTGAGTTCGGCATCGAGGGCGATCTCGATGCTGTCGCCGCGGTAGTCCTG
>NZ_JACHOF010000050.1:0-2542 GCF_014199765.1 Xanthomonas sp. 3058 | reverse complement strand
GTCTCGGTGCCGCGATGGGCGACGATGATTTCGTCATTATCGATCCGCTGATAAATAATGCCTTGATAGCCTGAAGGACTGTCTACATACTCAAGTCGTTTATAGGTAATGCCACCGATATCGACAGGGCGACTGCTCGCTCCAGTTTCAGGCGGTTCATCGTAGGCATCTTTCGCAAGGGCTGCATATTGTTGGCTCGTCAGGCTCATGGCATTACCTCTTCCGTGATTAGCGTAACTTTAAATATGTTTCCTCGGGCATCATTGTTGAACTGGTCCAGTCTGACTTTTCCGCTGTCTGGGAAGTTGTCAATATCTTCTTTGGGATAACGGCCTTTCCAGAAATAAGTGACTTTAGGAGCTCTGCTATGAATCTCATTTTTGAATAGAGCTGGCTCAAACCTCGTGTCTTCATGCTTTCCGGTCGCCTTGAGCGAAATGCCGACACCATCCAGCTCGAAATTACAGGTGCCTTTCCCGTAATAATCTGCATCGACCATTCCGTCGGCATAAATCTTCGCCACGTATGTTGTGTCGTTGAGTTTTTCGAAAGTGATGGGAATTCCATCTTCTTTCTGCTTTGTCGACATGCCTAATGAGGGGTCGATTGGCGTACAGCTGTTACGGTTGGTCATTTCATAGAATGCAGTGCCCGAGATCCACTCAAACGGCCCGGGCGCATCCTCGATGGTCATCGTGATCCGGTATGCCTGCGTCGGATGCGGGTTCTTGCGGTAGACCGGATCGCCGTCGGTGGTGGTCGCGCCGGTATCGTGTCTTTCAGAAGCAGCATTCATTGGATTACACCCAGCCAGGAGCATTAGGAAAAGACAGCCAACAATCTTGATGTTCAGATGAGCGTTCATGCGGCCATTGTGCGCTGTGCAGACCGCTCTGCGGCGGTGATCGCATCACGCAGTCGGCGAGCGTTGCGGTTGATATTTGCGCTATGCGACACCAAGGCGATGAGCAGGAAGCCAAAGACCAATCCGAGCTCGGGCAGTTGCATCACCAGGCGCATTAAAAAGGGGATGCAGGCCGCACCCACTGCCAATAGCAGCATCAAGGCGGTCATGCCGGCTGTGTTGAAAATCGTCTGGAGCAATTGTCGTAATTCTGGCATCTGTTTGCCCTGGCTGCGCAGCTTTCCCCAGACGGCAGTTGCATGTGCAATCCGGGTTGTCAGCAGAATTACAACGGCAAAATGCAGCACCGCACCGACAAAGGCCGCAGAGTGTGCAAGCTCGAGCAAGGCGGTGAATGCTGTGCGATAAGCCAGGGCGAGCAGGGTGGCGGTAAGCGCAATCGTCAAGACAACGACGATCAGGAGATTCCGAAGGCTCTCGGTGGACCGGTGCCAGCATGCATCATGAGGGGAAAGCACTCTATCCAATGCATCGCTCCTAATGAAGTGCGAGTCACTTACTGCGCAGCACATGAGGTGCTCTGGGGCGTACCATGCCGGTAAACGACCGGGCAAATGCGAGCGAACATCTGCGCCGAGACCGCGTTGAAACAGTACTGATGGTGAAAGTAAGGGTGCCGGTGGCCGGGTCGATCGTGGCCAACAATCAGTCGGAACGCCAAGCGTGCATAAGGTAAATAGGTCGTTGTTGTAGTAGGAAATGAACTCATAGAGCCTGCCGGTTTGGGCAGAGGTTCAAAGAGCGCTGGAGTACAGAATCGATGCTGTGAGTAATCCACGTTTTTTCATGAGGCTTCACTTTCCGTGAGCATTCAGTAACTAGTAGGGTTTGAAAATGGGTTCGGAGCAAGCTTCGTAAATCACGCGGCATTCCCCTTTATTCTCTGATGAGCAAATTTCCTCGGCTTCATGCTTAATATTTTCAGGTGAAGGACCAGTCCTAAAATGCAGTGTTCCTGCTACTGATCGCCCATCTCGATATGGCTCTGCAACTGCGGCGCATTGATTTTGATATGCCGTCCAATCTCGACAGTCTTTCCCTCCCGCTTTAATACAGCCGGCAATGGCGTCTTGCTGTGCTTCACGTTTGGAGAGCTTTCCGACCGATACGCCCAACGCTCCTGCGCTGGATTTATCAAGCGAAATAGCACCCCAAGTCTTAATCCATTTGCCAAGAGGCCTTGCCTCTTGAGGTCCAGAACCCGTTTGAGGAATTGGTGCACATGCTACGGCGCCCTGTCCGCCAATAGGGAATTGGCCAGGTGGACATCCCTGTTCAGCTCCTGCAGAGAATGTAATATTTAATAAAAGTAATAAAAAAATTTTGGAAAATTTCATATTTTTATGTCCGCCGAGCTTGCTAACTGTTCGTGCCGTTACTCAGCTTAACTATCAATCTTGCCCGCATTACCGCGGTAGCCAGTTATTGGAGTTGAATCAGGAGCGCCTGTCGACCCAATTGAGCGAGTTGACTGATTTGGTGCTGCCCCGAATTCGCGTTCGCTGGCTTGATTGGAGTTGCGAGCCACCTGCTGCGGCATATACGACCCAGCTGGCTGCCCCTGGGGACCTGGGGCTGCTGCATTATTAAACGCCGAGTAGGCCATGAACGTGCCCA
>NZ_JACHOF010000049.1:0-2663 GCF_014199765.1 Xanthomonas sp. 3058 | reverse complement strand
CCGCCAACTACCGTACACAACAAGCCAACAACGCAGTACCCTTCAACCCCGGGCTTTATCAGTAATCACTGGTACGGATGATGGGGGCAGGTCACTGGGACCGCAAGGAACGGCAAGTGACCCGCAACGACACCATCATGCTCGAGCTGGCACCACGCGGCGGCTTTGTCGGCTATCTGCGGCAAGCATCCGAGCCTGGTCGCTGATCCGGCAGTCGTGCCGCAACAGGGATGATGAGAGTGTTGAAGGCGCTGAGTTGGAGCGGCATGTTTTAGCGGACGAGAGAACGCGCTGCAAAAGGAAATGGCAAGCACCACCGGCGCGTCGCACGTGGTGTGTGAGTGGATCAGGCGTAGCGCCAGCGATCACGTCAGGCTCGACGTCACCTCATTGAAGATTGCTTGCTGCCTGGTATAGGACGCCAGCGTTTCAGCGTTTTCTCGAATCGTCGTACGCCAACTTCATCCCTATCCGCGCTGCTCAGCGTCCTGGCGTATGTGGTGTCACCTGAGATTGTGCCGCCTGATCATAACTGCGGACGGCATTATGCTGATCGGCTAAATAGATGCTGTCGCGCATCTCCGGCGCCGGCATGGTCGCATCCAGCTGGGCACGAAATCCAGGCGTCTTGCCTGCGACGAAGATCTGATCATCGCGCAAGGCGGCACCGGCAAGCTGGTCAACCCGCTCGATACCTGCCTGCTTCGCGACCAACATGGCCTCAGCCACCTTTGCGTCAGACACTGAGCCTGGTAGCTGGCCACGCAACGTATCAAAGTACGCACGATCCGGGTGTCCAACCGGGAACCTGTCATGTGACCGATCCTGCAGGCGCGACACGTCCTTGTTGATCCGATCCACGTCGCTGCCGGTCACCAGATCCCGCTCCGGGTCGCCCTGCGGTCGGGCCAGGCGCGGATCGTCGGGAAACAACTGCCTGAGCCGCGGATCGTTCAAACCAGTCGCCAGATCACCGTGGCGCAGCGCAGCGTAGGCCTGTCGCGCAAGCTCATCCTGCCCGGAGGTCTGATCGCCGAGCCGGCGGCCGGCTTCGTTGTTCCATAGATCCATCCGATGTTCGTAGGGATCATTTGGATGGGCCGGCCCAATCTCGGCATCATCACCGAACTTGCGTGCGATCCACTGCTGACCTAACGCAAGCTGGGTGACACGGCCACTGGTGTACGCATGCCGAAAGGCATCCAGCTCATCGTTGTGCCCCTGTGACTGGAAGGTGCCATCGGGACGCCTTGCCAACGTCGTGCCACTCAGCTGCTCGTAGTGCCGATACGCTTCCTGCTCAATCTCACGCTTGGCACCCTTTGGATCGGTGATATCGACCATGGCTTAGCCTCCCTGCGCTGCCTTCTGAAACTCGATCGGCCCTTGATAGCCCGGATACTTCTTCTTGATCAGGATGTGATCGGATGGCGTGACACAGCTATCCTCGAGGGAATTGGCCACATGTGCCTCGTCCACGAAGAACTCCTCGTAAGGCAGTGGCAGCACCGACGTTTCCCCGCCGCGATCGAACTTCAGCAGCAGGCTGTCATCGCGCTCGAAGCACAGCGTCTTCCAAGGGAAATCGGTCAACTTGCCGGCTTCGACCACAGCCGAATCCTTGCCGGCCAGCAGCGCCACAACATGCTCGGAAAACTGTTTGTTTGAGATCGGCGGCTCGGTCATGGCGCATCCTGCAAAGGTGGCGACGACCACTGCGGCCGATGCCGAAACGTAAGAACGGAAGATAGCGAATGGCATACGGCGCGGCTCCTTCCTGCGGTAAAGCGATGTTCTACCAGAAGTGCGCAGCGTACGCATACCAGCGTATTAGACCTCACACCATCCGAGGCGGCGGAGTGATCGACTGGTCGCGTTGCTGCTCCTGCTGCTGAGACTGTTGCTGCCGCTGCGTCTCACCTAAGGACTGCAATTGCGCCAGAGACTGCTCGACCGGCTGTGCGATCGCGTCGTTGGTCTTCATGTGCGCCATCTTGTGTGCGGGATCGTTCAACGCCCCCTCTACAACGAACAGGTTCTCGCCTTGTCGCACGGACTTATAATTCTCGCTCAGCACGACATGATCGATTCGCGACAGCCCGTGTTCTTTGGCTAAATACGCGCTGCTTGCTGCCAGCCGGGCGCTGTTGTCGTCGTACTCGCGGCCGAGGCCTTGCTCAAGGCGGCGAACTGCCTCTTCTGCTTGGCGATACAGCGGATCTGTTGGCGGCACTCTCGCGAGCTGTGTTGCCTCCTGTAGCGGAGATACCTGCTCACCGGGCGGCTGCGCTTCACCAATCACCTTCTGCCACCACTGCTGCTCAGGCTTCGGGTTGCTGTGCTCCTTATTCAACTCGCTCTTAGGCATGGGAGCAGGAATGCTCTTGATGTCGTCTACATTGTCTACGGGGCTGAGATTTCCCTCAAAATTCTTATCGAGGCCGTCTTTTGTCTTACGGTGAAGCAAAGCCTTATTGAGTGCATCCCAGGTGAAATCGATGCAGCTATTCTTAGCACCGTGATACTCCATACTGAATCCGTGCTTAGCAGGATCCTTGCCAAATTCCTTAGAGCGTGTTATGAACTTTGCTCTTGTCACGCTAACGTATGCGGATGAAGCCTCGTAAGCCATATCCGACCGATATCTCCGACGAAGAATGGGC
>NZ_JACHOF010000048.1:0-2815 GCF_014199765.1 Xanthomonas sp. 3058 | reverse complement strand
CCGGAAACGGCAAAAAAATCGAGGATCTGAGCGCCGTCAGCCTGGTCGATGTGGTTAGGCTCATCCTCCGATGCCGTTGATCAGACCATCCCTAGTCGAGGCAGCTAACAACAGACCAGCGAATAATCCAAATCGCATAACCAAATCTCCTAGGGGCTAACGCCTGAGTTAAGCCGCGCCGCGAAGCGGCGTCGGCTTGAATGAATTGTTAGGACTCATCACGAGTATCGCGCCGGTAGTGGTGCCTTAGCCTGGATAGCCTCAAGCACTGCGTCTGGATTGCTCTGGCAACAATAGCGGAAATACAAAGATGGCTCCTTGCCCTTGAACAGATCGGCCGCGCTTGTCTCAGGATGAATCAAAAGCCTGGGCTGATGCCACTGTTGGGCCATAACGCCAATGGGGCTTTCAGAGCCAGCAACATCAATTAGCCATGTAGCTTGCCCTTCAGAAATGTCTGCCAGCGGGCAAGCGTGCCAAGCAGCGGCTAGCACCTCTAGGATATTGGAGGATGCCGCAATGGAAAACGTTGCTCGGTGTGAGTCACAGTCATCTCCAGCGCAAACGCTGTCTCGGTCTGCTGTGATTTGGATTACGACAGCCTCTGACATGAGCCCTAACGCCTGAATTAAGCCGAGCCGCGAGGCGGCTTCGGCTTGAATGAATTGTTAGAGATGATGGCCTTGAATGTGAAGTAGAAGGCCGCGCTGCCGATTATACCGAGTGCGCCGGCATTAAAGACAAGCTTAATATAATTAGTCCAGTCGGATCTTAGTAGGGTGTTGGCTAATAATGCGCTGGGCAGAGATCCTACGATAAATCCCGCCACAAGCATTGAGCGGAGCACAAATTTGTTTGTACGCACTAGCCAGAGTGACACCGGCAAACCAAGGATAACTGCATGAGCAATGGCGAAAATCATGCAGAAGCCGATTAAGGCCAGGAAAGAAATGACGTCTTCGCCGCCGCGTAGCGCTTTTCCGTTCAAAGCCATACCAGCAAAAACAAAAGCCAGGGCAGGCGCGAGTGCGGCTGCCAGAAATGCGGTTACAATTGCAAAAAAATTTCTCATCAATTCTAACGCTTGAATTAAGCCGAGTTGCGAAGCAACTTCGGCTTGAATGAGTTGTTAGGCAGTGAGTGGCCGCGAAGGTTGGATGGTGCAACCATGCTCCCCAGCACTGCCGCCTGGATCAAGTGTGCCACAGCTTGCGGGAGGGAGCTTGCACAGCGATGCAGCGGCGCGTGATGCCACCGAAGCCAACTGGAACGAGTGCAGCGCGGGAACGACGTGCCAAGGCGAAGCACCGAACTTACCGCAACCACAAAGGTGATGACCTCTGTCCGGAGCCAACCGCATGCACGCCTGCGAACTCACCGAAGCGGCGACAACCAACGTATTTGCTCCACCACGGCCTAACTCCTGAGTTAAGCCGAGCCGCGAAGCGGCTTCGGCTTGAATTAATTGTTAGGGGCTTCTCTAGGCGCGGCTAACGCTGAAGCCGACAGCTGGGCGTTGATATGGCTTAAGCGTAGCCGCGACGAACACTTGGCGTTGAAGCTTCTTGCTCTCCGACCAAACACACGTGACCTCGTTGCCATTGATCTCCTCAACGGTCATCGGCTCGCCCCCGGATTTTAGCTGGACAATGTCACCGGCAGAAAAGGACTGGCTCATGGAACGTCTCCCTATTGATCTTGCTCAGGATAGCGGTGCTTGGGAAAGGCGACAGGTACGCGGAATTTGATACGCGATTCCATGCCCTTGGACTCGTTGCTCCTTCCGCCAGCACTCAGGTTTAGTAGCGAGACGACGGTGAGGCCAACTCCCGCTTTGGTCTCGGTGCCTGAGCTAGCAAGGATTGCAACGTCAAACTCCACGTATTCGATGGCGTGACGCCGTCCGCCGGTAACCAAGTTGCCAGTGTCGTCCTTGGTCATTGACGTATTGATGCGTGTCGTTGAGCAGCCCTCTTGCAGCTTTCGCTGTGCATCTTCGATGCCACCGGAGATCTGCAGAAGAGCTTCGGTGACGAATTCTGAGTAGTCCGACGAAATATGGAAGTGCTGCTCCGGGTCTTGCTGTAAGTCTTGGAGCAACTCAATCAAACGAGAAATCTCTTGCGGTAGCAAGCTAAGTCGCAGCCCATGCCATCCGTTGTTCCAGTCTTCTAGTTCAGCGTGCATGAGTATCTGTTCCGGGGCCTAACGCCTGAATTAAGCCGACCCGCGAAGCGGGTTCGGCTTGAATGAATTGTTAGCCCGCAGGCTTGTGTAGTTGGGTAGGCCAAGCACCTTGACCATTGCCACCCTTGAAGAAGACGCGACCATTGGGCTGGATGGAGGAAATTACAAACTCCTGCTCGAAAGAGCGTAACTCTCCGTCATGCTCGAATCGAGTGAGGCGAATAACGCGATCTCCAGGCTTTAGGTTGAGTGCAACAATTGCATCTTGGTTTTTGGCGAAAAGAGCCTCACCAATCTTGGCGCTAGCGACACGCTTTGAATCGGTGGAAACGTCTTGCCCAAGCGATGATGCGAAAGCGCGTTGACGATCGCTGGATGGCTCAGGGGGTTCGTGCCCGATTGCGGCTGCCACACGGTCCAGCAATCGGGCTGCCGCCACGTCAAACGTGTCAATAGCAACATCGACGCCTAGCGAGGCCGCGAGCTGTATCTGCTCTTCTGATGGTCGAGATGCGGTCATTTTTTCCTGCGGGCTAACGCTTGAATTAAGCCGAGTTGCGAAGCAACTTCGGCTTGAATGAGTTGTTAGGCAGTGAGTGGCCGCGAAGGTTGGATGGTGCAACCATGC
>NZ_JACHOF010000047.1:0-2970 GCF_014199765.1 Xanthomonas sp. 3058 | reverse complement strand
AGCGCCGAAGGCCTCTCCAGCCAGGCCCTGCAACAAGGCGGCATCGGCCTGATCATGACCATGCTCATCGTCACCGTACCGACCATCGCCGCCGCACTATGGCAGGGCAATATGGGCACGTTCATGGCCTACTCGGCGTTTAATAATGCAGCAGCCCCAGGTCCCCAGGGGCAGCCAGCTGGGTCGTATATGCCGCAGCAGGTGGCTAAGGGCGGCGAACAACCGCAAAGCGGAAGCGCAGGCAACACCTCACATGCGACATCTAAAATTACTGGTGCAACGCCTATACAAATATCCCAGCCAACCGGCTCGCGTGGACAAGCTGGGCAGCAAGATGCTTAATCTTTTTTGCACGATCAAAAAATTACCTCTCTTGATGGTCACAATGACCAAAAACCCTACGGTCATTTTTATTTTTGCATTCTTTTTTGTTTCTGGCAGTGTACTTGCTCAAGGCTGTCCAGTTGGACAATATCAAATTGGAGGCCAAGGGGCTGTTGCGTGCGCGCCCATCCCTCAAGGAGACCCAATCCCAAAGGACCCACGCCCTAGCGGCAAGTGGATCAAGACTTGGGGTGCGATTGCCGGCGACGGCAATGAAAACTTAGGCGTATCTACTGGAAAGTTCAAAAAATCTGAAGCTCAGCAAGATGCACTTGAAAAGTGTGAAGGAGCAAGCAAAAAAAAATGCAGCATTCTTTATGTTTATGAAAATAGATGTGCCGCAATCGCTGAACCGGAGCTCAGGGGATCCATCATAAGGGGTTTTGCAGCTGGCCCATCAATTGAAGTCGCAAGTAAGAATGCAATTTCTTTTTGCAAAAAATCAAATTCCGGCAGCCAGTGTAAGACAATATATACGGCGTGCACGGAACCAGTTTTTAAGAGCTTTTAAGCGCAGCACCAACACATATTCAGCTCTAAAAAATTTTGGATTATTGTAAAAAAATAATTTATTGGAAATTTATTTCCATAAAAGAGTAGATTGCTTGACGCATTTTCTGCTGCACTTGATCACTCTTCAAACTCCTGCCCAAACCGGCGGCGGTCACTACGAAGTGATCGCCTACTAAAACTAACGATCCCTTCACTTTCTACACGCTGGGCGTCCGCACCGACTTGGGGCTTCGGTAGATTCCGCCACCGGCACCTTTACTGTCACTGTCACTGTCACTGTCACTGTCACTGTCACTGTCACCAACCCATACTGCTTCAACGCAGCGTAGGCACAGATCTTTGCACGGGTCTGTCCATCGCTTACCTCCGTGGTAAGACACAGGATTCCTCATGTGCTGCGCAGCACATGACTCGCACGTCATAGGAGCGATGCGGTGGATAGAGCACTCTCCCCTCATGAGGCACGTTGGCACCGGTCAGCACAGACCCTTCAGAACCTGATGATCTTGGTTGTCTTAACGCTTGCGCTTACCGTCAGCCTACTCGCCCTTGCCTACCGCGGCGCGCTCACTGTCCTGCTCGGGCTTACGCACTATGTGGCCCTTGTCGGTGCCGGGCTACACTTTGTAATTGTCCTGCTGCTGACAGTGCGGATTGCACATGCCGCGAGCATCTGGAAAAACCTGCGCAGCCAAGATAAGCAGACTGCGGAATTACGACAGTTGCACAAGACGATCTTCAACACGACCTACATGACCGCATTGATGCTCCTATTGGCCGTTGGTGCGACGTGCATTCCCTTACTAATGCGCTTGGTGATGCAACTCCCTGAGCTCGGATTAGTGTTCGGCTTCCTGCTCATTGCTGTCGTGCTGCACAGCGCCAATATCAACCGCAGTGCTCGCCAACTGCGCAATGCGATCACCGCCGCAGAGCGGTCTGCACAGCGCACAATGGCGGCATGAACAGTTATCTGAAAATCAATATTTTGGGCTGTCTTTTCCTAATTCTCTTGGCAGGGTGCAACCCCATGAATGCCGCTTCTGAAAAGCACGAAACCGACGCGACCACTGCCGACGGCGATCCGGTCTACCGCAAGAACCCTCATCCGATGCAGGCATACCGGATCACGATGACCATCGAGGATGCGCCGGGGCCGTTTGAGCGGATTTCGGGAACAGCATTCTATGAAATGACCAACCACAAACAATGCACGCCAATCGAACCGATTGCAGGTGTCTGGAATAAATCCAGTGAAGATGGGATACCCATTCACTTTAGTAAAGTCAATGACACCACCTATGTGGCGACCATCTATGCAGATGGGATGGTAGATGCGGACTATTATGGCAAGGGAACGTGTTCTTTTGAGTTAGACGGAGTTGGAATTTCCCTGAAAGCGACCGAAAAGCATGAAGACACACGCTTTCAGCCGGCCCTGTTTAAGAACGAGATTTACAGCCCGGCCCCAAAGGTCACTTACTTTTGGAAAGGACGCTACCCAAAAGAAGATGTCGACAACTTCCCTGATAGCGGCAGATCAAGAGTCGACCAATTCAATGACAATGCCCGCAATGACATCTTTAAAGTCACCCTGACTACTGAAAAGGTGATCCCATGAGCCTTACGAGCCAACAGTATGCGGCGCTATCTGACGATGTTTATAAAGAACCGCGAGAGACGGGCCTGGATAGCCGCCCTGCAAACATTGGCGGCATTACTTATAAGCGCCTTGAGTATGTAGACAGTCCTTCAGGCTATCAAGGCATTATTTATCAGCGGATCGATAATGACGAAATCATCGTCGCCCATCGCGGCACCGAGACTGAGCGCGAGCTCAAGCAGGATGGTGTCTACACCGATGGCGGCATGGTCGCAGCACGTCACAATCGCCAGGCCGCCGAAGCAACCGAGTTGACCAAGCATGCGTTGGTCTATGCACAGAAACTCGGCAAGGACGGCGAAACGCTCGACGTCACCGTCACCGGCCATTCCCTCGGCGGCAATCTGGCCCAGGTCACTGCGCACCACTTTGGTCTCAAGGGCGAGACCTTCAATGCATACGGCGCGGTT
>NZ_JACHOF010000046.1:0-2997 GCF_014199765.1 Xanthomonas sp. 3058 | reverse complement strand
CGGTCTGGCCGTTGCCGGTGCCTTGCTGGTTGTAGTTGCCATAGGGCAGGCCGGCCGCGTTATTGAAGCCCCAGCCCTTGCCAGTGCTGGCGTTGCTGCTGGATTGGGTGTTGTGCGCGACATCGAACACGATGTCCTTGCTGGCCAGCAACAAAGCGTTGCCTTCGGCCGAACGAAGGGTCAGGTTGATTTATTAATTACACCTAATCCCCGTTCTTTATACTGAAAAAACCAGCCACCGGTATGGTTCATGTTTTCTCTAAAAAAAATCCATTATCATTAAAAATACAAACCAATCTATCCCAAAATTCTCGGACAACATGTATGTTTTGAATATCAGATTCGTTGGCAAAATAAAAATAAATTAGCTCATCACCCAGCGGTGTGCATTCGATTTGAGCATCCATCCACACTATGAGTTTAGCGGCATAATCATGCCCATTAATGTAATCGGATTCACTTTCACTTTCGGGATTAATGCTAGCAAGCATGTTGACGTACTCATCTAGCGTCCCTATCTCATTAATTTCAAGCCAATCGCTAGGCGCCAATTTAACTAAATTTGCAGCAAGGCAGAAATGTATAATGGAGACGGAAAGTTTGTGAAGAAAAACACTGTCATTACTTATTTTGCATTCATTAAATCTGAAGAAGCAGACCGGCATTTCACTTTTAGAAAGAACATTTAAAACAAATGCGGTCCGTATTTTAATCTCGTCAGTAATCACATTGGCCTCAACGGGTTGGATTGGGTCCAGTATTTCCAGTCAGCGGAAATTTTAACTTAAGAACGTTGTGTTCACCACCGTTAGCTAGATTTACAGATTTTCCATTAATGTCTAAGGAGGCCGTAGTCTGCAATGTCTTATCGCTCGCTATACCAGCCGGACGATAAGTAACCCAGGTTCCATCTGGAGTCTTGGCGCGCCATGAACCATTCTTCATATTAGTTGCATCACTTGGCTTAACTCCTCCGAAGAATTCTTTCGCTAGAGTCTCCGCTGCCAGGTCAGGGTCCGATGTCGCGGGCATCTCTCTTGGTGTCCCGAGCCCACTAATTGGTCGCCCCGGAAGTCCACCCGCCTGAATTTCATTTAATACGTCCTGAGCAGTCTTTTTATTTAGCCCGTCACCTCTAATTTCATCCGGGAGCGTCTTGGTTAGAAGATCTTTAAAAATTGGCGAACGTTTTTCTATTTGATTTTCTAGTTCTGCAATAACTGGCCTAGCCTTGCTCGTACCAGTCATTCCCAAAGTCAGTATATCAGCAAGACTTAACACACGTGCATCAAGCGCATCAAGCCCAATAACGGATTCTCCAGTGAAATAATTAATTGCAGTGTTACTGCTCCACGCATCTTCCCAGCCAGCAACCGTTTGACCGAAGCCAGCTAGCAATCCGCGACCTAGAAAAAGGCTAAGGGCAGTTCCGGGCTGGGCGTACTTCAGATTGTCCGCCATTTCACCAATTCCGTTATACATTAACTCCCCGGACGTAGGGAAAGTACGGCTTGACACGTCACCAGAATAAACGACATCTCGTTCTCTAATGAAAAAGCCCTGATCTTTCCAATAGGACTCCATAGCCTTATCGTAATTTTCCTGGGTGAGCTTTCCTGCCGCTTTCAGTTCATTGGTGACTTTGTCGGAGTAAAGCTTCTTTTCTTCATCTCGAATTTTATCGAGAGCAGTGAGTTTCTTCTCGGCATCACAAGCGTCTTTGCTTCCATGCTGGCAGAGCGATTTGGCGAGCTTTAAATAATCGTCTTCTGATTTGGTGAGCCAGTTATTCTCCACAGCATTCTTAGCGATGTTTGCACTAGTAGCCGCATCAGCCAAGCTGCCACCAGCCAAGCCGCCAGCAATCGCGCCAACCGCCTCCGACAAGGCCACCAGTATCTGCTTATCCTGTTCCGGCAGCAGGTTCGGATTAAACTTCCCCGTTACCGGGTCGATAGCGCGCGGATCATCGCCGTAGAGGGTTTGGGTCAAATATTTTGCAGCCAGCTCACCGCCAGCCCCTGCCAGCGCACCGCCTGTCATGGAGGTTCCGTTGACTTGTGCCAGCACCGCGCCTAGCACCGCATGCGACAGCACTTGCAATGCGGCGTTTGGATCGCTGCCGTGGTTTTGGTCGAACGTCCTGCCGATCAGCTGCGCGGCATACGGTGCCAATGCATTGGTGGCGACCTGGCCGCCGCCTTGGCCTGACAGGCCGCCCACCACGACCGTCGTCACCGCCTGCAACGCCCGACTGTAGTCGCCGCCGATGCCCCATTGTTGTTGCGATGTGTAGGCTGCGCTGTAGTCGGGACTGTTCTGCAGCATTTCCCGCTGTTTGTCAGCAGTGCTCAAGCCTGCAAACCGGTCTGCCTCTTCGGGACTCAAACTTCCTTTGTACTGTGCCTCTGCCTCATTGACCTTCCTATTCGCACTGGCTGCAATGTCATCGCCAATCTGCTTGGCGGTGGTCATCACGGTCCCGGTTGCGGCGGCCAGCGCCTGCTGTTCGCCCAGGATCTTGCGTACGTCCGGCAGCGCCGCTACCGCTTCGTGGGCGGCGCTGGCATCGGTGTTGATACCCAGAGCCGCTGCCGTGGTGGTCTTGCCGCCGATCTTGATGTTGCCTTCGGTCAACGTGGCGCGGGTGTAGCTGGTGTCGCTGCCGCTCTGCATGACCGGGATGCCGGGGTTGAAGCTGCTGTAGTTGGCCTCGCCGTAGTTGCCGTTGACGATGTTGTGGCCGATGTCCCTGAACTGATTGCCCACGCTTTGTTGCACGGGCTTGCCGTTCGCATCGGTCTCGCCGTCGCCGGTGCTTCCGATACCACCGCTGATTGCCGCCGACACGGCGCTGTAGTCCATCTGGTTTTTCAGATCGATAAACGTCAGCGAGTCGGCGGTCAGTTCGCTGGCACCGGCATTGGTGCTGGCGATCGCGCCTCCGATCAGGTTTACGTTGCCGGCAGTGACGTGGTAGCCACCATTGCCCGCGAA
>NZ_JACHOF010000045.1:0-3048 GCF_014199765.1 Xanthomonas sp. 3058 | reverse complement strand
GTCACCTTGGAGACTGCGCCATGCGCGCACTTGTTTCCACTGGATCAGTGGCATAACTTGCTGATCCAGCTAGGGAAAACGTGGGGATACCTCAGGGTCAGGTTCACTTATAAGGGCAGCCTGACCCCTTATTTCCATGCCCGTGAATCGATTTTTAGCCGGGCCGAGCCCGCAGCCTGGGTCGTCTCAATGTAAGGACTAATTGATTGATATGGGTGTAGACCTTAAAAATAAAGCTGGCACGGAATTTCATTTCTCAACAATAGGATGGTCTTTTTACTTGAACTTGGCATCGGTTTATGGATGGAAGCCAGAAGGGACATCGCCCCCCATCGACTGGATCGATAGAGAACCTTGGGGGGCGCATTATGATTGGAACGCGGGGCAATCTGTCGCTGACTCAGACGCAAGGGAGTTGGCTGCTGCGCTGGGACGCTACGTAGCGGACCCACATGGCAGTGAGCGAGCATTGAGCATTGCGAAAAAATTTGAGGAAGCAGGTATTTCTGTAACCGCCCCTAGCTCTGACGATGAATTTATAGGGGATTTTATTGATTTCGCCAGGAGCGGAACATTTGAGATTTGGTGATGAGAAGAACTGGGTCAGGTGCACTTAAACAGCAGCCTTAGTCGTTGCTTGTTCAGAAGCGAGGGCCGGCTCGCTGTCTGCTGGCAGTTGCGGGCACGTCATTGTCTCAAAGCGACGGAACAGGGCCGCGCTGTTGTTGTTCCTGCGAGCGCTGTTGTTCCACTGCCTGCTCTTGCGTGCGGTCCTGCGCTAGTCGTTGGTTGATAGATTCCAGTTGCGCGAAGCTGTCTTGAACAGGCCGCTGTGCGGCTTCGGCCGTTGGCATATGAGCGCGCAACATTGCGGGATCCTTCGGGTCGCCTTGCACGACAAACAGCGTCTGCGCCGCAGGCAGGTCTTTGGTTTTGTCGCTGAGCAGCACGTGATCTACACGCGTTAGCCCGTTGTCCTTGGCTAGCGTAAGCAGGCTGGCCGTGATCCGTTCACTGATGGCATCAAAGGCACGGCCATTTGTAGTGCCTAGCTGCTCCACTTTGCCTCGAATCTGTTGATGCATGGCATGGTCGGGGTGCCCAGCATCTACAGGTGTCAATGCGCGGCTCGGTTCATTCGGTGCCGCAAGGTTAGGGGCGCTGATGCCGCGTGCGCCAGTGTCCTTGAGCTGGACCATGCCATAGCCGTCCTTACCCAGGTCAACGACGTTGAAGGTCTTCGCAGACCCGAAGTCCAGCCCGTTGCGCTCCAGCTGTCTTGGGTCCAGTCCCAAGGATTTAAGATCGATGCGAACTTCCGGCGGCCGGCGGTCATGCGCAAGATGCGCGTAATTTTGTGCAATATGGCTGATCGGATTCACGCCATAGTAGTTCCGGTAGTCGGAATCGCCATGTGGGCCCAGCGTGCCACTGCTGTCGTAAAAACAGTGCTCAACCGACTTGGTCAGCGCATCGTTGCGGCTAAAGGGGTGCTTGGTGAGTGCATCGTAGGTCAGTCCGTCTGCAAACTGCGGAGCGCCGTTCGGTTGTCGCACGACACACCGATTACTCGACCGGTCGAGCAACTCCTTCTCAACCACACTGTCGGGCATCTCAGGGTTCAGATGTTTGATTCGATCATGCAGGGCACGCATTCCCGAGATTTCCGACAGTGCTTCGTCTGCGCGAGTCGAATCCAGGTAAACGCGGGTAGGGCCAGTCAGGTCGACCTGATGCTCCCGATTGTCGTAGGCTTCCTGCATCCGGTTGCCCATGCTCTTGCCGAACTCGGCAAGGGCGTCGGCACGATGCTGGGCCAATACGCCGTGCATCGTTTCATGGCCCATGACCTCGGTCAGATAGTCGATGCGCTCTGAGCCTGTGAAATCTTTGAACGCTGCTTCACTGATGTTGAGTGTGCCCGCCTTGCCGTCCTTACCATCCTGGAAGTGGCCCCCGTTGTTCTGTCCATGCGAAACAGCAATCGTGCCAATTCGACCTTTCTCAATGGCATCGCCTAACAGGTTCGACAGATAAGGTGATTCGGCGATCGTCTGGCGAATGCTGTCCTCTGCACCAGCAGGAAGTGCATGGTCTTTTGCCATTTGGGCAAGTAGAGGCTCGATACGTGGGTCAACCCGGTTCATGGCTTGCCTCCATCGATCTTTACGCTATAAGCGCACTCTTGTGGACTGCCTTGTTCATTGGTTCGATAAAGAAGCAATGAGACCGAAAAAATCTGACTTCCGCCGTTGATCGCGCGCCAATGCTGGCGTAGCCATCCACCCTGAAACGGCCGCTGCCCGCCGCGCGTGTATCCCATCCCTTCGAGCGCTTTGGAGAGTGCTTCTGCTTGCCAGATGCAGGTGGACGTAGGCACGCGCGTGGGGTTGCTATGGTCAGGTAGAGTCACTGCAACCTCTATCCGCGAGAATCCATCTTTCGTTGGGCGATGCGTCGCATAGAGCTCATAGCCATCGGCCAGAGAAACTTCCTTTATTTCACGCCACGGGTATGCCGGATCAGACGGTGGTCCAAGCTTGATGCCAAGTGCTGACTCCATCTGGGGATAGTCCAGATCCGCTGGCACTGTCAGTCCATCAATGAAGCGCAGCAGCCGGCGCTGCAATTCTTGCAGAGTAGTATTTGCAGAGACGATGTCGGCACCGTTGTCGGTACCTCTGCTCTTCTCTTGAGGTGGCGTGCCCGCATCCCGCCTTGCTTCATGAGGCGTGCGAGCACATGCGCTTGGCAGCGCTACTGAAAGCAGCAGCAAAGGAAGCAGGCTTCGGAAGCTATTTTTTTTCATTGGTATCCTGCCACTCACGCGGCATCGCGTTGCTGGTCAATTGTCACCCGTGCCGTCTGTGTCCTGCACTATCGGGTCCGAAGCTGAGTAGCGCGTTGGTGATGGATAGAGAGTGGGGAAGCAACTTGCGAGTGTGTTGCGGATTGACCTGCCCCCATCATCCGTACCAGTGATTACTGATAAAGCCCGGGGTTGAAGGGTACTGCGTTGTTGGCTTGTTGTGTACGGTAGTTGGCGGC
>NZ_JACHOF010000044.1:0-3213 GCF_014199765.1 Xanthomonas sp. 3058 | reverse complement strand
ATGACACCAGCTGCTTATGCCCAACATCTGGCCAACACCGATATCATTACCCCCGGACTCTAAACCAAGCCGCTACTCAGGGCGGGGGGATGTCGACGAAGCAGCAGGTCCTTACTTCGAGCGACGCTTGAAAGACAGCCTGGCTGGGCCCCTGCCGCTGCCATGAATAATGGCAGATTACGGTTTTATCGTTCTTATGATTGAATTAGAAGGTCAACGTTTCTTCGGTATCTGCGTAGACCAGCACGACCTTTTCGCCTGCATACGGTAAGGCGACCTCAGGTGACGAGGACTCAGTCTTGGAAATTTCAACTTTCGCAATGGGGTCACATTTCTCATTGATGCCGCATCTGCGAATGGCAATACGCAATACGCCGTGGTCGTTCGCGAAATCCACACCGGGAGAATAAAAGAGGCTTTCTGCAGGCATGTAGTAGCTAATTCGGATTACGTTTCTCTCTGCTTTCTCGATCTTGACCGGCTGAACATCTTTTTTCTTGTAATCAGAGCGTATCTTTCCTACTGTACACGCAGTCAAAGTTGATATCGCAAGTAATCCCGCAGCAAGAGTTAGCCTAATTTTTAAATTCACATCAATGCCCCTGTGTGGACTCGTCTAAATAGATTGGCGACTACTCCCCAATATCCTGAGGAGCTCGATTCACTACGAGCTTGCTTAAGTGGATTCCGTCAGTTGAATGAAATCCGACCATCCAGGTAACCGCTACGGCTGGTGCTGTCACTGATGGCTGCGATTCTTTCACGATGGGCGGGAGCGTGCACGCAACTGATGTCTTGTAACCTGCTCCCGGAGAGCTCAGTGCTTTGCAATGAAAGCCAAGGTTCTCAAGACTCCTTTGCACGGCCGTGACGGGCGAGCCAGCCGGGTTGGCCGCTTCAAGCTGCTGCCTTGCTTTGGCGGCAGACTGTTGAGGATCAAAGCCGAGCCGTGGGTCTTGCTGCATGGCAGAGCATCCTGATATAAAAAAAAGACTAGCGATTGCCAGTATTGCCAGAAGGCTGCGGTTGGCCAAAGGATTTGTTTGCATGTTTTGACAACTCCAACGCAATCACACAGACGATCATCCATGTGGATGTCGGTTGCAAGTATGCTCCCGTAAAGTAATGGAGCTAGGACGTAACAGTGTCAGGTCAACTTGACCTCGTTTGAATCAAGTTTATGCGCCGGTTGCTGCTTCATCCTTTTCTTTGCTCTTCAATGCCATCTCGAGCAAATATTCATAGGTCTGAAGCTTGCCCCTAGCCGAGGTGGCTACCCAGCAGACCATCCAAAAGAACAGCAGCAAAATACCAACCATCGCTGTCATTGGAGACATCGCTAGAGGATTTCCACCAGCGCGCATAACCAGGAAGAGCGACGCCGCGACTGGAAGCAGACCTAGCTTGTCGACGCTACCGGCTAATAACGCAATTCGACCCGCACGGCGCGTATGGCTGTAGCGGGCGTGATCCAGCATGAGTTGCAGGGTTGCTGCCGGATACCCCTTCAACCAAGTCACTTCCTGCAGAAATTGCTCTAGCTGATGATCAGTGCGCATAGCCTGATCGACTGTCCATTGACGTAGATCACTCACTATCCCGTAGAGACTAATTATCATCAGGACGCCTAGCGCCGCCAATGCAACCCAGAAGCCGGCGGTTGCGACCTTCGCTAGCAACTGGGGTTGAATACTCGTAAAACTGAAGAACGACGCAATCAGCGTAGAGGCTATTCCGCACACCAAAACGATGGCAGCGCCGCGCACTAGGCGGCTAGGGCTGGCAGTGTCTGCCGGGAACTCTGGCAGCACCCTTAGGCGTTCTTCTAAAGCTTTAAAATTCAAAGGCACGCTCGGTGCTACATCGCTACTTTCCATGTCGCCCGTCACTGCTGAATGATGCGGCAAGATTAGAGCTGTCTGGCCGACACGGCTAGGTAGAAATTCTGCGACAGCACGAAACCCATTCTGCGCGAGCGCGCGCGGAGCAAGTCGGGAGCTTGTGATCCTGAGGGTGTGAGCACATGGGCTGCGTGTCGGTGCTTCTTGTAGTCGCCTTCTAAGTCGAGATCACGTGGGTTGACATCGCAATCTGCGCGTTGCAACCTCTGCCTTAAGGAGCGTCGAAACTCCTCTAAGAGCGGTACCCACCTCCGTCAAACCGGTGGGTTTTTTGTGCCTGCATCCCGCAGGTACAAGCCGATGCGATGCCTGCGTCGGGAGGGCGGCTAATACAACACTCGCAAGGGGAATACGCCCGCCGGCTCTTAGCGGTTTCGAACCTCCCGACATCCCGTCGCCGTTGGCGCCGGTTCTTGGGTTGTTCCAGGAGGGCGTTGCCATGTCTACCGCACCATCCACGCCGGCATCGGTGCCGGGTTATCTGTTGCCAGCCTCCGCTCACGGCTTGCTGTGGGACGTAGGCGAGGTACTGCGCCGGCTGGTTGCACGCGCAGCTATTGAGCAGGCCAGCGACGATCCCGCGCAGCAGCTGCTCAGCCAGCCCGGTGTGTTGTCGCAGGCCTTGCGCAGCCTGTCCGCCCGCATCGACGTGGCCTTGCAGCAGTGCGTTGCTGCACCTATCACCAACACTCGCCACCCGGAGGCGCCATGACACGCCGCCGCCCACCCAGCGCGTCCGCCACCGCACGGCCCACCCGCACACGTACGCGCCCCGCGCCACCCAAGCGGGTGCAATGGGTCATTGTCGAACCCGATCGCACCCAGCTGCCACCGATGCTGCCGACCGAGCCGGACACAACGCCGCAAGGCCCCGGCCGTTTGCCTGCACCGCGCCGCGCCCGCCGCCCGCGCCAATGCACCGTCAGTTACACCCTCTACCCCGGCGCCCACGACCACGCCGGCGACCAGCACGTGCCCCACGTCCGCCTCAGCGGGCTATGGCTGGAGCAGTTGGGCTTCGCTATCGGCACAAAGCTACGGATTACTGCAAGCGAGGGGCAGGTGTTGATGGAGGTGTTGGCGCCGGTGGAGGTGCCGGCAACGCGCAGAACGCGAGGGTAGGCCTAGCAGCGACGATTTGGGTTGGTTCAGCCAGGGCGCGCGAGGGCACCTTCACCCAAGCGAGCTTGTCTCCCAGATCGTCTTCGTACATCGGTTGACCTGCCCCCACTGAGCCGTACCAGCTGAAGCTATAAAGTCCGTGCCCCCAAGAGGACGGACATGAAGAAGAACAGATTCAGCACCGAGCAGA
>NZ_JACHOF010000043.1:0-3368 GCF_014199765.1 Xanthomonas sp. 3058 | reverse complement strand
GTCGGTGAAGCGTGATGTCTTCATGGAAATCTCCTCGAGAAAGGTTACGAGAAAATTCCACTTCTTGCCCCTGCTGATCTGCGGGGGGATTACCCCCTCAGCTGACGTCACCATACTTCTCGACGCAGGGCCTTGGAGTTTTGGCATCCTTCAATCCAAAGCGACCTGATGGGTGGAACCCTCTTGCGCAAGATGCCTACGACTTGGGGATACTTGGCTTACAGACCCTGATTTTCAAAGGTGGTGAGAAGGTAATTGCGGGAAAAGTGGGCAATAGCATCAAGCCCGACATCTCCACCCAAGACATCGCTGGCAAAAAGGGACCCAATGACACCCCATCTGAGTCGCTTCCGGAAACAATTCGTGGTGATGGACTTTCTAAGCGTACGGCGCAAGAGATAATTCAAGAATTAAACGCCGGAACAATCCCTGGAAAATCAATCGGCCCAGTTGGTACTCCAAGAACAATGGCTGGCACAAGCGATCCAAGCAATATTGCAGAGGATTTTGCCTTGACTTTTTTGAAGCGCCAACCATCAACCCAAGAGCTTAGCAGCGGTGCTAAGATAAACGGTGGAAATTGCAATGGATGCTGGATCGCTAAAGCCCCCGACGGCTCTTACGTCACTTATAGACCTGCAGGTACGGCGAGTGGGGATACCCTAAGCACCACGGCCACTGTAGAGTTGAACATTCCCAGGCTTGCCCAGGCAAATGGCGGAAAAAGAATGATTAAATTAAAGTTCCCTAAGCGTGGCGCTGCAGATGATATTGGCGGGCCATAATCATGAATAACGAAATATCTATATGGCTACAAACCAATCTGGCTGAGCTTGCCACCGATAGTTTTTCGGCAATTAACTTCGCTTCAAATTTCCGTAATGACAAAAACCAATGGCAAGTTGCCGTTGAAACACTATATAGATGCATGCGATCTGATTTAGTGATCGCGATTCCTTCCATTGAACATTCCGGACTTTCAATTGAAGAAATTTCTGCCGAGCTATCTAATAGCAACCCGTTTAACGAGTCTGAATGGGATTCAATAAGTATTTGGATGACCACTTATCTAGAATCCACCATGATGTGCAGGGAAATTGTGGCTGAGCATGGATTGTTAAATGCTGAAGCTGCACTAATTTCATCCACAGGATGGGAAGAAGCTGCAAAACTGGAAAATGATGTTTTTCCTGTGAATGGTCTGAATAGTAGAGCTGAGGCATTAATTTTCGCTAAAAAAATGAGGGACTTGGCAATAAAGTCTAGGTCAAAGTATAAAAATTCCTCCAGCAAAATTCAGTTGAATTTAAATTTCATGAAAGATATAGAAGGAATTTTTAATATAAATCACGTTCCGTATTCTGAGGAGCCCCTATTTCCAGTAAAAGCCATGCAGACTGACAAGCCATAAAATATGCAGGCAACACCGCAACGATCATTAGCGGCAACGACACCACCTTGAAGGGTGCGGTGCTCTCCGCAGACACCGTGCTGGCCGACATCGGTGGCGATCTCACCATCGAGAGCCTGCAGGACACCAGCACCTACGCCAGCAAGGACAAGGCGGTGGGCGGCAGCGTGACCTTCGGCGTGGGCTTCAGCGCCAGCGCCAGCTACAGCAGCAACAAGGTCAACGGCGACTTCGCCAGCGTCACCGAGCAAAGCGGCATCCAGGCCGGCGATGGCGGCTTCAATATCCGTGTCGGTGGTAACACCGACCTCAAGGGCGGCGTGATCGCCAGCACCCAGGCGGCCGTGGATGCCGGCGTCAATCGCCTGCAGACCGGCACGCTGACGGTGAGCGACATCACCAACACCAGCAGCTATGAAGCCAAGGGCATCAGCCTCTCGGGTGGCTACGCCGCCGGCGGCAGCAATGGCAAGGATGGAGCGAAAACCGAGACCCAGACGCCACCGACCACCAACCAGGGCAGTAGCTGGTCCTGGCAAAACCAAGGCAGCGGTGCGCAGGGTGCAAGCGCCGGCTACTCCAGCAAGAGCGGCAGCGAGACCTCGCTGACCACCAGCGGCATCAGCGGCGGCACGTTGGTCATCACCGACCAAGCTGGGCAGCAGGCCAAGACCGGGCAAAGCGTCAGCGATGTGCTGGCTGCACTAAACCGCGATGTGCTCACTGGCGACAGCGCCAATGGCCTGGTCAAGGGCTGGGACGGGCAGAAGCTGCAGCAGCAGGTCAGCGCTGGGGCCGAGATCACTGCGACGTTTGGGCAGCAGGCGAGTAAGGAAATCGGTGACTATGCTGAAAAAAAGACCAAGGAAGCGTCGCTGTTACGTCTGCAACCAGAAACGACAACCGACCCAGATCAACGTGCTGCGCTGTTAGGTCAGGCAGAGCAACTCGAAGGTCAGTGGGGTAACGACGGCACGTTGCGAGTGCTGGCACACGCAGCTGTTGGCGGACTGACAGGTGGCCTACAAGGCGCTGCGGGCTCGGCGGCAGGTACACTCACGGCCCCCGCTGTTGCCAGCGCACTGAAGAACGCCGGTGTGGATGGCGTACTGGCAGATTCATTGACTGCACTGGCATCGACGACAGTCGGCGCAACCGTTGGTGGTACGGCTGGCGGTACGACAGCAATGAATGAAGTCGCCAACAACTATTTAAGCCACGAGCAACTTTCCATCGTTGAGCGCCTGCTAGAAAGCTGCGATGGCGATGCCACCTGTAGAGAGGGAGTTATCGCGCGAGCCAGCGCTAAGTCACAGCTTCAAGACGCGCAAATGCAGTTCGCTTGTACGCTTGCGCCTTCCAGTGAGGCATGTGCTTCGCAAATGACACAGGCGATCGGCTATAAGGAAGATTACTCAACTGCAGAAACACTTGGACTTCAGAAAGATTGGCTAAGAAGCGCGCAGTCGCTGAATTCTTATGTCAACACAGCCCAGGGAGCACCTTTCAGGCAATACGTTTTTGAGGGAACCGGCCTTCAGGCCGTCTATCTTTCACCCACAGAGACCTACGTCGCAAAAATTGGAGAATTTACTGGTTCCACGTACACGTCAATTGAGAAAAATGGCTTCTGGTCGAAAGAAACTGGTCTTGCAATAGGCTTAGGGCTCACTGAGCTTGCTTCTGCCAAAGTCCGGGCCGCCATGAATATGGCGGGCAAAAACGAAGGATTTGGTGGAGGTGCGAAGCAGCCCTATACGCCTTCGGGCGAGCGGTCTAATGAAGTTAATGTCAACGGTGGCCCGTCTCTTAAAGACAGCCCTTACGCTCCAGGGAATGTAGAAAATAGAATCAAGCCTCCGTACGACGTCCCCCCGATTTTGAGTAGCACGCCAGTTTGGAGTCCAATTCCCTACCCCGAAGGAGATTGGACGTGAAGAAACGTTTTACTGACGAG
>NZ_JACHOF010000042.1:0-4064 GCF_014199765.1 Xanthomonas sp. 3058 | reverse complement strand
CAGGACTACCGCGGCGACAGCATCGAGATCGCCCTCGATGCCGAACTCACCAGCGCATTGCGCGCCTTGAGTCAACGTCATGGCAGCACCGTCTTTATGACGGTATTGGCCGCCTGGTCAGTGCTGCTGTCACGCCTGTCTGGACAGGACGAAGTCGTGATCGGCGCGCCGGTCGCCAACCGCACCCGCAGCGAACTCGAAGCGCTGATCGGCTTCTTCGTCAACGCCCAGGCGCTGCGGATCGATCTGCGTGCCAACCCGTCGGTCGCCGAGCTGTTGAGCCAAGTCCGTGCCACTGCATTGGCCGCGCAGGACCATCAAGATCTGCCCTTCGAGCAAGTGATCGAAGCGCTCAATCCCACCCGCAGTTTGTCCGCCCAACCGGTGTTCCAGGTGGTGCTGACCTGGCAGAACGTCCCAGATGCCGACCTGACCCTGCCGGGCATCGCACTGCAGCCGTTCCAGTCGCCATCGGCCGATGCCAAGTTCGATCTGGAGCTGTTCCTGGGCGAAGTTGGGGACCGCATCGTCGGTAGCCTGAGCTATGCCAGCGCGCTGTTTGACCGCGGCACCATCGAGCGCCATCTGGCCCAGTTCGTCCAGCTGCTGGCCGGCATGGCCGCCGATGAGCAGCTGCCCATCGCGCAGCTGCCGCTGCTGCCTGGCGACGAACGCGCCCAGTTGCAGCGCTTCACCACTACCGAGACCGCGGCGCTAGATCCGGCGCAGTGCATCCACCACCTGTTTGAAGCGCAGGTACGGCGCACGCCCGATGCCATCGCCTTGCAGGAAGCAGATGTTCAACTCAGCTACGCCGTCCTCGAAGCGCGCGCCAATCAGCTGGCCCATCGTCTGCGCAGCTTGGGCGTTGGAGCGGAGAGCCGCGTCGCGTTGTATCTGCCGCGTGGGATCGATCAAGTCGTGGCCCTGCTCGCGGTCCTCAAGGCCGGCGCGGCCTATCTGCCGCTGGACCCGGAACTGCCCAGCGAACGTCTGGCCTTCCTGCTGGAAGACAGCCGTCCGCGTGCGGTGCTGACCTGCAGCGAGCTGCAGGATCGCCTGCCCGCCAGCCGCGCCATGCTGCGGGTCAGCGTGCTGACCCTGGACACCGACACACACAGCGATCTTGAAGACCCCGGCGCACCGAGCGTCCCCGGCCTGTGCCCGGACCATCTGGCCTATGTGATCTATACCTCCGGCTCCAGCGGCCAGCCCAAGGGCACCTTGCTCACGCACGCCAGTGCCACGCACTACCTGCAATGGGCCGTGCAGACCTATCGGCCGCAACCCAGCGCGGTGGTGTCCTCCTCCTTGTCCTTCGACGCCACCCTGACCAGCCTGCTCGCCCCGCTGCTATGCGGCGCCCAGGTCGAACTGCTGCCCGAACACGACACCCTCGATGCGCTGCGGCAACGCCTGTGCGACCCCACCCCGCTGGGCCTGGTCAAACTCACCCCGGCGCATCTGGAAGTGCTCGGTCAGCAGTTGGCCGAGCACCAGGAACCGCTCAGCCCGGCGATGATGGTGATCGGTGGCGAAGCCTTGCCTGCAGCCACGCTCGCCCGCTGGCAGACCCTCGCACCGCACACGCGGCTGATCAACGAATACGGCCCTACCGAAACCGTGGTCGGCTGCGTTGTCCACGACACCACCCGCGAAGATGCACTGGACCCCAGTGGCCGCGTGCCGATTGGCAAACCGATTGCGCATCTGCGCATCCACGTGCTCGACGCGCACGCTCAGCTGGCACCGATTGGTGTCAGCGGACAGCTGCATATCGCTGGGCCACAGCTGGCACGCGGCTATCTAGGCCGACCGGACCTGACTGCCGAACGCTTCATCCCAGATCCGTTCGCCGACCAGCCCGGCCAGCGCATGTATCGCACGGGTGACCTTGCCTGCTGGCGTGCCGATGGCGCGCTGGACTATCTCGGCCGCAACGACGATCAGGTCAAGCTGCGCGGCTTCCGCATCGAGCTGGGCGAGATTGCCGCCGCCCTGCGCGCGTGTGCCGGCGTGGACGATGCCGCTATCTTGCTGCGCGAGGACACCCCCGGCGAGCCGCGTCTGGTCGCCTATCTGGTCGGCGACGCCGAGCAGCTCAGCGCCGACACGCTGCGCACCCAGCTGGCCACGCGCCTGCCCGAGGTGATGCTGCCGACCGCGTATGTAATCGTGGAAACACTGCCACTCACCGCCAACGGCAAACTGGACCGCCGCGCTCTGCCGGCACCCGATGCCGACGCACTCGCAGTGCAGGCCTACGTCGCACCGCAAGGCGAGCTGGAACTGCTGCTGGCCGCGCTGTGGCGCGAGCTGCTCGGCGTCGAACAATTCGGCCGCCACGACAGCTTCTTCGCACTCGGCGGCCACTCCCTACTTGGCGTGCGCCTGATCTCGCGCATCCGCAGCACCCTCGGCCTGGAACTGCCGCTGGCCGCGCTGTTCGCCCAACCACGACTTTCCGATCTGGCTCAGGCGTTAGACACCACCGCTGCCAGCACCCTGCCGGCTATCGTGCCGGCAGACCGCAGCGCATTGCTGCCGCTGTCCTTTGCCCAGCAGCGTCTGTGGCTCCTGGACCGGCTTGATGAGCGTGCAGCACTGGCCTACCTGATCGCCGGCGGCGTGCGCCTGTCCGGCAAGCTGGACCGTGATGCCCTGGGCAAGGCGCTAGACCAGCTCCTGGTTCGCCATCAGGCGCTTCGGACCGTCTTCGCCTCCGATCAAGACACACCCACCCAGGTTGTGCTCCCCGCGCAGCGCAGCTTTGTTCTGGACTGCATCGATCTGCGCCAGGCCGCAGATCCCGAGGCCGATGCCCAGCGCCACGCCGAACAGGAAACCGGCACGCCCTTCGATCTCACCTCCGGCCCGCTGATTCGTGGCCGCCTGCTGCAGCTGGCCGAGCACGAACATCGCCTGCTGATCACGATCCACCACATCGTGGCCGATGGCTGGTCCATCAGCGTCCTGCTACATGAACTGGGCGCCCTGTACACCGCCTTTGCGCTGGGCCAGCCTGATCCGCTGCCGCCGCTGTTGATCCAGTACCCGGACTACGCGCTATGGCAGCGCCGCTGGCTCGATGGCCCGCTGCTGCAGCATCAGCTGAGCTTCTGGCAACAGCACCTGCAGGGTGCACCGGCGCTACTGGAACTGCCCACTGACCGCCCGCGTCCGGCCCTGCAGGACTACACCGGCGGCACGATGGATCTGGCGTTGGATGCCGATCTCACCGCTGCATTGCGTGCCTTGAGTCAACGTCACGGCACGACCGTGTTCATGGCGTTGCTTGCGGCCTGGGGTGTGCTTCTGGCACGCCTGTCCGGCCAGGACGAGGTGGTGATCGGCACCCCGGTGGCCAACCGCACACGTAGCGAACTGGAGCCGCTGATCGGCTTGTTCGTCAACACCCAGGCGCTGCGGATGGATCTGCGCGGCGATCCGAGTATCGCCCAACTGCTGGCCCAGGTCCGAAGCACTGCACTGGCGGCGCAGGCGCATCAGGATGTGCCGTTTGAACAGATCATCGAACGCCTCAACCCGCCGCGCCATCTGAGCCACACGCCGCTGTTCCAGGTGATGTTTGCCTGGCAGAACACACCTGCGATCGCGCTGGATTTGCCAGATCTGCAGCTGGAAAGCGTGCAGAGTCCCTTCCCGATCAGCAAGTTCGATCTGGAGTTGACCCTGCAGGAAGACGGCGCGCACATCGTGGGCAGCCTGGGTTACGCCGCAGCGCTGTTTGATGCGAGCACGATCCAGCGCTGGTGGGGCTGTTTTGAGCAGATGCTGCATGCGCTGACGGGCGAGGAAGACTGTCGCGTTTCGCAGCTGCCTTGGCTGCATGAGGCACAGCGTCAGCAGCTAGCTGAGTTCGGCACCGGCGTGATCGCCGCCCTGCCTGAGCAGACATTGCATCAACGTTTTCAGGCCCAGGCCCAGCGCACGCCGGACGCCATCGCCGTGGTGTCGGACCAGCGCTACGTCAACTATGCCGCGCTCGATGCACACGCGAATCGACTGGCGCAGCGTTTGCTCGCCGTGGGTCTGCACGCCGG
>NZ_JACHOF010000041.1:0-4476 GCF_014199765.1 Xanthomonas sp. 3058 | reverse complement strand
GAGCGATTGCCGGAAACGTTGGCCGGTTTGCACTTTGTCGCCTTTACGATCCTGATGCTTGGAAATGCAGCCACGCTCTTTCAAAGTTCATAACACGCTCTAAGCTTTTCGTATTGCTCCTTATCGATCTCTATCGTTCTTGAATAGTAAGGATCCCTATAATTTCTAACATCATTGTCAGTTACCTTTCCGGGTCCAACGGATTCGCCATGCCTCGCCGGGGCGAATCCATAACTATTAGAACTTGCCCCATCATCGACCGCGTAATAGACGTGGCCCGCAACGGATGGCTCTTTGTCATATAGGAGCGGCGTCCCAGCTGCAGCTACGTAGATGGTAACCGTATAGTGTCTCCCATGATCTTCCATGCCATCTCTTGATCTTCCATGCCATCTCTCCTTACTTTCCTTTGTGGATGTAAGCAATCAGCAGTTGCGCATTTGTCTTAGCTAGCTCCTCAGCATTACGAGTAATGTGTAATTTGAGTCGGTAGCGTCCTGCCTGAAGTGAAGTACTGTAAGCAAAGGCAAGCTCCTCAGACGGCATCTCCAAAGATGCCAAGCCAGCCTGCTCCATGGTGGCAAAGTCCGCATCCATTGCGAATAAGCGGGGAGACAAACCATCTGCGGCAAGAGCAACAGATTCCTCCTCCCCCCTTCCGACACGCTGAGCACACTCTAATAGCACTTTAGTTGACCCGCCAGGTTGAACATGTTCCAAACGCACTACTGCCGCGATATCGGCGCGCTTCAGGCGATCGGCGATGTCAGCTACCGCGCCTGGATCACTTCCAGTCAGTAGAATTCCTATGAAGACCGGAGGATTCGCGTCGTCCGATTGTGCAGGTACGTCAAATTCAAGTTCCACCTCCCCATCTTCAAATTGGGCAAGGCTTCGCACTAATGGTATTGCGGTTCGCATATCTGCTTGCTCCTTCGCAATGTGCGTATTCGTGGTAGCGGTAGATGACTGCATGTTGCAACCTGCGCTAAGCCCTACGATGAGTGACATGAGCAGAGTGCGTATTCGGTGTTTCGCGATGAACACTGTATCTCTCCCGTGCAAGCTGCAGCAGTTGGTGGCCAAGGGTAACGCCGCCCATACTCCGTGTCATGCTCAACACTTACGGTTACAGGAGCAGTCGGTGAGCACTCGTTTTGCGCTGGCCTGAGTGCGACGCTAGTGACATCCGGCGCCGGGGTCAACGTGCGCCTCCCGTGTCGCGCCCAGTTACCTACGCGATCTGCCCGGTGCCAGAGGCAGCTCCACCGGCGCCAACACCTCGATCACCAACTGCCCCGCACTGGCGGTGATACGCAGCTTGCTGCCGATGGCGAAGCCCGGTTGTTCCAGCCATAGCCCACTGAGGCGAACGTGGGGCACGTGCTGGTCGCCGGCGTGGTCGTGGGCGCCGGGGTAAAGGGTGTAGCTGACAGTGCATTGGCGCGGGCGGCGGGCGCGGCGGGGTGCATGCAAACGGCCGGAGCCTTGCGGCGCTGTGTCCGGCGCAGGCCTAACACAGGGAGGAGGTCACACGCGCCGAGAAAAAGATCATGTCCCCGCCCTCGGTTCTGGATATCCCCGCAACCGGCAACTCGATCGAAACGCACACGACCAGAATGGCTATGAAAGCGACGGCTACTATCGTCCTGCCAATCATGCAGATGCCCACCGCAAGTCCGACCACCCGAAGAAAACATCGCAGAACACCACACCGGTATTCTTCACACCACCCGGTGCTGTGGGGCGATCGACTGCTCGCCCTGCTGCCCCTGCTGCTGGGAACGTTGTTGGCGCTGCGTCTCGCTCAACGCCTGTAATTGCGCCAGAGACTGCTCGACCGGCTGTGCGATCGCGTCGTTGGTCTTCATATGCGCCATCTTGTGAGCGGGGTCGTTCAACGCGCCTTCTACAACGAAGACGTTCTCACCTTGTCGCACGGACTTGGTGTTCTCGCTCAATATGACGTGATCGATCCGCGACAGGCCGTTCTCTTTGGCCAGATGCGCGCTGCTTGCCGCCAACCGTGCGCTGTTGTCGTCGTACTCCCTGCCGAGGCATTGCTCCAGGCGGCGAACTGCGTCCTCGGCTTGACGATGTAGGGGATCTTGCGATGAACCGAGCGAGCCATGCGCAGGCCCTACAGGCTGCGCTTCATGCCGCTCTGGGTGACCGACCTCACCTCGTACACGTAATGGGACTGCGCGGGGATCAACATGGAGAAGGCGTTCATGTGAACCATCCGAGTTTGTAAGATTGATATCGGTCGTTCCGTCCTGGTGCCGCTCACGGCTCAGACTGGCTCGCGATGCGTCAGACCACACACCACCAACAACCGCGTGGCCCTGACCATCACGATTCCACACGACAACATCGTTGCCGGAGGTGTAAAGACCTGCGGTAGGTCCACTTTTCCCCTCAGCTTGCGGGCGTCCCCAGGCATGACTTGCTCCTTGATCCACTGATTGAATAAAGGCTGGGGCTTCGGCGTTCTGGAGGAACAACGTTTTAACCACACCGTAGTGATGAGATACATCAGCAGCACCGCGGCCGTTGTGTGCATCAGTTGGATTGATGAGCGGATCGGCCACCACACTTCCGTACGCAGTAGAAAGTGGGCTTGCCTGGTTTGCCCCACGCAATGCATTGAAGACTGCAGTGCCTTTAAGCGCATGCTCTACACCACTTTCGATGTAGTCTGCTTGCTCGTGACCTTTGACGATCTTGTTGGGAAGCATGCCGTCGATTCGCGTCTTTACATCGTCGACACTCTGCAATGTTCCGTCATTGATACTCTGCAGTACGCCAGGATAGCGGCCGCGTCCAGCCTGATTTTCAAGCTTCATGATCATCGTTGCCAATTTTGCTTGATCATTCAAACTTGACTCTGCATACAGATTGGTCTGACGTAACTGCTGTACTGCGCTGCCCAGATCTTTTGCTCCATCGCCCGGTCGCATCAATTGCTCGACCTGGGTGCGGTCATGCTCATGTACAAATGCGACTCCCTCGTCGGAGGCGAGGAAGCGATCAATGTTCGATTTTACCGTTCCATCAAGCGCCCTTCCATTCTCCGCCTTGATGGCATGGCCATCCCGCTGCAGGTCATGGATGGTTTGCGTGCGCTGCTGCTCCGAAAGAGCAACAGCCGGTGTCTGTTGCCTGGCCCACCCTTGATAGGCGTCAACCAGACCAGTGGCGACATCTGGATGTTGCCCGAGATCGGTTTGCAGCGTCCCGATTGAAAACCCACTATTCCCGATGGGTTTCATCACGCCGTCATTGATGGAGCCCGCAAATGAAAGCCTGTAGGCGACGTTCTTGCCTGCCATGCTTCCCTCAGAAGCAACGCCGATCGCGAAATAAGCAAGTGTTTTGAGTTCGTTGTCACTCAGCTGCGGCGGCGCTGGTTGTCCTGTTTCCTGTGGCATGTCCTTCTCCTTGGCTGACGAATCAATCAATTAACGGCTGCAAAGCGCTATGTTTGTGCGTGCAGCGTGGATGACGGCCAAGTAGTCGTCAACGACCGCTGGGGCCATCCCATCGGAAATCTGGTCATCCGTGCGGGCAGTATCTTGCTTGTATTTAGATAGAACCGACAGGCACTCCGACTTGTCTTTCAACTTGTAGAGCGTTAGCGCGTAATCGTTTCGTAGTGCGCCCTCTTCGGCCAGGCCCATCGTCATCACACAATTTTGGTAAATAGGCGCAAGCGCAGCCTTGGCCTCAGCGTATTTCTTCTGATCATAGAGAGGCTTGAAGTCATGACGCGCCTTCTCGATTGCATCAGCGGTACAGCTTGAAGACACGCGCTTGTAGCTTCCCTCGAAGCTGCCATTACTTCCGCAATAGACCTGACACTGCGCTTTGGTCGAGGTATTGACGGCCACGCCACCCGGCTCCGCCTTCAGCGCAAGTGAGCATTGGCTTGGCGTCGCACCTTCGTAAACGACTCCACTGCCACTTTTATCCAACTGGCCAGAAAGCGTACACCCGCTATCGACATTCTCTGTGTCCAATGAAAACGTCGGAAATCCTTGGGATTTTGGTGCCTCAATGACCAGACGTCCCCAACCACCCTCAGTGACATAGGTTCCGGCCCCAACCTGGGACGATTGCGGCGCGGCGACATCAGAACTTGGAGTTGGAGTAGGGGCTGCAGCAGTGGCCTCCGCTTGTTGGCTACCAGCTTCCGGCTGTGCCTTACCGCACCCAGGCAACAAAAGGACTGCGGAAAAAATTAGTGCATAACAACTATTTCCAATACGCTTCATCGCCATGCACTCTCAACTTGTCCAGGCTGGACAAGTTACACCACCCGGCCGATCCGGTCTTGTTCCGGCCAGCACAGTGACCTCGGACTTCTGCGCTTTACAGACCGTGACCTGCCCCCATCATCCGTACCAGTGATTACTGATAAAGCCCGGGGTTGAAGGGTACTGCGTTGTTGGCTTGTTGTGTACGGTAGTTGGCGGC
>NZ_JACHOF010000040.1:0-4873 GCF_014199765.1 Xanthomonas sp. 3058 | reverse complement strand
GCCGGAAACGGCAAAAAAATCGAGGATCTGAGCGCCGTCAGCCTGGCCGATGTGGTTAGGCTCATCCTCCGATGCCGTTGATCAGACCATCCCTAGCTGCCGTCACGCTTGCTGGGCTATGCGCAATAACGGTAGTGCCCGAGTTACACACAACGCACCGAGCGCCCCACTCCAGCTTCACTATGAACGCAGTTCTTTTTGATAGGCAGTTTTAGCTCTCACTCTCGATCAACTCCTTTACGCGCGCTGCGAACACGCTCACGCCGAAGGGTTTGGTCAGCACCGCCATGCCGGGTTCGAGGTGGCGGTCGTGCAGCAGTGTGCTTTCGGCAAAGCCGGTGACAAACAGCACCTTGAGTTTGGGGCGGCTGACGCGTGCAGCGTCTGCCATCTGACGGCCATTCATGCCGCCGGGCAGGCCCACGTCGCTGACCAACAGATCGATGCGCACCGGCGATTGCAGGATGCTTAGCCCCGCCGCGCTGTCGGCCGCTTCGATGACGGTGTAGCCAAGCTCCTGCAATACCTCGGTGAACAGCACGCGGATCGACGGCTCGTCATCGACGATCAACACCGTTTCGCCGCCCCGCGAGGGCGCAAGTTCCAGCGTGGGGTCGCAGGGGTCGGTGGCCACGTCGGCGCCCACATGACGCGGCAGATAGATGCAGACCGCCGAACCCTTGCCCACTTCCGATTGGATACGCACCTGGCCGCCGGATTGCTGCGCAAACCCATAGATCATCGACAGCCCCAAACCGGTGCCTTCGCCGAGCGGTTTGGTGGTGAAAAACGGATCGAATGCGCGCGCCACCACGTCCGGCGGCATGCCGGTGCCGGTGTCGCTCACGCACAGCGACAGGTACTGACCCTGCGGCATGCCGAGCTGATCGCCGCGCGCAGCGTCGATCCAGCGGTTGTTGGTCTGGATGCTCAAGCGCCCACCGTTGGGCATCGCATCGCGGGCATTGATGCACAGGTTGAGCAGTGCGTTTTCCAACTGCGGGGCATCCACCAATGCCGGCCACAATCCGGCTGCGGCGATGTTTTCCACACGAATGCCCGGCCCAACGGTGCGCTGGATCAGATCCAGCATGTCCACCACCAGCCGGTTGACGTTGGTCGGCTTGGGCAACAGCGTTTGCCGCCGCGCGAACGCCAGTAATCGGTGCGTCAGTGCGGCCGCGCGCGTGGTGGCACCCTGCGCGGTGATGACGTAACGCTCCAGCTCGGCGAAGCGGCCCTGTTCGATGCGCAGGCTCATCAATTCCAGCGCACCGGAAATCCCTGCCAACAGGTTATTGAAGTCGTGCGCCAGCCCGCCGGTCAGCTGGCCGACCGCTTCCATCTTCTGCGATTGGCGCAACGCTTCTTCCACCAGCATCAGCGCACGCGTGCGCTCGGTGACGCGCTGCTCCAGCGTCTCGCTCAACTCGCGCAATGCACCCAGCGCGCGGTCGCGCTCTTCGGAGAGCGCATGCCGGGCTTCGATGTCGAGTAGCACACCGGGAAACCGCAGCGGCGTGCCATCGGGCCCGTGTTCGACCCGGCCGTTGGCCTCAAGCCAGTAATAGTTTCCGTCACGGCGTTTGACGCGGTACTGGTGCGCGTAGGCGCCGCCGCGCACGATGGCCTCGTTGATGGCGGCCGCCAACCCATCGCGATCGTCCGGGTGCACGCTCTGGGTGATGATTTCAAGGCTCAGCCCGGTGCGGCCGAGCAGCGGATCCAGGCCGAAGTTCTCCGCAAACGCCTCATCCACCGAAAACGCATCGTTGGGCAGGTCCCAGATCCAGGTGCCGATGATCGCCCCGGCTGCCAACGCCAACTGCACCCGCTCGGCGTTGCGCCGCGCCGCGGTTTCTGCCTCCAGCGCGCGATCGCGCTCGCTGGTGCGGTGGACCACCTCGTGCACCAGGTGGGTGTTCTCGTTGCTCAACATCGCATGCTGGATATCGCGGTCGCGATCGGCAGCCACCTGCGCGGTGGTCTCGATTGCGATATTCATCAGCCCCACGATGCTGCCGTCTTCGCCGCGGATCGGCGAGGCGGTCGCATTCCAGTAGGTCATCTGGTTGACGCCATTGCGCCGCATCGGCAGCGCGATCACGTTCTGACCAAAACCCTGACCGGTGTGCATGACCCGGGTAAAGTCCTGTGCGATCGGTGCATAGGTTTCCTTCCATACCTCCGCCACCGGCTGCCCCAGCGCCTGCGGATGGCGATCGCCCAACGATTGCAGGTACACATCGTTGTAGAACATGCGCAGCTCCGGCCCCCACAACACCGCACCCAGCAGCGTGGAATTGAGCACCACCGATAACGACGAACGCAGCGACTGCGGCCAGGTCTCCGGCGGCCCCATCGGCGTGGCACTCCAATCGTGCGACCGCATCAGCGCGCCCATTTCGCCGCCTCCCGCGAGAAACTCAAGACCGACGGGCTCGATAACGGGGGGCGCAATGGTCACGTGGCAGGGCGTGCTGGTTGGAGATGGCCGAATTGTCGCATGCAGCAGCCTCGGCAAGGCGTCCACGGGCAGTGACCCGGAAGCCACAACCTGCGGCAAGTCGCCAGCTGAACGCACTGACGCACAGACAACGGCATGCCGACGTCACGCTCACACCGGCGGGGTCCAGACTGGCCATCACACCCAAACCCAACAAGGCATCCCGTGGACAAGAACCGTATCGAAGGTACCGCCAAGCAGGTCAAGGGCTCGATCAAGGAAACCGTCGGCCGCGTCACCGGCGACAAGAGCACCGAGCTGGAAGGCGCCGCCGAAAAGAACATCGGCAAGGTGCAGAACAAAGCCGGCCAGGTCGCCGACAAGGTCCGCGACGCGACCAAATCGACCAAGTAAGTCGGTCGCCAAGGTCAGATTCAAGACTGTATTGCTTCGCCGCCAGTCTGGTGGTCCAGACGCAGACCGCTGCGATGCAGACGCGGTGACCGAACTTCGGTGATCTATTCCATCAACGCCCCGACCTGATCGGGGCGTTGACGTTTGGGGCGAGTGGGCGGGCGTTTTCCGCTGCTGTAGCGGCACTCGGCAATTCAAGTGTGCTTGTCGGGTCGCTGCGCCCCCGGCTTCTTCATCTGGTATGCGATCGGTAGTAAGGCGTCTGCACAATGCGAGATCCTGTGTGATGATCGGCATGCCGACAGACGTCGGCGTTGATGCTCCATTACCGAAAGGCCGATCGGATGACGCGTCTCAGGCTATTTGCTGCCGCACTGCTTTTGTGGAGCCCTATTGGCTGGTGCATGCAGCCATCGTCGGTGGGGATGCCCGAACAGATCTTCAATCGCTGGCTCCTCGCTTTCAACCGGGAGAGTCAGGAGGAGCTGCAAGCCGTCATCACCACTTACAAGATCGACCGCACCGCGCAACGCGATGTCGGCTTGCATAACGACATGGGCAACTTCAAGGTACTGGCCGTCAAGTCCAGTAGTGCCGAAAAGGCCGAGATCCTCGTACAGGTGCAATCCAGCGAGCGCGCATTGTTGGTGACCGTCGAGTTGGAGAAGACTGATCGCCCGGATGTGCGTCTGTTTCAGATCGAAGGCACGGAATTGCCGGTCGAATACCGGCCCAAACGCATGGCAATGAATGCGTTGACGCAGCAAACCACACAGCGACTGGATGCCTTGGTCGCTGCAGATACCTTGTCCGGTGCGCTGCTGGTGGCCCAGGATGGCAAAGTGATTTTGCAGTGGCAAGGTGGGCTGGCAGATCGATCCACTTCGCTGGCAGTCACGCCGCAAACGCAGTTCAGACTTGCTTCGTTGAACAAAATGTTTACCGCTGTGGCAGTACTGCAGCTTGTGGACGCAGGAAAGCTGTCCCTGGATGGCACCATTGACGATTATCTACCCGATTACCCCGATCAAACCATCGCCCGTTCCATTACGCTGCGCCAGTTGCTCACTCACACCAGTGGTCTCGGCGATATCTTCGGTGACAATTTCGCCAGTTATGCGCAGACGCTGAAAACCCACGCCGATTACGTCAAGCGTTTCGGCGCCATCCCACCGGAACAGGCACCGGGCAGTCAGGATGGCTACTCCAACTACGGCTACGTGGTGCTTGGAGCGGTGATCGAAGCGGTCACCGGGCAGTCCTACTACGACTATGTGGACCAGCACATCTACCGCGTTGCCGGCATGACGTCGACAGGGTCGGAGCCGGAATCAACGCGACTCGCAAGCCGGGCCGTTGCCTATTCCAAACACGACGGCAGGTGGCGCGTCGAAAGCGCATCGCTGCCTTGGCGCGGAACAGCAGCCGGCGGCGGTTACAGCACGATAGGCGACATGCTCAAGTTCGGCGAAGCACTGCGCACCGGCAGGCTGCTGTCGCCGGCGTTGCTGGGGGCGGCCACCTCGCCGCAGAACCACAAGAAGTGGTATGGATATGGCTTCATGGTCAGTGGTCAGGGCCAGGAAAGGCAGTACGGACACGAAGGAGGTGCACCGGGTGCGAATACCGCATTGGTGGTGCTGCCATCCAAGGAGTACGTGGTCGTGGGATTGAGCAACACTGATCCCGACGCAATGGAGAACGTGGTGAATTACATTACGCGCCGGCTGCCGCTGCAAGCGCAGTAGCGTTGAATGTCGCTCGACACTTATTCGCGTTGATCAGTCTCGAAAAGCGTGATGGTTAAACCCGTCCTTGCATCCCCGTAGACCCACGTACCTGCAGATGCCTCTGCGCTATAAATCGAAGTAGGGCGGTCAGGTTAAGTTTTCAAGTGAATCTGACACGGTTTTCCGCTTAAGGAACCTCTGAACAACGCACCACAGATACGCGACACTACCCGCCTGATGTTGAGGAGTGATCCATGCAACTGACGTTCGGTGACGCTGAGGG
>NZ_JACHOF010000039.1:2245-5553 GCF_014199765.1 Xanthomonas sp. 3058 | reverse complement strand
GGTGGCGAAGGACGCCGGCAACGGCCAGCGGCAGGCGTTAAGGGACGCATTTCCAAATGTCGCCCAAGAAGAAACCCCCAATCCTTTCGGACTGAGGGTTTCGGGTAAAGCCCCTGGCGATGACCTACTCTCGCATGGCTTGAGCCACACTACCATCGGCGCAGCTGCGTTTCACTTCCGAGTTCGGGATGGGATCGGGTGGTTCCACAGCGCTAATTTCACCAGGGAGACGGTTGGAGCGTCGCCAGTTGGAGCTTCCTCAAACGAGTGCACAAGGATGTGCAAGCGTTTGCGTGTGGAAGCACCTACGGCGCTCGTCTCGCATAGTTAACTTGTGACGTAGCTTGCGTTTGCGGATCTACCAACGTTCGTTGGGACCAAGGCAACTTGAGGTTATATGGTCAAGCCGCACGGATCATTAGTATCAGTTAGCTCAATACATTGCTGTACTTACACACCTGACCTATCAACCACATAGTCTATATGGTTCCTTTAGGGGGCTTGTGCCCCGGGAAGTCTCATCTTGAGGCGCGCTTCCCGCTTAGATGCTTTCAGCGGTTATCGCTTCCGAACATAGCTACCCGGCAATGCCACTGGCGTGACAACCGGAACACCAGAGGTTCGTCCACTCCGGTCCTCTCGTACTAGGAGCAGCCCCTCTCAAACTTCCAACGCCCATGGCAGATAGGGACCGAACTGTCTCACGACGTTCTGAACCCAGCTCGCGTACCACTTTAAATGGCGAACAGCCATACCCTTGGGACCGACTACAGCCCCAGGATGTGATGAGCCGACATCGAGGTGCCAAACACCGCCGTCGATATGAACTCTTGGGCGGTATCAGCCTGTTATCCCCGGAGTACCTTTTATCCGTTGAGCGATGGCCCTTCCATACAGAACCACCGGATCACTAAGACCTACTTTCGTACCTGCTTGATCCGTCGATCTTGCAGTCAAGCACGCTTATGCCTTTGCACACAGTGCGCGATGTCCGACCGCGCTGAGCGTACCTTCGTGCTCCTCCGTTACTCTTTAGGAGGAGACCGCCCCAGTCAAACTACCCACCATACACGGTCCCTGATCCGGATAACGGATCTAGGTTAGAACGTCAAGCACGACAGGGTGGTATTTCAAGGATGGCTCCACTGCAGCTAGCGCCACAGTTTCATAGCCTCCCACCTATCCTACACAGACGAACTCAACGTTCAGTGTAAAGCTATAGTAAAGGTTCACGGGGTCTTTCCGTCTTGCCACGGGAACGCTGCATCTTCACAGCGATTTCAATTTCACTGAGTCTCGGGTGGAGACAGCGCCGCTGTCGTTACGCCATTCGTGCAGGTCGGAACTTACCCGACAAGGAATTTCGCTACCTTAGGACCGTTATAGTTACGGCCGCCGTTTACTGGGGCTTCGATCAAGAGCTTCGCCTTGCGGCTGACCCCATCAATTAACCTTCCAGCACCGGGCAGGCGTCACACCCTATACGTCCACTTTCGTGTTTGCAGAGTGCTGTGTTTTTGATAAACAGTCGCAGCGGCCTGGTTTCTGCGACCCTCTTCAGCTATAGCTCGCACGAGCCACCAAAAAGGGTGCACCTTCTCCCGAAGTTACGGTGCCATGTTGCCTAGTTCCTTCACCCGAGTTCTCTCAAGCGCCTGAGAATTCTCATCCTACCCACCTGTGTCGGTTTACGGTACGGTCTTCGTGAGCTGAAGCTTAGGAGCTTTTCCTGGAAGCGTGGTATCAGTGACTTCGCCATAAAGGCTCGTCTCGGTGCTCGGTCTTAAAGGATCCCGGATTTGCCAAAGATCCAAACCTACCGCCTTTCCCCGGGACAACCAACGCCCGGTACACCTAACCTTCTCCGTCCCTCCATCGCACTCACGCGAGGTGCAGGAATATTAACCTGCTTCCCATCGACTACGGCTTTCGCCCTCGCCTTAGGGACCGACTAACCCTGCGTCGATTAACGTTGCGCAAGGAAACCTTGGGCTTTCGGCGTGCGGGCTTTTCACCCGCATTATCGTTACTCATGTCAGCATTCGCACTTCCGATACCTCCAGCAGACTTCTCAATCCACCTTCGCAGGCTTACGGAACGCTCCTCTACCGCGCATAAAACAAGTTTTATGCACCCCAAGCTTCGGTTCACTGCTTAGCCCCGTTAAATCTTCCGCGCAGACCGACTCGACCAGTGAGCTATTACGCTTTCTTTAAAGGGTGGCTGCTTCTAAGCCAACCTCCTGGCTGTCTATGCCTTTCCACATCGTTTTCCACTTAGCAGTGAATTTGGGACCTTAGCTGTGGGTCTGGGTTGTTTCCCTTTTCACGACGGACGTTAGCACCCGCCGTGTGTCTCCCGGATAGTACGTACTGGTATTCGGAGTTTGCAATGGTTTGGTAAGTCGCGATGACCCCCTAGCCATAACAGTGCTCTACCCCCAGTAGTATTCGTCCGAGGCGCTACCTAAATAGCTTTCGAGGAGAACCAGCTATCTCCGGGTTCGATTAGCTTTTCACTCCTAATCACAGCTCATCCCCGTCTTTTGCAACAGACGTGGGTTCGGGCCTCCAGTACCTGTTACGGCACCTTCACCCTGGCCATGACTAGATCACCCGGTTTCGGGTCTACTGCCCGCGACTATGCGCCCTTATCAGACTCGGTTTCCCTTCGCCTCCCCTATACGGTTAAGCTTGCCACGAACAGTAAGTCGCTGACCCATTATACAAAAGGTACGCAGTCACTCTTGCGAGCTCCTACTGCTTGTACGCACACGGTTTCAGGATCTATTTCACTCCCCTCTCCGGGGTTCTTTTCGCCTTTCCCTCACGGTACTGGTTCACTATCGGTCGGTCAGGAGTATTTAGCCTTGGAGGATGGTCCCCCCATATTCAGACAGGGTTTCACGTGCCCCGCCCTACTCGTCTTCACTGGAGTGGCCCTTTTAAATACAGGGCTATCACCTTCTATGGCCAATCTTTCCAGATTGTTTTTCTAAAGCCATTCCAGCTTAAGGGCTGTTCCCCGTTCGCTCGTCACTACTTAGGGAATCTCGGTTGATTTCTTTTCCTCCGGTTACTTAGATATTTCAGTTCACCGGGTTCGCTTCCAGCAGCTATGAATTCACTGCAGGATACTGCCGAAGCAGTGGGTTTCCCCATTCGGATATTGCCGGATCAAAGCTTGTTGCCAGCTCCCCGACACTTTTCGCAGGCTACCACGTCCTTCATCGCCTCTGACCGCCTAGGCATCCACCGTGTGCGCTTATTCGCTTGACCATATAACCCCAAGTTGCCTCGGAGCTATAT
>NZ_JACHOF010000038.1:0-7206 GCF_014199765.1 Xanthomonas sp. 3058 | reverse complement strand
CGCGCCGGAAACGGCAAAAAAATCGAGGATCTGAGCGCCGTCAGCCTGGCCGATGTGGTTAGGCTCATCCTCCGATGCCGTTGATCAGACCATCCCTAACGCTTGGCGGTCGCCGCGGGGACGCAGCTGAGAAAAGCAATGAGCTTCCAGTGCTTGCAAAGATTGACTGTTCTCAGGGCGTCGGCGAAGATCAGTTTATGCCGCGCTTAGGCGATCCAATAGTAGTTAGCCGGCAAGACAGCCATGATCTTCACCCGAGAGAACTGCAAGCCCATTGAGTCCCCCAGCGAGGCTCAGATGGCGCGTGCGATTTCGCTTACAAAGTCTTCGTTTGCCGCGCTTACTTCCACGGATGGCGCCTACGTCCAAGCTGCTGGCGGCCCTAGTTTGTTCTTCATCGAGTGGCGCGATGTCACCGGGAGTCATCATCGTGGGGCTCAGGCAGCTACTGTTGTTCCCTTCCCCGATGGCACCGTCCTTTCCTTCAGCGCCGGCAGCGTAGAGCTTGCCAAAAATGAGTGGTTTCTTGCCTCACAGGTTAACGAGGTTCTCCGAGCATTCCTTGCTGGCAAGCCATTCCCATCTTGGCTTCGGTGGTCTGCTCTCTCCGCTGGCTATATTCAAGCAGGTTAACAAATCGTTCAAGGCGGACGGCTACGCCGCCGCTTAACTCCAGCGTTAGGCCAGAGGAAACTATGCGCAAGCTTGTAGCGATCGCTACACTCTTCATTGCTGCTTGCTCTAACTAAGAACGGGGTCAGGTTAAATTGAAAATTCTACCTGACCCTTTTCCACATCTTGAGGAACATCCGTGCTTAGCCTAGAGAGTCCACGCTGGTCTGAACTTCAGCACGCATATGGAGCGGCTTCTGACATCCCGGCCATGCTCGCTCAACTGAAAGCGCTATCCACATCTGGAGGCAAGAGTGAACCATGGTTCTCACTGTGGAGCGCCCTTGCCCACCAAGGAGACGTGTACAGCGCCTCTTTCGCAGCAGTGCCGCATGTGATCAATGTGCTCGCCACAGCGCCGCACACAGTTGAGGCGGTCTTCTTCCAATTCCCCGCATGGGTCGAGATCTGTCGCAAGAAGACCGGGGTGGCAGTGCCCAAAGATCTGACCGCGTCGTACTTCGAAGCGCTGTCAAGGCTACCAGCGCTTGTAGCGGCGGCATCATCGCGCGAATGGAGTGAAGAGTTTCTCCAGTGCGCACTATCTGCGATAGCGGCCGCAAAGGGGGCGGCGGAGGTGGCCGAGGCGGTGCAGGAGATGTCGGAGTCCGTCGCAGGAGAATTCCTAGAGTGGTTCTATGAGCACTGAGACGTCCAACCCTTCAATCAACAGGACATGTCCCGGCTAGCCGAGTCATGCCGGTTATCTCAAACGTTAGGGCCCACATGGAACGTATATTGCGAGTCGGACTTTGCATGGGAGGCGCCTGGATCGCGGCCATGGCCCTATCGCTCGTCACGTACTTTGCCTATTTGCCATCCCGCTGGAACATTACGACCCCAGACAGCTTTCTTTGGATTGGCTTTCTGGGTGCACTGTTCACAGCTTTTCTGCCATTGCTTACGTTAGGTATGCTGAGCATTCGTAGGGCTCCAACTCCAGCTACATCCGCTGCTATTTCTGCTGGCTGGCTATTGGCAATCTGCCTTATTCGCATGTCCAAGCCATGGCGCTACTATGGTGACTTTCCCGCCTGGATGCTCTACCGGGACTTTCTCCAATCTCTTCCCGTGGCTTTGGCATGCGCCTTAATCTTCGGCTTACTAGCCCGCCGGCTAGTGAGCCCTAACAAGTCATTCAAACCGAACCCGCTTCGCGGCTCGGCTTAATTCAGGCGTTAGGGCTCATGACCGACACTCCCAAACCCGTACAACGAACTGATTTATCTCTTGTAACCAAGACCGGGGTCAGCTTAAATGAAAAATTCAACCTGACCCTTTTTCACACACAATGCGCCTACGCGGCCGCTGGCTGGAACAACTCGGCTTCACCATCGGCAGCAAACTCGACATTCGCACGCGCAACGGTGAGCTGTTCGTCACCGTGGCATCCGCAGACTGATCTACCGTCGGAAGAAAGCGCACTGAGTGTGTAGCTATGGCTGAAAAAATGACATGCTGATGTTGGCGTTGATCGTTGTAGCAATGCTTATGCCGTGAAATCAATCATTGACGCCGTCGAAGTACAGCGGCATGCTGAAAGCGCCGCGCCCAAATATAAAGCTGACGATAAGATTGGGAAGTTGTATCAATTAATAATTTGGAAGGATTATGAGTTCCAACGTATTTCTCCATAAGTTTCATCAGGGTCGCGAACTAGCTATACCATTCGATGAAGTTATCGAATTTCTATCTGGATATGGAATGCCTGGCAATGGAGATTACAGAGGTCATGTAACCTTTCCCCCAGATGAGATTGCAGAAATAGCAAATGTTGTCGGCGACGAAGCTAGGGGTGCTCTTTGCATTGCGTTCAATCGCCCTTTCATCAATGATCAATTTCGCGCACTTGTGTTCGAGGCAATGCAGCAGTTCGGGCTCGCAGCGTACGACGACACCTTTTACTGGGTGTATGTTCTACCGGCTTCGGATGGCGACGTGCCTCAAGCGCTTTTGGATGAGTTGTCGAACGGGATCCGCGAAGTCAGCACAGTAGGGCAACTGTGGCAGGAGTGGGTATAGGCGCCCAAGAATAAGCCAGCTCTAATTTTCTCGACTGCTACCACCTGGCGGCGGTGCCTGCTGCTCGTAGCGATTGACGTAGGCAGGAAGTCAAAGAGGATCACGTCGTACCACACTTAAGCTATCCAATGACGGATGGGAAGCTATTGCTTTTTCCCCCGATTCAAGAACGGCGTCAGGTTGAATTAGAAATTCAACCTGACCCTTTTCCAACTGCCACGGTGCCGCCGCCCACCGAGATCGTCTGGCGCTCGCTCGACCCCTCGATCAAGCCGCGGCCCTACCTCGAGCGCACCCCCATCCCCGAGCCCCGCCCCGATCCCAATAAGCCGCGCCGCCAAGGCCACCCGCGTGCCCCGCAACACTGCACTGTCGGCTACGGCTACTACCCCGACAGCCACCAACGCGTCCCCACGCTGCGCCTACGCGGCCGCTGGCTGGAACAACTCGGCTTCACCATCGGCAGCAAACTCAACATCCGCCTGCGCGATGGCGAGCTGGTCGTCAGCGTCGCACCTACGGACTAACCAGGTGCGCTACGCACGCGCAGCACGCACCCGCACGCCCCGCGCCGAGCGCAACGCGCCAATCGCCACACCGTGCGCGCTCCCCGCTCACCGCGCAGAGGAGGGACACAGATGGAGCACCCCGCCGTCGTCTTGCATCTCACGCTGGACCAACGCGACCAGCTCGACCGCCTGCTACGCATCCTCATCGCTCATGGCGACGTCATCGCCATGAGCAAACCGGAATGCCTGGAGGCGCAGACCCTGCCAACGTTGGGACAAGCCGTCTTCGATGCAGCCTATGCCGTACGCGAGATGCTTGAGCAGCGGGTGGAGCAGACGCACCAAGCTGGTGGTGAGCGTAGCTAGGGAAGATTGAAAGGGGGCAGGAGCTGGTCTGAGCCCGGTTTTCCGGCTACATCGGTAATCCCCCCATTTGTAGCAGTCGCCAAAAGTGGAGCTATGCAGCAAGTGCCAACTTTTGCATGGGGGTGATGCCGCCGAGCGCCATGTTCGGACGCTCGTGGTTGTAGGTCCATAGCCATCGTGTGGCTTTGTCTTGCACCTGCTCGATTGAGTCGAACATGGTTCGGGCCAACCATCCATAGCGTACCGTCCGGTTGTAGCGTTCAACGTAGGCGTTCTGCTGCGGCTTGCCAGGCTGGATGTGCTCGATCCGGATGCCGCGTTGTTCAGCCCAGCCCAGTAGCGCACCACTGATGTATTCAGGCCCATTGTCGCAGCGAATCACGCGCGGCTTGCCGCGCCACTGGATGATCTGTTCCAGTGCCCGAATCACACGAGCCGAGGGCAAGGACAGGTCGACCTCGATCCCCAGCCCTTGGCGGTTGAAGTCGTCAATCACGTTGAACAATCGGAAGCTGCGCCCATCACTGAGCTGGTCGTGCATGAAGTCCATCGACCAGACCTGGTTGATCGACTCGGGCACAGCCAGCGGCTCTGGGCGTTCTCGCACAAGCCGCTTCCTTGGCTTGATCCGCAGGTTCAACTCCAGCTCCCGGTAGATGCGATACACGCGCTTGTGGTTCCAGCCAAAGCCCTTGACGTTGCGCAGGTGCAGGAAGCACAAGCCGAAGCCCCAGTCGCGGTAAGCGGTGGTCAATCGGATCAACCAGTCGGCGATCAGCGCGTTCTCATCCGATGCCTTGGCCTGGTAGCGGTAGCAGGTCTGACTGACCGTAAACGCCATGCAGGCTGACCGGATACTCATCGCCTTGTTGTTCACCGCCCATCGGGCCATCTCCCGGCGTTGAGATGGCCTCACCATTTTTTTGCCATTGCCTCCTTCAGCAGATCGGCGCTGAGCTGGGCCTCGGCGTACATCTTCTTCAGGCGCCGGTTCTCGTCCTGCAGCTCCTTGAGCTGGGACACCATCGAGGCGTCCATGCCGCCAAACTTGCTGCGCCACTTGTAGAAAGTCGCCGAACTGATGCCGTGCTCACGGCAAAGCTCTGGCACTGGCGTGCCGGCCTCGGCCTGCTTGAGCACCGCGATGATCTGGCTGTCGGTGAAGCGTGATGTCTTCATGGAAATCTCCTCGAGAAAGGTTACGAGAAAATTCCACTTCTTGCCCCTGCTGATCTGCGGGGGGATTACCGTCTGAGCCCGGTTTTCCGGCTACATCCCAGACCACTAGCCCATCTGTGGGCCGCCGGCAGTCTGCGTGGCTGCTTCGCGCTGCTGCGTTTCCTGCCGGGTTTGTTCTGCCACCCGCGCGTCGATCTGCTGGCTGCGGGCCAGCCCTTCTTCGATGCTTTGCTGTGGCTCGTTGAGATCTATCATCGCCCGGAAGCCGGGGGTCGTTCCCATTACGAAGATTTTCTCTTCATGCAGAACCACGTCACGCACCTGCTGCAGTTGGTGAATGCCGCTTTCTCGTGCGGCGACCATCGCTGACATCACCTGACCGTCGGTGACATTGGCAGGAAGATCCGATCGCATGCGATCAAACAATTGCTGCGATTCGCGCGACAGCGCAGAAGCCTGACCACGTCCTGGCTCGCCCTCGACCTCAGTCAGCAACTTCTGCAGTGGGCCTTGGTTCTTCGGAAGCGGGTTTTCGTGTGACGAGTTGAGCTTGCTGTCGGGAAATGGTTTGGGAATGCTCTTAAGCGCATCGATATTAGGAAGAACTTTGATCGTACCGTCAAAGCTGGGATCTGGCTTTTCGAGCTTCGGCCGCAGACCCGCATCCCGAAGTCCGCCCCAGACGTAGTCGATGCAACTGTTGGAGAACCCGTTGTAATAGAGGCCGAATCGACTATCGTCGCCACGCACACCAGCCTCACCGTACTCCTTCAGCTTCTCGTGCTGTTCCTTAGTAATCTCGAGCGTGTACGAATAGCTCGGATTCTGGTAAGTCTTGTACTCATCTCTGACGACGTGCCCGGCGCCTATAACGCCCGTTTTGATCGGCGAGAATCCGTATCCGTTCTTGTGCTCGCCGTCAGAGATCATGAAGTACGCATGGCCTGCGGAGGAAGAGTGGCCATGGCCCTTTTCATCGCGCACGGGCGTACCGGGTGCAGCGAGATAGACGGTAACGGTGTAGGGGCCGGGCTCTTTCCTGCCAGGTTGGGCCTGAGCACTGCTATGGGATTGACTGTCCATGTTTTATTTCACGTTGTAGTTGGCGACAAGAAGCTCAAAGCTGAGGTGAGCGATCTGCGGGTTGTCCTGAAGATTGGTAACCTTCAACCGGTATTTCCCGGGAGTCAGGTCCTTGGACTCGGCACTGGCAACCTCATATTCCATATAGGCCATCGACATGTCGTATTTGCCGGCCTTCAACAGACTGTTGGAATCCGCGCCAACAGCGCTTCTGTAGGGGAAGACGTCACTCTTTGCCTTTTGGTAGCGCGTGCCTTGCCACACTGCCGGCAAATCACGATTCAGCTCGTGAAGCACCACGGGCGTCTCTTTGCCACCATTCTGCTTCCAAAGCTGGACCCTCAAGGGAAGCTTCGCTTCCTCAAGGAAGTCCGCATCCCCTGGCTTCAGATCGGGGCGTTTACGTGGCCCACCAGAACGGAATCCGATCAGAAACGTGCTGGGTCCCGGATCGCCTGTCTCCTGCAGAGGCAGTTCGAAGCGCGCTTCGACCGTCGCGCCGGAGTGGACTAGATCAATCGGCTTGACGACCGGAAAGCCGTCGCCATAAGCCGGAGGTACCTTTCCCCCGCATCCACCAATCAACATTGGGAGTATGACCATCCATGGCTTCAGTAAATTTCGCATCTCTTCCTCGTGTTGGTAAAGCATGTCGTCGATAGCACCGACGACATCCAGAATTAGCCCGTTTATACACTGTAATAGGCGGCTGGTTCTGAATTGGCTTCACACAAGCGGGGACTTCGGCGCTTGCCCGCGAACGACGCTGCCATTGGCCAGATGAGCACTGCTGTTGCAGTTGGGATGGTGCCTGACCAGGACATCGAAGTTCTCCATAACCTCGTTGTGATAGCCCTTCTCCGCATCTCCACTCAAGTTGAATGACGCGATAAGGGACCTGCTGTGTCGCATCCTGTGAGGCCATGTGCCTACTCCTTGTTAGTCCCTAAGGTTGATCGCACGAGACAGGTACCAACAGCCCTGGCTCCGTCTGAACACGTAGGTATCTACTTCGTACTCCATGCCGAAGTCCACACTGCGGCCATCACCGGCCATCGTTTGGATAGAGACCGGGTATCCAACTTTACTTCGACGCTCCGGCTTCATCTCTCCCGGAACGACTCGATCAAAGACCTTTGCATCCTTGAAGTAACGATAGGGGAAGAGCTCCAGGCGGGAGAGGCCTGTTCGCTTGGAGAGATGCGTAGCGGGTGACGCGTCAGTTTCTTTTTCGACCGTGTGAGTCGGCACCTCATACTCCCGAAGAACGGGGTCAGATTCTGAGGTATCCCCACGTTTTTCAGTTCAGGACCATCTGGTTGTGAATGTGTTCGGGCAGTGTGCGTAGTCGCGCTAGCCATTGGCTGATGAGCTC
>NZ_JACHOF010000037.1:0-7247 GCF_014199765.1 Xanthomonas sp. 3058 | reverse complement strand
CGGCGTGTCCCGCGAGCGGTGAGGGCACCGCGCATTCGACCCACTCAGTGTTTGATCTGGACTTCTGACTGCATCCACCAAGATACGGCCGACAAGACCACTGCACTCACTGACAGGCGCTCGCTCGCCAGGTTTTGTTAGCTGCTCTTAGTCAGTCGCTGCAGCAAGGGCGATCGAACGGGCGATGGCCCGACGGTGGCAGGCTATTGCGGCAGCGTCGGCGCAGTCGCGCGCCGCGCGGGTAGCGGCTAACGCGCTTGCGCCTGCGGCTACCGACAGAGTGGCACAGCAATCACGCGGCATCAGTCCGGCACCGCTTGCGGCACTGGCCCGCTCTGCAGCACCACGCGAGTCGACCGCGCGACGCACCCACACGCATCGCGGCAGGCCGCGCGCGCGTTGCCGCACTCACCACAACACGCCATCCTCCGGCTTCATCGGTTCCGGTGCCTGTTCGCCGATGGCTTGCAGCGCATCGATTTCCACCGTGCGGCACATGCTGTCCAGCGGCAGATCGTGGATGGTATTGGCGAACGGATCGACCAGATCGTCGCCGATCTTGTACACCGCCAGAAACATCAAGCCGGCCACGGTGGAGCCTACCGGTGTGGCGTACTGCAACGTCTCCACCAGGCCGATGGGCAGCAATACACAGAACAGCCGCGTAAACAGGTTCGGATAGAAGCGGTACTGATAGGGCAGCGGCGTGTTCTTCAGCCGCTCCATGCCGCCCTGTGCGTTGGCGATGTCCACCAGAATGCGCTCGACACTGGCCTGCTGGATGCTGTCGATCCAGCCATCGCGGCGCGCCTGTTCGACATTGCGCCCGGTGGTGTCGAGCAAGCCATTGGCGACATTGGTACGCGTGATCACCGCTGCGATTTCATCGGCATCCAGCCGTGGCTCCAAGGCCATGGCGATCGGCAAGCGACGCAACTGGCAGCGCAGCGCATTGACGTAGGCAATCTGGCGCCGTGCGATGGTGCGCCCCAGGACCTCTGCTTCAGGAGCCGACAGGATGCTGGTGCTCAGGCGCACCAGATTGCGCGAGGCATTGATCATCTGGCCCCACAGGACACGCCCTTCCCACCAGCGTTGGTAGGTGGAATTGGCGCGAAAGCCCAGGAATAACGCCAGTGCCGAACCGAAGATGGTCAGCGGCAACGCCGGCGCGCGGAACGGCAGCCCGTAGTAGATGATCGTGATCAACACGTCCCATACGAACAATACCGCCAGGGTCCGCCAGACCTGACTGATTACATCCGCCACACGCGGTTTGACGTCGATGATCAAGGGCACACTCCATGGATCGATGACGAGTGCCGCCAATGCGCGCATCCAGTGCGTGGCTGCCATCGGCAGCGCACTCTCGAGCGTGAGCAGTGTGCCGTTGCAGCGGTGCAAGCGCGGTGATGGGCCACCTGCACCCATCAGCTCATCAAGGCATCCACGCCAGCAATTGATCCAGGCGCCGATGCGGATCGTCCTGCTGCAACAACGACAAGCGCTGTTGCTCGGTGAGCGGCAACAATTCGGCCAGCCGCCAGCCGACCCATGCGGCTTGATCCAGTAACCCCGGCCCGGCCGAGGCGAATTCGCCGCCGATCTGTTCGAGCATGCGTTCGAGCACGGTGGCAAGCAATCCATGCTCGGGCCGCAATTCGTCATCGCTCTCGGGCTCGCACCATGTCACCTCGCCCACCACCAGCCCGTTGTCACGAATACGCGACCGCTGCACACGGAAGCGACGGACCCCGCGCAAGCGCAACACCAGTACGCCATCGGCGCCGACATCGAAGTCCTCGATGCGCACCTCGGTCCCGAACGCAGCCGGCGTTGCCGGCGCACCCACCTCGGCGCCATCCAGGATCAGGCACACACCGAAACTGGTGCCGCTACGTCCACTGTCGCGCACCAGATCCAGATAGCGTCGCTCGAACACCCGCAGCCCGATCACCGCGCCGGGCAGCAATACGCTGTGCAGCGGGAACAACGGCAAGTCGCCGGTGTCGGCGGTGGCGGTGGCCGGTGCCATCAGGACAGCTGCGCCAGGAAGCGACGCGGTGCGCCGTCGAATCCGCCATTGGACATGAACACCACATGGTCGCCCGGTTGCGCAATCTCGCCCAGTGTCTGCAGCAATCCCTCCACATCATGCGCAACGTAAGCCTGGCCGCGCACCTGCGCGATGATCGGTGCAGCATCCCATGCCAGCTCCGGCCGATGCAGAAACACCACCGCATCGGCATCCTGTAACGACGGCGCCAGCGCCTGCGCATGCGCGCCCAGCCGCATCGAATTGCTGCGCGGCTCCATCGCCACCAGCACGCGTGCGCGACCCACCTTCGCACGCAAGCCCTGCAACGTGGTCGCAATCGCGGTGGGGTGATGCGCGAAGTCGTCGTAGACGGTGATTGCGCGCACCTGTCCCAGCACTTCCAATCGCCGCTTGACGCTCTGGAAGCGCGCCAACGCCGGCATCACCGTTGCCGGGTCCACGCCCACCGCATGCACGGCAGCCAGTGCCGCCAGACCGTTCAGCACGTTATGCCGGCCAACCAACGGCCACTGCACCTGGCCGATGTCCACACCACGATGCAGCACCGCAAACACGCTGCCATCGGCGGCGATCAGGCGTGCGCTCCACTCCAGCGACGCATCGAAACCGAAGCGTTCCACCGGCGTCCAGCAGCCCATCGCCAGCACCTCGGCCAGGCGCGCATCCTCACCGTTGACGATCAGCCGCCCGCGCGCGGGCACCGTGCGCACCAGATGATGGAACTGGCGCTGGATCGCGGCCACGTCCGGAAAGATATCGGCGTGGTCGTATTCCAGGTTGTTGAGGATCGCCACCAGCGGCCGGTAGTGCACGAACTTGCTGCGCTTGTCGAAAAACGCGGTGTCGTATTCGTCGGCCTCCACCACGAACGCACGCCCCTGCCCCAGTCGCGCCGAGACGCCGAAGTCCTCGGCCACGCCGCCGATCAAAAAGCCCGGCGCACGGCCGGCGGCCTCCAGCAGGTAGCTCAGGATGGTGGTGGTGGTGGTCTTGCCGTGCGTCCCGGCGACCGCCAGCGTGTCGCGGCCCGGCAGCACCTGCTCGGCCAGCCACTGTGCCCCGGAGGTGTAGCGACGACCGGCGTCGAGCACGGCTTCCACCGCCGGATTGCCACGCGACAAGGCATTCCCGATGACGACCTCGGTGGCGTCGGAAGAAATATTGGAGGGCGCGTAACCTTGGGCAAGCGCGATGCCGAGGGTTTCCAGCTGGGTGGACATCGGCGGATAGATGGCCTGGTCGCTGCCTTCCACCTGCCAGCCCAGCTCGCGCGCAAGGGCGGCCACACCGCCCATGAAAGTCCCGGCGATGCCGAGGATGTGGAGTTTGGTCATGCCGCATATTGTCGCCGATCGCCGGAGTTGCGGGACATTCAATCCGCCGCCGGTCGCAGTGTCAGAAAACACCTACTGCACTGTCGGGAATCTCCCGATATGCGAACTACGTCACATCGCTCATCCTACTGAACGCCAGTCGCAGTACCTTTTTTGGTCCTACTCCCCAAGTGGCCAAAATCCCCAGGGAGCTCATGCTGCGGGGCTCTGAGCAAGCTCATTACTGGCGTTATTTCTGCCCCGGTCGCCTTGTGCGACCGGGGTTTTTCTTTGTGCATTCAATGCTTTGCATGCACCTTGCCCGCCAGCGACGCGGCCAACATGGACCGGGCCTGCGCCCGGCCCGCCCGCCCGCCGTCAGCGACCGAGCGCCTTGCTGATACGGTCCAGCACTTCGTCCAGCGTCCCCACGCCGTCCACGCGCGCCAACTTGCCGCGCTGCTCGTAGAAGCCGATCACCGGCGCAGTGGAGTCGGTATAGACCTGCAAGCGCTTGCGCACCGATTCGGGGTTGTCGTCCTCACGGCCTTCGGCCTTGGCACGACCGGCGATACGCTCAACCAGCAACTCGCTGGCGACATCCAGTTGCACCACCGCGTCCAACGGCTGGCCGATCTTGCCGAGCAGTTCGTCCAGCGCATTGGCCTGGGCCACATTGCGCGGATAGCCATCGAGGATGAAGCCCTTGGCCACATCGGGCTGACCGAGCCGCGACTCCAGCATGCCGAGCAGGATGTCGTCGGACACCAGGTCGCCGCGCGCCATCACTTCCTTGGCCTTCAAACCCAGCGGCGAACCGGCAGCCACTTCGGCACGCAGCAGGTCGCCGGTGGAAATGTGCGGGATCTCAAACGTGTCTTTGAGACGTGTCGCCTGGGTGCCCTTGCCCGAACCGGGCGGTCCCAACAGAACCAATCGCATCAGTGGACTCCACTTTCGAATAAAAACGCGTTGCGGTTGGCGGCGTTAGACTCAGGCCTTCGCCAGCGCTGACCGTATGGTCGTGCAGCTTACCGCATCCGGGGAATGTCCCGGCACTGTCCCCCTGCGCCATGTTTCCATGTGAGGAGCCCGTCCCCCTATGTCCACTGGCAACTTGTTGTATGCCCAATCCGGCGGCGTCACTGCCGTCATCAACGCCACCGCCGCCGGCGTCATCACCGAAGCGCGCGCGCGCAAGATCAAGGTGCTGGCCGCACGTAACGGCATCCTGGGCGCATTGCGCGAGGAATTGATCGACACCTCGAAGGAATCGGCTGCCGCAATCGCCGCGCTGGCGCAGACCCCCGGCGGCGCGTTCGGCTCGTGTCGCTACAAGCTCAAGTCGCTGGAAGAAGACAGCGCCAAGTACGAACGCCTGCTCGATGTATTGCGCGCGCATGACGTGCGCTGGTTCCTCTACAACGGCGGCAACGATTCGGCCGATACCGCCTGGAAGGTCTCGCAATTGGCCAAGGCCTATGGCTACCCGCTGCACTGCATCGGCGTGCCCAAGACCATCGACAACGACCTGGCGGTGACCGACACCTGCCCCGGCTTCGGCTCGGCCGCCAAGTACACCGCCGTGTCGGTCCGCGAGGCCGCGCTGGATGTCGCCGCAATGGCCGACACTTCGACCAAGGTCTTCATCTACGAGGCAATGGGCCGCCACGCCGGCTGGCTGGCGGCGGCAGCGGGGCTCGCAGGTCAGGGGCCGGACGATGCACCGCAGATCATCCTGCTGCCCGAGCGCGCCTACGACCAGCCCGCCTTCCTGGCCAAGGTGAAACAGGTCGTCGAGAAGGTCGGTTGGTGCGTGGTGGTTGCCAGCGAAGGCATCCAGGACGCACACGGCAGCTTTGTCGCCGATGCCGGCGGCGCGACCGACTCGTTCGGCCACGCGCAACTCGGCGGGGTGGCCTCGTTCCTCGCTGCGCAGGTCAAGCAGGAGCTCGGCTACAAGGTGCACTGGACGCTGCCCGATTACCTGCAGCGTTCCGCACGCCACCTCGCCTCCAAGACCGACTGGGAACAGGCCCAGGCCGTCGGCAAGGCCGCGGTGCAATACGCACTCAAGGGCATGAACGCGGTGATCCCGGTGATCGAACGCGTCAGCGACGCCCCCTATCGCTGGAAGATCGTGCCCGCCCCGCTGCACAAGGTCGCCAACCACGAAAAGAAGATGCCGCCCAGCTTCCTGCGCAAGGACGGCTTCGGCATCACCGAACGCGCCCGGCGCTATTTCGCCCCGCTGATCAAGGGCGAAGCCCCGCTGGCGTATGGCAGCGATGGGTTGCCCAAGTATGTGACGCTGAAGAATGTGGCGGTGGCGAAGAAATTGCCGGTGTGGGAGGGGTGAGCAAGGGGAGGATGGCCGCCAGCCTGGGCAACGGTGACAGCGCTAGCACTTCAGCTGCGTCGGGATATAACCGATTCCGCCTACCCAAGCCCGGGGATGCGTCTGCCGGAATACCTTCTGGTTCCGGCTGGCGCCGTCCAGCGCCCGCTGTCTATTGACCGTAACCGGGCCTGGCAAGGAAGCTGCCACGCAGGCAAATGCCGCGATCGACTGTAGGGATTTCCTTACAAAAAGTGGCAAAACAAGCCAGGCCGCGCCTGAGCAGCGCGCCCGGGCCTGGCACCCTTTGCCGGCTTGGTAGAAATTTGGTTAAGCGTGTGCGACAGTTCGCACCAAACCTGCCTCATCGCGCATAAGGATCATGGCACAGCAGGCAAATCATCTCGAGCGCTTCCCCGGTGGTCAGCCAGTGCCGCCGGGGAGGCTGTGTCCGGACAAAACGGCCTCACTCACTCGCGACGAGCGCATGATTTATAAAGCCTCACCGTCCAGCTGAACGCGCATCTGCCATCCATTGCTCTTTCTGTTATCGCTGTTCCCGCCACCCACCTGTACCGAAAAGATCGACGAGACTCGCCATGACTGCACGCTCCCGCCGCCTCCGCCATCCGATTTCCCGCCTTGCCACCGGCCTGCTGCTAACCATTGGACTGTGCGCAGGCTCCGCCAACGCGCAAGTGGTCATCGTTAACCCGACGGGAGAGACAAAGGATATCGCGGAGTATGCGGAACAGGCCAAGCGCTGGGCCGAGACGGCCAGGCAATATCAGCAGGAGTTGGATCATTACAAACAGCAACTCATCAGTCTGACGAGCTTGAACTTTCTGCGCCCCCCCCTGGACGATAAGTTCGTCTTGCGGGAACCAGGCTATGGCCTTGAGTTCACCTGCCCAGGAGCACAAGCAAGCGGCATCGCAGGCATTCTCGACCAGATCAAGTCCATCGCACCCACGATGAACGGGAATATGGCGGAGGAGCAGCTTAAAGTCTGCGCCCGCATTGTCATGGCGCAAAATTCCCAATACAACGAATCGGTCACCATGCTCAAGCGCTTGGTGCAACGTAACACCGAATTTGAGGCCATTGAGCGCCAGCGCGGTAGGGTGGGTACTAAACAAGGCGCATTGGCAGCCAACGATAACGAAGTAAAGCGTTTCACGGCACGTAATGCGCTGGAAATGAGTCATTGGGAAGCCAAGATGAAAGCCTACGACGTCTATATTGCGGGGCTCAAGGACGACCAGACCCTGCTGGCCAAGCGCGCGCTGGAAGGTGCCAAGGGCGACATCCTCGGGCAGGTTATCCAGGCAGGTGCTTTAAAGATTGCGCTGTCCAGGTAAATGAATTAGCAGGCAACCAAAGCCTCATTACGGTACATAGGCAGACAGCAATGGACGTTTTTTTTCAGGGCGGGATGAACTGGTTGCAGCCGCTGGCGGACGCCAACCTCGGCGACTTCGTTTTCTTCAAGCTGGTCAACGACTACTTCAACCGGGAAATCCAGGAATTCGGCCTG
>NZ_JACHOF010000036.1:0-7269 GCF_014199765.1 Xanthomonas sp. 3058 | reverse complement strand
TGCGGCAAGGCGATGGTCGCCTGGGCGCATGCCCGTGGCGTGCAGTTGCGGCTGATCCAACCCGGCAAACCGAACCAGAACGCCTACGTCGAATCCTTCAACGGCCGACTACGCGACGAATGCCTCAACGAGCACTGGTTCCCGACACTGCTGCACGCGCGCACCGAGATCGAACGCTGGCGACGCGAATACAACGAGGACCGCCCCAAGAAAGCAATCGGCGGCATGACACCGGCTGCTTATGCCCAACATCTGGCAAACACCGATATCATCAGCCCCGGACTCTAAACTAGGCCGCTACTCAGGGCGGGGGGACGTCGTTGGCGCACTGTTTCTGCAAAGCAGAAACCATAAGTGCTCTCTTGCTGTTAATTCTTACCTATTCGATAATCCGCACATCAAAAACAAATTCAGGTATAAAAAGAATTTATAGCGAAATATAAACGTGAACTGTACCGATACAGATTTTCATGCCTACTCCAAATTCGATTACAAAAATCTACGCACAAGGCTCAAGAAGCCCACCCACGCACCACAATAAGAAATTTTTTAGCGTCATTTCCAAAGTGATCGGAGAAATTACGGGCCGAGTGGCATGATGAAGGGCTTGGATATATCGAAGCCCTCAACGGCCGACTATTTTTCTAATAATTCACGCTTTTTCTTCAATTGCCTTAGAAATTGAAAACTAAAACAAGCACAAATGATTGCAAAAGGAATTACCAGATAGTCAGCCACCTCAATTTTCTGCCCCACATAAACTTTGCTAAAGAAGTAGAATAAAAATCTTAACGAGGAAAGCCCAAAAATAAAAGCCCAGAATTTAAGCCAAAACAAGGACATAATTTTATCCGCCACAATTACAAGGAGTTGGACCGACTGCATCTTTAGCACCCTTGATAATATCCATTATATCTTTATCGGTGGCAACGCCTCTCCACCCACCAACAACGCCGCCAAGTGCCCCCTTGAATGTTAAACCCTTAGACAGCATTTCACCAGCGGTAGCACCAGTGCCTCCCAATAAAGCGCCGCCAACCACCTTCATAAGCGGATCACGCTCTTTACCATCTATCGCTGTTCCAATACCAACAACGCCATCGTGTAAAGTAGCAATGCCCAACATTGAAGCGGCACCCCCGCCAAAAACCAAGCTATTATCATCCAGCGCCAGACCAATCACTAGCGCAGGCGCACCTGCAGCAATTTCATTATATCCCATGTAGACATCTGCGGCGCCAAGGACTAGACCCAGGAAATCAATGCAAGCTTTAAGACCAAGTGGATCAATTGCAGAGATGGGATTTCCACCAACATAGGCATACGAATTCAAGCCACCTTTAAGGCCGATTGGGTCACTTTGCAGATAACGCCCAACCCCTGGGTCATAGTCGCGAAAACCGTTATACCAAAGCCCCGTTTCCTTATCGAAATATTGACCTGGAAAACCAATATTGAAACCGCCGATACTATCTTTCTGCACGGTCCGTCCGTAGGCGTAGTTATACGCTCTCCAAACAACGTCACCAGCATCGTTGGTTAGCACTTCAGGCCTACCCAAATGATCATTGTGAATAGCATAAACGCTATTTCGGCGAACGATTCCGATCAACTCATCACCCAACCAGATATAGTCGGCAATTGCTCCACTGGGCTCTTGTTCGGACAACAGTTGATTTTGTCCCGCATAGGTAAACACGCTAGTGCTCGCGCCATTTGCATTCTGCTTACCAATACGCTGACCCAACGCATTTATTTCATATTCCGTGCGTTGACCATTTACAACTGCGCTAGCCATCCGATTGAACGGGCTATATCCGTAAGTGCGGCTATCGCCAGCAGCAAACTCTGACACCCGATTACCAATCGCGTCATATCCATACTGGCGGCTTTCGTCACCAGACTTCGTGCTAGAGTATCCCAGCAGGCGATTGTTATTGGCATCAATGTCATACGATCGAACGGAGCGGCTGTCATCATAAGAAATCCAGTTCCCATTGCTGTCGTATTTCAATGTGTGTTGCAGCCCTCCTCGTTGAAGTTCTCCAAATCGACCCAACGTGTCATAGTCAATGGTTTGATTTAGGTTGGAATTTACGCCATCAGCGATAGAGCTAATTTCATCGACGCTGTTGTAACCGTAGGTCAGTTGCTGAGTAACGCGGTCTCCCACTTTGACGGCAATGTTCGTTAAACGCATGTCGGAATCGTAGCCCAATTCTCGCACCACGCCATTTCCTGACGTTCTACGCCAGGGCACGTCACTCCAAGCTAGATAACTCGCCGAATCGACGAGTCTAGTCACTTGGCCACCCACATTGACACTTACCGCCGATGGTTTGCCGTTGGTGTAACCATAGCCTGCGGTAACGCCACTTGGATAAGTGATACTGCTTAATCGCGCCATTCCATCATAGGCATAACGAGTCCGCATCTCACTGACTGTTCTTCCCATTACGGCCGTATCGACCCGCTCTGCAACTTGCCCTTGCAGCGTATAGCTCATCGCAAGAGTCGTGGTTGGAGTTACTGCACTACACAGCAGACCTATCCCGCCGGCGCAAGAATCATATCCAAACGTGTGCTGTTGGCTTCCCGCAGCAATCTGAACCACACGACCAAGGCCGTCATAGGCGTAGTTGGTCACCACGCCGTCAGCTCGAGTCATGCTGGTGCGCTGACCGGCTCCGTCGTATCCAAACACCGTCTGCCCTGTATCGGGACTTACTTGACGACGAAGGCCCCCGAAACCGTCATAGTCGTAAGTTGTTGCTTTCCCGCGTGGATCAACGACCCTCGATAAGCGATCACCCTGATCATAGGTGAAATTTGTCGTATTCCCTGATGCATCGGTTGCGGCGATCATACGACCGCGTGCATCGTATTGCATCGTCGAACGGCGACCTAAAGCATCGGTCGATGCCGTCCGACGCCCTTCGGCGTCATATTCATACTTATAGACCTGTCCATTATTCCCACGCTCAACAATAACGCGTCCGAGCTCATCGTATTCGGTAGCGCTGCTGAAAACCAAAGCAACCCCCATCAACATCCCTGTTATCACTTGACTTCTCCTTCAATTTTAACCTTGTCGCCCACGGACATCGGCCGGGTGCAACGAGTACCTGTGCAACCACCTGCCCCATCAACCGAAATGATCCCCGAAGCTAGAGCACCAAACGGTGCTCCGTCTACACGCATCTGGGATACCACGTGGTAGCGCGTCGTCGTCACCGGACGAGGTGCCGTGTAGCTCCACGAGAATGACACCCTATCCCCCGGATAGATTGGCCTTGGCAAGCCATCAGTCTGATTTAGACTGTTGCTGGCAGATCCTCTTGCCATGTAGATATTTCCAACGCCAGCAGCTCCCCACACTACGTTTCCGGTGTTCTGGAAGGTCGCCGATATTATGCGGGTCTCACCTGGGATGTAAGGACCGACATTGTTCCAGCCAACAAAGGCAGAGCTCCGGTCCATGCGAGGCAGCGCGTGCGTTCCCGAGTTGGGAAGCATGTAGTCAGAAAGGGCGCCTCCCGGCGTCAAAGCCACCGCATAGATACGGCGGTCTCCCAGCGAATTCCGGAGATTGAAGTCCAGTGGGAAGCGGAAGGTGCGCCCTTGAGTTGCGGTATCACACTGGGCTGCTGCGCCAGCATCTTCCGCCTGGTTGGCCCACACGGTAGCGAAATGTGTGCCGGCGCCTGGCCCACCACCAGCATAGAGTAAGACCGCAACATGGTCGCTCACGCCTAATCCGCACGCCCATCCCTTTACCGAGTAATTCCAGTTGCTATCGTATTCGACAGCCTGGATATCGCCCCGCATGCCAGTTGCGGGAATGGCAAAAGCACCAGACCCGGCAATCGTCGAGTGCTCTCTACCCACAGGTGAAATACCGTGGATGAAGATGCTTTTGCCACCATGATTTTTTCTAACGTCAGCGGGAAGCGGGATATGAAAGCGATAGGCACTTCCTGCGGCTTGGCACTGTTGGGACAGGGACGCATCGCTCCCTTGATTAGCAGTCGCCGCCAGCAAGAAGGACCCCGCACCGGCTGATCCGCCGACATACATATGCACATCAATAGATGCTGCCGTGCCAGTCGAGCATGCCCAACCGTCGATATACCAATTATAGGCGCTATCGCGATAAACCTGATCGATATTGCCAATGACCTTCGGTACCTCGGGAATGAAGTGCTTGCCTGAGCCATTAAGCAAAGAGTGTTCTAAGCCCGCAGGGGATATGCCATGCACATACAGAGGCTTGCCCCCATGCGCGTTTCGAACGTCAGCAGGAAGCGCAATATTAAATCGATACGCCGATCCGTTTGTCTGGCACTGCTGTGCAATAGCAGGCTCGCTTGCCACGTTTGCCGTGGCACCTGGCAGCGCGGTGCCAGACCCTGCCGAGCCGCCGACATAGGGATGCACATCTATCGATCCGGCGTATCCAGTTGAGCATGCCCAACCCGCGACATACCAGTTCCAGGCCGCATCGTGCCAGAAGCCATCGATGGTTCCGGTCACATGCGTTGAGCCAGTATAAGCAGTGTCGAGCACTTCGGTCTTCGTGACCAACGACGCATTGTTGTATTCAAAGCGCTTGCGCTCATACATCCCATCAGACTTGGGTTTGTAAACCTCTTTGACGCGGCGAGCGGCATCGTAGAGATATGTCTGCGAGACTCCATCACCAGTGCGCACCGTTGCAATATTCCCCGCACCATCATAGGCAGTTGTCGTAGCCACCCACGCCCCGTTGATTGAGGTGCGGCGTTCAACCTCGCGTCCGCGCCCGTCATAGCGATACTCCATGACATCACCGTTTGGACCTGTCACGCGGCCAGGTTGTCCAAGAGCGTTGTGCGCAGAGTAGGTGGTCGCTTGGCCGATGCCATTTGCAACACTTGTCAGATCGCCTACTGAAGAGAAAGACTGAATGACGCTGTCTTGAGATCCCGGTAGCGGGCCGTCTACCTTCATGGTGGCCAATAGGCCATTGCTATGCTTGGTGTAGCTATACGTAGTGGCCTTCGTGCGGCCCTGTCCGTAGCCCGTCAAATCGACAAGCGTATGCTTCGAGACACGGCCGTCTGCGTCATATTCAACGCGCGTCTCGTGATCTCCTGCAATGGTTTCACGCACCATCCGATTGGCCTGATCCCATGCGTAGGTCAGCGTGCGTTCGGCACTAGTGCCCTTTGCTTCAACCTTCTTCAATAGATGGCCTTGGGCGTCGTAATCGAAGTCGGTGAGGTTGTCAGCAAAGTCGCTAGCGATGTCCTCATATCCATTCGCATCGTAGGTCTTCGCCTTGTAGCTTGCGGGGCAATGAGGACTCGCAGCCCCTGTAACCTCGGTTTGCCGCCCGTCTTCATAGGTGTAGGTTGTCTGCCGCCCCAGCGGGCTGGTCTCGGTTACCAACATCTTTTTCGGAATGGTGCTGCCTGTCGCCGCCGCCGTTGCCATAGGGCTACCAGCATTAGTGGACATGCTTTGCGCGGACAGTCGAACGGCACCACCCCCTACCGAAGATGGGCGGACGCAAATTTCTCCACTACCAGGACGCGGGGTGCTACATGATCCACCGGTCTCTCCGCCCGTAAACCCACCAGGTGGAAGTGGAGCAGGAGGTGGCGTGATCGCTTGTGTTGCCGGAACGGAGTAGCTAAACGAAAAGCGCTCAACGCCTCCGGCATGTTCAGTCGACGTCGCTCGACCCTGATCATCATAGGCAAAGGTCGAGTAGCGTTGACCATTGAATGACTTGCCCGTCAGCGCACCAACAAATCGGGCATCTTCATAATGATAGCTGATAACCGTTTCTGGGGCTCCTGGAAGGGTCGCCGACGCAAGCCGGCCTTTGCTCAACCCCAATCCGAAGACGTTCTGCTGGTAGCCATAGCGGTAGACATTTCCAGCAGGATCGGTTGCTTGGGTGACAACGCCATCGGCCCAGGCAAACTTGATGCTGCGCCCGGAAGTGTGTGTGACTTCTTGCAGATATGCGCCGTCGTAACGGAAGCTCCATGCAACTCCTTGCTCATTGCGCCGCTCAGTGATGTAGCCACGCTTGTCATACTTTTCGGTGCCTCGTGTCTCGTTGTAAAGAACGAACGATCCGTCAGCTTGTTTGACAACAAAAGCGACCGGTGAGGCTTTTTCTTCAAGGTAGTGACCGCTGCCCGCGTCTAACAAGAACTTGATACGGCGCCCATCGGGTCGCTGTGCCCAGATGGTATTACCAGCTGGCACAAGGGTGTAGTCGAAGTTGCTGAGCCAATACGTGCCAAAAAGTCCACGTGCGGTCCAAAACGCATTGTAGGTGCGCTCTAAATAAAGACCCATCTCTCCATTGGCGGCGAAGTCCAACTCAGGCTCAACTTTGTTGCCCGTCGAGATGACCACAGGATTGCCACTTTTTTCCCCACTGCAATCCGCGCTATCGCGCTTGTCGTTCGTTGGCTGCTCTTTTGCACCGGGCGATGTGGCAAATCCGCCACTGCCACCACCATCGTTCGCCCGGACGCGCGCCCTACCGTTCGTTGTAGTGCGGGTCGCCTCACCCGCATAGTCTTCCTGAAACCAGCAAACCGGTGAAAACAAACGCGGCCCGCCAGCAATATTAGTGAATCCGCCACTGCAGATGTATCTACCGAAGCTATTTGCATCTTGTGCCGGTGCTAATAGGGCAAGCGCCCCAAGTGACTGCACGCCAAGCACCAAAGCACCCAGACGTCGTTTAACCTCAACACGTGGAGCTGCCTTATCGACGGCCTCCTGCCTTACTACACTTGAATCGTCCATATGTCCTTCGATTTTTGGAAGCTATGCTAACGGCGTCAGGCATGCTCGCCGAGCCACAGCGTCCGAAACGCAATGCAGCACAGAGAGCAAGCCTCAAACCTATAAGTATTTTTGTGTCCGCCATCCCCGGCGGCACTGGTTCTGCGAGGTGCTGGATCGTAGCGGAGGACGTGCCTGCCGCGCAAGCTCTGCCATGCTTTTTTCAACAAGCTTGCAGCGAACAGCATGTGACCCACAATAGATGCGCGGGCGCTGCTAACTAGCACTGTTTCGACATCCCCCCGCCCTGAGTAGCGGCTTGGTTTAGAGTCCGGGGGTAATGATATCGGTGTTGGCCAGATGTTGGGCATAAGCAGCCGGGGTCATGCCGCCGATTGCTTTCTTGGGGCGGTCCTCGTTGTATTCGCGTCGCCAGCGTTCGATCTCGGTGCGCGCGTGCAGCAGTGTCGGGAACCA
>NZ_JACHOF010000035.1:0-9644 GCF_014199765.1 Xanthomonas sp. 3058 | reverse complement strand
GAGCTCATCAGCCAATGGCTAGCGCGACTACGCACACTGCCCGAACACATTCACAACCAGATGGTCCTGAACTGAAAAACGTGGGGATACCTCAGGGTCAGGTTCACTTATGCGGTTCCTCTACACCTGGGGAACTGGCTGCAGCCTAGGAAGTGCTCGCTAGTGCGTCGGTTCCTTCTCTGAACAAGCTCGCTGCCGCAGCGCGGGCAGCCTAGGGTGGCGATAGTTGTGGAGGCAGTGGACTCAGTGGAAGCGAAGATAGGTTCGACGCGCGCTGCTTGTGGTGTCGGTTGCTTTGCAGCGTGTAGTTGTACCGCTCGAATCATTTCCAGCAGCCGTTCGCCGCGGATCAGCTCAATCGGCCTACCTTCAGCAAACCGCTCTGCGTCCTTCGTGTAGGTACCGATACATACGATCTTCACCGCGTAGGCCTGGTGATGGGCGAGCAGGCCGAACATTTCTCGCACGACGCTGACGCCAACCTGCTGGCGCTTCCATTGCTTGCATTGCACCAGCGTGCGGCGGCCGTCCTTACGCAGGATCAGGTCGATGCCGCCGTCGGCGCCACCCAGACCGGTTTCTTCAACGCCGTAGCCCTGGCGGCGAAACGCTTCGCCCACTAACTGTTCGAACTGGCGCCAGCCACCGGCGGCCAGGCTCTCCAGCGTTGTGCGTGTTTCCAGAAAGCGTCGCCGGTTGCGTGTGCGCAGATAGGAGACCAGCGCAGCGAGCCAGCAGATGCCGAGCAGCATCCACGCCAATGGCGCGAATATTCCATCCGCTTGCTGGGCGAAGCCTTGCGACAGCATTCCGTCCTGGCGAGAAAACCACCAGCCGATGCCGTAGCGCACGCCAACAAAAGCAACGATGCCCGCGACCACGCCGAGCGGCCACGGCAACGCGGCCAACGCGTCAAACCCACCCTGTTTCTTTCTGCGTCCCATGCCAGAACCCCCATTCCAGATTCGACCATAGTCGCTGAAACGGGGTTTGTCAGCAGGTCAACCAGGCCACCGCGATCTGGACTCCATCACGTGCCGGGAACGACGCACTTCGATGCAACCCGCCGGCAGCCAGGGTAACGCTCGAGTCCGCTTGAGACGCAGGAGACAGCGGAAACAGGGTCAGGCTCACTGACGCAACACTTGTCACTTCGGGATTGATCTTGCGAACGCCTGATTGCGCAACCGAGCGGGCTAGCCCGCCCGGTCACGCGATACGCGTCCTCCTCAGGCGAGGAGGATGCGCAGGTCGACTTACTTGATTTCCACCGCGCCTGCGTCGCACACAGCGGTGTTGCGTGCAACGCCACGCTGGTCGATGGTGCGGCAGTTGTTGCCGAGATTGCGCACCGGGCTATTGGCCGCCGGCAACTGGGTCAGCGTGGGGCCACCGTTGGCGGCCGGTTTGCCAAGCAGGGGATCGGTGGCGCGTGCGAGGCCGGCGGTGAGGCAGCGATTGAACAAGGCGCCCGCAGCCGAATACTCGATCAGGTTGTTGCCGGTGCTGCTCTGGTCGCTGCAGAACGTCCGCTCGGTCTTGGAGTACAGGATGCTGTTGCGGATGTCGAAGCCGCTACCGAACAGGGTGGACCCGGGGGTGTTCTCGGCGAAGGTCACGTTGTTGAAGCGCACCGTGGTCTTGCCCTGGTCGCCATTGGAGGGCTGCCAACCCACATGCTGGATCGCAGCGCCGACACCCTTGGCGTAATTGCCATAGAAGGTGCTGTTGCTGACGTTGCAGGACGGGCCGTAGCAATCCATGTACAAGGCGCCGGCGTTGCTCTTTTCGGCGCGATTGGAAATGAAGCTGGTTTCTTCGACGTTGATGATGCCTGGGGTGGTGATGGTCGTGCCGGAGTGAGTGGTATCGCCGAAGCCGAGGCTGATGCGCGCACCACCGGCCGGGCCGCCGTAGGCAATGTTGTTGGCGAAGGTCGAGTAGCGCACGTCGATGGTGTCGGGTGCATACGCCCATAGCGTGGCGCCGCCGCCACTGTTGGCTGCGGTGTTGTTACGCACCACGGTGCCGCAGACCGAGAGGGTGGCGCCGCCTGCGGCCGCGTTGAGGTAGCCGGCGAGCGAGGCGCCGTCCGTGTCGATCGCGCCGCTGTTGCCGAACTGGTCGGCATCCGGGAAGCCGGCCGGCGCATTGATCGCCTGGTTGCCGACAAGCTCCGAATTGACGATGGTCAGGCGGCTGAGCTGCGTGTAGAGGGCACCGCCCAGCCACGAGGTGTTCTTGGAGAACGAGCTCTTGACGATGGTCACGTCGGTATCGCTGCCGGCGAAGATGGCGCCACCGCCAATGCTGCTGCGGTTGCCCAGGAACTGGCTGTTGATCACTTCCAGCTTGCCGCGGTAATTGACGTTGATCGCCCCGCCACCCCAGGTGCCGGGGGCGTACTGGGTGTTGGACGACGGCTGCACGGAGCTGCCGTTCTGCAGCTTCAGATTGCGCACCGACAACGCATTGCCGTTTTTTACCTGGAAGATGCGCGCGGCCTGGCGGCCGTCGAGGGTGATCTTGCCCTTGCCATCGATCACCGTCGGCGTGCTGGCGCCGATGGTGATGGTCTGGTTGACGGCGATGCTGGCCGCACCCGCGCCGCAGTTGAAGGTGACATAACCACCTCGCGCCACCGCAGTGGCGAGCGCGCTGGCGGTACAGCTGGCCGCGGTGCCGTTGCCGACGACCACGCCGGCGTTGGAATGCACCCAGGGCTGGGGCGTGGTGCATTGCGCGACCGACGGCACGGCGGCCATGGCCGCACTGGTGGTGACGAGGGCAACAAGTCCTGCCGTCGCAACGGTTGCGTGAAGGGTTGAACGCATGGTGATGTCCTGCTTGAGAAAGGGATAGGCGGGCTGCCAGCACGGAACGTCAACGGTCTCGATGACACATGTGTTGCAAGCTGCGGGGCCGGTGATCAGGGCGTGCATCGTGCGCGATCGCACGCATCGCCATTCGAACGTAGGTTCCAGAACACCACGTGTCGATGTAGCGACATCGGGCGAGCGCACATCGCTTCGCGCAGGCGGAAGCCAGCAGCTACGGCGAGCAAACGATGGTGCAGTGCTGCAGGCAGTCGCGACGCTGCATGCCATGCGTCGCGGCATCGCGCGTTACCATGCCAACTTCTCGATCCTGTTGCGATCTCGGCGATGCCCGATGCCCGATGCACCCCGCACCCACGATGGCACGCCGGCCAGTCGCTTCCAGCTGCCTGCCGGCCCCTGGGCCTCGGTCTTCGATGCGCTGTGCGCATGTTTTCCGGCGATCGCGGCCGAGCGCTGGCGCGACCGTTTCGCACGCGGCCTGGTGCGCGATGCCAATGACCATGCTTTATCGTTACTGGCGCCGTATCGATTGGGGGCCGAAATCCGCTATTTCCGCGAGGTTTCCCACGAGCCGGTCATCCCCTATGTCGAGACGGTGGTGCACGCCGACGCGGATCTGGTGGTGGCCTGCAAGCCGCATTTCCTGCCGGTGGCACCGACCGGTGCATACGTGCGCGAGACCCTGCTGACGCGACTAGTGCGCCGGCTGGACAATCCAGCGCTGGTGCCGTTGCACCGCATCGATCGCGAAACCGCCGGGCTGGTGTTGTTCTCGGCCAACCCCGCCACGCGCGGCATCTATCAGGCGCTCTTCCGCGAGCGACGCATTCGCAAGCACTATCTGGCGGTCGCACTCCCGCTGCCGGCGCTGACCTTGCCATCTGTGCATCGCAGTCGGCTGGAGCCGGGCGAGCCGTTCTTCCGCATGCGCGAGGGCGTGGGCGAGCCGAACAGCGAGACCGTGATCGATGTGGTCGCACGCGGCGCAGACACGTGGACGTATCGGCTGGAGCCGGTCACCGGGCGCAAGCACCAGGTGCGTGTGCACATGGCCGCGCTTGGCGCGCCGATCCTGCATGACCGCTTTTATCCCGATCTGGAAGATCAGCGGCCCGATGATCCGGAACGGCCGCTGCAGTTGTTCGCGCATACGCTGGCATTCGATGACCCGATCACCGATGAGCCTCGCCACTTCACCGCAACGGTCAGCCCTGTGAAGCAAGGCTGAGGCGCGGGCAACGCGCTCACGCTTGGAAACCGGCATGCATAACGCGCATCGGTCCGTGGTCAAGCGCCGCGCTAAAGACAGATACCCGCTCGGCCGACGGTGAAGGACGCCAGCGTGTCCTGCGCATCGTACGTCAGCGAAATCATGGTGAATGTGGTGGCACAGGGAAAATGCGGCCAGCGGGTTTCCACAGGTTCGGCCATGAGCATGGGGGTCATGCCGTTGGTTTGGCGAAGCGTGTGATGCGCCGCCCAGGCTTGCACCTGGGCTTTGGACATGCCGGGCGCCAATTCCCGCTCGGCTTTGCCACGCCAATACGTCTGCTGCTGTTGCTCGGCCGGGCTTGGGTGTGCTGTGCAGCCGTAGCCGCTCAGCGCAACAAGCAGCATTGCAGCGACGCCGATGGCAAGCCACACCCGGCGCCTGCGTCGCCTTGCGTGATCGGGCAGGCGCAGGGTGTGCGGTTTCAAGAGCGCACGCACCGGTGCGCGATGACGTGCTTAGCGCACCTTGTACAACACCGCCGCACCCGGCTTTGGTTCGAACATCGGCACGGTCTGCTGCTTGAGCGCGGTGCCCTTGGCATCCCACACCAGGGTTTCGGTGGGGTATTCCTCGTTGCGCGTCATCGTTCCAATCTGCTTGACGATCACCTCCGAGCCGGCCTTCACTTCGGGGTTCCAGGCGAACACGCCGAACTTGCCGTAGAACACGGCCGGTGCGGCGGCATCCAGGCGGCGGTCCGGGCACATGACCAGGCCGCGCTCCAGCATCACCCGCAGCGCGCCCACGGGGACGGCCTTGACGGTGGGCGAGGTGCGATCGGTACTGTGGCCGGGGCAGACATTGGCCGAGCGGGTGAGCATGTCCTCGACCACTTGTCGGTCGGATTGGGCCAGTGCCGGCAGCGCGGCGGCGGACAGGGCAAGGACGGCGAGAGCGGACTTCCAGGGCATCTGACAACTCCTCATGAGATGACACTCCAATACTGCAGCCCATCCAGGCGCAGGCTGCTTCCAGAGACGCGCCCGAATCCTACCAACCCATTTGTTAAGTCCTTTCGACAGTCGCTGCGGTCGATCGGTGGTCTGCCCGGGCAGGGCAATCGCTCGCGGTCACCGTGGCGCAGTCGCCATCATCCTGCGGGCCGACAGTGCCGCGATGGCCCGGGCATGGCGTCGCTCACCCGGCTTTCGTCGCAGCCCAGCCCAGCAGTGCCCCATCTGTCAGCAGAGCGGGCGCCGCCACTGGCTGACCTACCGGGCAATGGCCGGCCAGCACGAAATGCAACGCTTGCTGACGCCTTCACCGCCTGTCAGGAGACTCCTGATTGAGCGACCGCCATCACGCGGTTAGCTTGCCCGCAAACACACTGCAGGACTGCCACGTGGAACGCGCCGACCTGATTGCATCACTGCTCGTTGGCATGCGGCGCGCCGAAACATTCCGCGCCCAGGTATCTGCGTACAGCACTGCGCACAGCGAGCGCATGGAGAGCGAACAGGCCAACGCGGCCGATGCAGAGTTGGTGCTGTCGCTGTTTTCCTTTACGCCGGAGCACCTCAATTTGCTTGGCAGCACCGGCATCGAGACCGTGGGCGAGATCGTCTGCCATGCCTGGGCGCTCAACGGCGGCAACAACGAAGCACTGATCCGCTGGTTCCGCACACCCTTGAACGCACTGGACGGGCAAACACCGGCGGCCATGGTCCGCACCGGCCAAATCCAGGTACTGCTGCTGGTGCTCAGGCAGCAGCTGGAATGGGAGTTGCCCAAGCGCTTGGCCTGAGTCTCAGTAGCGGTTTGGCGTGGCGGTGGCTTGCATGGGCGCGATACGCAGGCACCTGCGTGGAGGCACTTACTGCTTCGGTCGCGCCACTGCGTACATCTCCCAGGCAATCTTCTTCATCAAGGCGTTGCTGTCCTCGCCCTCCTTGTACAGGTCGAAGTGGGTGCGACCTTCCAGGTAGCGGAAGTCGCTCCTGGCGCCCAGGCCGTCCAGCACGGCCTGAAACTTGTGCGCCGCCCCATCCAGATAGAACGTGTCGGCGGTGCCGACGATCAGGTGGATCTTGCCGTCCAGATCCGGCTTGAGCGTGGGCCATTGCGCGGCTACGCGCGCGGCGATGTCGTAGTGCGTGCGCCAGTAGGCCACCACGGCCGGGTCGACGGTGCCGGTGTCGCGGTCGAACATCGGCACCGGGCGGCCGTCGGGCCCGCGCGGCGAGAACACCCAGTCGAACGAGGTCATCTGGCCGCCGTAAGGGCCCAGCACGCGCTCGAGCTTGGCGAAGGTTTCCAGGTCGGCCACGACCTTGCCCTGGTCGCGGATCAGCGGGAACTGGCTGCCGTCGGCGCGCCGGTAGACGTTGGCATTGGGCGCGTACAGATCCGGCCCGGTGAAGTCGTGGAAGTCGCTGGAATCGGGCGAGGTGGACCAGGTACCGCCGAACAGCTTGGGATAGCGCGTCTGCAGCCACAGCGTGGCCCAGCCGCCGGACGAATGCCCGTTGAGGAACCGGCCCTTGGCGTTGCCGTCCATCTTGTACTGCCGTTCCAGCGCGGGGATCAGCTCTTCGGTCAGCGCGGTGCCCCAGGGGCCGTTGTTGACCGAGTCGGCGAACTCGTGGGTGCCGGTGGGCGTGGACTGGTCCAGGAACACCCAGATCATCGGCGGCATCTGCTTGGCCGCCATCGCGCTCCAGGTCGCGGCGATGCTGCCGGCAAAGCGGTTGTAGTTGCCGCCGAAGCCATGGGTGACATACACGGTGGGATAGCGCACGCGGGCCTTGGCGTCGTAGCCGGGCGGAGTCAGCACGCGGGCGCGCAGCGAGACCGGCCGGCCCCAGAACGCGCTCAGCGACGGGCTCAGCAGCGAGGCGTCCGCGCTATGCAGCTTGGCCTCCGGGATCGCGTCGCGGATTGCCTGCGGTGCACGCGGCGACACCTGCCACGGGTCGTCCGACACCGGCACCTGCTTGCTGAGCCTCAGCGTGGGCAACGGCTTGCCCTTGCCCGGCGTCACCGCGGTGACCTCGCTCAGCAGATCGCCGCCATCGCGGCCGCCATAGCTGTAGCTGTGGTCCGGGTCCAGCACGGCCTGGAACAGGTACTCGCCGGCCGGCAGCGCGGAAAACGCGCTGGGGTAGGCGATGTTGTCCAGGTCGATCTCGACGCTGGCACCGGGCCTGAGCGCGGTCACCTCCTGCGCCGCCACGGCCACCGCCGTCGGGCGGAACGGGTTTACGTTCACCTCTTCCACCTTGCCGTCCTTGGCCTCGGCCCGGGCCTGCTTGGCCAGGGTGGCGAACACCAGCAGCCGCCCGGACGCGGGCTGATCGGTCGCCCCGTCCAGGGTGACGCGCAGCAGGCGATGCGCGGTCACCGGCTCGGCCGCGTGCGCGGCGCAGGCGCACAGCAGGCCAACGGCCAGGCCCAGGCGGGGGGCAAGACGATGCAGGGGCATGCGGATCCTTTGAGGCGCAGATGGATGGAGTGGGCGCAATGGCCCTGCGCAGACTGTAGCCAGTTCGTTGCGGGCTGCAATCGCAAGTCTGGTCACCGCATCCGATCTGCGTGGCTTGGAACTCCGGCGCGCGGTGCGAGCAGCACAAGTGATTGGGTGGAGTAGGTAGGCCAACGCAGCTGGCATCGTTTGGTCATCAAATTGCACGGGGGCGTTGCCACTCACGCGTCAGCGTCGGCTCAAGATCTTAAAACTAAAGCCAGCTTTAGTTTCCAATTCAGCAAATGCCTGACAGACAGCCGATCTAATGCCAGCTTTAGATTTTGCTTGTTCCTGCATCAGTGCCGGAATAATCTAAAGCCCGCTTTAGATTCGATGACTGCTATGCGCGTCCCAATCGACCAGGCATCCGACATCGGCGCTTACGTCCGCGCCGTTCGCAAGGCACAAGGCTTACGGCAGGACGACTTGGCGGCGCTGGCCGGCACCAGCCATGTGGTGCTGGGCAATGTCGAGCGCGGCAAGGACACCGTGCAACTGGGCCGGGTGTTCGAGCTGCTGCGGCAATTGGGCATCCAGGTCCAGCTGGACCTGCCGATGGAGCTGCCGGCCCCTGTAGACAAGCCCCCCAAATGAACAACGCCGACGCGCCACGTAGCCTGGAACTGTGGCTGGAAAGCCGCCGCGTCGGCGAGCTGCGGGAGCAGGGCAATCTGTGGGTGCTCGCGTACGACCAGACGTGGCGCAAGGACGGCTTCGACCTGTCTCCTGCGTTGCCGCGCAGCGCCAGCGAGATCGTCGATGGCGGCAGCCAGCGCCCGGTGCAGTGGTTCTTCGACAACCTGCTGCCCGAAGAGGGCGGGCGCCGGCTGATTGCCAGCGACGCGGGCATCGACGCGGCCGACGCCTTCGGTCTGTTGCAGCGTTTCGGCCCGGAGTCGGCCGGCGCGTTGACCTTGCTGCGGCCAGGTCAGCAACTGCCAGGGCCAGCGCTGCAGCCGCTGACAGATGCGGAGTTGTCCACGCGTATTCGCGCGTTGCCTCGGCAACCGCTGACTCACGGCGCACCCAAGCGCATGTCGCTGGCGGGCGCTCAGCACAAGCTGGCGGTGGTGGTGGATGAGGGGCGGTTATGGGAGCCGGTGGGCACGGCCGCGTCCACCCACATTCTCAAGCCCGACCACGAACATGTGGACGACTACCCGCATAGCGCGGTCAACGCATGGTTCTGCATGCAGCTGGCCGCTGCCTGCGGACTGCCGGTGCCGCAAGTCGCCGTGCGCCGCGTGCCGGAACCGGTGTATCTGGTGCGCCGCTTCGACCGCCTCGGCGATGGCCTGCAGGCACAGCGCCGTTACGCGCTGGACGGTTGCCAATTGCTGTCGCTGGATCGCGCTTACAAATACCAACAAGCCACCAGCGACAACTTGCGCGCGCTCGAACGCATCAGCCGCATGCCCGCGGCCACCCGCATCGCGCTGCTGCGCTGGCAGTTGTTCAACTTCTTCATCGGCAACAGCGACGCCCACCTCAAGAACCTGAGCTTTCTGCGCGGCGCCAACGGCTGGGAACTCGCGCCGCACTACGACCTGCTCAGTACCAGCGTCTACAAGGCCCCAGATTGGGGTTTGGACGAACTGGTTTTTCCGATGGGCAACGCCCGCCGTTACGCCTCTATCCGCCGCAATGATGTCGCTGCATTTGGCGACTCCATCGGCGTGCCGCCCAAACTGGCATTGCGGCATCTGGATGAACTTGCAATCGCGATCAGGCGGGAATCGCACGCCGTGCTGCAGACCTATGAGCAAGGTGCGACGCATGCAGTGGACGCTGGTGAGGCGCGCTTGCTGCGGCAGTTTGTGTTCGGACCAGTGACGGATGCATTGAAAACGGTGGCGTTGTCACTTTAGTTCATACGCTGAAATTGGAATCGGGGGTGGGTCAAACCAGCCCCGGACTCTAAACCAGGCCGCTACTCAGGGCGGGGGGACGTCGCACCCACCGGACGCTTGGCCTTGCGCCGTTTGCGCACCTTCAGTTCGGCTTCCTCGTACAGGCGATAAATCTTCTTGTGGTTCACGGATGGAAACTCCGGGCGCAACAAATCATG
>NZ_JACHOF010000034.1:0-11779 GCF_014199765.1 Xanthomonas sp. 3058 | reverse complement strand
TTCGCGGGCAATGGTGGCTACCACGTCACTGCCGGCAACGTAAACCTGATCGGAGGCGCGATCGCCAGCACCAATGCCGGTGCCAGCGAACTGACGGCCGATTCGCTGACGTTCACCGATCTGAAAAACCAGATGGACTACAGCGCCTCGTCGGGCAGCATCAGCGGCGGGTTCGGCAGTACCGGCAACCAAACCGATGCCAACGGCAACCCGATCCAGCGGACAGCTGGCGAACAGTCCAGCGACATCGGCAACAACATCGCCAACGGCAACTATGGCAAGGCCAACACTGGCAGCTTCATGCCGGGCGTGCCGATGAGCGAAAGCGGCAGCGACACCACTTATACCCGCGCCACGTTGACCGAAGGCAACATCAAGATCGGCGGCAAGACCACCACGGCAGCGGATCTGGGCGTCAACACCGATGCCAGCGCCGCACACGAAGCCGTGGCCACGCTGCCGGATGTGCGCAAGATCCTCGGCGAGCAGCAGGCAATGGCGGCGGCGATTGGGACGGTAGTGCAAACTGGCGTTAGTATTCGCAACGACATCAACGCATCCATTGACGAGGCCCAAAGACAGAAGAAAGAAGCAAAAGCTATTCTTGAGGATCCAGTACGGAGCGCATCATTGAGCCCCGAGCAAAAGGTTCAGCTAGCGATGATTGCTGTTGAAGCAGACAAAGAGACTGCGCGTCTTCAGAAAGTCGGAGTGCTTGTCAGCTCAATAACAGGTGGCCTTTCCGCGGCATCGGGAAGCACGGGCCAAATCTTGGCCGGTACTTTGGCGCCCGTTGCCTCGTATCAGATTGGTCAATATTTCAAAGAGAATGCCGTGCGCAATACAGTAGACGGTGGCAATCGCGGTGAGGAAGGAAGTGCAAGTCATCTGCTTGCGCACTCAATCCTGGGGGCAGCGATTGCTTCCGCTGGTGGAGGAAGTGAATTGATCGGAGCGATCACGGCCGCTGGCGCAGAAGCTGCAGCTCCTGCCTTGGCGAAGTTTCTCTATGGAACCGGAAGCGAGAATCTTAATGCAGAAGAAAAGTCCACCATAAATTCGATCGTTGGATTAGGCGGAGCAGCTTTAGGATCTTTTAGCGGGGACATTAACTCCATTATTTCAGGAAGCTCAATAGCAAGAAATTCTGTGGAGAATAATTGGGGGGAAATTGGGCATTACTCGACTATGGCCACAGTACTTTATCTTGCTGGATTCTCTAGTCAGGATGCTAAGGCAATCGCGCTGGCTGCTTGGGCCCCCGATACTGATGAGCGAAATGCGATCACGGCAAATAACGTTAAGAACGGAAATTCGCCATCTGGAGATCAGCAATCCATCCACCTTTTGAATGGAAATAAATCACCAGAGGAAGTGATCAAGGAACAAAAAATATTGACTGCAAAGGTTGGTGCAATACTTAATGAGCTGAATGAAAACATCAATAATAGCAGCGTAAAATCCGCTATTCTTTCCGATCCAGAGAATCAGAAGATATTACATGCTTTTGGAGATTCTTTTGCACACGTAAGGGATAACGGAGCACATTATGACGGTGTAGTTGGTCATCTTCGGGATGGCACCATGCCAGACGACCCGTATTTCAATTCAGAACAGTATAGTGGGTATGTAAAATCCTTGTACTCTGTTGCTTCTACAGCTTCCAAGCAGTCGCGCTCAAGCGATTTGGAAATTTCTGGTATCATAAAAGATGTTACAGGAAGCTTTTTCGATAGCAGCCAGAAAAAAGCTTTAGCAGATGCCGCCAAAATTGCCGGCAACATTGATAAAGGCTTTGTAAATTCACCCGTGCCTGGCTGTGAAAATTATGAACACTGTTCAGGAAATAAAGCCAATAAGGTCATCCGCGAAATTTATGGGGTGGAGACCTATCCGCCTGCAATTGATTGGTCTAAATTGCAATTTCCGATGAGATAAATTGTAAGTATTTACACATAGGATTAGGTGAGGCCTTACAAATGAAAAATTTCTGCCTAACACTTCATTTTAGTTGTTTTTTCTACTGGATGCTTGCTGCACTAAGGATGACTCTCGGCATGCGTCTTGATGCATGCACCGGAAAGCCTTGCCAAGTGTTAGCTGATTTTTTAAACTACATCACTGATTTAATTTTCATTATTCCTGCGCTAGCGATGCTACCTCTCGTCACCATTATCTTATTTGTACTGCGGCGGCGAACAAAAGTTATGCCTAGAGTTGAGCGAAACTTGTGCATAGGATCCTGGCTATTTTTCTCATACTGTTTTTTATCAATCCCAGCTTTTTAATTAATTTTCCAATATAAAATGATTACCATTAATAAAAATGATTGAATTGATCTATATTTCATAACACTTAATTTAGTTAAGCCGTATTAATTTCGAACGATTAGCCGGTTTGTACGTCATAGACCATTATTTAATCTAACCCTCTCACAAGTCGGCGCAGGCAAGATAATGGCCTTGCAGGCCGGCCGCGACCTAACCCTGGGCTCCACCGCAGTCGCCAGCCAGACCGGCGGCATCGCGCTGGCCGGCGGCAACGACATCAAGCTGCTGGCCACGCAGGAGCAGCATGATGCAGTGATAGACAAGGAAACCCGGAAGAAGAGCACCTTCTCCAATGAGAAGACCACCACGCACGACGAGCGGCACGACAGTCTCGCCATCGGTTCCTCGCTGAGCGGCAAGACCATCAACATGGTCGCGGGTAACGACCTGGCCGTCGTGGGCTCGACGGTGCTTGCTGAGGACAATGTGCGTCTGGCCGCAGGTAACAACGTCACCATCGAGTCGGCGCAGGACACCAGCAGCGAAGCGCACAGCATTCGCCAGAAGAAGTCCGGTTTGACCGGCAGTTCTGGTGGCGGTGTGGCGAGCGTGGGCTATGCGAAGTCCAGCAGCGACAGCCAGGAGTCCACGCGCTCAGTCACCCAGGTTGCCTCGTCCGTTGGCTCGACCGATGGCAATCTGGTAATCAGCGCAGGCAACCAGCTGACCATCGCCGCCTCCGATGTCGGGGCTGGCAAGGACGTGACGTTGGCGGCCAAGGACATCGCCCTGCTGGCGCGGCAGGACACGGTCGAGTCGCACTCCAGCCAGTCCAGCAAGTCCAGCGGGTTCTCGGTCGGCGTGACCTACGACCCGGGTGCGTCGTACCGCAGCGCACGCGATTCGACCACCAAGAACATGGTCGATACCGGCTCGACCATGAGCAAGATGAGCCGCGACGCCGAAGGCGCAGCCGCCGGCACCATGGCTGCCATCACCCCGGTGGTGATCCAGGCCAGCAGCCACCGCTCCAATGCAGCGCAGAACGAAAGCACCAGCGATGCACGTGTCAGCCAACTGGCCGCCGGCGGCAATCTCACCTTGCTGGCCAGCGATGGCTCGATTACCAGCCAAGGCGCGCAAATGTCGGCCGAAGGTAGTGCCTTGCTGCTGGCCAGCAAGGACATCGTGTTCGATGTCGCGCACAACACCCAATCCAGTGACAACGCCAGCACTGGCAAGGGCTGGGGCTTCAATAACGCGGCCGGCCTGCCCTATGGCAACTACAACCAGCAAGGCACCGGCAACGGCCAGACCGACACCATTACCGGCACCCAGCTGTCGGTGGGTGGCAATGCCAGCCTCACCACCACGCAAGGCGATATCACCCTGACGGCCAGCAATATCGCCGCGCAGGGCAATGTCAGCATGCGCGCGGCAGGCGACCTGACCATCCAAAGTGGCCAGGACATTCTGGGCAATGCCAACCAGTCCACCAGCAAGGGCATCGGCACGGTGGTCATTTCCGACACCGAGCGCTTTGCCGGCTACAACAAGAAGAATCACCTGGACGACAACGCCCAGGTGGCGCAGGTGGCCAGCAACGTCGGCAGCCTGGGCGGCAATGTCAGCCTGACCGCAGGCGGCACGTACACCCAGTCAGCCAGCAACGTGGTCGCGGCCAAGGACGTGGACATCACCGCCGCCTCGATCCAGCTGCTGACCGCCAACCAGAGCAGCTCCGCCTCCCAGCAGGACGACGACCTGAAGATCGGCGCGTTCGCGCGTATCAAATCCCCGCTGATCGATCTGATCAACAATGTGGACGATGCGCGCAAGTCCGATGGGCGATTGGGCGCGATGCAGGGCATGGCGGCAGCGGCGAATGCGTATCAATCGGCTAGTGCGATCAGCAGCATGGCCGGCGGTGCGGGTAGCGGCTCTTTACTCAGCGTCGAAGCAGGCGTGGGTTTCGCCACCAACGAGAGCAGCTTCAACAGCAGCAGCCAACTCTCGCAGGGCTCCACCATCACCGGTGGTGGCAATGTGCGCCTGAAGACCACCGAAGGCGACCTGCGCATCGTGCAGGGCAACCTCAAGGCCGGCGACACGCTGAGCCTGGATTCGGCACGCGATCTGGTGCTGGAAGCGGGCAACTCCAGCAACACCGAGCAGAGCAAGGGCAGCAACGCCGGCTTTGAGGTCGGCGTCGGCGCATCGGTGGGCGCGCAGACCGGCGTGTATGCCTACGTGCAAGCCAGTGCCGGTAGCCACAGGTCGAACGTGGATGGCAGCACCTGGCAGAACACGCAGCTGGCCGGGCAGAACATCGTGCTCACCTCGCAAGGCGACACCACTTTGCGCGGCGCGGTGGTCAAAGGCGACCGGATCGACGCACAGATCGGTGGCGACCTGACGATCGAATCGCTGCAAGACAAGCTGGACATCCAATCCAAGGAAAGCAGCGTTGGTGGACGCGTACAGATCTCGGCGGGTACTGCGTGGGATGTCAGCGGCTATGCCAGTGCGGCCAAGGCCAACGGCAATTATCTGGGCGTGGTCGAACAGTCGGGCTTGTTCGCAGGCAATGGCGGCTATCACGTCACCGCCGGCAACGTAAACCTGATCGGCGGTGCCATTGCCAGCACCAATGCCGGTGCCAGCGAACTGACCGCCGACTCGCTGACGTTTACCGATCTGAAAAATCGGATGGACTACAGCGCCTCATCCGGCAGCGTCAGCGGTGGATTCGGCAGTACCGGCAACCAAACCGATGCCAACGGCAACCCGATCGAGCGGACCGCTGGTGAGCAGTCCACAGACATCGGCAACAACATCGCCAACGGCAACTACGGCAAGGCCAATACCGGCAGCTTCATGCCGGGCGTGCCGATGAGTGAAAGCGGCAGCGACACGAGCTATACCCGCGCCACGTTGACCGAAGGCAACATCAAGATCGGTGGCAAGACCACCACGGCAGCGGCCACCGGCATCAACACCAATGCCAGTGCCGCGCATGAGGCCGTGGCCACGTTGCCGGATGTGCGCAAGATCTTGGGTGAGCAGCAGGCGATGGCGGCTGCGGCCACCACCGTGGTGGCGACCGGTAAACAGATCGGTGATGACATTGCTGCAGCAGCAGAGAGCAAAACCAAAGCCATCGAGGAGCAGTACAAGAATGGCCTGACCCAAGAGGGGAAGGACAACTTTGCCAGCTTGACTGCCGATCAACGCCGGGATGTATTAGCGCAGAGCAATCCGGAATACAGCGCAGCTTATGAGACCAAGCAGAACTGGGGCGTCGGCGGCGACTACAGCCGTGCGTTGCAAGCAGTAACGACGGCATTGGTCGGAAGCGTGGCCGGGCAAGGTGCCGGACAAGTCGCCACCAACGCCTTAGCGCCCTACGCCGCACAGCTGATCGGCAAGACCTTCGACCAGAACCATGGCAGTGATCCGAACGCCGTGCTGCAAGGGCTATCGCACGCCGTACTTGGCGCCGTGCTGGCACAAGTCAACGGTACGTCCATGGCAGGCGGTGCGCTGGCCGGGGCTGGCGGTGAACTGGCAGCCCAGTACCTGGCCAAAGCCCTATACGGCGATGACCCACAAGCCTATGGGCCGGACGGCAAGTTTGATCCAAACGGGTTGCCGGAAGCAGACAAGCAGATGCTGGTGTCGTTGTCGCAGGCGATTGGAGCGATTGCGGGTGGGATGACTGGTGGCAGCTTGGCTGATGCAGCAACTAACGCAAATGTTGCCAAAAATGTGGTAGAGAACAACTACCTTAGTCACCCACAACGCGATCAGAAAGCACGCGAACTGCAAGCCTGTGAAACCGAGAAATGCCGGGAAAACGTTGAGCAAAAATGGGACGATACAAGCCTTGCGCAAAGCCGAGAGATGAAGGACCGATACTTCAGTGCGTTAACCCCAGAGCAGCAATCACAACTATTAAATCTCAAGCCCGGCACGAAAGCATATGACGCCATTCTCGCGCAAGGCGTCATACAGTCCGCGTCAAAAGCTTCTCCCGGCCTAGCATCAATTCACAACAACAACTTCCAGCTCTTGACAGAGACAGACTGGCAAGGCTGGAAGACTAATAATCTGATTGGCGGGATGTCTCTTGAGGATAGTAATAGGCTAGATACAGCGATCCTGGGAATCTTCGGATCTCCCGGCAGTTTGACTTCTAAATTTGGCGGCACTCCCGAGCAGGTTGCAGCGGCAAACCGATTTGGACAAAGCATGTTTGATGTAATGACAGCAGCTGATTTATTAGCTCCCCCAAGCACTCGTGTTGATAGGGGTGGCTCCGTTAAGGATCCTGGTCTAACAGGAAAAGATGTGCCAGTAATATTTGATTATATGGCAAGTACTGGCGTTTCATTTCCTCCGCCATGGACAAAAAATAGTCCAAATCAGATTAATGTTTCGGGGCCTCAACGCGCAGCGATTGAAACACTAGAGGCTAATGGCTATACAAAATCATTTAGTAAAGACGGGGCCGTTACCATGCTTGAGAAAGGCGACAAGATATACACATTTTATCCGAAATCAAGGTCTGGTGAAGTACCTTCTGCGTCCCTGAAAATAAAGGGCCAAAAGCGCGACGTCGTTAAATTGAGATTCACTGAGGAGTAATTTTCTTGATAACAAACAAAGAAAAATCTGCGTTCAAAAATTTTATGGAAAATATTACAATGGTTGTTGACTTTGACGTGAGGCTTCCATCAATGGTATTCAAAGAAAAATTTGAGCAATTTTGGTTCTTTGAACGACCGTTGATGAACTGTTATGACGTGCTAGAGAAGATTGTCGAATTATCAGGCGTTGACGCCTTCATAAAATTCTCTGGAATAGACCCCTTGTTTGAATCATTTTTCTTAATAGATAAAGATAATATTAATTATGATGTAATGAAAGCGTATGACACATCTATTAATTTCGGAAAAGGCAGTTTATCTTATCCCTTAGTGCTGTGCGATAGCTCTATGCGCTGGATAGCTGTTGAAGACGTAACAGAGGATTTTGGGGTTCTAGCCCTGAAAGATAAGTTTTTATTTTCTCATGAAAGTAACTTCCTGGAAAATAATTTTATCAGCCTCAGCCAGATGGTCGAGTTATCTAAAAGCGGCTCTTATGGCAGCAGGGCAGCCATGGCATTCATCGAAAGTTATACCATAAATAATTAGCTGTCCTATCAGGAAATAGGCTTAATTAAGCATACGGTATTTATAAATATTATTTTTGTATTAAAATTTCAGGATTATTTAATTTGAAGTGCTGGCCTACTAGCTTAAGACAATCATCGGGTCGAGAGCTGGATAGACAGCTGAACTAGATTAGGCGCTGCAGGATGAGCTGACTTTGCCAGCCGAATCTAATGACCAAAATCGCAGCGGAAAAGAGAGACCCCCGGTACGGGCGCCATCATCCAATGTCGGGGTGGCGGCGAGCAGATCTCTGTCGCGGCAGGCAACGACCTGTTGTCGCAGGGCACGCAGATCGTTGGCACCGGCGATGTGGTGCTCGCGGCCGGCAACAACCTGACCCTTGAGACGGCGCAGAGCACGCATAGCGAAGCGCACGACAAGAAAACCGTCAAAACCGGCCTGTTCGGTAGCGGCGGTATCGGCTTCACCATCGGCAAGCAGACGGTCAAGACGGAGGCAGACATCGCTGATGTGAGCCACACCGGCACCACGGTCGGCAGCCTGGAGGGCAACGTCACCCTGGTCGCCGGCAACACGCTGGCGATCACCGGCAGCGACGTGATGGCCTTGCAGGGCGATATCACCGCCAAGGCCAAGGACATCGCGATCACCGAAGTCCAGGACACCTCGAGCAGCGAGCAGCGCACCGAGTTCAAGCAAGGCGGCTTGTCGGTCACCTTGAGCGCGGCCGCGCTCAATCTCGCCCAGGCGGCGGTGAACAGTGGCGAGGCCGGCAAGAAGGCCGAAGGCGACTCGCGCATGCAGGCCCTGGCCGGTGCCTCTGCCGCATATAGCGCATACGGTGCAGGCCAGGCGGCCAGCAGCGTCATGAACGCCGACACCGCCAAGGGCGCCGCGCAGGCGGCCAATGTCAGCATCTCGGTCACCGTGGGCGGCAGCCAGAGCGAGAGCGAGACCAAGCAACGCAGCTCGACGTCCAAGGGCTCCACCCTGCAGGCCGGCGGCAACGTCAACCTGATCGCCACCGGTGGCGGCCAAGACAGCAACATCCTGGTGCGCGGCAGCGACATCAAGGCCGGCAACAACCTGCTGCTGGCGGCCGACAACAACATCACCCTGGAAGCGGCGCAGGACACCTTCGAACAACACAGCACCAACAAGAGCAAGAGTGCGGCAATCGGCGTGGCGATCACTTACGGTGCAGACGGCTTCGCCGCCGGTGTTACCGCCAGCGCCAGCGGCTCGCGCGGCAAGGCCGATGGCACCGATGTCACCCAGCGCAATAGCCATCTGTCGGCAGGCAACACCGCAACGATCATCAGCGGCAACGACACCACCCTGAAGGGTGCGGTGCTGTCGGCCAACAGCGTGCTGGCCGACATCGGCGGCGACCTCAACATCGAGAGCCTGCAGGACACCAGCACCTACGCCAGCAAGGACAAGGCGGTCGGCGGCAGCGTGACCTTCGGGATCGGCTTCAGCGCCAGCGCCAGCTATAGCAGCAACAAGGTCAACGGTGACTTCGCCAGCGTCACCGAGCAGAGCGGTATCCAGGCCGGCGATGGCGGCTTCAACATCCGCGTGGGCGGTAACACCGACCTCAAGGGCGGCGTGATCGCCAGCACCCAGGCGGCGGTGGATGCCGGTGCCAATCGCCTGCAGACCGGCACGCTGACGGTGAGCGACATCACCAACACCAGCAGCTATGAAGCCAAGGGCATCAGCTTGTCGGGTGGCTACGCCGCCGCCGGCAGCGATGGCAAGGATGGAGCGAAAACCGAGACCCAGACGCCGCCGACGACCAACAACGGCAGCAACTGGTCCTGGCAAAACCAAGGTAGCGGTGCGCAGGGTGCAAGCGCCGGCTACTCCAGCAAGAGCGGCAGCGAGACCTCGCTGACCACCAGCGGCATCAGCGGCGGCACGTTGGTCATCACCGACCAAGCTGGGCAGCAGGCCAAGACCGGGCAAAGCGTCAGCGATGTGCTGGCTGCGCTAAATCGTGATGTGCTCACTGGCGACAGCGCCAATGGCCTGGTCAAGGGCTGGGACGGGCAGAAGCTGCAGCAGCAGGTCAGCGCTGGGGCCGAGATCACTGCGACGTTTGGGCAGCAGGCGAGTAAGGAAATCGGTGACTATGCTGAAAAAAAGACCAAGGAAGCGTCGCTGTTACGTCTGCAAGCAGAAACGACAACCGACCCAGATCAACGTGCTGCGCTGTTAGGTCAGGCAGAGCAACTCGAAGGTCAGTGGGGTAACGACGGCACGTTGCGAGTGCTGGCACACGCAGCTGTTGGCGGACTGACAGGTGGCCTACAAGGCGCTGCGGGCTCGGCGGCAGGTACACTCACGGCCCCCGCTGTTGCCAGCGCACTGAAGAACGCCGGTGTGGATGGCGTACTGGCAGATTCATTGACTGCACTGGCATCGACGACAGTCGGCGCAACCGTTGGTGGTACGGCTGGCGGTACGACAGCAATGAATGAGGTGGCGAACAATTATTTGAGTCATCAGCAAATTTCACAACTCCAAGCTGAGCTTGCGTCGTGCGCGTTAATTGGCGGGTGCGATGAAATCGTAAATAAATACGTTGCCCTATCAAAAAGTAACGACCTCGAACTCCAGCAAACATGTTCTCAAAACCCCTCGGGGGCCGCATGTCAGGAGGGCGTGCGCGAAGCACTCAACTATTCAGGCGATTCGTCTTGGAAGAGCTATAGTGCTTCCGCAGACCCGAGATACATTTTCCCTTTAACGCAAATGGATAGTGATATCGTCAAATCCCGCAAAAATGCATTAGATTTAATATTTAATAGCAGCGAGGCTTATAGCGCAATTGATGACATCGATGCACGTTCAGATTTTTTTGGTGCAATGGCTAGGCAGACCGGTGCAATCTGGTTCTCTGCCGCAGAGTCTCAATCTAGAGAGAATTTGAGTGGCTTCAATTTTTCCGCCGGCGCTTTGTGGAATAAAATTCTAGGTGCCGGCGATGTAATGAACGACTGGAGATCGGCTGCTGGTAATCAGATCATGTTTAACGGACACGATGCATTTAAATACATATACAATGGCCAAGGAAAGGTCAACCCTACACAGTGGAGCCTCATCCAGCTCGGAAGTGAGCAGAGAGATCCAATTCTCCAAAAAATCCATGAAAATTTCACTAAAAACATGGCCTGGCCGACGGTCGAGAGCATGCAATACATTGGTGGTGTAAAAGATCTTTTAGATCCTGAAGAGCGGGTTAACACTGGGTGTCGTAACATGGGTTTCCAAGGCGGCTGTGCGGGGAAACCTCCAAAGAATTAGGCCGTTCAGAGATAATATTGAGACATCGATCATGATATTTGGTAGTTTCGGCTGGGAATTTCCTTTCCTTTTTGCTGCGTTAGCGGTATCTGCTTTCTCACTAATCATTATACCAATTTCTTTTATTTTTAATTTTAAAGACTATGCCATATCTATTCTATTCCATTTGCACGGCGCGTTTTGCGTTGGCCACCTTGGGTTTCTGCTGAAAATATTTTATAATGTTATATTTGGTTTAAATTATTTTGAATTAGATTTTCTTATTCTTTGGAATTCACTCGGAGCAGTAAATTTTTTCATGTTTTCTTACAGCATTTACGCAAGAAAAACAGGCCAAAGGATTTCAAATATTTATTATTTATCTGGATTGATCGTGTGCGGAGTATTGCCGTTAGCTGTAATAGTCTCAGTTAATTTAATTAGGCTAATAAAGTAGTCAAATACCAGCAGCAACAAGGTCAACTGTGACTTCGCCAGCGTCACCGAGCAGAGCGGTATCCAGGCCGGCGATGGCGGCTTCAACATCCGCGTGGGCGGTAACACCGACCTCAAGGGCGGCGTGATCGCCAGCACCCAGGCGGCGGTAGATGCCGGTGCCAATCGCCTGCAGACCGGCACGCTGACGGTGAGCGACATCACCAACACCAGCAGCTATGAAGCCAAGGGCATCAGCTTGTCGGGTGGCTACGCCGCCGGCGGCAGCAATGGCAAAGAGGGCGGCGAGAAGACCGAGACCCAGACGCCACCGACCACCAACCAGGGCAGTAGCTGGTCCTGGCAAAACCAAGGCAGCGGCGCGCAAGGTGCGGCGGCCGGTTACTCCAGCAAGAGCGGCAGCGAGACCTCGCTGACCACCAGCGGCATCAGCGGCGGCACGCTGGTCATCACCGACCAGGCGGGCCAACAGGCCAAGACCGGCCAGAGCGTCAGCGATGTGCTGGCTGCACTAAACCGCGATGTGCTCACTGGCGACAGCGCCAATGGCCTGGTCAAGGGCTGGGACGGGCAGAAGCTGCA
>NZ_JACHOF010000033.1:0-14020 GCF_014199765.1 Xanthomonas sp. 3058 | reverse complement strand
TGACACCAGCTGCTTATGCCCAACATCTGGCCAACACCGATATCATTACCCCCGGACTCTAAACCAAGCCGCTACTCAGGGCGGGGGGATGTCGCGTATGTTGCAAATCCGGCCCACGACACCAAAAGTCCACTATTCAACCCGAGAAAAACACCCGAGCCGTCCGATGCGGCAGATGTATACAACTCCAATGTAGTAAGAGCTGGAATGGGTACATGGTATGGAAAGTCCAGCGACGGCAGCATCTACAGATACTTTTCTGACAACGCTGGCGGTGTTCATTTCAGTGGCACAGTCCCTCGTAGCTCAGTAAATAACTCAGCGCTTAAGGAGCTCGACAAAAAATGATTTTTGGTGAGAAAAATATATTCGCAGTGGAAATGCAGCTGGACAACAACAGCGGCGGGCAGTGGATGCTAGGTAAATTCTGTTATTGGTTAAATGGGGAAAGAGTAGGAAATTTCGAAGATGGCACGTCCCTTAGAGATGTCTATCTTCAAATGACGCAAATACTTAGAATAAAAGACAGAAACCTTAGCGGTCCAGATTTAAGCTTTATTGAAATTCATCGCGCTATTAACGAATCGATTTTCGGAGAAGAATCCGTCATAAGTAATGCTGCGGATTACTTAGCGGCACCGCCGGTAGATGTTTTTGACGACTTTAAAGTATTTGTTTTCTCAAAAAAAAATGACGAATACACTATTACTTATCAAAAAGAAGGCCATGAAATAAATTTCATTTGCTTGCCACGGATTAAATTTCTCGAAACACTTCATCAATCCTATGAAGCAATGGGTAGTATTTATGATAACGCGATCAATTCCGGCCCGTGAAATAAACAACTATTCTCCAACATTAATTCTATAGCTCGACCCTCAACTTGAGCGCTACAGGTTGGCATCTTCAGGAAGGATTATTCAACCTTTCCTCTGGGTGTAAGAGTTGCGCAAGTTAAAACGATGACCTCTGCAGTGGCAGCCTATAATGGATCAGTTAAGAATAATAGGCTTACGCGAATAAATGGCCGGACATATACCGCTCAAAAGATGGCTCGCTTTTTGCTGGTGATAGGCAGCATGGTCGGTTTGAAGTGATCGAAGCAACGACCGGAAGGCATCTTGGTGAAGTAGATTTTTCTCTACCCCTTTAAGGCCCGCGGCACGCGACAAATCCCACGACCTCAAGGTTAAATAAATATGCACTGGATTAAACTTTTAGATTACGAAGGCGACAGCTTATGTCGAGGTGGTTTTATAAGAGTAAACGGCTGTTTCCCATATGAAAAAATAGTCGAATTCATGCTTTATGAAACTGGAGAAGCTGATAGGCCCTATGGCTTAATAGTTGCGTCTGGCTACAAGGCTGGATTAAAGCTCGTCAACCTTCCCGGCGATAGCCTCGCCTCAAAGGGCGGCGTTTCTAAGAGCTGGGTTATATCTAACTGGGATCGATGGATATATCCCGAGTGCGAAATTAATGAGGCTTATTTCCTTGAACAACGCGAACTAGTTATAGAGAGCTAACTTTAAATTAGATTTATTTAACCTGAGACAGGAGCCGCGTAACAGCGCGGCACCAGGCTGAAAGACGCGTTGCTTTCAGCAAACACGGTACTGGCCGATATCGGCGGCGACCTCAACATCGAGAGCCTGCAGGACACCAGCACCTACGCCAGCAAGGACAAGGCGGTCGGCGGCAGCGTGACCTTCGGGATCGGCTTCAGCGCCAGCGCCAGCTATAGCAGCAACAAGGTCAACGGCGACTTCGCCAGCGTCACCGAGCAGAGCGGTATCCAGGCCGGCGATGGCGGCTTCGACATCCGCGTCGGCGGCAACACCGACCTGAAGGGCGGCGTGATCGCCAGCACCCAGGCGGCCTTGGATGCCGGTGCCAATCGCCTGCAGACCGGCACACTGACGGTGAGCGATATCACCAACACCAGCAGCTATGAAGCCAAGGGCATCAGCTTGTCGGGTGGCTACGCTGCGGGCGGTAGCAAGGATGGCGCCAAGACCGAGACCCAGACGCCGCCGACGACCAACAACGGCAGCAACTGGTCCTGGCAAAACCAAGGTAGCGGTGCGCAGGGCGCAAGTGCCGGCTACTCCAGCAAGAGCGGCAGCGAGACCTCGCTGACCACCAGCGGCATCAGCGGCGGCACGTTGGTCATCACCGACCAGGCAGGACAACAGGCCAAGACCGGGCAAAGCATCAGCGACGTGCTGGCATCGCTCAACCGCGACGTGCTCACCGGCGACAGCGCCAACGGCCTGGTCAAGGGCTGGGACGGGCAGAAGTTGCAGCAGCAGGTCAGTGCCGGGGCCGAGATCACGGCGACGTTTGGGCAGCAGGCGAGTAAGGCGGTGGGAGATTACGCCTCAACGAAAGCCACCCAGTTGCGCTTGCAAGGCAAGGAGGACGAGGCAGCAAAGTGGGATGAAGGCGGCGAGTATCGCGTGGCCGCTCACGCCACAATCGGCCTGCTGGGTGGAGGCGTGCAAGGCGCGCTTGGATCAGCCACGGCCGCCACGGCTGCACCGCTGCTTAACGAGCTAACCAAGAACCTGCCCGATGGCGTACGAGAAGCGGTGGGAGCAGGTGTCGCGGCTGGGTTGGGCGCGGCAGCGGGTGGCTCTGCTGGTGCAGCCACTGCGTTTAATGCCGATACCAATAATCGGCAATTGCACCCGTCCGAGGTAAAGTTCTTAAAGAGCGATGAGGTCGTCGAAAAATATATCGACTACATGGCGAAGAACGGTCTCGTTCTCACCGAAGAAGAAGCGCGCGTCAGACTGAATCGATTTGCTGCATCGAAAGAAGACGAGAACTGGGCTGCGCTAAACGGTACAGACGTACTTACTGAAAGTTTCCTCGTCAAGGGGTCGGAAGGCCGCTACTACACGGATTCGATGGGTGATCGTCATGCATTCTTCCAAAGTACCGACAAAGAGTGGAAGGATCCCACGGTCAATCTGAATGCGCTTTATGGCTCCCGATTCGATCCGTCGATAAAAAACTATATCGAAGATATTCGTAGCCCTGATCATGGCCCAACCCAGAAAAATAAGGAGCTGCAATATTTAGGGACGACTCTTGGGTATGACGCTGCTGATAAGCAAGCCAGCTTCGGGGGTGACCTTACTTCCATTGGAAAAGGGATGCTACTGGGAATAGGCTCTATTGCCTTTAGTGGATATAGCGATCAGATAGGCCCCCTCGATGAGCTCGCGCTTAAGAACAACTATCAACTTCTGTTGAAAGATCAAGGCCGCTGGGCGGAAGCCGGCTATGTCGAAGGCCTTGATTGGGCGACGACTCAACGTCTGATGTGGGCAGGCATTGCTGTTGGAGAAGCCGGAGGGTTAGTTGGAGGCCAACTTACAGGTATCATTCGTAACTCAATGAAGAATCCAAGGTTGAACAACCTAGGAAGTGCTGCTGAAAATATTTATACTGAGACCAAAGCCATTGGAGAAGAATTCCCTAATTTGGCAGGAGTAAATCCTCATTACGTTGAGGGAGCCGGACCTGGCGTTAATACTAATTGTGTATCCTGCGTCAATGCAGCTCAGGACCGGCTTTCGGGCAAGAACATTAATGCAGTTTCTGATGCTACCAAATACTCTGACATGAATGGATTACTTCCTTCAGCTCCCTTTGGATTTGAGGCTCGGAGTACCCCTGCAGCAGTTGTAGATCAGATGCTTAAGGAAGGCAACGGAGCTGCACGACCCCTCATTATTGAGCAACCTGGAAAAGTTATGCATGTCATTAATGTTGTGAATAAAAATGGAACAATTTTTTTTATAGACACCCAATTGGGAAAAATAGTTAAATTAAACCCTGATGTGGCCGTTCGTCTTGGAAGACCTCCATTATGAGATATGACATAGAAAATATATCTATCATGGAAGCAATGAAAATTGCTGAAAATGAAGCTAGATTGACTCTAAATATAGAAAATGAAAGTGAGATATCATTACTAAGTGATAGATACTTGGAGGCTGAGTCTTGCTGGATGTTTTTCGTAAACGAAGATATAAAATTATCTTCTGAAATTACGCTCGGCCTAAAATGGGCTTACGTTGTAAGCAAAAAAGGGGCCTTCGCAATGGTGCAAGACTTATCTGGCGATGAGAACAGCCTTAAAGACTATTTGGTAAAAATGTCGGATTACTTTAAGAAAAGAAACGAATAACATAAATTTCCACAAGCGATATGGTATTTCCACAGCATTTACCCGCACCGGTCCGCTTATCTTCTATGCCGCCTGCGGTTCCGGACCGTATCGCCCTGCGATGTCAGAAACGCGAGTTGAACATCGCAGCGCGATACGACCACCGGTGACGCAACAGCCATCTGCCGGCAGGCAACACCGCCACGATCATCAGCGGCAACGACACCACCCTGAAGGGTGCGGTGCTCTCCGCAAACACGGTACTGGCCGATATCGGCGGCGATCTCAACATCGAGAGCCTGCAGGACACCAGCACCTACGCCAGCAAGGACAAGGCGGTCGGCGGCAGCGTCACCTTCGGGATGGGCTTCAGTGCCAGCGCCAGCTACAGCAGCAACAAGGTCAACGGCGACTTCGCCAGCGTCACCGAGCAAAGCGGCATCCAGGCCGGCGATGGCGGCTTCAATATCCGTGTCGGTGGTAACACCGACCTCAAGGGCGGCGTGATCGCCAGCACCCAGGCGGCAGTGGATGCCGGTACCAATCGTCTGCAAACCGGCACGCTGACGGTGAGCGACATCACCAACACCAGCAGCTATGAGGCCAAGGGCATCAGTCTATCGGGTGGATACAGCTCTGACGGTAAAAAAGACAACGATAAAGGGACAAATCGTCAGAACGAAGGATCAAGTCAGACTCCCTCTACCGTCGACAAGGGAAGTACGTGGGCGGTCCAAAACTTTGGCGATGACCGTAGCCTGGGAGCACCTGGCTTTGGCAGCGAGAAAGGAAGCGAAACCAGCGTGACACGCAGTGGAATCAGTGGAGGGACACTCACCATCACCGATGCCAACTCGCAACTCGTGCTCACGGGCGCGGGCGTCGATTCAGTTCTTGCAGGGCTGAATCGCGATGTCTTGACCGGGGATGGTGCATTAGGTCTGACAAAGAACTGGGACCCAGTTGCGTTGGCAGAGAAAGTACGTGCCGAAGCGCAGATCACTGCCACCTTCACTGAACAGGCACGTGGTGCCGTAAATAGCTATGCCGACTCAAAGAAGGAAGATCTGAGCAGACGCAAACAAGAAGCGAACACCCCCGAAGAAGTTGCGGCCATCGCAGCTGAGCTAGATGAGCTCAAAACGCAGGAGAAGATGCTGAACATCCTCATTGGCGCGGTGACCGGATCGGCGACTGGAGCAATCTCTAAAGAAGGGTTAAGCTCGGCCGCAGACTGGATGCGTGAAAAAATGAAGGAAAGCTCCTCGACATTCGCAGGCGTCGTCGATCCCGGTGCCGCAGTGGTTGATCCAACGTCAAAAGACCCAAATGTACTTAACAACGAGAATGGACCAAGTGTGGGCGTTGATAACGATAGGTACAAGTTGGGAGGCACTCGAATCGACTTGGACGCGTTGTGTGGGCCTGACAATGCACGTTGCTTGAAAAACCGGGATGGCTCATTGGCAATCGTCGACGGTTATGTTCAATGGGACTCTAAGGCGGCTGGCAAGTCTCTTCCAGAGTTTTTAAATAGCAAAGAAGGTAAGAAGCTGGGCGGGCTTACCGGAGGCATTCAAGGAATACAGGGGACGCTGGCAGGCAGGCCGTACGCTGCAGGTTCGTGGCAAGATCAATTGATAGAACAGTTCGCCGGTCCCCACGATATGATAGGCGGCCAATTAGCAGGCTTGTACGATTTCCAGGGAAACGCAGTACGCAATCGATCTGCGGCAGTAAAAACATTTCACGAGGCATGGACGGTAGTAGCTATTCCGGTAGCAGCACCATTTGCCATGGCTAAAGCACTTCCGCCTGATGTCTGGAATGCAATTTCAAAACTTGTCTCGGGTTCTCTGTGATCATATTTCGCTCGATCTTCATTATAATAATTCTGCAGCTCTCCGGTTGCGTCATTGGGAACGGTCGCATATGCGGACCACAGACGCCACTCGCGCTGTGCGACAAGGAGGCAGAGAAGGCGTTGTATCACCCTACTCCCCTTAGAGATTACTGGAGCAATACAGAAATACAGACCGGCGATCTAAATCAAGCTTGGTTAGATTGCGGTGGAGATGAGCGCGGAGGCTACATTAACGCTCAACGCAGAGCCGATGAAAGCAATGCTAGTTTCATAGAAAGAAATGATGAGGCTTTTGATTCTTTGCAACGATGCATGATGAAGAAAAATTATCGCTACGATGGACCTTGCGAGCCACCATCTTGGAGGGCTGCACCTGCGTGTCAGGCACGATTATCTGGTGCTCAATAGCGCCGTTGGAAACGAGATTAGGGTTGCGCTCAGCCCATTCAGCCAAAGGCGTGCGATAAATTCGGGGCTCTCATCCAGGCGACGCTTGTCCGGATAGCCGCGCCAGCCAGTGATACGTTAACGCCGACAACAACCTGCTGCTGGCGACCTACAACAACATCACCCTGGAAGCGGCGCAGGACACCTTCGAGCAGCGCAGCACGAGCAAGAGCGCAGCGATCGGCTTGGCGGCCACCTATGGTGAAGACAGCTTTGCTGCAGGCGTGACCGCCAGTGCCAGCGGATCGCGCGGCAAGGCCGATGGAATCGATGTCACCCAACGCAAGAGCCACCTGTCGGCAGGTAACACCGCCACCCTCATCAGCGGCAACGACACCACCCTGAAGGGCGCGGTACTCTCTGCAGATACGGTGCTGGCCGACATCGGCGGCGACCTCAACATCGAGAGCCTGCAGGACACCAGCACCTACGCCAGCAAGGACAAGGCGGTCGGCGGCAGCGTGACCTTCGGGGTGGGCTTCAGTGCCAGCGCCAGCTACAGCAGCAACAAGGTCAACGGTGACTTCGCCAGCGTAAAGGAGCAGAGCGGTATCCAGGCCGGCGATGGCGGCTTCAACATCCGCGTGGGTGGCAACACCGACCTGAAGGGCGGCGTGATCGCCAGCACCCAGGCGGCAGTACATGCCGGCGCCAATCGCCTGCAGACCGGTACGCTGACGGTGAGCGACATCACCAACACCAGCAGCTATGAAGCCAAGGGCATCAGCTTGTCGGGTGGATACGCCGCCGGCGGAAGCGATGGCAAGGATGGCGCCAAGACCGAGACCCAGACGCCGCCGACGACCAACAACGGCAGCAACTGGTCCTGGCAAAACCAGGGTAGCGGTGCGCAGGGTGCAAGCGCCGGCTACTCCAGCAAGAGCGGCAGCGAGACCTCGCTGACCACCAGCGGCATCAGCGGCGGCACGTTGGTCATCACCGATCAGGCAGGACAACAGGCCAAGACCGGGCAAAGCGTCAGCGATGTGCTGGCTGCGCTAAATCGTGATGTGCTGACCGGCGACAGCGCCAATGGCCTGGTGAAAGGCTGGGACGGGCAGAAGCTGCAGCAGCAGGTTAGTGCCGGGGCCGAGGTCACTGCGACGTTTGGGCAGCAGGCTTCAAGGGAAGTCGGAAAGTACGCAACCAATAAAGCAGCTGAGTTGCGCCTGCAAGGCAAGGAAGAGGAAGCGGCCAAGTGGGACGAAGGCGGTGAGTACCGTGTGGCTGCCCATACAGCGATGGGGCTGCTAGGCGGTGGGGCCCAAGGTGCACTAGGTTCGGCAACGGCTGCTACAGCGGCACCCATGTTGAACGAGCTGACAAAGAACTTGCCTGACGGCGTGCGGGAGGCTGTGGGTGCTGGCATTGCGGCTGGGCTAGGCGCGGCGGTGGGTGGCGCGGCGGGCGCGGCGACGGCGTTCAATGAGGATGCAAATAATCGCCTGCTGCACCCGAAAGAAGCGGAATCACTTGATAAGTTCTCAGAGGGGTTTGCCCGCTATCTAAATGATGGAAAGGAACCCTCGCCAGATCAGATTGAGGAAGCCAAGCGACGTCTGACAGAGCGCGCGCTTTATCAGATCGACAGCGGATTCTCAAATAACCAATCTGCGAAAAACGACTCTCAGGCTGCCGGTTTCCTTAATGGTCTTTCTGAATACTTCGGACCAACCGCTGGCGATGTCGGGGGCGGAGTCCTTTTCGATGCACGCGGTACGGATGCATATGCAAATCACATTACCAATAGCGAGTATATCCTAGGAAATTTCGCCACATACAACAGCATTAACTCAAATAACATCAAGGGGTTTGCGCCGGGTTACTCAGGTGCATATCTAGCTTATGCTGTGGCTGCAAATGATCCCGGCTGGAGCACTCAAGGAACAAGCATCGAGCAAGCTATAAAGTTTGCAGAGATCGGCAACGTATTGAAAGGATGGGCTAGTAGTGGGCTGGATATTGAGTCAATTAGCTCATCCAAGCAAGGATTGATGCTTGGACTTAATTCAGCGGGTAAGCTTGGTGATCCTGCACAAATGGATTGGTTCGTCTTTCAGCTATTGAAGGATACGGTGGACGGACCCGCCGGCCTCGGAGATAGTGACATCCCAGCTAATAACAAAGGCGGGAAATCTAACAATTACACAGGAACAGAGAAGTTAAAAACTTCCACTCCGGGGAGTAAAGATGCATCGGCATCAACATCGCCACAGGAAAATTCTGCGGGGTCTGGAAACATTGACTTGGCTGCCGACTTTCCCAACAATGACGCCCAGATTAAACATATATTCAAGTTGCAATCAGGGCATCTGAGTGATACCGTGGAATCTAGAGAGCTACTTAAAAATATTGCACAGAACTCAAGTAATAGATTAGGCGTTGATGCATTCGGCGTTCAATGGTTTAGTAAAGTGCAGAACGATGGAAGTCAAGTCTGGGTTACGGTGAGAAATGGAATTATTCAAAACGGTGGCATTAACGAAGTCCCAAGAACTTTCGACGCGCGAACCGGGCTATCGAGCCCAACAAAAAAATAGGAGAATATTTTGATGGATGAATTAATTACCATTAAGCAAGCTTATATCGCAATGTTTGAATATTGGGTTCGTGTCTACGAAAGAACAGGCTCAGGCGAAATAGGTTCAGCCTTGTCCGAATTAAGTTTGCTTGAAGATGGCTCTAGTGCAGATCCTGCCGCGTTGGAGGACTGGCTAGAAGTGGTCCAAAAAGTTGTCACGGGAAGAGGCGACGCTAGTATGAAATTTATCGACTAGAGCAAGTAAATAAAGCGAAGACCGTCAATTTTAAAGAATTGCAGATTTTCGGGAGAATTTTGAAGGGCATGCAAGGCTGAAGCTTGTTTTTTTAGTTTTTGATACTAGCGAGAGCGAGACCAAACAGCGCAGCTCCACTTCCAAGGGCTCCACCCTGCAGGCCGGCGGCAACGTCAACCTGATCGCCACCGGCGGTGGCGAAGACAGCAACATCCTGGTGCGCGGCAGCGACATCAAGGCCGGCAACAACCTGCTGCTGGCGGCCGACAACAACATCACCCTGGAAGCGGCGCAGGACACCTTCGAACAACACAGCACCAACAAGAGCAAGAGTGCGGCAATCGGCGTGGTGATCACTTACGGTGCAGACGGCTTCGCCGCCGGCGTCACCGCCAGCGGCTCGCGCGGCAAGGCCGATCAACCTCGATTCCCAGCCCTTGGCGGTTGAAGTCGTCAATCACGTTGAACAATCGGAACCTGCGACCGTCACTGAGCTGGTCGTGCATGAAGTCCATCGACCAGACCTGGTTGATCCACTCGGGCACCGCCAGTGGCTCGGGCTTGTCGCGCACCAACCGCTTCTTCGGCTTGATCCGAGGGAATTGGACTCCAAACTGAGGCGCTACTCAAAATTGGGGGGACGTCGCTGGCACTACCATGTCCAGCAAGGTTGGCGTGCGGCCGCCCACCGGCACCGCTGCGCGCAGCAGACACCACGATTTGTCCGGCTTCAGATCGCTCCAGTCGATGACGATTACCGGCTGCGCGACGCGCACCAGCCACTGCGCCATACCGTGTTCGATCACTGATCGCTCAACCTGCAAATTGCGGTTACTCAGCAGGCGATCGACTGCCTTGAGCGGCGCGCGCACCCGCAGTGCGCTCGGCCACGAACGTGCGATGTCCATCAGTGTCAGCCTGCGTCCGAGCAACGACGCCTCAACCGCATGCAGCAACGCGCGTTCGCGCAACGCATGCATCCCGGACAGTGAGTTGGGGCAGGCACTTCTGCAATACTTCGTTGGCGCGCATGGTCGTCAACCTTCTTTGGCTTAGTCACCTTGAAGATTGCGCCATGCGCGCACTTTCTTCCCGATGATCATGTCGCAAGTGATTGATCTGCGAGGAGGAAATGTGGGGAAACCTCAGGGTCAGGTTAGTTTTTAAGTGAACCCGACCCCGTTGTTCCGGACCCCGTTGTTCCGTTGTTCATTAGCTTCGTGAGTAATCGCGCAGTGCGTCTGCCGCACCCACCGGGAACGCCACCAACTGAGCCAACAAGACACGGACAGAGTGCGCTTTCCTGCGGGGAACGTCCGAAGGTAGCGGGTTCACTTCCCACTGGCCGATGTGTAGGAACCCAATGGCACAGAAAGCCATTGCGCGATACACATGGCAGACAGGGGTGTGGCGGTATCCCCGCAAAGTCTCAGAAGCAAGTGCTTATCTGGGTCAGCGGGCGATTCCCGTCAAGGTGTGTAGCCCCACTGCCCGATGATGGCTTCCAAGACGGCTTGATTCACTGGGACCGTGCCTGGACATGTCATCAGATATTGCCGGCGCGCGACCGCCGTAGCAGGCGAGTCGAAGTGCGGATCCCATATCTGGATCGCGTGGAAGGCTGCGATCGGCGCTGCACATTCGGCACTCGGTTTGCCGAAGCCGGACACGGCGGCCATGCATAGAAAAACCGAGCAAGGATCTGCCGCCTGGGCGCGAGTTGGAGCGCTCAGGCCAAGGCCTAAAGTCGCCGCCAGTGCGAACGTGGTGGCAATGGTGCGTAGCTTCATGATGAATACGTCCCTGGTAGTGGCTGAAATGACGTGCTTGTCTCTGGGCGCCTTGCGATAAGCGTGGCTCAAAGAGACAGCCCTGACACCGCTTGGATGGTGTCGGATGGGTCACCCGATTTTCCGTCTTCGCCAGAATGGCGGTGGTGAGGGTATCATGCGAACCGCGCGTAGTGTGAGGCTTAGGCACGGCCGGCTGGCGGCTGAGCGAAAGTGCGCTGGTAGTTGGTCCAGTCCCATGGCGCGACGCACAAACGCCTGCCCATCCATCGCACGTTCTGTGACTTCGCCACAGCCACGGCACCCATGCTCATCAATGACATACCGTAGCGTTGCGAGGGCTCTGCAGTGGCGACGGTCTGTAGCCACCATCTCGACCGTTCAAGTTTGAATGCTCAACCTGCCTGAGTGCGTGCGTGCGTGCGTGCGTGCGTGCGTGACTTTATACGTCACTACGGCGTCTGCGATTTACTCAGGGATTTCCTAGAGCGTGTTATGAACTTTGAAAGAGGGTGGCTGCATTTCCAAGCATCAGGATCGTGAAGACGACGAAGTGCAAACCGGCCAATGTTTCCGGCAGTCGCTCGTAGTCCCATGCCAGCCTTCTGAAACGATTGACCCACCCGAAACTGCGCCCGACGACCCATCGGCGTGGAAGCAAAACGAAGCCTTTCTTAGCTTCTTGCAGCTTGATGACGTGCAACTCACTACCTTCTTCCTTGGCCGCCTGTGCCGGTTCTTCGCCGGTATAGCCCTGATCCACAAACGCAATCTTGACCGTTTTACCGGTCACATGTTGCACTTCTTGAGCCAACGAGCGCACCTGCGCGCGTTCCTGCTCATTGGCCGGCGTGACCTGGACGGCGAGCAGATGTCCTAGCGTATCGACCGCCATATGCACCCTGCTGCCCTTCTTGCGTTTATCGCCATCGTATCCAGCACGCGGCCCACTTTCACAGGTGGACTGCAGCGTTCGGCCATCGAAGATGACCGCACTTGGCTGGCCGTTCTTCCCCCGTGCTACACGCAAGAGTGAGCGCAGATCGCCGACCATGGCTTCAAAGCAGCCAGCTTGCAGCCAACGCTGCGTTTGATGATACACCGCCTCCCAAGGTGGAAAATCGTTGGGAAGCAATCGCCATGGTGCGCCGGCGCGTGCGATCCAGCGCAGTGCGTTGAACATCGCGCGTAGCTCATACTTGCGCTGCGGTGCCTGCACATCCATCAGCGTCAAATAAGGAGCCGCAAAAGCCCATTCTTCATCGGAAATATCGGTGGGATAAGGCTTACGAGGCTTCATCCGTATACGTTAACGTGACAAGGACAAAGTTCATAACACGCTCTAAGGCTGCTCTTTAAGTGCATCTGACCCCGTTCTTCGCGTGATCGCCAGCACCCAGGCGGCGGTAGATGCCGGTGCCAATCGCCTGCAGACCGGCACGCTGACGGTGAGCGGCATCACCAACACCAGCAGCTATGAAGCCAAGGGCATCAGCTTGTCGGGTGGATACGCCGCCGGCGGAAGCGATGGCAAGGATGGCGCCAAGACCGAGACCCAGACGCCCCCGACAACCAACAACGGCAGCACCTGGTCCTGGCAAAACCAGGATAGCGGTGCGCAGGGCGCAAGCGCCGGCTACTCCAGCAAGAGCGGCAGCGACACCTCGCTGACCACCAGCGGCATCAGCGGCGGCACGTTGGTCATCACCGACCAAGCTGGGCAGCAGGCCAAGACCGGGCAAAGCGTCAGCGATGTGCTGGCTGCGCTAAATCGTGATGTGCTGACCGGCGACAGCGCCAATGGCCTGGTGAAAGGCTGGGACGGGCAGAAGCTGCAGCAGCAGGTTAGTGCCGGGGCCGAGATCACTGCGACGTTTGGGCAGCAGGCGTCAAGGTAAGTGGGAAAGTACGCAACTGATACGGCCGGCGTCGATGGACACCAGCTGGCGGCCGGCGATGGTGCCGGTGTTCTTCAGGCCGCCGGCCAGGGCGATGTCGACATTGGCGCCGGCGAGTAGCGCACCGTTGCTGTCCAGGTCGCTGGGACGCAGACGCAGATACACCTGCGGCACCAGTGTTGAAAAGTAATTATAATTTACACCTATAAATTATCTTTCCCCTTCTCCTTCTCCTTCTCCTTCTCCTTCTCCTTCAAAGCTTAAGAGTATAGATTCAATAAGCGGATCGGGATTTTCAACTGCCATTAAAGCTTCGTATATTGATTCACATGAAGTGGACGCAGAGTCTTCTTTTCCAGCGAACACCAAAGAAGATACAGCACGAGCTTGACTAAAAAAAATAATATAATTTTTATCAATTTCAGATTTACCCTCTGAAATCTCTTGAGCTAAAAAATACTTTTCATCCAATTCTTCAGCTAAATTACTTAACTCTGACAATTTTTCAGGAGAGAAATTATTTCCACGAAGCAGCTCCTGCATATATTCATCATATGCTGGGCCGAATAATGAAGCAGAGCGTAGTGCATGCCCGCAAACCAAAACAACTGCGCGACGCCTCTGTGAAGAATTAGAAATAATAATATTTTTTGCTAATTCAGCTGAAATCGATTCTAGTCTATTTTTCATTTTTTAAACTTAGGTTGCGGCTTTAGTGGCGTAGAAATATTTGCACCAGTCGGATGGATGAAATTTTGACACGAAAAGCAGACACGTCTAGCTGCACCAATATCAATCACGTTTAAGCCATTAGCCTTCGCATATTTGACGATATCGTCCTCAGCATGTCGAGTGCCTGAGATTATTTTTTCTCCAGACTGAACTTCAACTCCAGGGCGAAGATAGCCGCGTAGTTCACTTGTACTAGGGCCTGTTAACACATCCGAAGCCCATCAACGACTAGGACGAAGGAATCCAAGGAACATGACATCCAGCTTCTCGAAGCGCGAGAAAATCCGGCGGTAGCCTTTCAAGCGACGGAACAGTCTCTCCACTTCGTTGCG
>NZ_JACHOF010000032.1:0-14855 GCF_014199765.1 Xanthomonas sp. 3058 | reverse complement strand
CTCCAGCAACGCGCCCAGCGCCTGCGGGTCGCGCATCACCGGCGCAGGAACGACGACGACGGTGGCGCCATTGAGCAGACTGCCCCAGACCTCCAGCGTGGCCGAGTCGAAGGCGGGATTGGAGGCGAAAGCGACCCGGTCCTGGGCCAGCAAGCGCGCCGGTCCATCCTGCAACACCAGGTTGAGCACCGCGTCATGGGCCACGACCACGCCCTTGGGCTGGCCGGTGGAGCCGGAGGTGTACATCACGTAGGCCGCCGTCGTGGCGGGGACGTTGATTGGCGGAGCAGTGGCGACGCCTGCCGCCTCGTCGAGATCATGGATCGTCAGGCACGACAGCTGTGCAGGCGCCAGGGTGCTGTCGTGTGCATGAATCAGCACGCTAGCCTGTGCATCGGCGATCAAGGCCAGCAGCCGCTCGCTGGGATGGGCGATGTCCAGCGGCACATAGGCCGCGCCACACTTGAGCACGGCCAGCTGCGCCACGATCAGTTCGGCCGAGCGCGGCAGGGCAATGGCCACGCGCTGGCCGGCGTGCAGACCCACGGCGAGCAAACGCTGCGCCAGTCGATTCGCGTGTGCATCGAGCGCGGCATAGTTGACGTAGCGCTGGTCCGACACCACCGCGATGGCGTCCGGCGTGCGCCGTGCCTGTGCCTGGAACAGGTGATGCAACGCCTGCTCGGGTATGGCGGCGAGCGCGCCGGTGCCGACGTCGGCCAGCAGGTGCTGCCGCTGTGGCGCATCCAGCCAAGGCAACTGCGAGACGCGGAGAGCGTCGTCGCGCGTCAGCGCATGCAGCAGCTGCTCGAAGCCGCGCCACCAGCGTTGGATCGTGCTCGCATCGAACAGCGCGGTGGCATAGCTCAGCGTGCCGACGATGCAGGCATCGCGCTCTTCCAGGGTCAGGTCCAGATCGAACTTGAGCACGGCCAGCGCCTGCGGTACCGACTGCAGCTGCAGTCCGGGCAGATCGAGCTCGCTCTCGCTGGCGGTGGCGCTTTGCCAGGTGAACATGGCCTGGAACACCGGGTGATGGGCCAGGTTGCGTGCGGGGTTGAGCGCGGCGATGAGCTGCTCGAAGGGCAGGTCCTGATGCTGCTGAGCCGTCAATGCGGTGCCACGCACCTGGGCCAGCAACCCGGCGACGGAAGGATCGTCACGCAGATCGATGCACAGCGCCTGGGTGTTGACGAACAGGCCGATCAGCGGCTCCAGTTCGCTGCGGGTGCGGTTGGCGACCGGGGTGCCGATGACCACCTGATCCTGGCCGGCCAGACGTGCCAGCAGCACGCCCCAGGCGGCGAGCAAGGTCATGAACACGGTGGTGCCGTGGCGCTGGCTCAGGGACTTCAGCGCCGCAGTCAGCGCGGCATCGAAGGCAAACCCCACCGCATCGCCGCGATGGTCCTGCTGCGGCGGACGCGGACGATCGGTGGGTAGCTCCAGCAGCGCTGGCGCGTCGTGCAAGTGCGCGACCCAGACCTCGCGCTGACGTTGCAGGACATCGCCGTCGATCCAGCGGCGCTGCCACACGGCGACGTCGGCGTACTGCAACTGCAGCGGCGGCAAGGGATCGGGCTGGCCTTGCGCGAAGGCGGCATAGAGCGTGCTCAGTTCGCGCACCAGCAACCCCATGGACCAGCCATCGCAGATCAGGTGATGCAGGGTGACGAGCAGCACATGGTCGTCGTCGGCCAGGTGCAGCAAGCGGCCGCGTACCAGGGTGTCGTGGTCCAGATCGAAGGGGGTGCCGGCTTCCTGGTCGGCCAGTGATCGGACCTGTGCGTCCGGATCGGGGTGAGTGCTGAGATCGTGTTCGGACAGCGGGAAACCAATGCTGTCGGCGTCGATGCGCTGTACCGGTTCGTCGTTGTGCAGGCCGATGCGGGTGCGCAAGGTCTCGTGGCGGGCGACGATGCGGTCCAGCGCCTGACGCAGGGCATGGTGATCCAACGTGCCGCGCAGACGCAGACCATTGGGCATCAGATAGGCCAGCCCGGCCTGGGCATCGAGCCGGGCCAGGAACCACAGCCGCTGCTGGGCGAAGGACAGCGGCAACGGCGTGCTGCGGTCGGCCGGCACGATGGCCGGCAGCGTGCTGGCCGCAGCGCTGACCACGCAGCGGGCCAGGGCATGCAGCTGCGGATGGTTGAACACATCCCCGATCTGAAGTTCCACGCCCAGAGCGCTGCGCACACGCGAGATCAGTTGCACTGCCAGCAACGAGTGGCCGCCCAGATCGAAGAAGTCGTCGTCACGCCGCAGCTGCGGCAGGCCGAGCAGTTCCTGCCACAACGCGGCCAATGCCTGTTCGACAGCGCCTTGTGGTTGCTGTGCTACGTCGATCGCCGCGGCGGTGGAGAGCGGCGGTATCGGCAAGGCATGCCGGTCGAGCTTGCCGTTGACGGTCAACGGCAATGCGTCCAGCGACAGATAGGTGGCCGGCAACATGTACTCCGGCAGCCTTGCTGCCAACTGGGCGCGTAGCGTCTCGGTGCTGAGGGGGCCTTCATTTCCGATCAGATAGGCGACAAGGCGTTTTTGGCCAGCGTCGTCGCGGGCGACGACCACCGCCTCGCTTATGCCCTCGCAAGCACGCAACGCCGCCTCGATCTCGCCCAGTTCGATGCGGAAGCCGCGGATCTTGACCTGAGTGTCGTTGCGACCCAGAAACTCCAGCACGCCATCGGCACGCTGGCGCGCCAGATCACCCGTGCGATACATGCGTTGCCCAGGTAGGGGCGCGAACGGATCGGGTACGAAGCGTTCGGCGGTCAGTGCCGGTCGGTCGTGGTAACCACGCGCCAGTTGCGCGCCAGCGATCCACAATTCGCCGACCGTATCGGTCGGAATTCGCTGTAGGGCGTCATTGAGCAGGTGGAAGCGCGTGCCGGCGATGGGGGCGCCGATGTGCGCGCATGCATTTGGGGCAATTTCACCGAAGCTGACGCCGCAGACGGTTTCGGTCGGGCCGTAGGCGTTGAGCCAGCGCACCGGCCCCTGGACGATGGCGTGCCATTGCCTAACAGCATGGGCCGATACGGCTTCGCCGCCACTGACCACCAGGCGCAAGGCCTGCGGAAACGGTGCGTTCCCCGTTGCCATCTCGGCAACCCAGGTATGCCAGTAGGCGGTCGGCAGATTGAGCACGCTGATCTGCAGCGCATCGAGCGTCTGGCTGAATTCCGCCGCTGCCGGTAGCCGCGGAAACGGCGCCTGTACCAGGGTAGCTCCGTAGGCCAGGGTCACAAAGATCTCGTCGACCGCGATATCGAAGCTGAGCGAATTGCATTGCAGAACCCGGTCCTCGACTGTCAGCGCATAGATCCGCGCTGCCTCCTGCACGTAACGGTGCAGACCGGCATGCGTCACGGCCACACCCTTGGGCTGGCCGCTGGAGCCGGAGGTGTACATCAAGTAAGCCAGATGACCTGGCTGTAATGCCTCGATGGATGGATTGCTCGGCGGGGTGTCGGACCACGCGACGGCATCCGCATCGATGCGCAGCAACGGCGTCGTGAGGGGCGAGGGTAGGCGTCCCCAGCCCACTGCATCGGCGATGAGCAAGTGCGGACAGCTGTCCGCGAGCATGAAGGTCAGGCGCTCCGGCGGATAGGCCGGGTCGAGCGGCACGTAAGCGCCGCCGGCCTTGAGCACTGCCAGGATCGCGACGATGGCGTCGACGCCACGTTCCATGCACAGCGCCACGCGCACGTCCGGTGCCACGCCGAGTGCGATCAGATGATGGGCCAAGCGGTTGGAGCGCAGGTTCAGGCCGGCATAGTCGAGGCTGGATGTTGCGTCCTGCACGGCGATCGCGTCGGGACGCTGTACGACCTGCCGTTCCAGCAGGCGGTGCACGGGCATTGCGTCGACGACGCCGCCAGCGGTGTCGTTGCACTGGCGTAGTTGCGCATGGTCAAAGGCGCTCAGCACTTGCAGGCGCGCGAGCGGTGTGTGTGCGTCGGCGGCCATCGCACGCAGCGTGGCGATGAACAGTGCGACATGACGTTCGATGCTGCCGCGCTCGAACAGCGCCGTCGCATAGGCCAGGCTGCCGACCAGCACATCGTCGCGCTCGGACATGGCGATTTCCAGGTCGAACTGCACGCTCTGCACCGGCAGCGCTACCGGCCGCAGCGTCAGGCCAGGCAGTTCAAGACGGCCTTCCGGCGCGTTCTGCCAGGCGAACATGACCTGGAACAGCGGGCTATACGCGGTACTGCGCACCGGCTTGAGCGCCTCGACGATCTGCTCGAAGGGCAGGTGCTGGTGCGCCTGCGCCGCGAGCGTGTTCGCCCGCACCTGGCTGAGCAAGCTGGCGGTATCGGGCGCCTGACGCAGGTCGATCTGCAAGGCCAGCGAATTGACGAACAGGCCGATCACCGGCTCGAGTTCGGCGCGATCGCGTCCGGCGATCGGGGTGCCGATCACCACCTGCTCCTGGCCGGACAAACGTGACAACAGCACCGCCCAACCAGCTAGCAAGGTCATGAAGAGCGTGGTGCCGTGGCGCTGGCTCAAGCCGCGCAGCGCGGCGGTGAGATCGGCGTCCACTACGATCTCGACTGTGTCACCGGTGTAGTCCTGCAGCGCAGGACGAGGGCGGTCGGTCGGCAGCTCCAGCCGCGGCGGGGCGTCGTGCAGGTGTCCAATCCAGAACTCGCGCTGGCGCTGCAGCAGCTCGCCGCTGATCCAGCGACGTTGCCACACGGCGATGTCGGCGTAGTGCAGCGACAGGGGTGGCAGCGGATCGGGCTGCCCCTGGGCGAAAGCGGTGTAGAGGGTGCTCAGTTCGTGCACCAGCAGACCCATCGACCAACCATCGGAGATCAGATGGTGCAAGGTGACGAGCAAGACATGGTCGTCCTCGCCCAGGCGCAGCAGTTGGCCGCGTGCCAGGCGGTGACACGCCATGTCGAAGCGCGTCTGGATCTCCTGCGCGGCATGCAGCTGGGCCCGGGCTTCTGGATCGGCATCGGCGCTGAGGTCGTGCTCCGAGCACGGGAAGCCGACGCTGTCGGCGTCGATGATCTGCACTGGTTCGCCCTGGTGCAGCGCGATGCGGGTACGCAAGGTTTCGTGGCGGGCGACAAGGCGATCCAGTGCATGGCGCAGCGCCTGCCGATCCAGACGGCCGTGCAGGCGCAGACCGTTGGACATCAGGTAGGCGAGATCGGCGCGGGGATCGAGCTGCGCCAGGAACCACAGCCGTTGCTGGGCAAAGGACAGCGGCAGCGGGGCGTTGCGCGGGACCGGGACGATCGGCGGCAGCGTCTGCGGCGTCGCGTTGGCGAGCACCGTCGCCAGCGCCGCCACTCGAGGATGGGTGAAGATGTCGGCCAGGGCCAGCTCCACGCCAAGCCGCTCGCGCAGGCGCGAGATCAATTGCACCGCCAGCAGCGAGTGGCCGCCGAGGGCGAAGAAGTCGTCGTTGCGGCCGACCTGTTCGACGCCGAGCAGCTCGCTCCACAGCGTGGCCAGCAGCTGTTCGAGGTCACCTTGCGGCGCGACATAGGTCTGCAGATCCAGCGCCTGCCCGTCAGGGGCGGGCAGGGCGGCGCGATCGAGCTTGCCGTTGGGGGTCAGCGGTAGCGCATCGAGCTGCACGTAGGCTGCAGGCAGCATGTGGTCGGGTAGACGCGCTGCGAGTTGGGTACGCAGTGCGGCCGGGTCCACAGCCGACGTGTCGCCGACGAGATAGGCAACCAGGCGTTTGTCGCCGGTGTCGTCGCGCGCGACGACCACCGCCTCGTGCACGCCGTCGCAGCTACGCAAAGCCGCTTCGATCTCACCCGGCTCGATGCGGAAGCCGCGGATCTTGACCTGCGCATCGTTGCGGCCGAGGAAATCCAGGCTTCCATCGGCCAGCCAGCGCGCCAGGTCGCCGGTCTTGTACATGCGCTCGCCGGGTTGCTGGGCGAACGGATCGGGGACGAAGCGTTCGGCGGTCAGGTCGGGGCGGTACAGATAGCCTTGCGCCAGTTGCGCACCGGCGATGTGCAGTTCACCGGCCACACCGATCGGCGTCGGTTGGCCGTGGCGATCGAGCACATAGAGCCGAGTATTGGCCAGCGGCCGGCCGATCGGCACCCGCCGGCTTGCATCGGGCGCCTGCTGCAACGCCAGCGCGGTGACGAACTGGGTGCTCTCGGTCGGGCCATAGGTCTGCAGCACGGTGGCGGGGCCGCCTGCGGCGAACACCTGGGCCAGCGCGTGCGGATCGGCGACATCGCCGCCGGTGAGCAGCAGACGCAGTGCGCCCAATTGCGTGGCCAGCAGCGGCGCGTAGGCCCGCAGCACGCCAGCGACCAGGATCAGCACCGACAGGCGTTCGCGCTCCAGCAACGCGCACAGCGCCTGCGGGTCGCGCATGACCGGCGAGGGAACCACCACCACCGTGGCGCCGTTGAGCAGACTGCCCCAGACCTCGAGCGTGGCCGAGTCGAAGGCCGGGTTGGAGGCGAAGGCGACGCGGTCGCCGGCCTGCAAGCGCGCCGGTCCGTGCTGCAGGACGAGGTTGAGCACGGCGCCATGCGACACCGTCACGCCCTTGGGCACGCCGGTGGAGCCGGAGGTGTACATCACGTAGGCCGGGGTGAGCGGATGGGTGACCACGTGCTGCAGGGTCGCTGGCGCATCGAGCGCCAGCTGGTCCGGATCCAGGCAGCGCAGTTGCGGAACATCCAGCGGCGGCGTCTGCGCATGCACCAGGGCCAGCGGGGCACGGCAATCGCGCAGCAACTGGCCGAGACGTTCGGCGGGCTGTTCGTGATCCATCGGCACATAGCAGGCGCCGCACCTGAGCACGGCCAGTTGCGCAATGACCAGGGTGGCCGAGCGTGGCAACAGCAGCGCCACCGGCTGGCCCGGCTGCAGTCCCTGCCGTTGCAGGTGGTCGGCCAGACAGGCGGCGCGGTTCCATACCTGCGCATAGCTGAGGTTGAGATCGCCATCGATCAGCGCAGTTGCCTGGGGAGCGCGCTGGACCTGGGCCAGCAGGCCCTGGGGCAGGGTCGTGACCGGCGGCAGCGGCGCTTCGGTGGCGTTGAAGCCGTGCAGCAGCTGATCGCGTTGCTGCTGCGGCAGCCAGGGCAACTGCGCCAGACGCGGATTGGCGTCCGTGCCGATGGCCTGCAGCAACTGCAGGAACTGCGCGACGTGGCGTTGCATGCTGTCGCCGTCGAACAGCGCGGTGGCATACCCCAGACGCCCGCCGAGCGCATCGCCGTGTTGCTGCATGGACAGGGCGAGATCGAATTCGGCGCTGTCCTGGCCGCTGCGCAGCGGTGCGACCTCCAGACCGGGCAAGCTCAACGACTGGCCTTGCTGCATCGTATCCAGACCGAACATCACCTGGTAGATCGGGGTGTGACCAAGCGCGCGCGGCGGCTGCACGGCCTCAACGACTTGCTCGAACGGCAGGTCCTGATGGTCCTGCGCGCTCAACACCACATCGCGCACCTGCTGCAGCCAGTCGCTCAACGTACCCTGCGCAGGCACCTGGAAGCGCAGCGCCACGGTGTTGACGAACAGGCCGATCAAGGACTCGACCTCGCTGCGCGTGCGCCCGGCGACGGCGGTGCCGATGACCAGATCCGCTTCGCCGCTGAGCCGCGACAGCAGCAGCGCCCACGCCGCCAGCAGCACGCTGAACAACGAGCAGCGATGCGATCGGGCCAACGCCAGCAATCCCTGTGTCACCGGTTCCGGCAGCACGAACTCGACGCTGGCCCCGGCATAGTCCTGCAGCGCGGGGCGTGGATGATCCAGCGGCAGCGGCAGCAGCGTCGGCGCGCCGCCGAGCTGGGTCTTCCAGTAGCTGAGGTGCCGTTGCACCGCATCGCTGCCGAGTCGCTTGTGTTGCCAGATCGCATAATCGGCGTATTGCACCGGCAACGCCGGCAACGGATCCGGATGTCCGCACAGAAACGCGGTATACAGCGTGCCGAGCTCCTTGAGCAGCACGCCCATCGACCAGGCATCGGACACCAGATGGTGCATTGTCACCAGCAGCACGTGCTGCTGGTCGTCCAGACGCAGCAAATGCCCGCGGATCAATGGGCCGTGCGCGAGATCGAACGGCTGTACCGTCTCGTCGCGCACGCATGCGTCGATGCATGCGGCCGGCTGCGCGTGGCCGCGCAGATCCGTCCGCTGTAGGGGGAATCCGGCTTCTTCGAGAATGCGTTGCCTGACCTGGCCTTGCACCTCGACCAGGCAGGTGCGCAGCACTTCGTGGCGCTCCACGATCCGGTCCAGCGCGGCGCGCAAGGCAGCTTCGTCCAGGCGGCCGTGCAAGCGCAGTCCGCCCGCCAGGTGATAGGCGGTGCTGCCACGCGGGTCGAGCCTCGCCAGAAACCACAGGCGCTGTTGTGCGAACGAGGCAGGCAACGTCTTCAGAGGTCGATCCATTGAGAAACTCGGGACGCCTGCAATGGGAGTGGCCAGGGGATGCCGCCGAACACGCACGCGCAGGTCGTCTGCGCGGGGCATCCAAACGTGCACCGCAGGACGTCTTTTTCCCCGTTACTGAACCCTCACGCTTGACTCAACGTGACATCCACTTGCCTGATGCACGAGCATGCTGGGCAAGTGGATGCCGTGGATCCGCGGCGCGCCAGCTTTCTGCGCTGGACTTGCAACGAGCCAGATCATTCGTAATAGCGGCTCCGGTCCACCAGCGCGGCGATCGGGGCGCTGGACGCGGCGGCACTGTCGGCCAGCGCCGCCGCCATGCGCGCGAGCGTCGGCTCGGCGAACAGCCGCGACAGCGGCAGCCGGCGTCCGAGCCGGGCCTGGATGCGGGTGGCCAGTTGCACCGCCAACAACGAATGTCCGCCGATATCGAAGAAATTGTCGTGCCGGTTGACCGTGCCGACGCCAAGCAATTCGCACCAGATCTCCGCCAATGCGCATTCGGTTGCGCCCTGGGCGGGATCCGCCTCGGCAATTCCCCGCTGGGTGTCGTCGGGCGCAGGCAGCGCACGCACGTCCACCTTGCCGTTGGCGGTGAGCGGCCAGGCCTGCAGGCTCACGTAGGCGTCGGGCAGCATGTAGTCGGGCAGCGTGGTGGAAAGATGGCGGCGCAGTTCGTCCGGGTCGTGCGCCGTCATGTCATCGCTTTGCGCGCCGATCACATAGGCGACCAGGCGGCGTTGTCCGGCCGTGTCCTCGCGCACCCGCACCACCGCCTGGTCGACCTGCGGATGGGTGTGCAGCGCCGCTTCGATCTCGCCGGGTTCCAGCCGGAAACCGCGAATCTTGCTCTGCGCATCGCGTCTGCCCAGGCACTCGAGCAGGCCGTCGGCGCGCCAGCGGCCCAGATCGCCGGTCCGGTACATGCGCGCTCCCGGTTCCCCGCTGAAGGGATCGGGTACGAAATGCTCGGCAGTCAATGCCGGCTGTCGCAGATAACCCAGTGCCACGCCAAGGCCGGCGATATGCAGTTCGCCCTGCATCCCGACAGGCAACGCTTGACGATGTTGATCGAGGACATGCACACGCAGGTTACCGATCGGCTTGCCGATCGGAATGCGTCGGCCATCGGCCGGCACCTCGGTGACCGCAACGGCAGTGACGAACTGCGTGGTCTCGGTAGGGCCGTAGGTCTGCAGCAGCGTCTGCGGCGGGGTATCGCGCAGCAGCGTGGCCAGCGCCTGCGGGTCGGCGATGTCGCCACCGGTGATCAGATAGCGCAGCGTCGGTAGCTCGCGCGCCAGCTCGGTTGCGTAAGCGCGCAGCACACCGGCGACCAGGATCAGCACGCTGATGGCATGGGTGCGGACGAACTGGGACAGCACGCTTGGGTCAAGCATGACCTCCTGCGGCACCACCACCACACTGCCGCCGCTCAGCAACGGCGCCCACACTTCCAGCGTGCTGGAGTCGAAGGCCGGGTTGGACGCGAAGGCGAAGCGGTCATCGGCCTGCCAGCGGGCGTAGTCCGGGTCGCGCACCAGATTGAGCACCGCCTGATGCGGCACCAGTACGCCCTTGGGTGTGCCGCTCGAACCAGAGGTGTACATCACATAGGCCGGTGCGGCGGTGGGCAGCAGCGGCGCTGTAAATGCTGCGGTCAGTGGCCCGTCCAGGGTGATGTCCACGCAAGGCGCTGCGCTCCATGGCGGTGCTTCACCAGCCGCGTGCACGATGGCGCGGGCCTGGCAATTCCCGGCCAACTGGGCATGTCTGGCTGCAGGTTGAGCTGGATCCAGCGGCACATAGGCCGCGCCTGCCTTGAGGATGCCCAGCTGTGCGGCCACCAGCTCCGCACTGCGCGGCAGCAGGGTGACCACGCAATCGCCACTGCGCACGCCGGCTGCGCGCAGGAGCAGGGCGATGCGGTCGCTATGCGCGTCCAGTTCGGCATAGCGCAGGCTGCGGACGCCGTCGATGACGGCGATGGCATCGGGCGTGCTGCGGGCCTGGGCCTGGAACGCGGTGTGGATGGTGGTCGGCGGCGACAATGCGCGTACCGTGCCATTGCATTGCTGCAACGCGCGCCATCCGGCCGCATCCAGCAACGGCTGCCGGTCCACCGCCAGTGTCGGTGCATCGGCCAAGGCCGCCAGCAGACGCGCGTAGTTGTGCAAATACCCTTGCATGGTGCTGCGATCGAACAGCGCGGTGGCGTAGCGCAGCACGCCGCCGATCCGCGAGGGGGCGATCTGCATGTCCAGCGACAGGTCGAACTGGGCGACGCAATGTTCGCTCGGGTAAGCGCTCAGGTGCAGGTCCGGAAGATCCAGTGCGCCGGCAGGCGTGGTGTCGGCAGAGAACATCGTCTGGCACAGCGGCGTGTGCGCCAGGCTGCGGACCGGCCGCACCGCTTCGATGATGCGTTCGAACGGCAGATCCTGGTGGGCTTGTGCGGCAAGCAGCCTGGTCTGGACCTGGTCCAGCAATTCCAGGAACGTCGGTCGAGCGGACAGGTCGATACGCAACGGCAAGGTGTTGACGAAGAAGCCGATCAACGGTTCCAGTTCGCTGCGATTACGGCCTGCCGACGGTGTGCCGATGACCAGATCGGTCTGCCCGCTGTAGCGGGCCAACAGCGCTGCCCATGCAGCCAGCAACAGACCGAAGACGGTGACGCCCTGCTGCACGGCCAGTGCCTGCAGACGCAGGCTCAGGTGTTCGTCCAGGATCAGTTCCACATCGTCGCCGCTGGTGTCTTGCAGCGGCGGACGCGGTCGATCGGTGGGCAGCTCCAGCAAGGCTGGCGCATCGCGCAGGTGCGTGCGCCAGAAATCCAGCTGGTTCTGCTGCAGTTGGCTGTCGATCCAGCGGTGTTGCCAGGCGGCGTAGTCGGCGTACTGGATCGGCAGCGGCGGCAGCGGCGGCAGCGGATCGAGGGCATCGCCGACGAAGGCCGCGTACAGCGCGCCGAGCTCCTCGATCACGACGCCGATGGACCAGCCGTCGGAGACGATGTGATGCATGCTCAGCAGCAGCACATGCGCGTCCTCGGCCAGGCGCAGCAGTCGGCCTCTGACCAACGGACCGTTGGCGAGGTCGAAGCCGGTGCTGGCTTCACTGCGGGCGTGCAGGCGGGCGGCGCTTTCCGGTGCCGGGTCGCTGCTCAGGTCGATCCGTTGCAAGGCCAGTTCGCACGGTGCGGCGATGATCTGCACCGGGATGTCGTCCACGCTGGCGAAGTGGGTGCGCAAGGTTTCGTGACGCGCCACGATGCGATCCAGCGCACGGGTCAGCGCCTGGACGTGCAAGTTGCCACTCAGGCGCACGCCGCGGTGCATGATGTAGGTCGCGCCGGTCCGCGGATCGAGCTGGTTCAGGAACCACAGGCGCTGCTGGGCGAAGGACAGCGGCATCGGTGCGGTGCGCGGCATCGGCAGGATCGGTGGCAGAGCGGTGGCGCTCGCCTCTCCCAGGACCTGGGCCAGCTCAGCCAGGCGCGGCTGGGCGAACAGCGCGGCCAGCGGCAGTTCCAGGCCGAGGGTGCTGCGGATGCGCGAGATCAGGCGCACGCCAAGTAGGGAGTGGCCGCCGAGTGCGAAGAAGCTGTCGTGGCGACCGATGCGTTCGACGCCAAGCAGCTCGCCCCACAGCGCGGCCAGCAACGTTTCCAGCTCGCCTTCGGGGGGCGCATAGGCCTGGACGGCGAGCGCATCGGCATCGGCTGCCGGCAGAGCGCGGCGATCGAGCTTGCCGTTGGCGGTCAATGGCAAGGCGTCGAGTCGCACGTATGCAGTCGGTAGCATGACCTCGGGCAGACGCGTGGCCAAGGTGTCGCGCAGGGCAGACGGCTCGGCTTGCTCGGGCTGTTCGGTGACGAGATAGGCGACCAAGTGCGGCTCGCCGGGAGTGTCTTCGCGCAGCAGCACGGCGGCGTCATCCACGCCGGCGCAGGCGCGCAGGGCGGCGGCGATTTCGCCCAGCTCGATGCGGAAGCCGCGCAGCTTGACCTGCTCGTCGTTGCGGCCGAGGAAGTCCAGCGCGCCATCGGCACGCCAGCACGCAAGATCACCGCTGCGGTACATGCGTTGGCCGGGCTGTTCGGCGAACGGATCTGGGATGAAGCGTTCGGCAGTCAGGTCGGGGCGGCCCAGATAGCCGCGTGCCAGCTGTGGCCCAGCGATATGCAGGTGCCCAGTGACACCAATCGGTGCCAGCTGAGCGTGCGCATCGAGCACGTGGATGCGCAGATGCGCGATGGGCTGACCAATCGGCACGCGGCCACTGGGGTCCAGTGCATCTTCGCGCGTGGTGTCGTGGACCACGCAGCCGACCACGGTTTCGGTGGGGCCGTATTCGTTGATCAGCCGCGTGTGTGGTGCGAGGGTCTGCCAGCGGGCGAGCGTGGCTGCGGGCAGGGCTTCGCCGCCGATCACCATTACCGCTGGGCTGAGCGGTCCTTGATGCTCAGCCAGCTGTTGGCCGAGCACTTCCAGATGCGCCGGGGTGAGTTTGACCAAGCCCAGCGGAGTGGGATCGCACAGGCGCTGACGCAAGGCATCGAGCGTGGCGTGCTCGGGCAGCAGTTCGACCCGTGCACCGCACAGCAGTGGGGCGAGCAGGCTGGTCAGCGTTGCATCGAACGCCAGCGAGGAAGACACCACTGCGCTGGGGAACGGGCGATAGGTGGCAATGGCCCATTGCAGGTAATGCGCAGCGCCAGCGTGAGTGAGCAACGTGCCCTTGGGCTGGCCGGTGGAGCCGGAGGTGTAGATGACATAGGCCAGGTTGTCCGGGCACAGGCCGGGGACCATCGGTGCGCCGGGATCGTCCGCACCTACATCCATGTCCGTGTCCAGCGTCAGCACGCTGACCCGCAGCATGGCGCGGCTGGCGGGCAGGCGATCCTGCAGTTCGGTGCAGGTCAGCACTGCGCGCGGGCGGCTGTCTTCCAGCAGGAACGCCAGACGTTCGCTGGGCAGTTCCGGGTCCAGCGGCAGATAGGCGGCGCCGGCCTTGAGGACCGCGAGCAGGGCCACGACTTGATCGATCCCGCGCGGCAGATACAGCGCGACGCGGCTCTCCGCTCCAACGCCCAAGGTGCGCAGACGATGGGCCAGCTGATTGGCCCGCGCTTCGAGGACGGCGTAGCTGAGTTCGACGGTGTCGCCGCGCAGCGCGATGGCATCGGGCGTACGCCGTACCTGCGCTTCAAACAGGTGATGGATGCACGCCGCTTGCGCCAGTGGCGCAGTTTCGGTGCTGGTGAAGCGCTGCAGCTGGGCGCGTTCGTCGGCAGGCAGCAGCGGCAGCTGCGCGATGTGGAGCTGCTCATCGGCCGCCATGCCGGCCAGCAGCTGGACGAACTGGGCCAGCTGGCGCTCGATGGTGCGGCGGTCAAACAGCGCGCTGGCATAGCTCAGGCTACCGACGATGCGGTCCCCAACTTCGCCCAGGAACAGCTCCAGATCGAACTTGGCATCGGCCGATGGCGACTGGAACGGCTGCAGTGCGATGCCCGGCAGGGTCAGGTCGGCATCGGGGACGTTCTGCCAGGTCAGCACCACCTGGAACACCGGTTGGGCGGACAAACTGCGGGTGGGATTGAGTGCTTCGATCACTTGCTCGAAGGGCAGGTCTTGATGGTCCTGCGCGGCCAGGGCGGTGTTGCGCACCTGGGCCAACAGCTCCGCGACCGAGGGGTTGGCACGCAGATCGATCCGCAGCCCCTGGGCGTTGACGAAGAAGCCGATCAGCGCTTCGAGTTCGCTGCGGGTGCGGTTGGCGACAGGCGCGCCGATCACGACTTCATCCTGTCCAGACAGGCGTGACAGCAGCACTGACCAAGCGGCCAGCACGGTCATGAAGACGGTGCTGCCGTGACGCTGGCTCAAGGCGCGCAAGGCGCTGGTGAGTTCGGCATCGAGGGCGATTTCGATGCTGTCGCCGCGGTAGTCCTGCAGCGCAGGACGCGGGCGATCGGTGGGCAGTTCCAGCAGCGCCGGAGCGCCGTGCAGATGTTCGCGCCAGAAGCTCAGTTGGCGTTGCAGCAGCGGGCCTTCGAGCCAGCGACGCTGCCACAGCGCGTAGTCGGCGTATTGAATCGGCAGCGGCGGCAACGGATCGGGCTGGCCCAAGGCGAAGGCCGCATACAGGGTGCTGAGTTCGCGCACCAGCAGGCCCATGGACCAGCCATCGGTGACGATGTGATGCATCGTGACCAACAGGCGATGTTCGTGCTCGGCCAGACGCAGCAGGCGGCCGCGAATCAGCGGGCCAGTTGTTAGATCGAAAGGCGTGCTGGTCTCAAGTTCGGCATGGCGTTGAGCATCGGCGTGTGGATCTGCTGCCTGGCGCAGATCGACACATTGCAGCGCAAAGCCGATCTCCGGCGCTGCGATCAACTGGATAGCGCCATCGTCGGCGGCGACAAA
>NZ_JACHOF010000031.1:0-18406 GCF_014199765.1 Xanthomonas sp. 3058 | reverse complement strand
CGCGGTTGGGCGAACAGCGCGGCCAGCGGCAGTTCCAGGCCGAGGGTGCTGCGGATGCGCGAGATCAGGCGCACGCCGAGCAACGAGTGACCGCCCAGCGCGAAGAAGCTGTCGTGGCGGCCGACCTGTTCGACCCCGAGCAGCTCGCGCCATAGCTGTGCCAGGGTCTGTTCCAGCGCACCTTGCGGCGGCGTGTAGGCCTGCACGGCCAGCGCATCGGCGTCCGGTGCGGGCAGGGCACGGCGATCCAGTTTGCCGTTGGCCGTGAGCGGCAGTGTTTCCAAGATCACATACGCGGTCGGCAGCATCACCTCGGGCAGGCGCGTGGCCAGCTGGGTGCGCAGCGTGTCGGCGCTGAGCTGCTCGGCATCGCCGATCAGATAGGCCACCAGGCGCGGCTCGCCGGGGGTGTCTTCGCGCAGTAGCACGGCCGCGTCATCCACGCCGGCGCAGGCGCGCAGGGCGGCGGCGATTTCGCCCAGCTCGATGCGGAAGCCGCGCAGCTTGACCTGATCGTCGTTGCGGCCGAGATAGTCCAGCGCGCCGTTCGCGCGCCAGCATGCAAGGTCGCCCGTGCGATACATGCGCTGGCCGGGTTGCTCTGCGAACGGATCGGGGACGAAGCGTTCGGCGGTCAGGTCGGGTCGGCCCAGATAGCCGCGTGCCAGCTGCACGCCGGCAATCTGCAGTTCGCCGGCCACGCCGATGGGGGCCAGTGTGCGATGGGCATCGAGCACGTGCAGGCGGGTATTGGCGATGGGTCGGCCGATGGGCACGCTGCTGCGATCAGCATCGGTGCATTCCCAGATGCTGACATCCACCGCCGCTTCGGTTGGGCCGTAGAGGTTGTACAGGCGGACCTGTGGCAGGCGCTCGCGGACTGCCAGGGCCAGATCCGCAGGCAAGGCTTCGCCGCTGCAGATGATGCGTTTCAGAGTGAGGCACGCTCCGTGCGGCAAGGCATCCAGGAACACCCGCAGCATCGAGGGCACAAAGTGCACGGTGTCGACGCCGGCCTGCTCGATCAGGTTGATCAGATAGGTCGGGTCTTTGTGGCCACCAGGCTGAGTCAGGACCAGACGTGCGCCCACGCGCAGCGGCCAGAACAGTTCCCACACCGAGACGTCGAAGCCGACCGGGGTTTTCTGCAACACGGTCTGCTCGGGCAGCAGTTGCAATGCCTGCTGCATCCACTGCAGGCGGTTGTCGATGCCGGCATGGGTGTTGATCACACCCTTGGGCTGTCCGGTGGAACCGGAGGTGTAGATGACGTAAGCCGGGTGCTGCGGGTGCAACGCCGTGACCTTGGGAGCATGGGTGGGAGCCGAGGTCCACGCAGCCGGTTCGGCGTCCAACAGCACGGTGTGCAGATCATCGCGTTTGGCCAACACTGCGGCGGTCTCGCGATGGGCAATCAGCAACCCGGGACCTGCGTCGGTGAGCATGCCGTCCAGGCGCGCCGATGGCACATCGCCATCCAGCGGCAGGTACGCAGCGCCGGCCTTGAGCACCGCCAGCAGGGCCACGACCAGATCGATCCCACGCGGCAGACACACCGCCACACGGTCCTCGGGTGTCACACCCAGATCGATCAAGTGATGCGCAAGCTGGTTGGCACGCATATCCAGCTCGGCGTAACTGAGCGCGATGTTTTCTTCGACCAAGGCAATGGCCTGCGGCGTGCGCCGGGCCTGCGCTTCGATGGCGCGATGCAGATAGCCGCTGCCATCCAGCTCGGCATCGGTGGCGTTGAACGTTTGCAGCTGCGCGCGTTCGTCGATGGGCAGCAGATCCAAGGCATGCAGCGCGGTATCCGGCGACTGCTCCAGTGCCTGGAGCATGACCTGCACGGCCTGCAGCAGCATCGCCGCCACGCGCTCGGCGCCGATCCGCTGGTCCGCCTGAACCTCCAGCGCGAAGCCACCGTCGGCAGCGATGTCATCGATCGAGAGTGTCAACGGATAGTGGGTGCGTTCTTGCAAGACCAAGGCCTGCAGGTCCGGCCATGATTGCGCTGTTTCGATGGGCGCCTGCACCGCGCTGCCGCCGGCATAACGGTAATTGATGAGTGTGGTGAACAGCGGTGTCGGCGCAGCGACACCACTGCAGCGCTGGGCCAGCGCCAGTGACGCATGTTCGTGGTGGAGCAGCTGGGCGAGCTGCTGCTGGGTTTGGCGCACCGCGTCGGCCACGCCGCGACCGTCGCGTTGCAAGCGGATGGGCAGGGTATTGAGGAACATGCCCAGCACCCGGTCGGCGCCGCTGCCGGCGTGCATGCGGCCAAACAAAGCGGTGCCGAACACCACATCGCTCTGGCCGCTGGCCTGAGCCAACACCAGTGCATAGGCCAGGTGGAACAGGCTGGCCGGGCTGACATCGAGTCGGCGTGCGCGCAAGCGCAAGGCCTTGCACAGCGCTGCGGGCAGCGCCGTGTTGGCTTGCTCGATGCCTGTGCCGTTGCCATGCGCATCCTGTCGCCCGAACGGGGCGGCGGCGCTATCAAAATCGCTTAGCTGCTGGGTGAAGAAGGCACGGTGTTGGTCTTCACTCACACCCAACCGGGCCTGGGCGACGAAGTTGCGGAACGGCAGCGGCTCGGGGAGTTGGTCCTGCCGCCGGTCCAGATGTGCCTGCACTTCGGCGACCAGCAGCTCCAGGGTCGTATGGTCGATGACCAGATGATGGGTCTGCAGGCCGAGCAGCCAGCACTGCTGCCGGGGATCTTCAACCAGATGGGCGTGGATCAGCGGCGCTTGGCTGACATCCATGCGGTAGGTGCTGGAGTCCATGCGCAGTCGCAATTCGGCCAGTACGTCCGGCGCATCGATGGTCAGCACCTGCAGCGGCAGCCGGGCTTGGCGCCAGACGACCTGGACCGGCGTGGGCAGGCCTTGCCAGGCGAAGCTGGTGCGCAGGATATCGTGGCGGGCGATCACCGCTTCCAGCGCGGCGACGAACGCATCCAGATGGTTGCGCGTGTCGAAGGCCAGCACGCTGATGTTGAGGTAGGCATCGCCTTCGGAGCTGGCCAGATGATGGAACAGCAGTCCTTCCTGCAGCGCTGCCAGTGGGTAGATGTCCTGCACGTTGGCTGCGCCACCTTCGACGGTGGCCACGGCCGCGTCGATCTGGCGCTGGGTGAGCTGGACCAGCGGCAGCAGCGCGGGGGTGATGTCGGTGCAGCCGGGCCAGATGCGGTTAGGCGGGATGCTGACCGTGGCGGCGGGGGTGAGCGTGCTGGCCAGGCCGGCCAGGGTGGGCGAGTTGAACAACGCACGCACTTCCAGCTGCCAGCCGTGCCGGCGCAGGCGCTCGATCAAGCTGATCGCCATCAGCGAGTGGCCACCGAGAGCAAAGAAGCTGTCGTGGCGGCCGATCTGTTCGACGTCGAGCAGCTCGCTCCACAGCGACGCGAGCAGGATTTCGCGCTCACCTTCGGGCGCGACATAGACCTGCACAGCCAGCGCATCGGCGTCCGGCGCGGGCAGGGCACGGCGATCCAGTTTGCCGTTGGCGGTGAGTGGCAGTGTTTCCAGGATCACATACGCAGTCGGCAGCATCACCTCGGGCAGGCGCGTGGCGAGCTGGGTGCGCAGCGTGTCGGCGCTGAGCTGCTCGGCATCGCCGATCAGATAGGCGACCAGGCGCGGCGCGCCGGGAGTGTCTTCGCGCAGCAGCACGGCCGCGTCATCCACGCAGGCGCAGGCGCGCAGGGCGGCGGCGATTTCGCCCAGCTCGATGCGGAAGCCGCGCAGCTTGACCTGATCGTCGTTGCGGCCGAGATAGTCCAGCGCGCCGTTCGCGCGCCAGCATGCAAGGTCGCCCGTGCGATACATGCGCTGGCCGGGTTGCTCTGCGAACGGATCGGGGACGAAGCGTTCGGCAGTCAGGTCGGGTCGGCCCAGATAGCCGCGTGCCAGCTGCACGCCGGCAATCTGCAGTTCGCCGGCCACGCCGATGGGGGCCAGTGCGCGATGGGCATCGAGCACGTGCAGGCGGGTATTGGCGATGGGTCGGCCGATGGGCACGCTGCTGCGATCAGCATCGGTGCATTCCCAGATGCTGACATCCACCGCCGCTTCGGTTGGGCCGTAGAGGTTGTACAGGCGGACCTGTGGCAGGCGCTCGCGGACTGCCAGGGCCAGATCCGCAGGCAAGGCTTCGCCGCTGCAGATGATGCGTTTCAGAGTGAGGCACGCTCCGTGCGGCAAGGCGTCCATAAACACCCGCAGCATCGAGGGTACAAAGTGCACGGTGTCGATCCCGGCCTGCTCGATCAGCTCGATCAGATAGGTCGGGTCTTTGTGGCCACCAGGCTGAGCCAGGACCAGACGTGCGCCCACGCGCAGCGGCCAGAACAGTTCCCACACCGAGACGTCGAAGCCGACCGGGGTTTTCTGCAACACGGTCTGCTCGGGCAGCAGTTGCAATGCCTGCTGCATCCACTGCAGGCGGTTGTCGATGCCGGCATGGGTGTTGACTACGCCCTTGGGCTGTCCGGTGGAGCCGGAGGTGTAGATGACGTAAGCCGGGTGCTGCGGATGCAACGCCGTGACCTTTGGAGCATGGGTGGGAGCTGAGGCCCACGCAGCCGGTTCGGCGTCCAACAGCACGGTGTGCAGATCATCGCGTTTGGCCAGCACTGCGGCGGTCTCGCGATGGGCAATCAGCAACCCGGGACGTGCATCGGCGAGCATGCCGTCCAGGCGCGCCGCTGGCACATCGCTATCCAGCGGCAGGTATGCAGCGCCGGCCTTGAGCACAGCGAGCAGGGCCACGACCAGATCGATCCCGCGTGGCAGACACACCGCCACACGGTCCTCGGGTGTCACACCCAGATCGATCAAGTGATGTGCGAGCTGGTTGGCACGCATATCCAGCTCGGCGTAACTGAGCGCGATGTTTTCTTCGACCAAGGCAATGGCCTGCGGCGTGCGCCGGGCCTGCGCTTCGATGGCGCGATGCAGATAGCCGCTGCCATCAAGCTCGGCATCGGTGGTGTTGAACGTTTGCAGCTGCGCGCGTTCGCTAGCCGGCAATAGCGGCAGTGCGCCGACACGGATGCTCTGTTCGGCGACCATGCCGTGCAGCAAGGTGACGAACTGCTCCAGCTGACGGGCCATGGTGGCCCGGTCGAACAGCGCGGTGGCATAGCTCAGGCCGCCGCAGATGCCTGCATCGGTGTCTTGCAGCGACAAGTGCAGATCAAACTTGATCGTCGCACTGGCCTGGTGGATGTCCTGGGTCTGCAAGTGCGGCCAGGATAGATCCATGGCGCGCTGCGCATCCCAGGTCAGCATCACCTGGAACAAAGGATGATGGCCGAGGTTGCGCGGAGGATTGAGCGCCTCGATCACCTGCTCGAAGGGCAGGTCTTGATGCTCCTGGGCGGCCAGGGCGGTCCTGCGAACCTGGGCCAACAACTCGGCGACGGTGGGGTTGTCGCCCACATCGACATGCAAGGCCTGGGTGTTGGCGAACAGGCCAATCAGCGGTTCCAGTTCGCTACGTGGGCGGTTGGCGATGGGCGTGCCGATGACCACGCTCGATTGATTGGACCAGCGCGCCAGTACGCTGGCCCAGGCGGCCAGCATGGTCATGAAGAGCGTGGTGCCATGATCCAGGCTCATGGCCCTCAAGGCCTCGCTCAGTGAGGCATCCAGCGCGAATTCCAGCGTGTCGCCACAGTAGTCCTGTGTGGCAGGGCGAGGCCGGTCGGTGGGCAGGTCCAGCAGCGTCGGAGCGCCATGCAGGTGATTGACCCAGAACTGGCGCTGACGCTGCAGCGTTTGGTCGGTGATCCAGCAACGCTGCCACACCGCGTAGTCGGCGTACTGGATCGGCAGCGCGGGCAGCGGGTCGGCCAATCCTTGCGAGAATGCGCTGTAAAGCGTGCGCAGCTCGGCGATCAGTTGGCGCATCGACCAACCATCGCAAATCATATGGTGCAAGGTGACAAACACCACATGATCGTCTGCGCCCAGGCAGACCAGGCGGCCGCGCAACAAGGGTCCACGGGTCACATCAAAAGGCAGACTCGCTTCCAATGCGGCATGGTGCGCAATGACGCGCTCGGGATCGGCGCCATCGACCGGTGCGATGATCTCCAGGGCGAAGCCGATCTGCGCTGAGGCGATGCGTTGTTCAAGCATGTCACCGTCAAACCCAACGTGGGTCCGCAGCGCTTCATGGCGGGCCACAAGGCGATCCAGTGCCGCGCACAACGCCTCGCGATTCAGCGCGCCCAGCAGCCGCACAGCGGTGGGCATCAGATAAGCGGCGCTGGCACCGGCGTCGAGCTGGTCCAGAAACCACAACCGCTGCTGAGCGAAGGACAGCGGCAGCTGGCTGGTGCGTGGCACCGGCATGATCGGTGGCAATACGCTGGATGTCGCCTGGGCGACCGCCTGCGCGAATGCGCTCAGCCGTGGTTGGTCAAACAAGGTCGCGAGCGGCACCTCGCGTCCCAACGCGGCGCGCACCCGGCCGCTCAGCTGTGTAGCCAGCAGGGAATGTCCGCCCAAGGCGAAGAAACTGTCGTTGCGTCCTACGCGCTCGACGCCGAGCAGCTCGGCCCACAGCACGGCCAAACGCTGTTCCAATCCGGGTCGTGGCGCCTCATACGCCTCGGTCTCCAGTGCCTGATGATCCGGTGCGGGCAATGCGTTGCGATCGAGCTTGCCGTTGGCGGTCAGCGGCAGGGCCTCCAGTGGCACATATGCCGCCGGGACCATGTAGTCGGGCAGGCGCAGGGCCAGCTGATGGCGCAAGCGATCGGGGCCGAGGGCATCAGCGTCGCCGACCACGTAGGCGACCAGGCGTGTGTCGCCGGGATGGTCCTGGCGGATGACGACCACTGCTTCGCGGACGTCATCGCAGGCGCGCAACGCGGCGGCGATCTCTCCAAGCTCGATGCGGAAGCCACGCAGCTTGACCTGGTCATCGTTGCGACCGAGGAAGTCCAGCACGCCATCGGCACGCCAGCGCGCCAGGTCGCCGGTCTTGTACATGCGCTGGCCGGGTTGGGCGGCAAACGGATCAGGGAGGAAGCGTTCGGCGGTCAGATCCGGGCGACCCAGATAGCCGCGTGCCAGCTGCGGGCCAGCGATGAAGAGCTCGCCGCGTGCGCCCAATGGAACCAGCTGCGCATGCGCATCGAGCAGGCGCATGCGGGTCTCGGCCAGCGGCCGGCCGAGCGGTACGACACTGCCGGGTTCATCGCCCAGTACCGGGTGCAGGCTGGCCCAGATGGTGGCCTCGGTCGGGCCATACAAATTCCATAGCTGACCGCCGCCGGCACGCAGGCGCTGGGCCAGATCCTGGCTCAAGGCCTCGCCGCCGCACAGCATGCGCAGCCCCGGCCGGCTATGCCAGCCAGCATCCAGCAGCATCTGCCAGAAGGCCGGGGTGGCTTGCAGCACCGAGACGGCGTGCTGCTCCAGTCGTTGCACCCAGTCGGACGGGTCCTGGATCGTCTGCTCGCTGGCGATGAGCACGCAGGCGCCATTGACCAAGGGGGCGAACAGTTCCAGGCCGGCAATATCGAAGCAGACCGTGGTCACCGCCAGCAGACGGTCCTCGGGCGACAGCGGCAGTTGCGCCTGCAGTGCGGCCAGGAAATGCATCAGCGCACCGTGGCTTATCACCACCCCCTTGGGCCGGCCGGTCGAGCCGGAGGTGTAGATCACATAGGCCGGATGCTGGGGCGACAAGGCCGCAACCGTCGGCGCCTGCGTGGGCGCATCGGTCCACGTGGCCGCGTCGCTGTCCAGCAGAACGTTGGTCAGGTCAGTCTGTAGGGTCAGTGGCGCCGCCGTGCGCTGGTGGGCGAGCAGGACGCGGGGCTGCGCGTCGACCAGCATGTCCTGCAGACGCGCGGGCGGATAGGCCGGGTCCAGCGGCAGATAGGCGGCACCGGCCTTGAGCGTGGCCAGCAGCGCCACGACCAGGTCGATCCCACGCGGCAGGCACACCGCCACGCGGTCCTCGGGTGTCACACCCAGATCGATCAAGTGATGCGCGAGCTGGTTGGCGCGCGCGTCCAGCGCGGCGTAGCCGAGCGTGTCCGCTTCGCACTGCAGGGCGATGTTCAGCGGTGTGCGCTGCACCTGCGCTTCGAACAGACGATGCACGTAGGGCGCCTCCGGCGGTGTCGCCAGGTCGTGGTGCACCTGGTCCAACACGATCTGGCGCTCTGCCGCTGGCAGCAGGGGCAGCTGGGCCACGCGCACACGGTCAGCGTCGAGCAGACCGCGCAGCAGCAGGACGAACTGAGCCAGATGGCGCTCGATGGTGCGGCGTTCAAACAGACTGCAGGCATAGCCCAGGCTGCCGAGGATGCGGCCATCGTGCTCGCGTAGGGACAGGTCAAGATCGAACTTGATCGTCGGCAGCACCGCATCGATGCTTTCGGCGACCAGGCCTGGTAGCGCGATGTCGCCGCTTGGCGTGTTCTGCCAGGTGAACATCGCCTGGAAGACCGGATGATGGGCCAGGCTGCGGGTCGGGTTGAGCGCTTCGATGACCTGCTCGAACGGCAGATCCTGGTGCTCCTGTGCGGCCAAGGCTGTGCTGCGGACCTGGGCCAACAGCTCGGCAACCGACGGGTTGCCACGCAGGTCGATGCGCAGGGCCTGGGTGTTGGCAAACAAGCCAATCAGCGGTTCAAACTCGCTGCGGTGGCGGTTGGCCACCGGGGTGCCGATGACCACCTGCTGCTGACCGGACAGGCGCGACAACAGCACCCCCCAGGCCGCGATCAAGGCCATGAAGACGGTGGTGCCGTGGCGCTGGCAGCAAGCCTTCAAGGCGTCAGTCAGATCCGCATCCAGGACCACATCCAGGGCATCGCCTCGGTAATCCTGCCGGGGCGGGCGTGGATGGTCGATTGGCAGATCCAGCAGGGTCGGGGCGCCGTGCAGGTGCTCGACCCAGAAGTCGCGCTGGCGTTGCAGCACATCACCCCTGATCCAATCCCGTTGCCATGCGGCGATGTCGGCGTATTGCAGCGACAGCGGTGGCAGCGGATCCGGGCGTTGCTCAACGCATGCGCCATACAGCGCCGCCAGTTCCTGGACCAATATGCCCATCGACCAACCATCGGAGACCAGATGGTGCAGGGTGATGAGCAGCACATGGTCATCGGCGGCCAGGCGCAGCAGGCGGCCACGGGCCAGCGGTCGTTCGGCGGGGAAGGGCGTGCTAGTTTCCAGTTCGATATAACGCCTGACCTGGATCTGCGGCTCCGATGCGTGACTCAGGTCCACGCAGTCCAGGGCAAAGCCGATCTGCGGCGGCGCGATGCGCTGGGACGGTATGTCATCGTCCAGCGCCACGTGGGTACGCAGGATTTCGTGGCGGGCCACGATGCGATCCAGCGCACTGCCCAACGCAGCGGCGTGCAGGACACCGCGCAAACGCAGCGCCATCGGCATCAGATAGGCCAGATCGGCATCGGTATCCAGGCGGCCCAGGAACCACAGGCGTTGCTGGGCAAAGGACAGCGGCAGCGGACCGGTGCGCGGGACCGGCACGATCGGTGCCAGGATCGCCGCAGCGGTGCCGTCCAAGGCCTGAGCCAGATCGGCCAGGCGCGGATGCGCGAACAGCATGGCCAAGGACACGCCCAGACCCAACTGCGCGCGAATTCTTCCGATCAGTTGCACCGCCAGCAGCGAGTGTCCGCCCAGGGCGAAGAAGTCGTCGTGGCGGCCGAGTTGCGCAACGCCGAGCAACTCGGTCCAGAGCGGTGCCAGGCGCTGTTCCAGCCCCTGCCGCGGCGGTTCATAGGCCCGGGTGTCGAAGTCCTGGCGATCCGGTGCCGGCAGCGCACGCCGATCCAGCTTGCCGTTGGCGGTCAGCGGCAAGCCATCCAGCTGCACGTAGGCGGCCGGCAGCATGTAGTCCGGCAGCGATGTCCCCAGTTGGGCAGGCAGTGCCTGGCAGACCTCGGTATCGCCAACGACATAGGCCAGCAGCCGTTTGTGGCCGCCGCTGTCCTGATCGAGTACCACCACCGCATCGCGCACGCCGGCACAGGCGCGCAGTGCGGCGACGACCTCGCCCAGTTCGATGCGGAACCCGCGGATCTTGACCTGCTCGTCTTGCCGGCCGAGGAAGTCCAGGCTGGCGTCGGCGCGCCAACGCGCCAGGTCGCCGGTCCGGTACATGCGCTGGCCAGGCTGCTTGGCGAACGGGTCGGGGACAAAACTGGCTGCGGTCAGGTCGGGGCGGCCCAGATAGCCCAGCGCCAGCTGTGCGCCGCCAATGTGGAGCGCGCCTTGGACGCCGATCGGCGCCGGCTGGCCAAAGCGGTCCAGGACCAACAGGCGGCTATTGGCCAGCGGCCGGCCAATTGGTACCGGCTGGCGTGGGTCAGGAGCGCTGTGCAGGGCCAGCGCGGTCACAAACTGAGTGGTCTCGGTCGGGCCATAGGTCTGTAGCAGCACGTCGGGGCCGGGCGCCTGCAACATCAACGCATGGCTGTAGGGATCCGCCAGGTCGCCGCCGGTGATCAGCAGGCGCAGGCTGGCCAGGCGGCCGCTCAACATCGGCGCATAGGCGCGCAGCACACCGGCAACCAGGATCAGTACCGAGATGCGCAGGTCAGCGATCTGCGTGCACAGTGCCTGCGGATCGCGCAGCACCGCCGGCGGCACGATCACGATCGTCGCGCCGTTGAGCAAGCTGCTCCACACCTCCAGGGTGGCCGAGTCGAAGGCCGGATTGGAGGCGAAGGCGACCCGGTCGGTGGCCAGGATCCTGGCCGCGCCGGGTTGGCATGCAAAGTTGACGATGGCCCGGTGCGCAATCACCACGCCCTTGGGTGTACCGGTCGATCCGGACGTGTACATCACATAGGCGGCGCTGTCGGGCCAGATGAGCAGCGACGGTGCGTCGGTGGGGCCTTCGACGTCCAGGCAGTCCATGTCAACGCGCACGGCGTTGCCGTTGGGGAGATCCCTTGTCGAGTGGCTGATCACCAGCAGCGCAGCGCACTCATCCAGGATCCGGCGCATGCGTTGGGCGGGATGTTCGATGTCCAGCGGCACATACGCCGCGCCACATTTAAGGATCGCCAGCTCGGCCACGATCAGATCTGCAGAGCGCTCCAGCGCGACCGCGATCCTGCTGCCCGGTGCCGCGCCCAGGCTGCGCAGGTGATGCGCCAGCCGGTTGGCCTGGCGGTCCAGCTCGGCGTAGCTGAGCGTGCCGTGTTGGTCCACAACGGCCACGGCACTCGGCGTCTGCCGGACCTGTTGTTCAAACCGCTGATGGACCCCGCCTTCGGCCAGCACGACGGCCTCGGTGGCGTTGAACTCCTCCAGCACCTGCGTCCGCTCGGCCTGGCCCAGGCGGGTCAGCGCATGCAATGGCCGGTTCGGCGCCACGGCCAAGGCCTGTGCCAGCTGCTGCAGGATCTCGGCCATGGTCTGCGCCAGTGCGTCCGGATCCAGCCCCTGGCTGGCCTGCACATCCACCGAGAACCCGCCGCTATCGTGATCGTCGTTGATCGCCAGCGATAACGGATAGTGGGTGCGTTCGCGCAAGTGCAAGGTATCGATGCCTTGCCAGATCGCCTCGCTGCGCGCTTGGTCCTCGGCAAGCACGTTGCCACCGCCCCGGTAGCGATAGTTGAACAAGGCAGCGAACAACGGCGCGGGTGCCTGGATCCCGCTGCAGCGCTGGGCCTGGGCCAGCAATGCGTGCTCGTGATGCAGCAGCTGGGCCAGCAGACGTTGGGTCTGCACAACCGCCTGCTCAACGCTGGTATGGTCGCGCCGCAAGCGCAGCGGCAAGGTGTTGAGGAACATGCCCAGCACCCGGTCAGCGCCGGCCGAGGCGTGCAAGCGGCCGAACAACACGGTGCCAAATACCACGTCATCGCGGCCGCTGGTCTGTGCCAGCAGCAGCGCGAACCCTAGGTGGAACAGGCTGGCAGTGCTGACTCCCAGACGGCGTGCCTGTTGCCGTAGCGTGCTGGCCAATGCGTCGGGCAAGGCCAGATTGACGTCCTGTAGCGGGCTTTCGACCTGGCTCACGCCGAACGGCACGGTCGGCTCTGTGACCTCGCCCAGCATCTGGGTAAAGAAGGCGCGATGCTCCTCTTCGCTCACCCCCAGGCAGGCCTGGGCGACGAAGTCGCGGAACGGCAGCGGCTCGGGCAAGAGGTGCTGGCGCGCATCCAGATGCGCTTGCACTTCTTCGACCACCAGTTCCAGCGTGGTGTGGTCCATCACCAGGTGATGATATTGCAGGCCCAGTAGCCAGGACCCGCGTTCGGCCTCATCGGCCAGATGTGCGCGCAGCAACGGCGCCTGGCGCAGGTCGATGCGGCGGTACTGAGTGTGCAGACGCGCTTGCAATTGCCTGGCCACATCGCTGCCGGCCAATCGATGGCGCTGCACCGGCAATGGCGCATGCCGGCGGACCACCTGGACCGGCGTACGCAGCCCTTCCCAGAACACCGCAGTGCGCAGGATGTCGTGGCGTGCGATGACCTGATCGAGCGCATCGATAAAGCGGTCGCGCTTGTCACACGCGTCGAAGGCAATCACGGTGCTGCTCAGATAGATGTCATCGACAGGCTCAGCCACGTGGTGGTACAGCAGTCCATGCTGCAACGGCGCTAGCGGGTAGATGTCCTGAATGTTGCTGGCGCCGCCTTCCAGCGTCTGGACGATGCTGTCGATTTCGGCCTGGGTGAGCGCCACCAGCGGCAACAGGTCCGGGGTGATATGGGTGCAGGCGGCGGTGATCGGATTGGCCGGGACGCTGACCATGGAGGCGGTCTTGAGCGTCTGGGCCAGGCCGATCAGGGTCGGGGTGCTGAACAGAGCGCGCACTTCCAACTGCCAGCCGAGCAGGCGCAGGCGCTCGATCAGTTTGACGCCCAGCAGCGAGTGCCCGCCCAGGGCGAAGAAACTGTCGTGGCGGCCGACCTGTTCGACCCCGAGCAGATCGCTCCACAGCTGTGCAAGCATCTGTTCGAGCTGGCCCTGCGGAGGTTGATGGGCTGCGTTGCCCAACCCGGTTTGATCCGGCGCGGGCAGGGCACGGCGGTCCAGTTTGCCGTTGGCGGTGAGTGGCAGTGCGTCCACGTGCACATACGCAGTCGGCAGCATCACCTCGGGCAGGCGCATGGCCAGCTGGGTGCGCAGCGTGTCGGCGCTGAGCTGCTCGGCGTCGCCGACCAGATAGGCGACCAGACGCGGCTCGCCGGGGGTGTCTTCGCGCAGCAGCACGGCCGCGTCATCCACGCCGGCACACGCACGCAGGGCGGCGGCGATTTCGCCCAGTTCAATGCGGAAGCCGCGCAGCTTGACCTGATCGTCGTTGCGGCCGAGGAAGTCCAGGGTGCCGTCGGCACGCCAGCAGGCCAGATCGCCGCTGCGGTACATGCGTTGGCCTGGCTGTTCTGCGAACGGATCGGGTACGAAGCGTTCGGCAGTCAGATCCGGTCGGCCTAGATAGCCGCGTGCCAGCTGTGGCCCAGCGATATGCAGCTGTCCGCTGACACCAATCGGTGCCAGCTGAGCGTGCGCGTCGAGCACGTGGATGCGCAGATGCGCGATGGGCTGACCAATCGGCACGCGGCCACTGGGGTCCAGTGCATCCTCGCGCGTGGTGTCGTGGACAACGCAGCCGACCACGGTTTCGGTAGGGCCGTATTCGTTGATCAGCCGCGTGTGCGGTGCGAGCGTTTGCCAGCGGGCGAGGGTGGCTGCGGGCAAGGCTTCGCCGCCGATGACCATCACCGCTGGGCTGAGCTGGCCTTGATGCTCGGCCAACTGCTGGCCGAGCACTTCCAGATGGGCCGGGGTGAGTTTGACCAAGCCCAGCGGGGTCGGATCGCACAGGCGCTGGCGCAAAGCGTCGAGCGTGTCGTGCTCGGGCAGCAGTTCGACCCGTGCACCGCACAGCAGTGGGGCGAGCAGGCTGGTCAGCGTGGCATCGAAGGCCAGCGAGGAAGACACCACCGCGCTGGGGAACGGTCGATAGGTTGCGATGGCCCATTGCAGGTAATGCGCAGCGCCAGCGTGAGTGAGCAACGTGCCCTTGGGCTGGCCGGTGGAGCCGGAGGTATAGATGACATAGGCAAGATGGTCCGCGCACAGGCCGGGCACGCTCGGTGCGCCGGGATCTTCAAGATCGCTGTGTGCGTCGGTGTCCAGGGTCAGCACGCTGACCCGCAGCATCGCGCGGCTGGCCGGCAGGCGATCCTGCAGCTCGCTGCAGGTCAGCACCGCACGCGGACGGCTGTCGGCGAGCAGGAAGGCCAGGCGTTCGCTGGGGAGTTCCGGGTCCAGCGGCAGATAGGCGGCGCCGGCCTTGAGGACCGCGAGCAGGGCCACGACCTGATCGATCCCGCGTGGCAGGTACAGCGCGACGCGGCTCTCCGCTCCAACGCCCAAGGTGCGCAGACGATGGGCCAGCTGATTGGCCCGCGCTTCGAGGACGGCGTAGCTGACTTCAACCTCGTCTTCCTGCAAGGCGATGGCATCTGGCGTACGCCGTACCTGGTCTTCAAACAGGTGATGGATGCACGCGGCCTGCGCCAGTGGCACGGTCTCGGTGCTGGTGAAACGCTGCAGCTGGGCGCATTCCTCGGCCGGCAGCAGGTGCAAGGCATGCAAGGCGGTGTCTGGCGCATCTTCCAGCGCCTGGACCAGCGCCTGCACGGTCTGCAGCATCAGCGCGACGACCCGCCCGGTACCGATCCGGCGCTCCACCTTGACCTCCACCGCAAAGCCTGCGGTTGCGGCGATGTCATCGATGGACAGCGTCAACGGATAGTTGTTGCGATCCAGCCCGTCCAGCATCTCCATGCCGTGCCAATCGTGCGCGCTCTGGCTTGGCGTCTGCCCCGCGTTGCCGCCGACATGACGATAGTTGAGCAGGGCGGTGAACAGCGGTGCGGGCGGCGCGATGCCGCTGCAGCGCTGGGCCAGGGCCAAGGGCGCATGTTCGTGATGCAGCAACTCGGCCAGCCGCGCCTGGGTCTGGCGCACCGCATCGGCCACGCCGCGACCGTCGCGTTGCAGGCGGATGGGGAGCGTATTGAGGAACATGCCCAAGACGCGATCTGCACCACTGCCGCCCTGCATGCGTCCGAACAAGGTGGTGCCGAACACCACATCGTCCTGGCCGCTGGTCTGGGCCAACACCAGCGCGCAGGCCAGGTGGAACAGGCTGGAGGGGCTGACATTGAGCCGGCGAGCTTGCCGGCGCACACCGGCGGCCAAAGCCTCAGGCAGCGGCTGCAGCGCCTGTTCGATATCCGCGCCGGTGCCGTGCACCTCCCACAGGCCGAACGGCGCGGTGGGGGTCTCCAGATCGCCCAGCTGCTGGGTGAAGAAGGCGCGGTGTTCGTCTTCGCTCACGCCCAGGCGGGCCTGGGCGACAAAATTGCGGAACGGCAGCGGTTCGGGCAAGCGCGCCTGCTGTCCATCCAGATGCGCCTGCACCTCCTCGATCAGCAGTTCCAATGTGGTGTGATCCATCATCAGATGATGGTTGTGCAGGCCCAGCAGCCAGCGCCCGTGCGCGGGATCTTCCACGACATGGGCGTGGATCAGCGGCGCCTGGCTGACATCCAGGCGGAAGGTGCTCGGGTCCATGCGCAGGCGCAATTCGGCCAGCACGTCCGGCGCATCGATGACCAGCATGTGCAGCGGCAGCGTGGCATGGCGCCAGACGACTTGGACCGGTGTGGGCAAGCCTTGCCAGGCAAAGCCGGTGCGCAGGATGTCGTGGCGGGCGATCACCGCCTCCAGCGCGGTGACAAAGGCATCCAGGCGCGTGCGGGTGTCGAAGGACAACACACTGATGTTGAGGTAGGCATCGCCCTCGGGGCTGGCCAGATGATGGAACAGCAGGCCTTCCTGCAGCGGCGCCAGCGGATAGATGTCCTGCACGTTGGCCGCGCCACCTGCCACGGTGGCGACGACCGCGTCGATCTGGCTCTGGGTGAAGTGGACCAGCGGCAACAACTCGGGTGTGATGTGGGTGCAGCCGGGCACGATCGGGTTGGGCGGGATGCTGACCGTCGCGCCGCAGGTGAGGGTGCTGGCCAGGCCGGCCAGGGTGGGCGAGTTGAACAACGCACGCACTTCCAGCTGCCAGCCGTGCCGGCGCAGGCGCTCGATCAGGCTGATCGCCAACAACGAATGGCCACCGAGGGCGAAGAAACTGTCGTGGCGGCCGACTCGCTCGATGTTGAGCAATTCGCTCCACACCGCTGCGAGCAGGATTTCGCGCTCTCCTTCCGGGGCGAGGTAAGCCTGAGTGGCCAGGGCATCGCCATCCGGCGCTGGCAGGGCGCGGCGATCCAGCTTGCCATTGGCCGTTAGCGGCAGTGCGTCTACATGCACATAGGCGGTAGGCAGCATGACGTCGGGCAGGCGCGTGGCCAGTTGCGTGCGCAAGGCGTCGGCGCTCGAGCCGGTGGCGTCGCCGACCAGATAGGCGACCAGGCGCGGCTGGCCGGGGGTGTCCTCGCGCAGCAGCACGGCGGCGTCGTGCACGCCGGGGCAGGCGCGCAGGGCGGCAGCGATTTCGCCCAGTTCGATGCGGAAGCCGCGCAGCTTGACCTGGTCGTCGTTGCGGCCGAGATAGTCGAGCGTGCCGTCGGCACGCCAGCACGCAAGATCGCCCGTGCGGTACATGCGCTGGCCGGGTTGTTCTGCGAACGGATCGGGGACGAAGCGTTCGGCGGTCAGGTCGGGGCGACCCAGGTAGCCGCGGGCGAGCTGCGGGCCGGCGATATGCAGGTGGCCGCTGACACCAATCGGGGCCAGTTGACCGTGCGCATCGAGCACGTGGATGCGCAGATGCGCGATGGGCTGGCCGATCGGCACCCGACCACTCGGGGCCAGGGCATCATCGGCGGTGGTGGCGTGGACCACGCAGCCGACCACGGTTTCGGTGGGGCCGTATTCGTTGATCAGTCGCGTGTGCGGTGCGAGCGTTTGCCAGCGTGCCAGGGTAGCTGCGGGCAGGGCTTCGCCGCCGATCACCATCACTGCCGGGCTGAGCGGTCCTTCATGCTCAGCCAGCTGCTGGCCGAGCACTTCCAGATGGGCCGGAGTGAGTTTGACCAGGCCCAGCGGGGTCGGATCGCACAAGCGCTGGCGTAGAGCCTCGAGCGTGTCGTGCTCTGGCAGCAGTTCGACCCGGGCACCACACAGCAGCGGCGCGAGCAGACTGGTCAGCGTTGCATCGAACGCCAGCGAGGAAGACACCACCGCGCTCGGGAACGGGCGATAGGTGGCAATGGCCCATTGCAGGTAATGCGCAGCGCCAGCGTGAGTGAGCAACGTGCCCTTGGGCTGGCCGGTGGAGCCGGAGGTGTAGATGACATAGGCCAGGTTGTCCGGGCCTAGGCTGGGGATGGTCGGTGCGCCGGGGTCGTGCAGATCTGCATCGGCATCCAGATCCAGGGTCAGCACGCTGACGCTTTGCATGGCGCTGCCGATGGACTGGAGTCGCTCGTGCAGTTCGCCACAGGTCAGCACCACGCGCGGGCGGCTGTCGGTGAGCAGGAAGGCCAGGCGTTCGTCGGGCAGCTCCGGGTCCAGCGGCAGGTAGGCGGCGCCGGCCTTGAGCGTGGCCAATAGCGCCACGACCTGCTCGATGCCGCGCGGCAGGTACAGGGCGACGCGGTGTTCCGCTGCGACGCCCAGTGTGCACAGGCGATGGGCTAGTTGGTTGGCGCGCGCTTCGAGCGCGGCGTAGCTCAGCTCGACGTTGTCGGCGAGCACTGCGATGGCATCGGGCGTGCGGCGCACCTGGTCTTCGAACAGGTGGTGGATGCACCTGGCTTGCGCCAGCGGAGCGGTCTCGGTGACGGTGAAGCGCTGCAGCTGGGCGCGTTCGTCGGCGGGCAGCAAATCCACTGCATGCAGCGTGCTATCCGGTGCCTGCGCCAGCGCCTGGACCAGCACCTGCACGGTCTGCAGCAGCATCGCCGCGATGCGCTCGGCGCCGATTTCCTGCACGCATTGCACGTCGAGCGAGAAGCCGCCTGTTTCGATGTGGTCGTTGACCGATACCACCAGCGGATAGTGGGTGCGATCCTGGCCGCCGAGCTGCTGCACATCCTGCAAGCGATCATCGTGGGTGGCACTCAGGACGTTGCTGCCGCCGGCGTAGCGATAGTTGAGCAGCGCGTTGAGCAGCGGTGTGGACGGGTCCAGCGGGCTGCAGCGCTGGGCCAGCGCGAGCGGGGCATGTTCGTGGTGCAGCAACTGGGCCAGGCTGAGCTGGGTGTGACGCAGCGCGTCCAGCACGCTGCCGCGCGCAGTGTCCAGGCGGATCGGCAAGGTGTTGAGGAACATGCCGAGCACGCGGTCCACGCCGGCGCTGGCATGCATGCGTCCGAACAGCAGGGTGGCGAACACCGCCT
>NZ_JACHOF010000030.1:0-33126 GCF_014199765.1 Xanthomonas sp. 3058 | reverse complement strand
ACTCCGCCACGGCCATGCCCGCGTCGGCCTGCTTGATAAACCCGATGATCTGCTCGGTGCTGAATCTGTTCTTCTTCATGTCCGTCCTCTTGGGGTCACGGACTTTATAGCTTCAGCTGGTACGGCTCAGTGGGGGCAGGTCACGAACAGTGATCGATGAAATGCCGCTTTCCCACAGCACTCGGACTGCTCGAACTTTAGATCAAGTACAAGCAGTCCGGTAACTGGGTAACGCGTCATACCTTGGCTTGAGTTGCTAAGGTAGCTGATGCGTGCCGCATACCCCACCACTCACCGATACGGCCCCGGCCCACGCCACACCGGCTCGCCCTGCTTGTAGACCTCCATCATGTTGATGACCTCGCGGGCATCGCCGATGTCTTTGAGTTCCGGCGAGTCCGGTGGCAGCAGGCGGCACTTGCTGGAGCCGCGCTTGAGGGCGACTTCCAGTGGGCAGACCATGCGGTACTGGGTGCCGGGCAGGATGATGGCGAGTTCCTTCATGCCCTGGTCGCGCCAGTTGCGTAGCTGGGTTTCGCTGCGCACTTCGTAATAGACCTGGTAGCCGCCCACATCCATGCTGGGTTGGGCGTTGTTGCGGTCGCGGCGGCGGCCTTCGCTGATGGTGGGCGTGTTGGACATGCCGTCTTCGGCGGCATCGGCTTCTTCTTCGAGCATGCCCGGTGGGCGGCCGGTCCAGGTCTGCGGACGGCGCTGCGGCGGCGATGAGGGTTCTGCCGGCGGTTGCGGTGGCGTGGGGCGCTGCACCGGCTGTGTCTGGCGCTGCTCGACCAGGCCACCGCGTCGTGTGTTGCCTGCGGGCGGCACCGGGTTCTTGGCGTTCTTGACCAGGGTGGACTGGACCGGCGAGGCGGCCGGTGGCGGCTGCACCGGGGCGGGCTTGGCCGACGGCGGTGTCGGTGTCGGGGAGGGCGTGGGTTGCTCGGGCTCGGCGGTGTCGCCGACGAAGTCGACCTTGGTGCGGCCACCGCTGGCCGAGCCTTGCGGCGGCGTCATGGTGGGCGTGGACGCCGACAGCAGGATCAGCAGCATCAGCACATGCAGCAACGCGCTGATCAGCGCGGCGATCCACGGCTCGATGCGTTCGATCAGCGGTTCGCTGCGGGGCAGCCAGTCGCTAGGCTCCAGATGCACGTGCAGCAGCTGCAGCGCGTCGCCGCGCACGCGGTAGACCAGCACGTAGGGCGTCTGCTTGACCACCCACTCGCGGGTGCCGGCGACCCGGCCGGCGCGGCCACGGCCGGGTTGCTCGGCCAGGGTGCGGGTGGCTTCCAGCACCTGCCGCGCCATCGCGGCGGCGGCGGTCGGGTTGAGCGCGTGGTAGTGATCCTGGGCGTATGCAAGCTGCTTGGCGGCCGGGACGGTCCAGTCACGCCGCAACATCAACGCCCCATTTGGCGAACAGTGCCGTCACCTGTGCCGGCGCGGCAAAGGCACCCTGGTCCGCCGCCGCGATCCCGTCCTGCACCGCCGCCTGGAAGCCGGCGGCGTCCACGACGCGGGACACGTCCTCCCATCCAGCTGCTTCGGGCAGCGTGTCGATCAGGGCGTGGGCGTGTTGCTTGATGGCAGACATGGCACTGCAGTGGGGGAACTCTGCGCACAAGTCTACCGCCGCCGCCGGTGTTCGCGTGTGGCAATGGGCGCGGCGCGCAGCCGCGTTCACTGGCGGTGCTGTGAGTGCGGCCAGGGCCGGTGGCAGGTGGTGACTTTCCAGCAGCCGTGCGCAGCTGCCGCGCGGTGCGCGACGTGACGCCTGGCATCTTGTTTCCGCCGGTGGCTGGTTTCATCCTGCGGCGGTCACCTCAGCCGCAAGAAACCACCATGCCCGCTGCTGCCATTGCACCGCTGACGCCTTATCTGTCGATGGCGGCGATTGCCTTTCTCTACTACCGGCGCATCCGGCGCAGCTTCGGCCGCCAGCAATGGAAGCCGGTCGGCACGGCGCTGCGCATGGCGGTGCTGGTTCTCGCCACTGCAGCGCTGGCGTTTGCGGCCTACGGCTTGCCGAATGTCGCGCCAGGGGTTGCGGCGGGCGGGCTGGCAGGCATCGGGCTGGGCATGCTGTCGCTGCGCTACACGCATGCCGAATGGGCGGACGGCCGTGGCTGGTACACACCCAATCCGTGGATCGGCGGCGCCTTGATGCTGGTGCTGCTTGGGCGGCTGGCCTGGCGCTGGGCCACTGGTGCGTTCAATGCGGGCGCGGCGGCGGCCGGGTCGCAGGCCAGCCCGCTGACGCTGGGCATTGCCGCAGCGCTGGTGTTGTACTCGCTGGCGCACATCGGCGGGCTGTGGTGGCGGTTGCGCCAGTTGCGGCGGCAGGCGCAGCCGGGTGCGACCCCGCCCACGCGGCCGTGAGGGTGGGCGGGCGCCGCTGACGCTTGCTGGACCGGCAACCGCACCCGCGCGGCATCACACCTGCGAGCGAACCGGAATGACCAGCTTCTCGGCCAGCTTCTGCCGCAGCGGGCGGGCGCGCCAGCGTTCCAGCGTATACAGCTCGGCCTGCTGCAGGTCGCGCTCGAAGACCTCGGTCATACGCGCGGCCAGCGTGGCGTCGTAGACATTCAGGCTGGCCTCGTCGTTGAGGCGGAACGAGCGGATGTCGAAGTTGGTCGAGCCCACCGAGACCAGCAGGCCATCGATGATCAGCAGCTTGGTGTGCAGCATGGTGGGCAGGTATTCGTGGATGGCGATGCCGGCCTGCAGCAACGGTTCCCAACTGGCCTTGGAGGCCAGCCGCACCGAAATCGCATCGATATGCTTGCCGGGCAGCAGCACGCGAATGCGTACGCCACGCGCGCGCGCTTCCAGCAACGAGCGGGTGATCAGCGCATCGGGCACGAAGTAAGCAGCCGCCAGGTCGATGGAGGTGCGCGCTGCGGCGATGGCGATCAGATACATCAGGTGCATGCTCTCGCTGCCACCGGCCGGCGAGGCCACGAACAGCTGCGCGTCGCTGTCGCCGGCCGGCGATAGCGCGGGGTAGTACTCGGCGCCATTGAGCACCCGGCCGGTGCTCTTGATCCAGTTGTCGTTGAAGGCGGCCTGCACCTGCGCCACCACCGGGCCTTCGATGCGGTAATGCGAGTCGCGCCAGTGCTCCGGGTCCTGCGCATCGCCCATCCACTGATCGGCCACGCCCACGCCGCCGGTAAAGCCGATGCGGCCATCGATCACCAGTAACTTGCGATGGGTGCGGTTGTTGACCCGGTGCAGGTTGTACCAGGTGAGTGGACGATAGCGATGCACTTCCACGCCGGCGTCGGTCATGTTCTCCACCAGCGACGGGTCCATCTTCAAACTGCCGCCCCAGTCGATGGTGACGCGCACCTTGACGCCGGCCCGCGCGCGCTCGGACAGCGCCTGGCTGAACTCGCGGCCGATCTCGCCGGACCAATAGATGTAGGTTTCGAAGGTGATGGTGTGCTGCGCGCTGCCGATGGCCGCCAGCATCGCCGGAAAAATCTCGCGCCCGTTCTGCAGCACCTCGATCTTGTTGCCGGGCAGGATCGCCGGGCCCAGCAACACCGACATCTCGCGTTTGAACTGCGGGTCGGACACGTCGTAGCAATGGCTCGGGATGTGTTCGAGCTTTTTCTCAGGTGTGGCGAAATTGAGCGCCACCAGGCCGATCACCAACGCGCCGATGATCGTGCCCACGATGATCCATAGCATGCATCCAGCTCCTGTTCCCCTGCCATCAACGGCCCCGAGCGGCCAGGATTCTGGCAAGGGCGGCGGCATGGGAGTTGTGAAGGGTGGACGGCTTGCCGGGCCTGCCGCGCGTTGCTCTGGAGGTTGCCGGCTTGTCCCGCCCGCTAGCTCAACGCGGGCGTATCAGGAACGTTGCTGGCACATGCGCGGTGAGCCACACGCCGTTATCGGCCTGGAAAAACTGCAGCCCATCGCGGTACATGCGGCCGGCCTCCACCTGCAGGACGACCGGCGCGCCGTACCGCTGCCCGACCGATGCGGCCGTTTGCATGTTGTCGGACAGATGCACGTGGTGGCGCTGGCCGGGGCGCAATCCTTCGGCCATGATCGCGTCGAGAAACCGCGTGGCCGTGCCGTGATACAGCACCTCGGGCGGCAGCTTGGCCTCCAGCTGCAGGGCGACGGTGGGCGTGGAGTGGCCCTGCACTGCACGGATGCGCCGCCCATCGTCAGAAAGCGCAAACCGTTGCTTGTCGCTGCCGGCGACCACCGCTTGAATCAACGCCAGATCAAGCGTGGTGCCGTTGGCCTTGGCGCCGGCGATCAACGCATCGATCTCGGCCCAGCCCTGCGCGTCGAGCGTCAGTCCGATGGCGTGAGGGTCGTGGCGCAATACGAAGCTGAGGAACTTGCTGATCTCGGTATGGTGCTTGCTCATGGTGCAGCGCGCGAAGCGTCCTTGTTGCGGCGAGTGATGCCGGCAATATTGACGCATGCGCGTCGCCAACGGGCGCCACTGCTCCGGAGTGACTGCGCGACGCCACCGTGGCTGCCATCATCCAGCGGCCGCCGGGTTATCGGTGGAAAACGCCAGCTCGCGTTGGACGTCGAGCGCGGCCAGCCGCGTGGTCAATGCATCGCGGATGGCGTGGTACGCGCTGCCGCCCATGACCAGGCGAAACGGCGGGGGCGATTGTTCGGTGCAGGCGATCATCGCCGCGACCATCCGCTCCGGGTCGCCGACGATGACCCAGCTGCCGTCGTCCAGCGCGCGGCTGAGGGCGTCGACCGGCGTGCCGGCGTAGTCGGATGGCAAATCGATCCTGACCAGTGCGGCGCCGAAATTGGTGCGTGCCGGCCCAGGTTCGGCCAGGGTGAAGTGGATCCCGAAGCCGGCCACTTCCTGCGCGACGGCTTCGACAAAGCCTTCGATGCCCCATTTGCTGGCGTGGTACAGGCTGAAACCGGGGTAGGCGATCTGGCCGCCCTCGGACGACACCTGCACCACGTGCCCGCCACCCTGACGACGCAGCTGCGGCAGCGCGGCCTGGATCAGTGTGATCGAGCCGATGAGGTTGGTGTCGATGACCGCGCGCACCTGCGCATCGGTGGCGGCCTCGGCCGCACCGAGCGTGCCGTAGCCTGCGTTGCTGATCAGCACGTCGATCCTGCCCAGGGTCTGGAAGGCCTGGGCCACGACGTCGCGCACTGCTGTGCTGTCGCGCAGATCCAGTTGCAGGACGGTCAACGCGTTGCCGTGCGTGGCCTGCAGATCGGCCAGCGCATCCGCGCGCCGCACCGTGGCCGCGACGCGATCGCCGCGCGCCAGCAAGGTTTCGACCAGGCCGCGGCCGAAGCCGGAGGAGGCGCCTGTGATCAGCCAGGTTCTGGACATGGGGGTTGCCTTTGCGTTGGGAAGAGAAACCACCTTAGGTGCAGGGAATTGATGGGTCTATGCCATAGAATTCGAATGAGTTGATGCGTTTTCACCACTAATGCCCAAGCCCACATTCAATGATCTGGCCGCGTTTACGAGCGTGGCGGTGCATCGCAGCTTTCGGCGTGCGGCCACCGAGCTGGGGCTGGCGCCGTCCTCGCTCAGCCACCTGATCAGCGCGTTGGAGCGCAACCTCGGCGTGCGCCTGTTGCATCGGACCACGCGCAGCGTGTCGTTGACCGAAGCCGGCGAACGGCTGTACGCCAAGCTGGTGCCGGCATTGCAGGACGTCGAGCATGCGCTGGGCGAACTGGACGCCTTCCGCAGCGGGCCCACCGGTACGGTGCGCATCAATGCACCGGACGTGGTGGTGCGGCTGTTGTTGCAGCAGGTGGTGCCGGAGGTGCTGGCGCGGCATCCGGCGCTGTCGGTGGACCTGGTCAGCGAAGGGCGCCTGGTGGACATCGTGGCGGCCGGCTTCGATGCCGGCATCCGTCTGAGCGAATCGGTGCCGCAGGACATGATCGCGGTGCCCTTTGGTGGCCAGACGCGTTTCATCGCGGTGGCCGCACCTGCGTATCTGCAGCGTGCCGGCTGCCCGGACGTACCGGACGATCTGCATCGCCACGCCTGCATCCGGCATCGCATGCCCAGCGGCAAGCTGTATCGCTGGGAGTTCGAGCGGCGCGGTCAGGAGGTGGTGATCGATGTGCCGGGGCGGCTGACGCTGGACCAGACTCAGACGATGAGCGAGGCCGCCGAAGCCGGCCTTGGCATCGCCTATGTGCCCGAGCATGCGGCGATGGCTGCGCTGGCGCGCGGCACGTTGGTGCGCGTGCTGGAGCAGTGGTGCCCGGCGATTCCGGGACTGGTGCTGTATTACCCCGGGCATCGACAGATTCCGCCGGGCCTGCGTGCCTTTATCGAGACGCTCAAGCAGGTGTTGCCGTAGTCGTCGATGGGCATCCAATGCGGTCTCGACAATAACGGCCTGCGTTTTCGGCAATGCCGTCGCGGACGCACCCGTGCTGCCGCGCGGCTGGCTCCTTGCGAGACAGCAAATCGCTGGGCTGCACCGACGCCGAAAGCGGACTGAAGCAAAAAATGATCTCAGTGGACGTCGCTGTGGAGCGAGGCAAGCGAACGCTCCCGGTTGGCTGCCACCCGACCACAAACCGCACGGACTAGCCGCTTGCACGGCGCCTGCCTATGCGCCGAAATGCTTACATGCGTCACACCAGCAGGCACCTATACTCCCGGGGTGTCCACCACGAGGTTCCGTCTGCATGAGCGCACCCCCAACGTCCCCGATCGCCGCCGGTTCTGGCGCAGCCCCCGGTAGCCTTCGCCGTTCGGTGTCCAACACGCTCAAGGGCTCGGCCGGCAATCTGGTCGAGTGGTACGACGTCTACGTCTACTCGGTGTTTGCGGTCTATTTCGAATCGCAGTTCTTTTCCAAGGAAGACAAGAACGCCACCATGTTCGTGTGGGCGATCTTTGCGATGACCTTCCTGATGCGCCCGATCGGTGCGTGGTACTTCGGCCGCTTCGCCGACCGCTACGGCCGCCGTCTGGCGTTGACCATCTCGGTGTCGATGATGGCGCTGTGCTCGTTCGTCATCGCGATCACGCCCACGGTGTCCACGATCGGCATTGCCGCGCCGATCATCCTGCTGATGGCGCGGCTGTTGCAGGGCTTTGCCACCGGCGGCGAATACGGCACCAGCGCGACCTACATGTCGGAGGCGGCGATTCCCGGCCGGCGCGGGTTCCTGTCGTCGTTCCATTACGTCACGCTGGTCGGCGGGCATGTGCTGGCGCAGGCCACGTTGCTGGTGATGCTGCATTTCTTCGACGCCCCGCAGGTGTCTGCATGGGGCTGGCGCGTGGCGTTCGGCCTGGGCGGCATCGGCGCGCTGGTGGTGTTCTGGCTGCGCCGCACCATGGACGAGTCGCTGAGCTCCGAATCCATCGCCGATTCGCGCACCGGCAAGGCCAAGGCATCGGGCTCGATGCGCGAATTGTTCGTCAATCAGTGGCGCCCGCTGCTGCTGTGCTTCCTGATCACCGCCGGCGGCACGATCGCGTTCTACACCTATTCGGTGACCGGCCCGAAGATGATCCAGACCGCGTTTGCCGGTGGCGACGTGATGGCCGGCACCATCATCAACCTGGTCGCGCTGACGGTGTTGATGCTGATGCAGCCGGTCGGCGGTTGGCTGTCGGACATCGTTGGGCGCAAGACTCTGCTGGTGTTCTTCGGCATCGGCGGGGTGCTCTACACCTGGTTCCTGGTGACCGAGCTGCCCAAGCAGACCGACTGGCTGGCCGCGTTCGCGATCCTCACCGTGGGCTTTGTGATCCTGACCGGCTACACCTCGATCAATGCGGTGGTGAAGGCGGAACTGTTCCCCACCCATGTGCGCGCGCTGGGCGTGGGCCTGGGCTATGCGCTGGCCAATTCCGCGTTTGGTGGCACCGCGCCGTTGTTGTACCAGGCCTCGTTGAAGACTGGGCACGTGAGCGAGTTCGTGATCTACGCAACGGCGGTGATCGCGGTGTCGCTGGTGGTCTACATGTTCTTCCTGACCAACAAGGGCAGCAACTGGCTGGATGACGAAGCGGCGATGCGTCAGCGCAAGCGCTGATGGGTTGCGCGCGGGCCGAGCCATTCCCTTCTCCCTGCGGGAGGAGGGGCCCGAAGGGCGGATGAGGGAGCGCCTCAGGTAACTGGCATGCCAGCCCTGGTGAACCCGTCGCCACGCGCCGCTGAGGTGACGCATCGATGCTGCGCTCGTGCATTGCTGCACCGTCCCCTCATCCCAGCCCGCGCCAGCAGCGCGGGCGCTGCAAGGCATGCGCGCCAGTGGCGCGCAAGCACGGCCTCATCGCCCCGCAGGGAGGGCGGCTACAGGCGGCTGAGTACCGGGGTTTCCATGGGGGGCGCGCGGCGCCGCCACTGCAAATACGCTGTCACGCAGCCCGATCAAACCCAGCAGCGCGTCATCGCGATGCGTCTCCGCCGGCACCGTGCCAACGCGCGCAAGCGAGGCGTCCAGACGATCACGCAGCGCATCCGGCCCAGGCAACGGCCGCTGCTGCGCAATCTGCTGCCGGTAGTGCGCCGCAACCTCGCACAGGATCACGTCCACCGCATCCTTACTGGTCTGCGGCAAACCATGTCGCGCGCTGCGCAGTTGCAGGATGTTCAAGCCCACACGCACCTCGTTGAGCATATCCACCGAGGCCAGATCGCTGCCTTCCGGCGTCAATGCCAGCCGTGGTGCGAGCAGGCCCAGCAGATCCAGCATGCGCGCGGCAAAGTGCTGGCGATCCTGCATGCCGTGGCCTTCGGCGGCATCGGCCAGTGTGCGCCAGCCCTGGCGCACCAACCGGCGCGCGCTCCATTCGGCACCGACCGAGCGAAACAGCCGCGTCAGCACCACCGCAAATCCAATGCCCACCACCATCGCCACCGCTGCATTGACGAAGCTCTGGATGTTGGCGTTGTAGGTGTTCTGCAAACTCAGCAACGCGGTGAGATTCACCACCAGCGGCAGTGCGATCAGCATGGTCTTGGGGCGGTGTAGCAATGCGCCGATCGGCAGGAACACCGCCGCCAGCACCACGACCAGCAGCGGGAAATCGTGGATGGCCGGGAAGATGCCGAACAGATAGATGCCGGCGACCACGCTGGCCACCACCGCCCAGGTCAGGAACGACAGCATGCTTGGCGCCGGGTCGTCCTGCGCGGCGAAGAACGCGGCAGTGACCGCAGCCATCATCGCGCCGTTGCCGCCGCCTTCCCAACCGATGCCGATCCACAGCACGCAGTACGCCATCAGGGCGAAACCCGCGCTCAGCGCGGAAAACGCGGCCATGCCGAGATCAAAATGGCGGGTGGTACTCGCAGGCGCATCGGTTGTCTGGGGTCGTGACCCGACGAGACCTTGCAGAAGCGTGGACTGCATGCGCGAACGTGCAGCGGATTCTTCCAGCGCCTGGTCGACCTGTGTGGATGACGCCGCCGTTGCAGCATCGCGTTGTGACCAACCCAGGCGCTGCAGCAACGACGACTGCGTGCGCGAACGCGGGGCGCGCGCCTCAGTTCGCTCGGGTGATCCCGCGGTTGCAGGTTGTATCGCGACCGCGGGCGAGGCACGCAGCGCAGGCGTCGCCGCACCTTGCACCAAGGCCTGCTGCAGCACGCGGCAGTCCTGCCAGAGATCAAGCAACGCTTCCAGCCGCAGCAGCAGGCTCGCCAGCAGCAGATGCTCGATGTCCTGATCGACCACCGGGCGCAGTGCGGCGATGCGTGCATGCAAGGCGTCGACGTCCGCATCGCTGCGTGCATCCTCGCCCCGATCCACCCAGGCCGCGACGTCCTCCAGCAGCGTGGCCGTTTCAATCGGCAACGCAGACCCATCGCGCTGCAACCCATCCAGCCGATCTGCAATCGACGACAGCACCGGCAATAGCATCAGCATGCGTGCGTGCAGCTGTTCCAGCGCGGGGACGGCACCGGCATGGCGCGGGTCGTCGTGGCGCACGAAGGCGATCAAGGCTTCGAATTGCACCAGGTCGGCGGCCAGCCGATTGCGCGGTGCCTGCGATGGACCGCGCTGCAACACCTGCCGACACCATTCCGCCGCGTCCTGCATCCAGTTGCCGATGCGCGCGGTGAGCATCGGCTTGACCGAGGCGGGAAACACCAGCGCGGCGAACAACACCGCCATCACCGTGCCGAGAATGATCTCCTCGCTGCGGGCCACCACGGTGTCGAAGATGCCTTCGGGCGCTGTGACCGCAGGAAAACCAATGAACGCGGTGGTATAGCCGGCCAACAAGAACGCATAACCGCGCGGGCCGCGATTGAGCAGCGCCAGGAACAGGCAGGCCGACAGCCACAACGCCATCGCCGCGCTCAGCAACAGCGGCGTCTCCACCAGCTTCGGCAACATCACCAGGGTCGCCGCGCCGGCCAGCAAGGTGCCGAGCACGCGGTACACGCCCTTGGCGCGGGTGGGACCGAGCAACGGCTGCGAGACGATATAGACCGTGGCCATCGCCCAGTACGGTCGCGACAGATTACCGGCCAGCCCCACGTACAACGCCGCAATCGACGCGGCGAAGGTCTTGGCCGAAAACAGCCAGGCCTGGCGGTCGCGCAGCAGCGCACTCATCGCGCGGCCGTCGGGTCGGTGTGGTCGGCCGTGGTTTCCCAACCGCCACCCAACGCCAGGAACAGCTGCAGTTGATCCTGCGAGACCTGCGCCTGCGCATTGGCCAGCGTCATGTCGGCGGTGGCCAGTGTGCGCTCGGCATCCAGGCTGGACAGATACGGCGTGCGCCCGCCTTGATACAGGCGCCGGTTCTGCGCCGACGCCAGGTCGGCCTGTTGCTGCGCCTGTTCCAGCAGATGCAGGCGGTCCAGATCCTGCGCGTAACGCGACAGCGTGGTCTGCACCTCGCGCAAGGCCTGCAGCACGGTGTGGTCGAACTGCGCCAGCGCCGCGTCGGCGCCGGCTTCGGTGGCGCGGATGCGTGCACGGGCACCGCTGGAGGGCAGCGTCCACGAAATCAGCGGGCCGAACGACCAGGCATGCGTAGCCTGCTCGCCGAAATCGGCCAGCAGGCCGGTGGCACCGATCGAACCGCCCAGACGGATCTCCGGATACAACTCGGCAGTGGCCACGCCGATGCGTGCGGTGGCTGCCGCCAGCCGACGTTCGGCCTGGCGCACATCCGGGCGACGCGCCAGCAGCGCGCGGCCATCGCCGATCGGAATCGGTTGCTGCAAGGCCGGCGCATGCGCACAGCTGTCCACGCCGGCCGGCACCTCGCCGGGCGTCTTGCCGAGCAGCGCAGCCAGTTGGTAACCGGCCGCCTGGCGACGCGCCCGCAGCGGCGGCAGCGCCGCTTCCAGCATCGCCACCTGCGCGGTGGCGCGGGCCAGATCCGGTGGCGTGCCGCGTCCGGCGGCGATCAAGCGTTGGGTGATCTCGCGGCTGCGCTGCTGCAATTGCAACGACTGCTCGGCCACATGCAGCTCGTGGTTGGCGTGGCAGATCTCCACATAGCTGCCGGCGACCTGCGCGGCCACGTTGACGCGGGCCAGATCGATTGCGGCCTGGGCGACTTGCGTATCGGCCTGCGCGGCCTCGGCACCACGTTGCAGCTTGCCGAACAGGTCGAATTGGTACGACACCCCGAACTTGCCATCGGCCAGGTTGAACACCGGCAGCTTTTCCTGCTGCAGGAACGCCTCGGCCGAGACCTGCGCGCGGCTGACGCCGGCCTCCACTTCGTAGTCGAAACCGCCCGCGTCCAGCGCCTGTTCGTACACCGCGGCGGCGCGGCGCAGGTTGGCACCGGCGACCTTCAACTCGACGTTGTCGCGCAAGGCCTGTTCGATCAAGCCATCCAGCATCGGGTCCTGATACAGCGCCCACCAGCGTGCCGGCAGCGGCGCGCCGGGGCGCACCTGGGCGTTGCCGGTGTCGAGAAACGCGGCGTTGGCGGCCGGGCGCTGGTAGGCCGAATCGTCCGGCACGGCGTAGTTCGGGCCGACCGTGCTGCACGCACTCAGCGCGACCAGCAGTGCGGCCAGGGACACAGGGCGTAACGCAGCGCGGTTCATGGCGCGGCCTTCGCCTGCACGCGGGCAGGCGCGCTGGCCGGAGCAGGGCGCACGGCGTCCGGCAGGATGGTCACCGTGGCGGTGCGCCCGGCGATCAGCTGCACGTGCGTGGGCACCTGGTCCAGCACGATGCGCACCGGGATGCGCTGCGCCAGCCGCACCCAGTCGAACGCCGGAGTGACATTGGGCAACGCGCCGGCGCTACCGCTGCGGTAACGGTCTTCGATACCAGCAGCGATGCTTTGCACATGCCCGTGCAGCGTGACCGGCTCGCCCATCAGGTGCACGTCCACGCGCTGGCCGGCATGCACGCCATGCAGGCGGGTCTCTTCGAAATAGCCATCGACGCGGAACGAACCGGTATCCAGCACCGCCACCACCGGGCGCCCGGCGCTGACGTAATCGCCCACGCGCACGGTGCGGTCGCTGACATGGCCATCGGCGGGGCTGCGCACTTGCGTACGGTCCAGATTGAGCTGGGCCAGGTCCACCGCCGATTGCGCAGTGGCCACGGCGGCCTGCGCCTTTTGCACATTGGAGCGGCGCACCTCGGCATCCTCGGCGGCGACCAGGTCCTGCAGGCTGCGGTCGCGTGCGATCTCGCGGCGCAACTGGCTCAACGTGGCCTGGCGCTCGGCCAGCGCGGCGCGCGCCTGTTCCAGTGCGATCGCATAGCGCGCGCGGTCCACCACGAACAGCAGCTGGCCGCGCGTGACCGCCTGGTTGTCGTCCACCGCCACCGATTCCACCAGCCCGGACACATCCGGCGCCACCTGCACCACATCGGCGCCCACGTGCGCATCGCGCGTCCACGGCGCCTCCATGTAGTAACGCCACAGGTGCTGCAGTACCACGGCAGCCACCACCACCATCGCCAGGGTCAGCAGCGCCGGCCCCGCGGTCTTGATCAGCTTTTTCACGATTGCATCCAACGGGTAAGGAAAAACAGGCCGCCCAGCAGCGCGATGTACAGCGCCAGGTTGAACAGCGCCGGGTGCCAGATGTGGCGGTACGCGCCGGCGCGGGTCAGCAGCGCGCCGATGGTGCTGTTGAGCAGATAGGCCAGCGTCATCAACGCCAGCAAGGTGGGAACGAACACACCGTAGAGACTGAATTCGCCGTACATCGGGCACATCCTGGGTAAGAGAAAACAACGACGCCCGGCGCAGCGCAGCGCGCGCGTCAGGACATCGGCAGGGCACTACACGCGTCGCAGGGCGACGCCTTCCCACTGACTCAGTCGGACTGACCCAGCCGCGCATGCGCCTGCGCGATCTGTTCCCACAACGTCAGCACCGTCTCCACCTGCGTTTGGCTGAGTGCGCCAAACACCTCGGCGCGCAGCGCGTCCAGGCGCACCTCGATCTGCCCGACCAGCGCCTGGCCTGCGTCGGTCAGCCATAGCTGATTGGCGCGGCGGTCGCTGCTGTCGGCCTCGCGGCGGACCAGCCCCTGGGCCGCCAGCTTGTCCAGCAGCCGCACCAGCGACGGGCCTTCCATCCCCAGTTGCTGGGCCAGTGCCACCTGGCGGATGCCACCGCCGGAGCGGCCGATCGTCAGCAGCGGCCCGGTACAGGCACTGGACAGCCCGACGTCGGCGAATGCCTGGTCGGCCAGCCGCTGCCATTGGCGGGCGGCGACCAGCAGGCCGGAGCTGACCTGGGCACGCGGGGAAGGACTGTTGTTCGTCATAATAGATAGCATCCTATCAATTCAATAATGAATCAATAGTCACTGAACCCGTGGCAGCGGCCGCAACCGCCACTGGGGCGGCCGGCCCGTCCTCGGGTACCATGCTCGCCCCCTTTGGGTGCACCTGCGCATGAGCCAGTCCGACCAGCCCGATTCTTCCGTCACCCAGGCCCAGGCCGAAGACGCCGTGCGCACCCTGCTGCGCTGGGCCGGCGAGGACCCAGCCCGCGAGGGCCTGCTGGACACCCCGCGCCGGGTCGCCGAAGCCTATGGCGACTGGTTCAGCGGCTACCGCGAAGAACCGCGCGAATACCTGGAACGCACCTTCGAAGAAGTCGCCGGCTACGACGAGCTGATCGTGCTGCGCGACATCTCCTACGAAAGCCATTGCGAGCACCACATGGCGCCGATCATCGGCAAGGTGCACGTGGGCTACCTGCCGAGCGGCAAGGTGGTGGGCATCAGCAAGCTGGCCCGGGTGGTGGAAAGCTATGCGCGCCGCTTCCAGGTGCAGGAAAAGATGACCGCGCAGATCGCCCAGTGCATCCAGGACGTACTGCAACCGCGCGGGGTGGGTGTAGTGGTGGAAGGCTCGCACGAGTGCATGACCACGCGCGGCATCCACAAGCGCGGCGTCAGCATGGTGACCTCCAAGATGCTCGGCAGCTTCCGCGAAGACGCGCGTACCCGCGCCGAGTTCCTGCAGTTCATCGAAGTGGGCGGCAAGCGTTGAGGCATTCATGGCGTGTTGGCGGCTGATAGATTGGGTCGAACCGCACCATGACCGTCGCCTGCAAGGAGCCGCATGCAGATCTACTCGGTGGAACAAGCAACCTTTAACGGCCTGGCTGGCAAGTCCGGCATGGCAAAAGCACCACGGCGCAACGTGCAATGCCCGCCGACGCGGCGTGCAGCCGCGCCGATGCGCTCTGGCTTGTGCCAGGCGCGTGTCCGCATGTCCGCCGCGCCTGCGATCATGCCGCCGGTGATCGATGTTGCTGACCGCACACTGCCATGAAACACCGTGCCCGCATTGCCCGCTATCGCACCCTGCGCGAGCAGCCGCTGTGGAAACTGCTGGCCGCCGACCAGGCGCCGGAGGTCATCGGTCTGCTGCAGACGCTGTTGCTGGACAGCGAGCGCCGCCTGCCGGCGGCAGTGCTGCACGAGCGCCTGCAGCGCATGCTCGACGAGCTCAATGTCGATCAGCTCTCGCGCGAATTGCCGCGCACCGCGCAGGCCTATGTGGCGCATTGGTTGAACCAGGGCTGGCTGGAACGGCGCCTGCCCGATGGCGCCCAGCAGGAGGAATACGAACTGTCCGCACAGGCCCTGCAGGCGATTCGCTTTGCCGACGGCCTGGAGCATGCGCGTGGCGCCGCCACCGAAAGCCGCCTGGCGCTGGTGATGCAGCAACTGTCGCAACTGGCCGCACTGACCGAAACCAATCCCGATGCCCGGCTGTCGGCGCTGCGCGACGAACGCGATCGCATCGATGCAGAAATCGCGCGGGTGTCCGCCGGCAAGGTCGCGTCGCTGGACGGCAAGCGCGCATTGGAGCGCGCACGCCAGGTCATCGCGCTGGCCGACGAACTGACCGAGGATTTCCGCCGCGTGCGCGAAGATTTCGAGCAACTCAACCGGCAGTTTCGCGAGCGCATCATCGACGACGAGGGCGAGCGCGGCGATGTGCTGACCAAGCTGTTCGAAGGTGTGGACGTCATCGGCGACAGCGAGGCCGGACGCAGTTTTCAGGCGTTCTGGGGCTTGCTCAACGATGCCGAACAGAGTGCGCAGCTGGATGCGGCGCTGGAGACGGTGCTGGCGCGCGCGTTCGCGCGCAAGCTCGATCGCCGCGAGCGTAGCTTCCTGCGCGGGCTGACCGGCACCATGCTCGAACGCGGCGGCCAGGTGCACGATGTGATGCAACATTTCGCCCGCAGCCTGCGCGGTTTCGTGCAGAGCCGCGGCTATCTGGAACAGCGCCGGCTCAACCAGTTGCTCAAGCAGGCGCAGGCCGAAGCGCTCGGCCTGCGCGACCACCTGCGCGCGCAGCGCCCGATCGGGCGCGACCTCAACCTGACCACCAGCCGATTGCGTTCGTTGTCGCAGTGGCGGCTGCACGATCCGCGTCAGGCGCAGGTCGATGGCAGCATCCAGCGCAACGACGCGGCGGCAATCTCGCTGGACAGCGTGGGCGATCTGGTCGCGCAATCGGAGATCGATTTCCGCAGTTTGCGCCGCGATCTGTACGAGCTGCTGGGCGATCACGCGCAGCTGTCCATCGCGCAGGTGCTGGCGCAACGGCAGGCCGAGCAGGGGCTGGGCAGCGTGATCGGGTATCTGTCGCTGGGCACGCGGCATGGTCGGGTCGATGCGCAACACAGCGAGATCGCGCAGTGGTGCGGTGGCGACGGCCAGTGGCGTCGCGCACGCATCCCGTTAGTGTGGTTCAGCCAGGAGAAACGCAATGAATTGGCAGGCTGACAACGCCGCAGCAGACGATCAGGAACACACCGACCACGCCGACGAGGGTGCGGTCACCGACGCTGACACCGGCCAGGCGCTTTTCCCCGGCGATAGCGGCAGGCTTGCGCTGGATGCCCGGCGCGCACTGTGCCAGCTGCTCAGCGGACCCAGCGTGGACGTGCAGCGGCACAGCAAGTTGTGGCCGGCGTTGCTGCGCCACGAAGCGGCCGTGCGCAGCAGTCTGGCCGATCTGTTCCTGGAGCTGGTGCTGGACCGCGAAGCCGGCGTCGCCTTCACCCGCCAGGCCGAGACCGGCGAGCTGGACGCGCCGGTGCTGCTGCGCTCTTCGCCGCTGACCTTCATCGACTCGGTATTGCTGCTGCATCTGCGCCAGCAACTGGCCGAAGCCGATGTGCGCGGCGTGCGTGCGGTGGTCGAGGATGCAGCGTTGAGCGAAGCGTTGGCGGTGTACGAAAAAAACCTGTCCACCGACCGTGCCGGGTTCATGCGCCGGGTCGGCAATGCCATCCAGAAAATGAAGGACAACCACGTGCTTACCCGCCTGCGCGGCGACGACAATCGCTACGAGGTTTCGCCCACGCTCAAGCTGCTGTTCTCGGCCGAGGATGTCTCCGCGCTGGCGCAGGTCTATCGCCAGTTGCGCGAGCAGCCCGGCACCGTGGGCGATGCGGGCGAGTCCTAGCGTGCCACGTGCCGGCGCACGCCCGCTGGTCGGCCGCAGCGGCCCTGGCGGTTGCAGCGGCACGTTCCAGTCCCACGCCACCGGCGCTCACCTGCATGACACGGCCTAAACTGTCGCAATGAAATCTTCTTCCACGCCTTCCAGCCTGTTCGCAGAGACGCTGCCCGACCCGCGCCTGCAGCAGTTCCGCATGCGCCGCCTGCAGGTGCATAACTGGGGCACGTTCAACGGCCTGACCGACGTGCCGATCGCCGAGAAGGGCTTTCTGTTCGTCGGCCGTTCCGGGTCGGGCAAATCGACCTTGCTGGATGCGATGTCGGCGCTGCTGACCCCGCCCAGCCTGGTCGATTTCAACGCCGCTGCGCGCGAGGCCGAACGCAGTGGTCGCGATCGCAACCTGGTGTCGTATGTGCGTGGCGCCTGGGCCGACCAGCAGGACAGCGCCTCCGGCGAAATCGCCACCCAGTATCTGCGCAAGGGCGCCACCTGGACCGCGCTGGTGCTGGAATACCGCAATGGCGAGGGGCAAGTGATCAGCCTGGTGCGGCTGTTCTGGATCGCCGGCAACGGCGCGGCGGCAGCCGACGTGCGCAAGCACTACATGGTGGTCGAGCGCAGCTTCGATATCGCCAGCGAGCTGGCCGGCTTCGATCTGGATCTGCGCAAGCTCAAGGCGCGGCTGGGCGACGGCATCGCCCACTTCGAGAATTTCTCCGGCTATGCCGAGCGCTTCCGTCATCAGCTGGGCATCGCCAACGAGATGGCGTTGCGGCTGCTGCACAAGACCCAGTCGGCGAAAAATCTCGGCGATCTCAATGTGTTCCTGCGCGGGTTCATGCTCGAAGAGCCCAAGACCTTCGACGCCTGCGAGCGGTTGGTGGGCGATTTTGCCGAGCTCGATGGTGCACACCAGGCGGTGGTCACGGCGCGGCGTCAGGTCGAAACGCTGCTGCCGGCGCGCGCGCACTACGATGCGCTGCAACAGGTGCAGCGCCAGCGCGGGCAGCTGCAGGAGCTCAAGCTCGGCATCGATGCCTACCGCGAGCAGCGTCGGCTCGCCTTGCTGGATGCGCGCCTGCACGCACTGGACGTGCACGATCAGGGACTGGCTGGCGAGGAAGGCCAGCGTCACGCTGCGCTGGACAACCACCAGCAACGCTTGTCCGACCTGGAGGCCCAGCGGCGCAGCCAGGGGGGCGAGCGGATCGATGCGCTGGAACGCGAGCAGCTCCAGCTGCAGGGCGAACTTGCGCGCCGCAGCGCCAAGCGCGCCAAGGCCGACCAGGCCTGCGGCCAGCTCGACCAGACGCTGGCCGACAATGCGCATGGTTTTGCCGAGCAGTCTGCACAGGCGCGCGCCGCACTGGAGGACGGGCAGCGGTTGGCGGCCGAACTGGACGAGGCGATCGGCGAACGCATCGCCGGCAAGCGCGAGGACACCCAGCGCTTTGCGCAGGTGCGCGCCGAGATCGAGGCGCTCACCCGCAACCCCTCCAATATTCCGGCGCCGATGCAAAGCCTGCGCGCGCGCCTGAGTGCCGAGACCGGCGTGCCCGAGGCAGCGTTGCCGTTCGTGGGTGAGTTGATCCAGGTGCGTGCGCAAGACGCCAGTTGGCGCGGTGCCATCGAGCGCGTGCTGCATGGCTTTGCGCAGTCGCTGCTGGTGGACGAGCGGCATTACGCCGAGGTCGCCGACTGGGTCAATCGCACCCATCTGGGCACGCGCCTGGTCTATTACCGGGTGCGCAACAACGAACAGGCGCTGACGGGGCGCGAACCCGCCAGCGCCTCGCTGCTGCACAAGCTGGAACTGCGCGATCATCCGTTCGCCGGCTGGTTGCGCCGCGAGCTGGGCAAGCGCTTCGACTACGACTGCGTCGACAACGCCAATGCCTTGCGCACCGCAGAGCGCGCGATCACCCGCGAAGGCCAGGTCAAGCACCCGGGCGAGCGCTATGAAAAGGACGACCGCCATGCGGTGGGCGACCGTCGGCGCTGGCTGCTGGGCTTCGACAACCGCGACAAGCTGGCGCTGTTCGAACGCGAAGCCATCGCGCTGGCGCAACGCATCGCCGCCTGCGATGCCGATGTGTCCGAGCTGCGTGCGCGCCGCGAACGCGATGGCAGCCGGCGCCTGGCCCAGCACACCCTGGCCAACCTGGGTTGGGAAGAGATCGATGTGGCCGCGCCGCTGCAGCGGCTGGACGATATCGCCAACGCCTTGCGTCAGCTGCGCGAAGGCGATGCCAACCTGCGTGCGCTGGGTGAGGCGATCGAGCGCACGCGCGGCGATCTGGAACAGGCCAGGCGCACGTTCGAGGACGTGCGCAAGGAGCGCGCCAAGCTGGAGGGCGAACGCGAGCGGCTGGAAAAAACCCGGCTGGGCTGTGCCGATGCCGATCAGCGTGTGATCACGCCATTGCAGCAGCAGGGGTTGAGCGAGCGCGTGGCCGGCCTGGGCGTGCTCACCCTGGACAACCTGGATGCGCAGTTCCGCAGCATCGACAACGCGCTGACCGAGCAACTACGCGCCAGCGACAGCGAGCACAATCGGCTGGAACAGTTGCTGCTCGGCTGCTTTCGCCGCTATTGCCAGCACTGGCCCGAAGACAGCGGCGACTTCACCGTCAGCCTGTCCGGCGCCGACGATTTCCTCGCGCGGCTGCAGCGCCTCCAGCGCGATGGCCTGCCCCAGCACGAAGCGCGTTTCTTCGAGCTGTTGCAGAGCCAGAGCAAGAACAATCTGCTCGCCTTGCAGCGCTACACCGCCGAGGCGCGCAAATCGATTGCCCAGCGTCTGGACGAGGTCAATGCCAGCCTGGAGCAGGTGCCGTTCAACCACGGCACGCTGCTGACCATCGAACTCAGCGACCGCCGCCTGCCGGAGGTGATCGACTTCCATCAGCGTCTGCGCGATGTACTCGGCCATCACCAGACCGAGCAGCGCGACGTGGCCGAACAGCAGTTCGCGGTGTTGCGCGAACTGGTGCGCAAGCTCGGCTCGGCCGACGGCGAAGACCGGCGCTGGCGCGAGCTGGTGCTGGATGTGCGCCTGCATGTGGAGTTCGTCGGCGTCGAACTGGATGCGGCCACCCGCCAGCAGGTGGAGATCTACCGCAGCGGCGCCGGCAAATCCGGCGGCCAGCGGCAGAAGTTGGCAACCACCTGTCTGGCCGCCGCGCTGCGCTACCAGCTTGGCGGCGAGGACGGTGAACTGCCGCGGTATGCGGCCGTGGTGCTGGACGAAGCCTTCGACAAGGCCGACAACGAATTCACCGCCCTGGCGATGAACATCTTCGAGAACTTCGGTTTCCAGATGGTGGTGGCCACGCCGCTGAAATCGGTGATGACGCTGGAGCCGTTCATTGGCGGCGCCTGCTTTGTCGAGATCAGCGGCCGTCACGATTCGGGCGTATTGCTGATCGAATACGACCAACAGTCGCGCAGGCTCAAGCTGCCCGAGCGCTCGCGTAGCGCAACCGCAGCGGCGGCACCGATCGAGCCGTCTGTCGACGATGGCGTCGCACCACCCTCCACCGCATGAGCTGCGCTGGATGCCCGCACTGCGCTTTGGGAGCGCCCGGCCAGAGGTGCACTGCCTGCGTACCCGCAGCGGGTGATCCCACGCGTGTGGCGGCTGCGCGCCACCGCCGCACCGTCGCGAACGCCCACTGATGGCGGCCGTCTCGCCGATGCTGCTGCCGGCCGCCGCACTGCAGGCCTTGCGCGGACAATGGCAGCGCGCACGCGGGCAGTGGTTGATCGGGCAGGGCGGACCGCAACCGATTGGGTTGCGGGTGCCGACCCAGGCGCAGGCCATCGCACGCTTCGATGCCTTCGGCCACTGGCTGCAGAGCTGGAACCGCAGCGGCCTGCCGGGTCGGGTGGAGTACCGCGATGTGGCCTGGCCGCAACTGGGCTCGCAACGCCTGCCGCACGCCTGGGTGCTGGACGATGCCGCCCAGGTTGCCGCCGCGCTTGGCGAGGCCGCGCGCTGGGAGCGCGCCAGCCAACGTTGCGCGGCGTTGCAGGCGCGCTGGCCGCAGGCGGTCGCGCTGGCAGCGCGGCTACGCCGTCAATTCGATCTGCTGGCCGACTGGCCCGAGGCCGACTTCTCCCGGCTGGTCGCCGTGGTCGATTGGCTGCACCGGCACCGCGACAGCGGGTTGTTCCTGCGTCAGCTTCCCATCGCCGGCATCGACAGCAAATGGATCGACCCCCACCGCAAGGTGATCGCCGACTGGCTTGCCAGCCTGCGCGGCATCGCCGAACCACGCAGCTTCGCCAGCCTGTCCGGCCTGCGCAGCGCGCCGGATCGGCTGCGTTTGCGATTGCTCGATCCAGCCCTGCGCCAGCAGCTAGGCGGGTTGGAAGACATCACCGCACCGATTGCGCAGATCGCCGCGCTACGCCTGCCGGCGCGCCGCGTGCTCATCGTGGAGAACCGCGAGACCGGTCTGGCCTGCGAAGCACTGCCGGGCACGGTGGTGCTGATGGCGCGCGGGTACGCCATCGAGTACGTGCGCAGCATCGACTGGCTGCGCGCGTTGCCGCTGTACTACTGGGGCGACATCGACACCCACGGCCTGGCGATCCTGCATCGCTTGCGCACGCATGCGCCACACACCATCGCCTTGCTGATGGACCAGGCCACCCTGCATGCCACCCCGCGCGCGCTGTGGGGGCACGAACGCAAGCAGCACCGCGCCCAGCGCCTGGAGGCGCTCAGCGACGACGAACAGCGCCTGTATGCAGACTTGCGTGACGGCCGGTTCGGTCCTTCCCCGCGCCTGGAGCAGGAGCGCATCGCCTGGGACTATGCCTGGCCGCGCATCCAGGCCGCATTGGCCGAGTGAGCGGCGACCCGATCGGGTCACAGGCCAGCGGGAATCAACGGCATCGGCCAACCCAAGCCACGCGTGTCTGCAGGCGCGCTCAGTGCAGCAGGTCCCAGCCCATCTTGCCGATCAACACGATGACCAGCACCAGGAACAACTTGCGGATCAGCGGCGTGCCGCCGCGCAGCGCCATCCGCGTGCCGGCCACGGCGCCGGCCACATTCGCCACCGCCATTGGAATGCCGAGCGCCAACATCACCTGGCCGCTGGGCAAAAAGAACGACAGCGCCGCCAGGTTGGTGGCCAGGTTCACCACCTTGGCTGCGGCCGAGGCGCGCAGGAAATCCAGCCCGAAAAAGCGGATGAACAGGAAGATCAAAAAGCTGCCGGTGCCCGGCCCGAAGAAGCCGTCGTAGAACCCGATCGCCGCGCCCATCGCCAGCGCGGTGGCCAACTCACGCCGGCCGATCTCGCGTGGCCGATGCAGCGCACCGAAATCCTTCTTGATCAACGTGTAGATCAGCATCGCGATCAGCAGCGCCAGGATCAGCGGCCGCACTGCCTGCTTGGGCATCAGGCTGACGGCGGTCGCGCCCAGAAACGAAAATGTAAAGGCCGCCGCCGTCGCGTACAGCACCGGCCGCCATGGAAAGCGCACGTTGCGCGCATAGCGCCACGCCGACACACCGGTGCCGAACATGGCGCTGAACTTGTTGGTGCCCAGGATCAGCGACGGTGTCTGCTGCGGCAAGGTGGCGAACATGCCGGGCAACTGGATCAACCCGCCACCACCGACCGCCGCATCCACCAGCCCGGCAACGAAGGCGATGCAGAGCAGCCACGGCAATTCGGTGGGAATCAGGTCCAGCAAGGCGGCGCTCCGCGCGAGGGGGCGCCAGCATAGCCGCAGCACCAACCCGGCGCGACCGCAGCGCAGGGTGGGGTGCCTGCGAACACGTCGCTGCCTGCGCCACGCCGGAAGCCATGATCGGCACATCGGATCGCGCGTGCGCGCACCAGCAAGCGCCCATACCGAAGCGCCCTCGGCCGTGAGAGGCATCGCCTTGATCGACTGCTGGCATCCTTCCCCCATCCGCCCTGCGGGCACCTTCCCCCGCACGCGGGAGAAGGGAAGTCGCATGCGGGAGTCGGCATGCGCGGGAGAAGGGAGGTCGCATGCGGGGAGTTGGCACGCGCGGGAGTCGGGACGTTGCTCCGGGAAACAGGATGTCGCACCGGGCAATCAGGATGTCGCACCGGTGTAGGAACCTCGAGATTGCACGCGCACTAGCCCCTCTCCCGCGTGCGGGAGAGGGGTTGGGGTGAGGGGACGGGGCAACGCCCTGCTGCCGTGCAACCGCACCAGCCTGTCATCCGCCGCCTCAAACGCCACACCAGACCTTAGCTTGTCAAAAAAAACGAGCCCGCATCGCTTGCCGGAGAACGCCATGACAAACCGCGGCATCGGTCGTCCAAGCAACCCCTGCAGACCTGCAATAACGCGTACAAGCCGCATCCCGCATCCCGCATCCCGCATCCCGCATCCCGCATCCCCAATCCCCAATCCCCAATCCCCAATCCCCAATCCCCAATCCCCAATCCCCAATCCCCAATCCCATCGCGCACAATTGCCGCATGGCGAACCCTGCATCCACCGATCCCTGTCCCTGCGGCCGCGCTGGCGCGTACGCGCAATGCTGCGGGCAATACCACGCCGGCACCGCCGCGGCCGATGCCGAAACCCTGATGCGTGCGCGTTACAGCGCCTACGTGCGCCGCGATGTGGCCTACCTGCTCAGCAGTTGGCACCCGTCCACACGCCCGCCCGAGCTATCGCTGGACGAAGGCGGCCGGACCACCTGGCTCGGCCTCACCGTGCAGCGCGCCACTGTCACCGGCACCGATACCGCCGAGGTGGTGTTCCTGGCCCGCTACCGCATCGGCGGCGGCAGCGCGGTGCGCATGACCGAACACAGCCGCTTCGTGCGCGAAGACGGCCGCTGGTATTACCTCGACGCACGCTGAGCGCCAGGCGCTCAGCGACCGCAGCGTCGCGTGGACCGGCGCATCGGCGCTGCAAGCGTGCCGCACGCCGCTCTCCATGCGCATCAGGCAGCGTAACGTGGCGCGCCCCCACCTTTTGCGAAGGTCTGCTCCCAGGCCCGCTGCTGCGGGAACCAGAGGCCATGGACGTTGATGGACATTGACAGTGCTGCCGATGGGTTTTTGCAAGACGCTGCTGCGGCAATACCCCGCAGTAGAGACGCCCAGGCGCGCACCTGGAATGCCGACCAAGATATCCAGATCCACGTCCGCTCCCACGCCCACTCCGCCGGCATTGGCGTCGCCGGCCGAGCGTCGGCCCGAGACAGTGTGGGCGTCATCGTTGGCCCACAAAAAAGCGTGCCGTGATACCGCGCTGTTCCAGTCAGGCAGTGCCTGGCCTGCAATGGCCGCACCGTGACCGCGCGGCTGCGCCCTGGCCAACGTGGGGGGACGTGTGGGTGCAAACGGGCGTGCAGCGCCGCTGTGGGGATTGGGGAGGCGCCGAGGTCGCCCGGATTGAACAAGCGACCGACAAGCGGCATGCGCGGCCGCGTCTTCTCGACACCACGTTCGCAGGCGATCCCGGAAGCTTGCCGCGCGGCGAAGCTCGCCGTCAGGGCGGACACGGATCATGGCAAGTCTCAATCTCTGGCACTGGGTGTTGCTGACAGTCACGCTGTTTGCGATTGTGCTGCCGCTGCTGCTTGCCACCGCAATGATCTGGTTCGGTCCACGCCACGACCGTCCGCGCCGGGCGCGCCGCCGCCCGATCGAGGTCGGCCCGTCGGCGCCGGGCCTGTCGCTGCTGAGCGGCATCACCGGCGACGGCAGCTAGTGGAAGGGCGCATCGCCGCCCTGCACGCCTGAAACCAGCCAGGTTGGCTATCCTCGTCGGCTCGACTTGCCGCAGGAGCGCCCCATCGCATGACGTTCGCCCACATGCCGGCCACCACGCCATGACGCCGCTGCGGCGTGCCTTCGCGCTACTGATCGCACTGGTGCCGCTGGCCGCCAGCGCCGACCCGGTCTTCGACCGCTGCCTGGCCGGGCTGCAGACCCAGGCCGCCGCCAAGGGCGTGGATGCCGCCAACTTCCAGCGTTTCACCGCCGGCCTGGCGCCCGACCCGAGCGTGTTGCCGCTGCTCGATGCGCAGCCCGAATTCAGCACGCCGATCTGGGATTACCTTGCCAGCCTGGTCGACAGCCAGCGCGTCACCGATGGCCAGGCCATGCTGGTCACCCACCGCGACTTGCTCACCCGCCTGTCCGAACAGACCGGCGTCGATCCAGCCACCATCGTGGCGGTCTGGGGGGTGGAGAGCGACTACGGTCGCGTCACCGGCAAGCGCCCGCTGCTGGTGTCGCTGGCCACGCTGTCGTGCGCAGGCCGCCGCCAGCCGTTCTTCCGCGGCGAATTCCTCGCGCTGCTCAGCCTGTTGCAACGCGGTGACCTGTCCCCGCAGGAACTGACCGGCTCCTGGGCCGGTGCCTTCGGGCAGACCCAGTTCATGCCCTCGACCTATACGCGCATCGCGGTGGACGGGGATGGCGACGGCCGTCGCGACCTGGTCTCCAGCATCCCCGACGCGCTGGCCTCCACCGCCAACTATCTGGTCAAGGCCGGCTGGGAACGCGCCCGCCCCTGGGGCATGGAAGTGCGCCTGCCCGCCGGTTTCGATGCCAGCAAGGCCGGGCGCACCCGGCGCCAACCGTTGCAGGCCTGGCAGAACGCTGGTCTGCTCGGCACCGACGGCAAGGCGTTGGCGCCGACCGGTATCTCCGCCGACACCGCAGCCGCCCTGTTGCTACCGGCCGGCGCCACCGGCCCGGCCTTCCTGGTCTTCCGCAACTACGACGCGATCTACGCCTACAACGCCGCCGAAAGCTACGCGCTGTCGATCGCCTTGCTCGCCGACCGCCTGCGCGGCGGCCCTGGCCTGGTCACCGCCTGGCCCACCGACGACCCCGGCCTGGGCCGTCCCGAACGGCGCGAACTGCAGCAGTTGCTGCTGGCTCGCGGCCACCTGATCGGCGAGGCCGACGGCATGATCGGCACCGCCAGCCGCCGTGCCATCCAGGTCGAACAGACCCGCCTGGGCCTGCAACCGGCCGATGGCCGCCCCGGTCAACGCATCCTCACCGCCCTGCGCGCCGCCCCGCCGGTCACCGGTGCGGCCGCCGTCCGCGCCACCGCGTTCAAGCTGCCGGCCGCCTATCCCGCATTCGCCCAATCCCCCATCGTCCAGAAGGCCCCCCCCATGTCCGACCTCACTGGCCTGCGCACAGGCGACTTTCACGGCTTTCCCTCGCTGTTGATCGACACCCCGTTCTCCACCGCCGCCATCAGCCTGTTCGGCGGCCAGCTGCTGTCGTTCGTGCCCAAGGGCGGGCAGGACGTGATGTGGCTGTCGCCGATCGCCAAGCAGCCGCCGACCCCGATCCGCGGCGGCGCACCGGTCTGCTGGCCGTACTTCGGCCGCCAGGACCAGACCGGCGAGGTCCCCGCACACGGTTTCGTGCGCACCGTGCCCTGGCAGCTGACCGACAGCCGCCGCGAGGACGACGGCACCCTGGTGCTCACCCTGACGCCGCCGACCTTCGACGACCTGGCCCTGCGTCTGCACATGACCCTGCGCATCGGCCGCACCCTCGAACAACGTTTGATCACCGAGAACACCAGCAAGACGCCGGTGCGGTTCACCCAGGCGCTGCATAACTACTTCCGCGTCGGCGACGCGCTCAAGGTCAGCGTGCAGGGCCTGGACGGGCTGGACTATCTCGACAAGTACGAGAACTACGCCACCGCCCACCGCCAGCAGGGCGACTGGAGCCTGCGCGATCCACGCGATCCCGGCCGCAGCGACCGCATCTACACCAACGCCGGCGGCCGCTACACCCTGACCGATCCGGTGCTCGGCCGGCGCATCGTCATCGCCACCCAGGGCAGCCGCTCGCTGGTGGCCTGGAACCCGGGCGAAGAGGCCGGCAAGAAGATGGCCGACGTGGGCGAGGGCTGGCGCGACTACGTCTGCCTGGAAGCGGCCAACGCCGGCCCGGACGTGATCGAACTCGCACCCGGCGCCAGCCACACGCTGACCCAGACCATCAGCATCGAGTAACTGCCAGCGCACGCTTGCCGCCGCCTGCCGCCTGCCGCCTGCCGCCTGCCGCCTGCTATTTGCCGTCAGCCGTCAGCCGTCAGCTGTCAGCTGTTCGCTGTTCTCTGTTCGCCGCCAGCCGCCAGCCGCCAGCCGCCAGCTTTTCGCTGTTCGCTGTTCGCCGTCAGCCGCCAGCGCCCCACGCCCGCGCACCACCTACCTCTTCCACGCCCGCCTTCTCCCGCGTCCCTTCTCCCGCCTGCGGGAGAAGGTGCCCGAAGGGCGGATGAGGGCCCAGCGCCGCGCACACCCAATCCCACCCGCTACACTCGCCGCCTCGCTCCTCTGCGCCGCGCGATGCCCCTCTCTCCTGATCCCGCTCCCGCCACGGGCCGGCGCCGCGCCGCGCTGATCTTCATCTTCATCACCGTGCTGATCGACGTGCTGGCGTTCGGCGTGATCATTCCGGTGCTGCCGGATCTGGTGCGGCAATTCACCGGTGGCGACTACGCCGTGGCGGCCGGCTGGATCGGCTGGTTTGGCTTCCTGTTCGCGGCCATCCAGTTCGTCTGCTCGCCGCTGCAGGGTGCCTTGTCCGATCGCTTCGGCCGACGCCCGGTGATCCTGCTCTCGTGCCTGGGCCTGGGGCTGGATTTCATCCTGATGGCCGTGGCCCACTCGTTGCCGATGCTGCTGCTGGCGCGGGTGATCTCCGGCGTATGCTCGGCCAGCTTCTCCACCGCCAATGCCTACATCGCCGATGTCACCCCCGCCGATAAACGCGCTGGCGCGTTCGGCATGCTCGGCGCCGCGTTCGGCATTGGCTTTGTCGCCGGCCCATTGATCGGCGGCTGGTTGGGCAGCATCGGCCTGCGCTGGCCGTTCTGGTTTGCCGCAGGGCTGGCCTTGTTGAACGTGCTGTACGGCTGGTGCGTGCTGCCCGAATCGCTGCCCGCCGAACGCCGCACGCCACGCCTGGACTGGTCGCACGCCAACCCGCTCGGCGCGCTCAAGCTGCTGCGTGGCTATCCGCAGGTGTTCGGCCTGGCCTCGGTGGTGTTCCTGGCCAATCTGGCCCATTACGTCTATCCCAGCATCTTCGTGCTGTTCGCCGGCTACCAATATCGCTGGGGCCCGCGTGAAGTCAGCTGGGTGCTGGCCGGTGTCGGCGTGTGCAGCATTATCGTCAACGCGCTGCTGGTCGGCCGGCTGGTGCGCTGGCTGGGCGAACGTCGCGCGCTGCTGCTGGGTCTGGGCTGCGGGGTGGTCGGTTTCGTCATCTACGGGTTGGCCGACAGTGGCACGGCGTTCCTGATCGGCGTGCCGATCAGCGCGTTCTGGGCGATCGCCGCACCGGCAGCGCAGTCCCTGATCACCCGCCAGGTCGGCGCCGATGCGCAGGGCCGCGTGCAAGGCGCGCTCACCAGCCTGGTCAGCCTGGCCGGCATCGCCGGCCCGTTGTTGTTCGCCAACGTCTTTGCCTGGTTTATCGGCGCCGGGGCGGCCTGGCATCTGCCGGGTGCGCCCTGGTTGCTGGCCGGCCTCCTGCTCGCCGCAGGCTGGGTCATGGCCTGGAAGCGGGCAGGGCGTGGCCCCGGCATCGCTCCCGCTGCACCGGGCTGATGCCAACCTATTCAGCTTGTGCTCGCGCCCGCTTTTTCTGATTTGCGCGGGCACTGCTAGGCTGGTGCACTCCGTGCCGCGGCACCGCCTCGACTCCCTATGTGTCCTGACACCCTGGCTGTTCCGCCATCGGCCGCGCTCGCGTTGCGCCACGCCACACAGGACACCCATCGCCTGGTCGAAACGGTCCCGCTGATGCAGGCGTTGGGGCAGGGGCGGGTCGATCGCGCTGCCTATGCGCAGATCCTGCGCCGCCACCATGCCTTGCTGGCCGGCTTCGAAGACCACTTGAACGACTGGCTCTGCAGCCTGGTGGGCACCGGTTGGCACTACCGGCGCCGCCTGCCGGCCTTGGGCGAGGATCTGCGCACGCTCGGCCAGCAACCGGATGCGCCCATCGCAGCGCCCGCCGCCGGCAGCGATGCCGCGCGCTGGGGCATGCTGTACGTCATCGAAGGCTCGCAACTGGGTGGGCGGATGATCGCGCGCACCTTGCGCAAGCAGCAGCCCGCGCTGGCCGACGCCTTGCGCTATTTCGAACTGGCCGACGATGATCCGGCCGGCTGGCGCCGTTTCCAGGCCGTGCTCGACCAGCGTCTGACCACTCCTTCCGCGCGCGACGCCGCCATCGACGGCGCGCAGGCCATGTTTTCCCACTTTCATACCTGCCTTGCAGCGGAGCCGCGCCCGTGAATCAGCCCACCGAACCCCTGGATATGGATGTCTGTGCACGTGAGCCGATCCATATTCCCGGCCTGATCCAGCCGTACGGCGTCTTGCTGGTGATCGAACCGGCCGACGGCCGCATCGTGCAGGCCAGCACCACCGCCGCCGAGCTGCTCGGCGTGCCGCTGGCCGAGCTGCTGGGCATGTCCTACACCCAGGTGCTGGAACTGCCCGGCGAGCAGCCGTTCGCGGTCGACGAGCAACCGCAGCACCTGCTGCACGCCGACGTGCACTTTCCGCTGCGCGCAGCCCCCACCGAGCGCCCCTGGGTTGCCGCCTGGCATCTGTATCCGGAGCAATGGCTGATCGAGATGGAGCCGCGCGACGCGCGCCTGATGGACGTCACCCTGCGCGAAGCGCTGCCGCTGTTGCGCAGCATCGAGCGCGATCCCGGCATCGCCGAAGCCGCCGTGCGCGCCGCCAAGGGCCTGCGCAGCATGATTGGCTTCGACCGGGTGATGATTTACCGCTTCGACGAAGAGTGGAACGGCGACGTCATTGCCGAAGCGCGCCAACCCGACCTGGACGCCTATCTCGGCCTGCATTACCCGGCCACCGACATCCCGGCGCAGGCGCGCGCGCTGTACCTGCGCAACCGCGTGCGTCAGATCGCCGATGTCGGTTACCAGGCGTCGCCGATCGAACCCACGCTGCATCCGCACCTGGGCACCCCGGTGGATTTGAGCGATGTCAGTCTTCGCAGCGTGTCGCCAGTGCATCTGGAATACCTGGCCAACATGGGCGTGACCGCCACGCTGGTGTCCTCGATCGTCGTCAACGATGCGCTGTGGGGATTGATCGCCTGCCACCATTACAGCCCGCACTTCACCAGCCATGCCATGCGCGATGCCACCGACGCGGTGACCCGCGCGCTAGCCGGGCGCATTGGCGCATTGCAGGCGGTGGCGCGTGCGCACATGGAATCGGTGCTACTCACCGTGCGCGAGAAGTTGATCACCGACTTCAACGACGCCGACCAGATGACCGTGGAAATGCTCGCCGACATGGCGCCGGACCTGATGGACGTGGTCGATGCCGACGGCGTGGCGATCTTCCATGGCAACGAGATCAGCCGGCATGGCAGCACCCCCGATGTCGCTGCGCTGCGGCGCATCCGCGACCACATCGAATCCGAACACCACGACGCCCTGCGCGAGGATGCGGTCGGCGCCCTGCATGTGGATGCGATCGGCGACGTGTTCCCGCACCTGGCCGACCTCGCCCCGCTGGCGGCCGGCTTCATCTTCGTCCCGCTGATGCCGCAATCGCGTAGCGCTTTGCTGTGGACCCGCCGCGAGCAGGTGCAGCAGGTCAAATGGGCCGGCAACCCGCAGCTGGCCAAACTGGCGGACATTCCCAACTCGCGGCTGTCGCCGCGCAAGAGTTTCGACCTCTGGCAGGAAACCGTGCGCGGCCGCGCGCGCCGCTGGTCGCCACTGCACCTGGAATCGGCGCGCAGCCTGCGCGTATTGATCGAACTGATGGAGCGCAAGCGCTTCCAGCAGGATTTCACCCTGCTCGAAGCCTCGCTCTCGCGTCTGCGCGACGGTGTGGCCATCATCGAACGCGGCGCAACCAGTGCCGCGCACCGCCTGATGTTCGTCAACCCGGCCTTTGCCGAACTCAGTCAGACCGAAGTGGCCGACCTGATCGGCTGCGACATCCTGGCCTTGTTGGCCAACGATGCCTCCCGCTCCAAGGTGGAATTGCTCGAAGACGCGCTGCTGCAAGGGCGCGCCGCCTATGTCACCCTGCCATTGCGTTCGCAGGATGGTTCGCCGGTCTACCGCCAGTTCCACCTCGAACCCTTGCCCAGCCCCAGCGGCGTCACCGCCCATTGGCTGTTGCAGCTGCGCGATCCCGAATAAGCGCTGGCCGGAACACAGCGGCTTGCTTGCTCCGCAGGGAGAAGGATGCCGCTGTGGAGACGCCTTCCTTTCAGCGGGCAGGGGTCAGGGGCATCGCAACGGTCGGGTGGCCGTGCCACCAGCCCGAATGCCCCTTGCCTGGCGACCACAACGCGATGTGTTTGGTGCCACGCGGAGTGCAAGTCGCAGCAGGCCGCTCGCGGCCCTGCTGCCTGCATTGCGTCGTGCGATCGGGCACGACGTCCCGCTCACGTCATCCTGCAAGCACTCCATCCATGAGATGGCGCGCACTGTCTAAGCCCGTGGCCGCACCACCAACAAGGCGATCGTCCCGGCCGCCAAGCCCCAGAACGAGGCACCGATCCCGCCCAGCGTCAGCCCCGATGCGGTCACCAGGAAGGTGATCAAGGCCGCTTCGCGCTCGCTGTCCTGCTGCAAGGCCGCCGCCAGGCTGTTGCCGATCGTGCCCAGCAACGCGATCCCGGCGATCGCCATCACCAGCTCGCGCGGGAACGCCGCAAACACCGCCGCCACGGTCGCACCGAATACCCCGATCAGCAGATAGAACACGCCCGCGCTCACCGCAGCGGTGTAACGCCGCGCCGGGTCCTCATGCGCCTCGCGGCCCATGCAGATCGCCGCCGTGATCGCCGCCAGGTTCAACGCATAGCCGCCGAACGGCGCCAACAGCGTATTGGTCACCCCGATCCAGCCGATCGTCGGCGAGATCGGCACCTCGTACCCGCAGGCGCGGATCACCGCCACGCCCGGCACGTTCTGCGACGCCATGGTGACCACGAACAACGGGATCGCCAGTCCGAACAACGCCGCCCACGACAGCGACGGCACCACCAACACCGGGTGGGCCAGTTCAAGCCGGATGCTCTGCCACTGCATCGACCCGCTGCCGGCCGCAATCGCCACCCCGACCAGCAAGGTCGCAATCACCGCGTAACGCGCAAACCAGCGTCGGCCGGCCAGATAAGTCGCCAGCATCGCCAGCGCCAGCAGCACCTGACTCTGCATCGCCACGAACAGGTCCAGCCCGAAGCGCAACAACACCCCGGCCAGCATGCCCGAGGCCAGCGAGATCGGAATCCGCCGAATCGCCCGCTCGAACACTCCCGAGAAGCCGGCCACCATGCCGAGCACCGCAGCCACCACAAAGGCACCCATCGCCTCGCGCAACGGCACCCCGGCCGCACTGCCGATCAACATCGCCGCCCCCGGCGTGGACCACGCGGTCACCACCGGCACGCGATAGCGCAGCGACAAGCCGATGCAGGTCATGCCCATGCCGATCCCGAGCGCCCACATCCACGAGGCGAGCTGCGCCTGATCCGCACCCAGATGCCGCGCCGCTTCGAACACGATCACTGCAGAACTGGCAAAGCTCACCAACACCGTGACAAAGCCCGCGGCAATCGCGGGCAGGGACAGATCGCGGAGCAGGCTGAGGGTGCGGGAGGAAGGCATCGTGAGCTCTCTAACGAGTGCATGCATTCTCACCGAGCACGCCGGTGATCGATACCTGTGCACTTGCGATGGATAGCGTGTCTTTATAGAGAGATAGCGCAGTGCCGCCAGGTCGGACTAGCGCGTCGCATCGGTCCTCGCGGATGCGTGCAGCGGCGGCGGTGTCATGCCAGTGTCAAAAAACGCTTGCACTTCTGCGCAGGCTCGATAAACTGCGCGACCTCGCTCAGGACGGCGGCGCTTCTCGAAGCATCGCAACAACGAACGAGGCGAATCGGAAACATCACAAGGTGTTGACGAAACGCAAAAGCCGGCTATGATGGGCGGCTCGCTACACGGAAAGACGCTACGGCGGATTGAGGTGCAGCGGCGGCAACGTCCTCTTCACGAGGGGTTGACGGAGATGAAAAGCCTGCTAATATGGCCGGCTCGCTTCGCAGAAAACCTTCGGGTCGAAACGAAGCGGCGTCAACCACCTCGGAAACAAGGTGTTGACGGTAAGAAAAAGTCCGCTATACTAGGCGGCTCGCTTCGACGGAAACGACGAAG
>NZ_JACHOF010000029.1:0-48446 GCF_014199765.1 Xanthomonas sp. 3058 | reverse complement strand
AGGCCCTCAGCGTCACCGAACGTCAGTTGCATGGATCACTCCTCAACATGAGGCGGGTAGTGTCGCGTATCTGTGGTGCGTTGTTCAGAGGTTCCTTAGGCCGCAGGAGCAGAGATGGCAGAAAACTTGAATGAATTTTTCAGTGCAAGCCTCGCGGCAGGTGCAATACTGACTGGCTTCTGTGGGACATTTCTATCTTTTCGAATTCAGCGCGAGGCGAGTTACTACAGACAACCTGCTGTTGATTTTCAAACCGGCGAAGGTCGGGATGTATTTATCGGCCTGTCGCATTTCACGAGTTCCTTTCTCCTCTTGGCTGTTGCCACGCTCTTGGCTATCGTTTTCGGATTCGCACTGCCTCTGCTCGCTCTGTATGGCCTAAATGTGTCCCGGCAGGCAGTGGTAATCGGTATTCTCAACTCAATTTTGTTCGTGTGTGCTTACTTCGCGTGCGAAATGGTTCACTATGGCATCCTCAACCGACGACTCCTGTATGATCGTGCGGAGTGGGGTCGAAGCACGGGGCTGGTCGCAGCAACTTGTCTCATCTCCGGGGTGCTCTCGTTCTGTGCTGTCCGGTATCTGTAACCTGCGGCCTAACAACTCACCCAGGCCGAACCCGCTGCGCGGGTCGGTTTAATTCCGGTGGTGCGAACGTCTGCTCTTGGCCGAAAGCGGGCACCCCGTTGTGGCGGAGGTCAAAATTGTTCGTTCGGGCGGGATGGACGGATTCGAGACGGATCAGAATTGCAGAAATTCCTACGCATCACCTGCGGGCTCAACATGAAAGATTAACTCGGATGTGTGCCGGTCCATTGATCGGAACCGGTGAATAACTCGATACACGTTCACGTTTAGAAGGAGCCTGTGCGTAGAAGCGCATGTGGGCAAGTGTGTCTGCCCACATGGCTACAGCGTGATGCAGTTTCCTAAACGTCCGGTATGTTGAGCTGGAATTGTAGAGCGCTTGCGTAGACCCGACGACAGTCGCCGGGGAGATCATAGCGGGATCACTTGTACGTGTTGAAGCGTTCCACAAGAGATCTCAGGTTTCGCCCATCGACGGCCTTTTTGTTTTTCGTGAAATGACCTGAACTCACGCGCTCGGCGAAGGGGCCAAACAGGTAGGGGAGCCAGTCCACTTCCTTGGCATCTGGGGGAAGGAGTTCGAAGCCCCAGCGACGTTGGGCGTTCTGCAGCATGGCGATGCCACGTGCGGCGATTTCCACCACCGTCCAACGCTCACACAGCTCGCTGATCTGGATCTCCGAGTAGCTGCCCGAAGCGTAACGGCTCCGCTTTCCTTGGGTGTCTCCTACCGTCTGGTAAGCATGGTTCGAGTTGACGGAATTCAACGGGCCTGAAAGCAACAGCAGGTTGCCCAATGATCCCGCGATCGCCGCAGCTGATTTGTCACCATTGCGTCCTTTAGTGATGATGGACTGCTCCCAGTATTCATTACTTGTCTGTGGGTAGATGTGCTCAACCGAATCGGTCCAGTGGAATCGCTCCCAGGGCTTTTTGTCCTGCTTGCCGCGATATCCGCGCAGGCGTTCTTCCCACGCCATCACCACCAGCTTGCCGAACGACCAACCGTAGAATCCGGTGCCGCCCTTCTTGGCGAAGCGGTCGTTCACCGACGCAAGTACGCCCTCGGCACTAAAGTAGCCCTGCCAGTCGAATTGTGGGTGGGTGAGGATCTCCTCGCCCTCCTCATCCTCCCCGCGGACATTGCTAATCAACGAATGCAGGTGCTGGGTGGCGATCTCCAAGGCTCCCACCGCGTTAGATGCGGGCACCAGCAAAGCGTTGCGGGTTAGGACGCTCGGATCGTCGTTGGCCATGGCATAGGCCGACCGGTTGAGGTCGCTCTTGCCGGTATGGGCGGGCCTGTCGGCCGCCTGCAGAACCAGCGCGCCGAAGCGTTCTGCCTCGGAGACAAGTGCCGCGAAGGCTGCAGCCCAGCCAGTGTCTTTACCAGGATCCAGCAGGAAGGCCGGGTACTCCCGGGCAATCCGAACCAGGGCCCAAAGCAGCAACGGTGGGGTAGCGCCTTCTGCGGTTTGGTTCAGGCGATGGATGTGGGCTGCGACGGTCGCAGGCAGTCTCTCCGGTGCGTGAAGCAGGTGCCAGCAGGCCGCCGCCTGATCCAGACTTTGGACGTACGCCACGATGCCGGCGCTATCGACAGCTTGGCGGGTGGAGAACTCTTTGTCGAAGAGCTGGACGTTCAGCCAGTCGTAGACTCGCTCCACGCGGAACCAACCGGTGGAGTGGGCGGAAAGGAACGCGTCATCCTGGAGTAGCTGCTTGCCGGCTCCAAGGCTTTGATAAATTCCTTTCCAGCAGCGATGTACTTCGGAAGCGGCCTGCTTCCCACGCGCGACATCTTGGTCCAGCGAAGCCAGGTAGATCAGTCGATTCTTGAGCTTCTCAAGCGTGCTCAGTGGGCGACCCCGGTTATTGATGGTCTCGAAGGCGACATGGACATCGAACTGTGCACTGATTGTCAGGACGAAGATCCTCAGGCGGTTCAGTAGTACGTCAAGATACGGCTGTGCGGCATCAGCCTGGCGGATCCCGGAGGCGCGATCCGCGAAGAAGTTCCAGGCCAACCCGATGTTGCGTGCGTAATAGGACAAATGGTGGGAAACCGTAGCTTCCAGCTGGCGTTGCCCCAAGGCGTGGAAATCGAAACAATCCTGCAGGACGGTGTTGTTCCTGAACTTGATGGGGTAGGCGGCTCCGCCGAGAGCGGAGATCATCAGTGCGATGGTCACCATGCGCTGCTGTCCGTCAATCAGCTCACTGACGCCGTTGGCGTCACTCGTGCCGAGCATGAGGGTACCGGTGTAGTGCTCGGTGGTGCCGCGCGTGACGACGCTTTCGACATCGCCCCATAAGGCCTCCCATTGTTCCTTTTGCCAGGAGTAACCACGTTGGAACTCGGGTATCTCCAGGGTGCAACGGGTGGTGATTTCGCTTATCGAGAGAAGATCTGCGTTGCTGAAGCTCATGGTGTTTTCGTACGCATTGGGCAGGGTGATGGTGTGTCGAGCAGGTCGTCTCGTGGCGCGTAGCCGAAAAGCACCCGCCGATGGGTCGTTCTACAAAGGAATCAAGTCAGCAGTTGCCAAGCCAGCATCATCACAAAGGCTGCAGCAGTGACGCCTTGGAACAGACGCAGCTTGCTGAGTGTCGCTTGGGCGTCTGCCTGCTGCCGCGCCAGCGTTGCTTCCCAGCGGCGGTCAATCTTGGCCATGGCCACCGCCAGCGCATGACCCTGCCGTTCGGACTGTTCGACCAGTGCCTCGGCGTGCTGCTGCGTGAGATGCTGGCGTGCATCGGCCTCTACCGCCAGAGCTGCTGCTAAGGCATGGCCTTGCTGGTGTAGCTGCGCGCTCACGTCGTCCCGCAATGCCGATTGGTCGGCCTGTAGCGGCAGGATCACCGTTTCATGCAGCGTGGCAAGGCTTGCCAGCAGCCCATCATGGGCAAGGGTCAGGCTTTCCTGTAGCGCACTCATCTGTGCGGCCGTGTGGGCAAAGCTGGCGGCCAGGCGTTCCTCCACGTCCATTTCCAGGCGCTGCACCTCCAATTTCAACACCTGCTCGGCCTCGGTGACGCGCTCCACGCAGCCGACCAGTTTCAAGGCTTGTTCTTGAGTGAGACCCTTGGCTTCCAGTATGCCCTCGTTGACGAGGATGATCTGCTCCTGCTGGCGTGTCTGTTCTTCCTGCTGCTGCAGGATCTGCACGTTCTGCTCTCGGATATTGGTGGCCTGGCTTTCCAATTCGATCTGCTGATCGTGCAAGTCTTCCTGTTGAATGTGCAGCACCTTGGAAAGTGCCGTATTTATTACCAGCAGTTCCGAGGTGGAGGCGGTAAGGTTCGCTATGGCCTTGTTGAGATCCATCTGTGCATCGTCCATGGCCTCCTGACGGCCCTTGACCAGATTGCCGATGAAGTTGCCATCGCGCTTGGCCTGACGCGCCAGCTCCAGCGCATCGGCCTTGTAGCGCAGGGCCTTGCCCTCTTCGCCCATGCGCCGCACCAAGGTGCCCAAATGGCCCGTGCTGCCTAATTCGTGGGGCAAATCCAGGCTGGCCACAGCGCGTACGATGATCAGCTCTTGGCTGGCTTGTTGGGTCACGGTGTTCATCCTTGAAGCTGCTCGCGGTTGAGGAAATCTTCCAGCAGGTCGTGTCCTTCCTGCAGGCGTTGCACGCTTAGGTTGCTCTGCACCACATGGTCGCGCGTGCGGGTATTGCCCTGTGTCAGGCTGACCAGGGTGGCGGCACCATCGGCGACGGCGGCGATGTAGTGCTCGCCCACGGCTTGGTACAGTTGCAGCGATTGCAGATTCAATTCGTAGCTGCTCAGGGCCAAGCTGGTCTGGTCGGCGAGCTCTTCGGACAGCTGCTTGCGGTACTTGGCGTCAGCCAGCATCGCCTCGATGCTCAGGCCCTGTGCATCAAGGCGCCGGCGCTCGAATACCGCATCGATCTGGTATGCCATCAGCGCGGAGAGCAGGCCCGTGAGGATGCCGACTAGCACCGGGGCAATCACGTTGGCTACCGGTAGGAGTACCGGGATGCTCAGCAGGAAGTTGGCCACACTTTCGCCGAGCAGAATGCCTATCGTGGTCATCAACACGGTGGAGAGCATCTTCAGGCCTGCCTGAAACGCGGCCTTTTCGCTCAGGTGCTCGGGCGGGAAGGCGATCATGCGGAAGGCATGGAACAGTCCCAGCAGGCCCTCGCGGATAGCGGTGACGTAGCGCTTGGCTGTGGACAACACGTTGTTGAGCAGGAAAGTGAGCAGGTTGCTCGCGAAGCCGCTGATGCCTCCCTCGAACAATGCGCTGAAGGCTTCCGGCACTTTTTTGGCTACGTTGATGGCCACTGTGCTCAGGCGCTGGCGAAGGTCATCCAGCAGCGCCTTGCCCAGTTTGACGCCCTTGCGGATGAGTTCCTTGAATTCGACGAACAGGCTGTTCACCAGTTCGGTCAGCAGCACGCCCATGGCTTGGCGTACACCCATCTGCTTGGCCTGGTCTAGGCTAGTGTTGGCCAGTTCGGCCGCCTGCTTCTTGAGCAGGGCGGTGTCTACCTTGGCGTTGATGGCATCCCGAGCGCGATCGTACGATGACTGCACCGCCTGGGGGTCAAAATCCAGCGATTTACCGGCTTTCTCTGCCTTTGCGAGCTTGTCGTCCACCCACTCGTCCACGCGGTGGCCACCCTTGGAGGCGTTGAGCGATTTGTTGGTGAGCGAGAGGTTAGCCTCATCGTTCACCACGCCGGCCATGGTCGAAGTAACCACCACGTCCTGTCCATTCACTATGGTTACCTTACCTAGCGCCAAGTGGTTTTTGGGGGCCTCGTGGAACTCCTTCAGCGAGATGGCGTGGTCCAGTTCCATCGAGACTGGCGTGCCGTCCTGCGTGGTGCTGCCGTCGGCGGCAGTTTCGAAGGCTTTGCCGGTGTACTCGTCCATGCCGCGATGCAGGTGGGCATCGCGCTTGCTGTTCCAGTCGCTGTCGCCGTGACCGGCGGCGTGGGCCTTGGCCTTGGTGTCGAGCACGTACTGGCTTCGGTCGTACTCATCCTTGGAGTGCTTGTGCATTGCCTTGTCCTCGCGCGTGGCGACGTAGCTGTCGTCGTCACGTTCGAAGTTGTGCAGCGTGGTGACGTTGCCGCCGTTGCGATCCTCGAACATCATCGGGTTCAGGCCGAAGGGCCCGATCAGCTGGGAAACCACTTGCTTGCGGCATTCCTGATAAAGCCGTTCCAGGCGTTGCTGGCGCAGTTCCGTGGCTGTCATCGAAGGTCCTGAAGGCGGAAGGATCATTGGGAGGCCTGCTGCACAGCCGTCTCTAGCCATGCGCCAAGTGAGGGTGAAACCAAGCGGCGGTGAGGATGATCGTGCTGGAAAGCGATGATTTGCCCTGCCTGGCCGCCGCGGGCCGGTGCGGTATCGAGGCACAGGTGGTCGCCCGCGCCATTGGCCGCAAAGGGGATCCAAGCAGGATGCCACCATACCGGTGCAATACCCTTCTCCGTAGTTACGGATAGGTCGTCGAAATCGTCCTCGTTAGCCAGCCGGGTCAGGGCGGTCCAATCGGTGGCGATAGTCAGGCAACTGGAATACGCCATCTCGCCAAACAGGCCCGGGCCCTTACGCGACTGGCCGTCATGACGACGCAAGCTTTCGGCTAGTTCGTCGGGCAGGGCAAGGTTGAGGGTGGCTGCCAAGTCGGCAAGCTGTCCGGCTTGGGCAGGGGCGCGCAGGTCGGCCAAACGCGCCGTGTCATGCACGCGCAGCCACTTCTCGAGACGGTTCCATGTCTTCTGCATCCGTGGGTTCCGTGGTGGTAACACCCTGACATCGGCCAGGGCAAGGTGGCGCCATCATATCCATGCACCGTCGCGATGGAAGAGACGCGAGGTACAAGGTGAGCGACGCTTGCGTGCTGCTTTTGCCACACATTCTATCGGCTACCTGGCGCGCATCTTTAGCCGTACAGGACGTGTCCTGGTTTAGAGTGCTTTAAAGACGCCAATGTAAGGGCAGCAAGATAAAGCCGTGTAATTAGATAGTTCTGTGACCACATCCACGTTGGCCCTAAAGGGTAGCCCTAGAACCACAATTGATCTTGCTTGGCGATCAACCCTGAGGCAGCCTAATGTCTGCCTAGAAGTGGGTCACATCGGACCTGGCTGCATGCGGGAAACTCGGTAGTGGGCAAGTCGGGAGCTGGAGTCGCGCTGGCGAGCCGGACGCGGTGCCGTGGCGTTCGGCTGCACGCGCTGCAGTGCTCGAAGCGCGCTGTTCAGCGGCATTGGAGCCCTGCAACAAGCAGCTAGTCCCCCGGGACCCAGAAGCTGGCCCCCGCGGGACACGGGCTGCGGCGTGGTCTTCGACTGACTGAATAACTTGATTGGGCAACGCGCCGGCTCTTGGCCGAAAGCCGACATTCGTTAGGCTGTTGTCCAGTGTGGGTCTGTTGTCCCGACAGGTCGCCTTGCTGATCAACCCGCCAAGAGCCGGGAGGCTTGGGTTTGGGAAGCGGATATTTTTTCCGTTGAGACTGCAGAGCAAGCAGGAGTGGTGTTGGTGTGTCTGAGACCGTCCAATAGCGTCCGATCAACGTCAACTTAAAAGCGAGTCAAAAAGTGAGTCAGGTTCCTGCACATTTTGATTTTTCCCATTTGTAAACAAGTAGATATGCTGTCTATTTGTGTGCTGGTGGGCACCATCGACAGCGACGCTGGTTGGCGACGGCTTTCTTCGTTATGGTCACAGTGCAAGCTGTGACCACAGGAACCCGATCCGGCTTTCAACTTCAAAGTGACGCTTTCTGGCATTCAAGAAGGCCGTTGGAAACAGGCTCGATCATTGAGCGTCTAGCCAGAACAGAAGATGACGAAAACCTGGTTCAGATGAGCCCTAAGGATGGACAAATGTTCAGGAGGTTCTGTCTAGCCGCGCTTGCCTGTCTCGCTGCAATCGATGTGGTTGCGGCTGCGCCGTCGTCGGATTTTTGTGCAGCCATCAAGGCGCTTCCTCTGCAGGACTATCGCAAGACCGCTGCGCTTCTCCATAACGTCGAGACGGTTCGGACTTCGGAAAAGAGTGCTGGGGACGGTCGGTCGGTCGAAGATATCCAGGCGGCTATCGCCCCTTACGCGCTTTCGCCTGAATTGAAGCAGGTTTTCATCGATCAATCCGACAGTGTCGAAGACGACTATTCTGTTTATAGGAGTATGGGTGATGCGCTGTTTCAGTTTACCGGTGTCCAGGGCTCGATGAAGTGCGCAAACGATGTGTGGGCTGTCAGAAAAGGGACGCGGCTTGAATTGCTGAGCGATGGCCCCGACCTGGGCGAAGGTTGCGATGTCGTCCGCTTATACGGCACCTTCGGTAAGGTGCCTGTGCTGGTTCAATATCTGTATCAATCCGCCGGATCGGATCCTGGTGCCGCACACGTCGAGAAAGTGGAAGAGATTCGGGTTGTCGCGCTTGAGCCAGATCAGTTGCACAACGTCTGTGTCATAAGGTGAGAAGGCCCCTTGCGCAGTTGAGGCCTTCGTGAGCAACCGCGCTGACTTGTTCTGGAAGCCAGGTGCGATAAGCGCAATAATTGAGAAGGGTCTATTGCTGAAATTGAGAAGGGTCTTTTTCTGACGAGGACAGTAAGATTGTTGCCGCTGACCGCATCGGCCTTATCGATCCACGCCTTACAAGATCGGAAAGCCTTTTCGTTGGCGTTGAAATGCTGCGCAGAGATATCAAGAACACTCTGGGACTGACTCTGGCGAATGAAGCGATTTCCAGAGTAGAAGCGATCGTCAACGAACCGCCGCGTGCGGTGAACCGGTCTGCTCCGGAACTATCTTTCCAAAGGCTGCTGCATGAAACCCCAGTTTGATTCAGGTCAGTGCGTCTGGTTTCAACGTCCTTAGGAGACAGGTCATGCCAATCGCCGCCGCAGGCGGCAATCGGCAATGGCACGGCTGCTGTCAGACGGCGCAAGGTCAGCAACGTTCTTGCACACTACATATCGCCGCTGACTCTTCCATTTGCCGATACCCGATCCTGCGGATCATTGGTCTCCCATGCAGCCACGACTTGCCACCACCGCGTGTGCGCCGTCTCCAGCCCTTGCGCAGCTGCGCCGTCCGTTGGACTGGTTGCGCAGACAATTGCGTGCGAACGATCTGTGGTTCATCGCGCTGGCGGCGGTGGTGGGCCTGATTGCCGCAGCACTGATGGTGGTGCAGGCAGGCATTGCCCACGGGTTGCAGGCGTGGCTGTACGGGCTTGCGCCGGAAGCGCGACTCAGCACCTCCGACGCGATCACCGCAACCCAGCTATTGGTCTTGCCCTTGGGTGGGTTGTTGGTAGGTCTGGTGGCGTTGATGGCGCGTCGACGCAAACGGCCGCTGGTGGATGCGGTGGAGGCCAATGCCCTGCATGGCGGGCGCATGTCGATGCGCGACAACCTGATCGTGGCGGTGCAGACGTTGTTGTCCAATGGTGTTGGTGCGTCGGTTGGGCTGGAGGCGACCTACACCCAGATGGGATCGGGCGCCGGCTCGCAGTTTGGTCGCGTGTTGCGGGTGCGCCGGTCTGACATGCGCACACTGGTAGGTGCGGGCGCGGCAGGTGCGATTGCCGCTGCGTTCGGCGCACCGCTTGCCGGTGCCTTCTATGCGTTTGAAATCGTCATCGGTGCGTATACGCCATCGGCACTGGCACCGGTGGCTGCTGCTGCATTGGCCGGTGCGTTCATGGCCAACGCGCTCGGTGCTGCGCCATATTCGCTGCCGGCGGCGGTGGCCTATCAGTTGCAGCCGCGCGACTATGCGATCTATATCGTGCTGGGTCTGATCTGCGCCTTGATCGGCATCGCGGTGATGCGCCTGGTGGCCAGCATCGAGCGTGGCGCGGGGCGCATCAATCTGCCGATCTGGGGTCGTCCGGTGGTGGGTGGGTTGCTGCTGATTCCGCTGGCGCTGTATTCGCCGCAGGTGCTGTCATCCGGGCATGGCGCGTTGCATCTGGATATGACCAGCAGCAGCACGTTGCAGATGTTGGCGACCCTGCTGGTGCTCAAATGCATTGCATCGGGCATTTCGCTTGGTTTCGGTTTTCGCGGCGGTCTGTTCTTCGCCTCGTTATTCATGGGCTCGTTGGTCGGCAGCCTGTTTGCGGTGTTTCTGAACCTGCTGGTGGGTGCGGCAGTCGTGGACACGACAAGCGCCTCGCTGGTGGGCATGGCGGCGCTGGCGGCGGCCATCGTCGGTGCACCGATGACCATGGCGATGCTGATCCTGGAGGGTACGCATGATTTTGTGCTGGCAAGCGCAGTGATGGTGGCGGTGTTGGTGGCCAATACCGTGGTGCGGCAGGTATTCGGGTATTCCTTTTCCACCTGGCGTCTGCATCTGCGTGGCGAAAATATCCGCAGTGCCCGTGATGTGGGTTGGGTCCGTACGTTGTCGGCCGGCAAGATGATGCGCAAGGATGCCAACCACACCGCGCACGACATCAGCGTCAGTGAGTTTCGCCGGCGGTTTCCATTGGGGTCGACGCAGCGTGTCGTGCTTGAAGACGCCGCGGGGCATTACGCGGGCGTGGTGCCGTTGGCGGTACTGTATGCCGACAACGTGCAGTTGGACGCACCAGTGAGCGATTACGCCAAGCACCGTGATGCGGCGCTGCTGGCAGAGACCGATATCGTCTCCATCATGAAAGTGTTCGATACGACACAGGCCGATGAGTTGGCGGTGATCGACACCGAACGCAAGGTGTTGGGTGTGCTGTCCGAAGGATTCGTGCGCAAGCGCTACGCCGAGGAGTTGGAGCGGCGCGAGCGCGAGTTGATGGGCGAGCGCGCTGCGGGCGATGAGTGAGGGGGGTGGTGCGAAGGGGCAATGCCGTGCATGCGCGACGGCCGCTGTCGTGCACCATGACCATGGCGCACAGGTGCATGCGTGGAGAGTGAAGCGGCTTAGAGGGTGGTCTCCACCCGCAGATGCGATGCAGTGACCGCCGGGGCAGTGACCGCCGGGGAGGATGACGGGCCGACGTCGCGTTCGGGCGTGGGTGGAGCTGCGTGCAGCGCACGTCGGTGGAGCAGCGCGGTCAGGCGGCGGTGGCAGTCGCGGAAGGCGAGCGCCGAGGCCGGCATGTCGCAGGCATCGAACGTCTCTGCCTCGGTCTTCCAGGAGGCGAGCAGGTCTTCCAGGTCGCAGATCAGGCTCGGCATGGTGTTTGCTCCTTTGGTGTGTGGATACCTACGCAGGAATGCCGCGCTCGGATGCAGCCAGGTGCGAGCCGATCATGCGGACTCATGCGCAGTATGTTAATCGGTCAGCCTCACGCCTGCAGAACACACGTGTGCATCACATGGCCGGTAGGACGGTGACGATGCGCACTTCTGCCGCTGGAGCGAAGCATGAGCAACAACGAGAATGGCAATCGCGGCATCGACGATCCAACGCCACCGAACGACGTCAAGGCGCCTGGCAAGCACGAGGATCTGCTACAGGATAGGCCTGTGCAGGACACCGAGATCGATGACAACGATGGCATCGAAGACCAGATCGGTGAACAGGACGACGCTCAGGCATGGTCCTGAGCGCCGCCCCGCCCGGGGCATGCCGTGCACGTTGCGGCATTCCGGGACAGGGCTGCCAAGCACTTGAAGCGCGGCGGCAGCGAGCTGACCAGCTGTGGTGGGCAGAGTGGCCAATGCAGCAGCCTTGAAAACCGATCCGCATGGCGCCCGTGGCGGTGATCTGCCGACTGCATCGTCGACGATCGCTCGCTACCCAATCAGCGTCGCTCTAAACTCCAATGCCCTTGAACGTGTCGAGTGCCATGGACTCTCTGCCTCCGCTGCCCGCCATCGCGTTGGGTCACTACCGTCACTTCAAGGGTGGACGTTACGAGGTGCTGGGAGTGGTGCGTTGTAGCGAGACGCTCGCGCCGCTGGTGCTCTATCGGCCGTTGGATAGCGACATCGGCATGTGGGTGCGGCCGTATGCGATGTTCATGGAGCAGGTGGAGGTGGATGGTCGCGTCCGTCCCCGATTCGCGCATGTGGAGTAACGATGTGTCGCCTTGATGCAAGGCCATACGCCGGTATGGTGTGAGGCGGCGGTGACTGCTGCGGCCACTGTCATCACCACGCCGGATGGCCGCTATCTGATCGTGCGCGGCCGGCTGTGGCGGGCCGCCAATCCGCATCTGAGCGAGCGGGCGCGTGCCGCGTTGGTAGGTGATCTGATGGATGCGTGCCGCGAGGTCAAGGCCGCCAGAGGCAACGACGATGCGCAACGGCTGGCCAGCGCACGCCATGCGGTGCAGATGGCCAAGGTTGCATTGGGTGAGCGCGGACCAGTGTGGTGAACCGATGGCAGCCAGGACGTCAACCGGCATCTGGTCAGGAACACGCCGTATGCGGATTGGTTTGCTGCGATCGGCTCCTAGCGCGTGGGAGCCGTCGTGCAACGCTGTCTTGTTGGTTGAAAAATGGCAAAGCCCGCAGCATCCGGGCTTTGCCTGTCGTCTGCACGCTTGGTGCGACCGATCAACTCAGGTCGCAATTGCTCGGCTGCGGCCAGGTGGTGGCGGGCAGCATGGCCTTGACCGCCGCCGGTGCGGTGATGCCGATTTCGCTGGCACCGTAGAGGTCTTCCAGCTCGTCGATGCTGACGATGTAGCTGTCGAGCGAGCCAAGCGTGGCGCTGTTGGGAATCAGCCAGCTGATCGCGCGGGTGCCGCCGCCCGGGTTGGCGGTGATGATCGTCTTCCAGAAGAAGTCCGGGGTGCGGATGCCGTGGCTTGCAAGAAAGTAATCGTTGCTGGTATCGCTGTAGATCACGCCGCCGTAGACCTGCACGCTGGCGATGTCGCGGTAGCACTCGGCGACGTTTTCAGCCTTCACCCAGATGCCTTGATTGAAGCTGGCCACCTGCGGAACGATGTTGGACATCAGATTGGCGCGACGAATGTAGGTGGCGTTGTAGTCCATGTGATTGGAGGTCACCAGATGCCCGCGATCGTAGCCTGAGCGCACGCTGGCATAGGACGCAGTGGACGTCTGGCCGGCGCAGCCACTGGGCAGTTCGGTGTCGAGGTTGAAGCTGGACGGACGCGCGGCCGATCCGGTGTCGGCTTGCAGCACGTATTCGTAACGGAGTGCGGTGTGATTGGTGCAGTCGTAGCGCAGCGTGTAGCCGCCCTTGTTGAGGGTGACGACCTGCGCCTGGGCAGCGGCACTGAACGCGGTGAGAAGCGCAACGGCGAAGAAGATCCTGAAACGCATGACGATGAAGCTCCTTGAGATTTCTCGCACGTACGCCATCGCCGATTGCACATGCAGGGATCGGCGTTGCGGCGAGTACGCGCTGTCGGGGGAATGGCCGGCACGCTCAGTGACCAGCGCGCCAGCTATCGCATGCGAATGTGTCTTCCTCGTGACGTGCCACGCAGAAGTGTGCGGACGCACCGCGATGAGGTGCGAAGCTGTGATGCGGTCTTCAGGTCTGCACGTGAGAAACCGATGCGACGCGAGGTGCGCGTTGTTTGCGCATCGAAGGCACCGTGCGCTATGCGCGCGTCTGAAGTGTGCATGCGTGACAGGTGACAACGCACCTCACGCGTCGCCAGGATGCGTATTCGCGGTGTTGCGCCGTGTACTTTCAGCCCGAGCGCGGCTGCCAGAGAGCCGACGATGCGTAAGCGCAGGTGATGGGCAGCTAGGCCGTAGTGATGGCCCGCATGCCGCCGCGAAGCGATGGAGAAAACACGTGTGACCGCTCCTGCGACGATGCAGCACTGGGTCGATGGGGGTGCAGGATCACCACGATCACGTGGAAAGCTAGACGGCAAACGACGCATCGTGGTGCGCCGCATGAGAGGCGCCGCCTGCCGTCTGCCTGCGAACGAAACACCTCGGACGCATTGGTACCGCATCCACCTCGGCATCAATGCGGCGCATTCGGAAAGGGATGTTGCAAGCCCACCCCCGCGCACTTACGGCCGACTGCGATCGGGCAACTTGACGACCACCTTGATCTCGAACCGAAAGCCGGCCAACCAGGTCGCGCCTACCGCAGTGACGGTAGGAAACGGTGCCGGACCCCAGTAGCTGACCCATTTCTCCCACGCGGCCTCGAATACGTCGTCTGGGTTGACCATGAACAGGGTGACGTCGACGACGTCCTGCGAGGTGCAGCCGGCTGCGGCAAGGATGGCATCGAGATTGTCGAAGGCGCGCGCGATCTCCGCATCCAGCTCCGGCTCGGGCGAGCCGTCTTCGCGGCTGCCGACCTGGCCGGAAACGAACATCAAGCCATCGGCGCGTACCGCGGGCGAGTAACGGTGGCGCTCGTACAGGGCATGGCGTCCCTGCGGAAAAACGACGTCACGTGTTGCCATGACACTCTCCTTTGAATGGGCTCGGAACAGGCAGCCACATTAGATGCCTGTCCGCGCCGGATAAATCGACAACGCCGACCAGCACTATTTGTAGAATCCAAACAATCTTTGGTTCGGGAGCGGCAATGGATCGGTTCGATGCGATGCAGGCATTCGCGCGCGTGGTTGAGGCCGGTAGCTTCACCAAGGCGGCCGAAACCTTGCACATGAGCCGCGCCAGCGTGACCCAGCTGGTGCAGCAACTGGAAGCGCGGTTGCGCGTCACGCTGCTCAACCGCACCACGCGACGGGTGCATGTCACTGCCGATGGCGCGGCCTACTACGAGCGCGTGGTGCGGTTGTTGGCGGACATGGACGACGCCGAGACCAGCCTGTCCGGCGCATCGGCGCTGCCGCGCGGACGTCTGCGTGTGGATGTGCCCAGCCCGTTGGCGCGTTTGATCCTGATGCCGGCGGTGCCGGCATTCCATGCGCGCTATCCGGATATCCAGCTGGACATGGGCGTCAGCGATCGTCGTGTGGACCTGATCGGCGAGAATGTGGATTGCGTGGTGCGCGGTGGCACCATCACCGACCTGTCGCTGATTGCCCGGCATATCGGCGATCTGCAGACGGGTATGTATGCGTCACCTGCGTATCTGCAGCGGTTGGGAACGCCGGTGCATCCGCACGAGTTGGAAAACACCCAGCACCGCTGCGTGGGATTCATGCGCTGGGGCAGCAGCAAGACGTTGCCCTATGTGATGCAGCGTGGCGACGAGGCTGTCAGCGTGCAGGGGCGGCATGTCGTGGCGGTCGATGATGGCAATGCGTATCTGGCCGCAGGATTGGTCGGCATGGGGGTGATTGGCTTGCCGGTGTACATTGCCAATGCGCATGTTGCCAGCGGCGAACTGATACCGATCTTCGACGACTGGCAGACGGCGCCGATCCCGCTGTCGATCGTGTTCCCGCCCAACCGGCATGTCAGCGCCAAGCTGCGTGTCTTCATCGACTGGATGATTGCCTTGATGGCCGAGCATGCGCCGGCTCGGGCGCATGCGTTGGGTTGATGGCGGCGCAGTCCGCGCAGTGGTGCTGGCGATGAAATTTACCGTTCCAACTCACGTCGCACCGGATAGCGCCAGCCATCGATCGCCGCGTAGGGCGAACGCGCGTAGATCCAGTGCAGGCGGGCGTCGCCGTCGGCCCGGAAGGCGGCATCGCTGGCGAGCTTGCGCTCGAACTCGGCGCGCAGGGCGGCGTCGCTGCGCAGCACGCGCTCGGTGAAGTCGACCAGCTCGGGGCCATACAAGCCGCTGTCGGGGCTGCCGGCGTTGCGGAAACGTCCACTGGCCAGCAGCGAGTCGCTGCTTTGCGGTTCGAGCAGCGCGGCGGCCAACATGCGCATCGGTTGGTCGGCGGGCACGCGGATGCTGCCGACGGCGAAGGTTTCATCCACGCCGTCGGAATGCGGTGTCTGGGTGCCGCCCTCTGTCGCGATGCGGATCTGTCGGACCTGCACCTGGCGCGGCTGCTGCAGGCGTTCGTAGCGGATGCCGTGCGCCTTGAGCAGGTCGACCACATCGTCGTTGCCCGGCGGAATCCACCACGCGATCGGATACTGCACTGCTTGCGTCTGCCGGTAGCCGATCACCGGCATCGTCCAGGTTTCGTCGCGACCCTCCCAGCGCAGTTCCTGCCTGCCGGATACCGGCGACAACGCACGGGTGTAGGTGACGCCCTTGAACGGGACATGGGCGATCGGCTGCGGCAGGCGCTCCCAGGCCACCATCAATGCCTGCGGCCGTGCGGCGCGATCTGCGCGCTTGGCAGTATCGATGCGTGCAGCATCGCGGGCGACCACACGCAGGGCGTTTTCCAGCAGCACGTAGTCGCCGAGCACGCGCTGCCGGTACGACTTCAGCCGATGGTTTTCCACCAGCACGGTGGGAATGCCGGCGAAGTCGCCGTAGCCGGTGGAATAACGTGGCCCCTCCGGCCCATACCGCAGGCCCGAGCGCGGCTCGTCTTCGTCGATCAGGCTGGGGTAGATCGCCGGTGTGTGGCCCTGCTTGCGCAGTGCGGCATTCATCGCTGGCGTGAAGCGCTGTTGCAGCCAATCGGCGGTGGCGCGCGAGCGCGCATAGGTGCCCCAGCCGGCGAAGGTAAAGGTGATGTCGTATTGATGATCCAGTCCGCCACTGACATGCAGGTCGATGTACAGCGCCGGATCCAGCGTATGCAGCAATGCGACCACTGCGCGGGTTTCCGGCGCTTCCAGGTTGAGGTAATCGCGGTTGAGGTTGATGCCGCGCGTGGTGGTGTTCCAGCCGGCATTTTGCGGCCCACGCAGCGCGGCGCCGACCAGCGGCCCGCGTTGCTCGTGACCATCGCTGTTGAGGATCGGCACGAACACGAAATCCACCTCGTCGAGCAAACTGTGCTTGCCGCGTTGTGCGATGTCGCGCAGCAGCATCAGGCCGGCGTCCTTGCCGTCGATCTCGCCGGCATGGATGCCGGCCTGCGCCAGCACCACCGGCTTGCCGGGCTTGCCTTTATGCGCGCGCACCAGCAGCAGATCGCGCGCCTCGCTGGTCTTGCCGAACACCTCCAGCGACAACAACGGCGAGGCCGCGACCAGGCGTTCCAACCATGCGCGCGTTTCCTCGTAACTGGGCGTGCTGGCGAAGTCGCTGCGCTCCGCTGGCGTGCTCCACGCATCGCCTGCGTTGGCAATCAATGCCTCGCTTGCGCCATGCCATGCACGTACTGGCGGCAACGGCGCGCTGGTGTCGATGGACTGCGCGTTGAGCTGTGTAGCGGTGAACAATGTCGTTGCAAGCAGGGCCCTGACGGCGTACAGGGTACGGCGCGTTGCAGGCTTGCCGGCGGCGCTGTCAGGGGTGTGCAGACCGAGCGTCTGGGAAAGCGAGCGGCGTGGTGGGAGATGGCGGAGATCGAAAGGCATATGTGACGTCAGGGGTCTCGATTGGAAGAGCGGGGGCGACAACGCGCAATGCGTCTGGATGACAGCGCCGGCAACGGCTGGCGGAGTCCAGCGCAGCGCACCGGCACCGATCGGTTGCAGCCGACCGGCAAAGCCGCCGATGTCGCAATGCAGTGCGGGATAGCGGCGTGCGCGCTGAAGCAGTGTCTAGCAGTGAAGAAGGTGCGTAATTAGAGTAACAGTCGAGCCGTTCGGTGCTGGCGTCGATCACTCAACGGGGCGCGGCGCGCCAGCGCGTCATCGGGCACCGATGCGCTGCGCCGGCTGCCGATGCAGAGCTGTGCCGGATCGCTGCCATCGCGTTGCACCGGTACCCGGCACGTGTCCGCGCAGGTGCGATGCTGCGATAAAAAACGGTGGCAAGAAGCCGCATTTTTCTCGGCTGCGTCCACGCGACATGGGCGTTCGTCGTGGTGGGCACGGCAGGTGACGCCGATCAGCATGCACCGCCAATGCCACGCCAATTCAAGCTGCGCAAGAAATGTGATAACGTATCATTTCGTCAAAATCTCGCCAGTCATGCCGTCCACGCATTCCTCTCCCGCAATCTCGATCAACGACCTGCACGTGGCCTATCGCGGACGCGCCGTGCTGCAAGGGCTGAATCTGCAGGTCGCGCAAGGCACCGTTTACGCCTTGCTGGGTGGCAACGGTGCCGGCAAATCCTCCACGCTCTCCACACTGCTCGGCTTCGTCAAACCCACCTCCGGCAGCCTGCGCGTGGACGGCATCGATCCGGTTGCCGATCCCGGCGCTGCGCGCGCGCGCCTTGCCTACCTGCCGGAAAACGTGGCGCTTTACGAGCATCTGAGCGCACTGGAAAACGCAGATTACCTGCTGGCGCTCGCTGGTCAGCGCCGTGGCCAGGCAGAGATCGGTCAGGCATTGGCCGCTACCGGCCTGCAACGTGAGGCATGGAGCCAGCGGCTGGGCGGATTTTCCAAAGGCATGCGGCAAAAGGTCGCCATTGCCGTGGCCACCTTGCGTCAGGTGCCGGTGCTGCTGCTGGACGAGCCCACCTCCGGCCTGGACCCGCGTGCCATTACCGACTTCAATCGGTTGCTGAGCAGCGTGCGTGCGCGTGGCGGTGCGGTGCTGATGGTCACTCACGATCTGCTTGGCGCGGTGGATGTTGCAGACCGCATCGGCTTTCTGGAAAACGGCCGTATTGCCGATGAAATCGGCGTCGGCGACAGTGGTTTCGACGTCAGCACGCTGCATGCGCGCTTTGCGCGTCCGCACGATCAGGCCGCATGAGCGTTGCCCGATGAGTCCTGTGCTGCTTGTCGCGCGCGAAGAACTGCGGTTCATGGCGCGCAATCGTTCCGCGGCCATCGGTGTGGTGTTGCTGATGCTGCTCACGCTGGTGGCCGCGCTGACCGCTGCGCATCATCAGCGCGAGGTGGCCGAGTTCCGCGCACGTCAGCAGCAGGCTGCGCAGCAGGCGTTCGAGGCCCAGCCGGACCGTCACCCGCACCGGATGGTGCATTACGGACAGTTCATCTATCGTCCGCTGCCGGCGCTGGCCGCATTCGATGCGGGCGTGGACGCGTTCACCGGCAACAGCATGTTCCTGGAAGGTCATCGCCAGAACACCGCCAACTTCGGCGATGTGCGTCAAAGCTCGTTGCTGGTGCGCTTCGGGCAACTGACACCTGCGTTCGTGTTGCAGATCCTGGCCCCGCTGATGCTGGTATTTCTGGGGTATGGCGGGGTGGCGCGCGAGCAGGAGACCGGCACCCTGCGTGCTTTGTTGCTGCAGGGCGCCACGCGTCGGCAATTGTTCGGCGGCAAGTATCTCGCGCTTTCAGTGGTAGCCGGCGCATGCCTGCTGCCGGCACTGGTCGGCCTGGTGCCCGTCGCCTTGCTGCCGGGCCAGGCGCTGCGGGTCGTCTTGCTGGTGCTGGCGTACGCGATCTATCTGCTGGTGTGGTGCGCGCTGGTGCTGGCGGTGTCGATGCAGTGCCGGCGCGGCCGCGATGCGTTGCTGGTGTCGCTGGCGCTGTGGGTGTGGCTGGCGTTGCTGGTGCCGCGCGTGGCGCCGGATGTTGCAAGTGCCGCCTATCGCCTGCCGACGCGGATGGAAACCGATGTGGCGATCCAGCGCGATCTGCGCGTGCTCGGCGACAGCCACAACCCGGACGACCCGCACTTCGCGCAGTTCAAGCGGCAGACCTTGCAGCGCTATGGCGTGCAGCGCGTGGAAGATTTGCCGGTGAACTACAAGGGCCTGCTCGCGCTAGAAGGCGAGCGGCTCACCTCGAGCTTGTTCGAGCGCTACGCCGCGCGCGATTCGGCCATCCAGCAGCAACAGAACCTGCTGGTGCGCACCTTCGCCTTGCTGAGCCCGACAGTGGCGCTGCGTGAGGTGTCGATGACGCTGGCAGAAACCGATCTGCAGGCGCATGACCGCTTTCTCGCCCAGGCCGAGCGCTATCGCTACACGTTGGTGCAGCAACTCAATCGGCTGCAGGCCGAAGCGGTCAGCCTGGCCGACGACAGTGCGCAGGATGCCGGCGCCGATCAGCGCAAGCGCATCTCCTCCGACCATTGGCATCGCATTCCGGTCTTCGCGTTCCAGCCACCGTCCACAACCGACGTGGTGCGTGCCGCAGGCACGGCGCTTGCTTTGGTCGGCGCATGGTTACTGGCTGCGCTGTGCATGCTGATCGCAGCCGGGCGTCGTGTGGGAGTGACGCGCTGATGGTGGTGTGGAAATACGAGTTGCTGTTGCTGCTGCGCGCGCGTGCGGCGGTTGCCGGGTTGGCATTGCTCGCGGTGTTGACCGTGTGCAGCCTGCTCTCCGGCCAGCACGTCATCGACGCACAACGCGGTAACATCGCACGCATCGCAGCGCTGCAGCAGGAAGACATCGCGGCGGTGGAGGACTATGTGGCGCGCTCCAACGATGCCGGCAGCGCGGCCTACTACAGCTTCCACCCGACCTGGGACGCTCCTTCGCCGTTGGCGTTTGCGGCAGTCGGCATGCGCGATGTGTCGCCGTACATCCTGCGTATCCGCGCACTGGGCCTGGAAGCGCAGATCCACGATGGCGACAGCTACAACCCGGAGCTGGCGTTGGCCGGGCGCTTCGACTATGCCTTCGTGCTGGTGTTCCTGCTGCCGTTGTTCGTGATCGCGTTGCTGTTCGATCTACGTTCGGGCGAACGCGAAGCAGGGCGTGCGCGCATGCTCGCTGCGTTGCCGGGCGCGGGCACGGCGTTATTGGTGCGGCGTGTGGTGGTGCGTGCAGCTGCCGTATTGCTGTGTCTGGGCGTGCCGTTTGTGATTGCCGCAACCCTCAATGCGGTGCCGCCGCTGCAACAGCTGGCGGTGTTGGCGTTGACCTGCGCCTATCTGCTGTTCTGGGTGCTGCTGGCGGTGCTGGTCGGGCGCATCCACTGGCGCCCGGCGGCGCATGCCACCGCCTTGGCCACCTGCTGGGTGGTGCTGGCCTTGGTGGCCCCGGCATTGGCGCACGTGGCGATCAATCAGACGGTGCCGGTCAACCAGGGTACCGAAGTCGCGCGGTTGCAGCGCGAGGCGGTCAATCATGCCTGGGACATTCCGCGCCAGGACACCATGCGTGCGTTCTACGCGAACAATCCGCAGTGGGCCGACTCGGCGCCGCTGACCGATGCGTTCCACTACAAGTGGTATTTCGCCTTCCACGAGAACGGCGATCAGCAGGTGGCTCCACAGGTTGCCGCCTATCGCAAAGGACTGGAGCGACGCGAGGCGCTCGCGCAGCGTGTGGCCAGCGTGTTGCCGCCGGTTGCGGTGCAGGCGGCGTTGTCGCGTCTGGCGCATACCGATCTGCGCGCGCAGTTGGCCTACCAGGACCGTATCCGCGCCTACCATCGAGCACTACGGACGTTTTACTACGGCTATCTGTTCCGGGACCGGCCATTTACGCGCGAGGACTTCCAGCGTGCGCCTCGGTTCGATGCAACGGCCGATCCCGCCTCGTAGCGGAAGCCGCGCTCCACCAACCAATCAGATCTTTCATCTGCGACACGGCCACTGCGCCATGCCCTTCAGGAGTCCTGCCCGATGTCCGTGTCCATGCCGCGCCGCCTTCCGGCGCACATGCTGCCCCTCCTCAGTATGCTGACCTGTGCTGCAGGCGTCAGTCCGTTTACCCAGGCCGCCGAGCCGCAGACGCGCGACCTGGATGCGATGCAGGTGCGCAGCCAGTACACGCCGTATCGCGCGTTGAGCGTCACCGGCGCCACCAAGACCGATGCGCCGCTGCGCGACCTGCCGATCAGTGCGCGCGTGCTGGATCAGACCTTGTTGCAAGATGCCGGCGTCACCGATCTGGCCGGTGCGCTTGAACTGGCCAGCGGCATCACCAAGGCCAACAACCTGGGTGGGTTGTGGGATAGCTATTCGATGCGCGGCTTCACCGGCGACCCGAATTTCAGCTCCGATTACATGGTCAACGGCTTCAACGCCAGCCGTGGTTACAACGGCCTGCGCGATGCGGCCAATACGCAGAGCATCGAAGTGATCAAGGGCCCGGCGTCGGCGTTGTACGGGCGCGGCGAGCCGGGCGGTGCGGTCAATATCGTCACCAAAAAACCGTTGTTCCAGCCCCAGCACAGCGTGGACCTGTCGGCAGGCCGGTTCGACAGTTATCGCGCCGCGGTGGATAGCACCGGCCCGCTGGGCGAAAACCTGGCCTATCGCCTGAATGTGATGCACAAGGACCAGCACAGCTTCCGCGACACCGTCGATAGCGACAATACGTTGCTGGCGCCGTCGCTGCTATGGATGCCGACGCCCGATACCACGGTGTCGTATGAGCTGGAATTCGTGCGTATCCATACGCCGTTCGATCGCGGCGTGACCGCCATCAATGGCGATGCCAACCGGCTGCCGGCGTCGCGTTTTCTGGGCGAACCGCGCGATGGCGATATCGATCTGCATTCCACCGGGCATCAGGTATTTGTGGTGCACGGCTTGAATCAGACCTGGTCGTTGCAGGGCGGGGCGACCTATCGCGACAGCGGCATGCGCGGTTTCTCGACCGAGCCGTGGACGCTGCAGGCCGACGACCGCACGCTGCGGCGCGAACGCCGCTACCGCGATTACCAGGGCCGCGATATCGCCGCACGTGCCGAACTGCTCGGCAGCCTGCAGGCGGGCAGCGTCACCCACAATGTGTTGTTCGGCATCGACGGCAATCGCTTCGACGACAGCCGCTTTCAGCAGCGTGCACGCTCGGCTGCCACGCCGTACGGCATCGACGTGCTCGCGCCGCAGTATGGCGTGGCGCAGCCGGGGCGGCTGGCCACGACCACCGATACCGAGGAGCGTCAGCAGGTGTGGGGCGTGTATGCGCAGGATCAGCTCGATCTCGGCGCGCGCTGGAAGGCCTTGCTCGACCTGCGCTACGACCACTACCAGCAAGATCTCGACAACCAGCTGCGCGGCACCACGCAGCGCGCGTCCGATGGCGTGGTCAGCCCGCGGGCCGGGATGATCTTCCATATCGACGATGCGTTGTCGCTGTATGCGAGTGCGGCGGCGGGCTTTCGTCCCAACAGCGGAGTGGGCGCCAGCGGCCAGAGCTTCGCACCCGAGAAAAGCCGTTCGCTGGAGACCGGGCTGAAATACGTGCAACCCGGCGATGGACTGGAAGCGACGCTGGCCGCGTTCCGCATCGACAAGAAGAACGTGCTGAGCCTGGACCCGGCCGACATCAGCTTTTCGCTGCCGGTGGGCCAGATGCGCAGTCAGGGTGTGGAGCTGGATCTGCTCGGTCGTGTGACTCCGCGCCTGGCCGCATCGGTGGGCCTGGCCTATACCGATTCGCAGGTGACGCGCAGCAGCGCCGCCGCCGCCGGCACCGGGTTGGCCGAAGGGCGACAATTTCCGAACGTGCCGCGCTTCGCCGGCAATGCCCTGGTCAACTACGAGCAGCCGTTGACCGGCAAGCGCAGTGCAGCGTTGGGCGTGGGCGTGTTGCATACCGGTGAGCGGCTGGGCTCGGTGGATAGCAATACCGACTTCGTGCTGCCCGCGTACACGGTGTGGCGCCTGGTCGGTCATTACGACCTGAGCGAGCGCCTGCGCCTGTATGCCAAGGTCGAAAACCTCACTGATCGCCGCTACGCTGCGTTCTCCTACAGCGAGCAGTGGGTGTATCCCGGTGCGCCGCGTAGCTGGACGGTGGGCGTGCGTTTGCGGTTCTGAGACACGCCGTGATGCGATTGGTCGCTCTAACTGCGACGCGTGGACGGTCGCTTGCTGCGCTTCCTGCCCGGCGCAACCGGTGCCGGGTCATCGTTGGCCAACGCGCCACCGCTGTGCAGTTGTTCCAGCCACGACAGCGCGTCGACATAGCCGAGGAAGTGCTGCAGGTAGCCGGGCGAGCGCTCGCGCATCAGGCTGATGCAGCGGTGTACCAGCACGCTGGAATTGAGCGGGCCGGCGTCCTTGGGTGCGTCCTGCAGCGATTGGCGCACCTGGCTGGCGGTACGCACCGTGGTCCAGGTGCGGCGGAAATCGTCCAGTGCTGGCAACTCCGGGAACAGGCTTGGGTCGGCTGCGGCGGTCTTTCTGCTGTCCACCTCCATCAACGCCGCATGGCCTGCCATCTGCTCGGTCAATGCGCCCAGCGCGCTGCGTTGCACAGCACCTGGAACAGCATGGCTGGTTGCACGACGGCGCGCTGCTTTCTTTACCGTCGCCGCATAGGCATCGACCAACGCATCCAGCTTCTCTTCCAGCACCGCGCGCACTGCACCGCTCTGCGTCTGCGCACGCGTCGCCAACGTCTGCATCAGATGGAAATGCACCGGGTCCAGCTGGTCGGCACCCTGGCCGCGCCAGCGTTCCAGCCGCGCGTGTACGGATGTCGCTTGCGTGCTCATCGCGCCGCTGCGGCCGGTGCTGGCTGTGCGGAAGAGGGCGCACGCGACGTGGACGGGCGCGCGATCGGTGCGATCTCCACCCGTCGGTTCTTTGCGCGGCGCGCTTCGTCGGCATTGGAATCCACCGGCTGTTGCGAGCCGAACGCCGCAGCGAACACCGACGATGCCGGCACGCCTTCGGCGATCAGCGCACGCGTCACGGTGAGTGCGCGCTGTGCGGACAGTTCCCAGTTGTCGGCGTAGCGACGGTTGCCGCCCAGCACCGGGCGGTCGTCGGTAAAGCCGCTGACCATCAGGATCTCCTCGCGCGAGGCCAGGTATTCGGACAATGGGGCGGCGAGCGTCTTCAGCACTTCGCGGCCCTCCGGCTGCAATTGGTCGGAGTTGAAGGCGAACAACACGTTGCCGCGGATGCCGATGCGCCCATCGACCAGCGTCACGCGGCCGGCGGCCAGCGGCGCGGCCAGCGCCTGTTCCAGCGTCTTGCGGCGCTGCGCTTCGGCCTGGCGTTGCTTGACCTCTTCATCCAAGCGACTGGACAGCTGCAACTGCACACCGATCACGCCGACCAGGATCAGCACGAACGCGCCCAGCAACACCGACATCAGGTCGCCGAAAGCGGCCCAGATCGGTGTGCCCGATTCGCCGTCGATATCGATCTCATCGCTCATGCCGTGGTGGCCTCGCCCGCATCGGCATTGCCGGCATCGTGACGGCCGCGATCGAGCTGACGCAGTTCTTCGATGATCTGCTTTTGCGACAGCATGCTGAGATCGACCACCTCGCGCGCCTGCGCCACGTAATACGCCAGCTGGTCGTCGCTGCGGGCGAGTGAGGCATCCAGTGCGCTGGCGACGTGTTGCAGGCGCGCGTTGAGCTCACTGGTGGAGCCGCTGAACAACTGCACCGCCATGCCGAAGGCTTCGCCGAGGCTGGCCACTTCCACCGCGCTGCCGCTGACATGCGCGGCCACTTCTCCGAGCTTGCCGGTCTCGTTGCCGATCTGTTCGGTGAGCTGCGTGCCCACGCGTTGCAGCAGGTCGGCCGAGGTGGTGACCAGCGCATCCACCGCTGCGCGTTGTTCGGTGGAGGCGTGGTTGACCGCGTTGAGCAAGGTGTCCAGCGTGGCGAGCAGCTTGCTGCGCTCTTCCAGCATGGCGGTGTCGCGCACCATGCTCTCGGACAGGTTCTGGCGCAGCTCGGCCACCACATCGGCGGCGGCCTTGGGCGCTTCGGAGGCGATCTGCATCAGGCGCGCCACTTCGGTGATGGTGGCGCTGGCCTGTGCCTGCGCCTGCGTGGACAACTCGCTGGCGGTGCTGGCCAGGGTCTCGCAGATCGCCTGCTGTTGCTGGGCGACGCGCTCGCCGGTGCGTTCCCACTGCGTAGCCACATCCGCGCTCATCGCGGTGAAGCGCTCGCTCCACAGCGCCAGGCGCTGGCTGTCGCGCGCTTCCAGCGCGGCCTGCAGGTCGGTGTGGGATTGCTGCAGGGTGCCGACCAATGCGGCGGCATGCGCATCGAAGCTGGCGGTTGCTGCAGCGAGTGCGCTCTGGTGCTGGGTGGCCAACGCGGCGCTGGCGTCTTGTTGCTGCGCCAGTGCGTCGTTCCAGGCGTTGGCCGCCGCGCTGCTGGACTGATCCATGCGCTTGGACACCGCATCGACCAAGGCGCTGGAGCGGGCGTCGAAGGTGCTGGCGAACTGCGTCAGCGTGCTCTGCAACTCCTGGGTGAGCGCATGGTTTGCACGTTGCTGCTCGGCCACGGCCGAAGTCCAGCTGGCCGCTGCGGCGGCCGTGCTGGTTTCCAGGCCGCTGCTCAGGCCATCGAGCTGGTGTTGCACGGCCTGCTGCACGCCGTCCTGCAATGCGGTGGTCTGCTGGGCAAGTTGTTCGAGCGTGGCGTGCAATTGCGTGCTCAGCGACGCGGTGGCGCGTTGCTGCTCGGCCAGCACTGCCGCCCAGTTGTCGGCGGTGGCGGCGTTGCTGCGTTCGAACCCATCGGTGAGTGCGGCCAACTGCTGCTGCACTGCGTGAGTCACGCCGTCCTGCATGGCCGTGCTGCGCTGATCGATCTGTTCCAGTGTGGTCTGCAACCGTTCGTTGAGCGCTTGCTGCGCACGTTCCTGCGCGGCCAATGCGGCCTGCCAGTGGTCGGCAGCGGTGCGTGCGCTTTGCTGGAAGCCGTCGTTGAGGCCGTGCAATTGCTGCTGCACGGCGGTGCTCACGCCATCGTGCAGCGCGGTGGTCTGCCGGGCGATCTGCTCCAGCGTGGTATGCAGTTGCGCATCCAGCGCCTGCTGCGCGTGTTCCTGTGCGGTGAGCGCGGTGGTCCACTGCGCGGCGGCAGTGGTGGCGCTGTGTTGAAAGCCGCGGGTGATGCCATCGAGCTGTTGCTGCACCGACTGGGTGAGGTGCTCATGCAGCGTGGCGGTGTCGCGCGCAATGCTGGCCATGGTGGCTTCCATCGCCGGCTGCAATGCCGCGCTCACCGCGCGTGCGCTGTCGGCAACGCCGGCCTGCAGCGATTGCTCCATCGACGTGGCCAGACGCACATACGCCGCCTCGCTCCTGGCGTGGAACTCGGCCTGCTGCGCGGCCAGACGCGCGTCGGCAGCGATGCTCTGCTGTTCGATGGTGCTCATCAGCGCCTGCAGCCGATCGATCAACGCCGGCATCAAGGCGCTTTGTTGCTGTTGCAGCTTGAAGACTTCGCCACGCTGGTGCGCGTCCGAATGCGGATGCAGGTCGGTGGCGATCTTCAGGTCCAGCCGCTGCACGGCCTGCAGCCGCTCGCGCCGGCACAGCGCCGACAACAGTCCCAGCATTGCCGATGTGGCAACACCGGCAATCGAGGTGCCGAACGCAAACGCCAGCCCTTCCACCGGTGCGGCCAGCGAGCCACGAATGGCCTGCAGATCGGTGGCACTTTGCAACGCAAAACCGGTGCCCTTGAGCGTGGCCATCATGCCGAGCAGGGTGCCGAGCATGCCAAGCAATACCAGCAGGCCGACCAGATACGGGGTCAGCACGGGAGCGGACAAGGCCACGCGCTCGCCCTTGATGCGCAGACGCACCGCATTGCGCAGGCTCGGATGCAGCCGCTCCAGCCATTCGCCCAATGCCGATGGCGCGGTGGTCAATGCCGCAACGGCATCGTCCAGCGTTGCGCTGGCCTGGCGGTACCGGTACAGCTCCACGGCGCCGGCCACGTAACAGGCGCCGATCACCGCTGCGATGCAGGCACCCAGCGGGTTGGAGCCCAGATAACCGATACCGACCCAGCAAACCGCCAACAGGCCGACGACAAACACACACACGTGTACGAGAGTTCTGAACATGAGGTCCCAGTTAGCGGGTACGAAGCGCTGCAAGCAGGCCTTCGATCGGGTGAAAACGAACATCCAGTTCGGCGAGCAACACGCTCTGCATGTCTTTGCGAAACACATCCAGCCAGCCATCGGAGACCGCGCGTGGCGCGGCATCGCCATCGGCTGCCGGAGTTGGCGCCTGCGCAGCAGTGCGCAGGCGTTCGAAGTGCGCACCGAGCAGGTTCGGTACGTGCCCCAACAACGTCTGCTCGCGCGGGCTGAGCGTCAGTTCCATCACTGCATCCACTTCGGCCAGCCGCGCCATGTCGCTGGATACCAGCGCCAGCATGTCGCGCAGCCGCCCACGCAGATCGCCGGTGGCGGTGCGCATGGCGCGTTGCATCGCCAGGTAGTGCTGCCGAAACGGGGCGTAGTCGGGCATGGGCGCAGGCACCTCGGCTTGGACGGCTGCGCGGGCCTCGGCACGCACGCGTGCCACCACAGTGTCCAGCTCGGCCACGCTGCTGGTCGTCAGCGCCGCGCGCACGCGCGCGCAGGTTTCCACGTCGAGCGGACGCGTGTCCGGCAACGGCTCGCTTTCGGGCAGCTTGCCATCCAGCGCCTTGGAGACGGCGACTGCGCGCGTCCAATCGATCCACTGGCCGAGCCGGTCGGCCAGCGCATGGTTGGACTGGGCGACATGGGCATCGGTGAGGCGCGCGAGCAGGCGAATAAAGGCCGGGCCTGACAGAGGCGCCCGTTGGAGAACTTTCGCCATGATTTCACGGGCAAAGACCGCACATTTTACACGGGAATGCGCACGCTTCGGTGCCCTGGCGCTGGTCCTGCAAGGGATTGCAGCGGGTAGGGCTGGCGGCATTCAGCCGCGCTGGTGCGGGAGATCCCGGGTTGTTCCATCGTGGTGGCCTGCGGCGCATCGGCCATGTAGAAGGCGACCAGTCTCCGCAGGCCGAGCGGCGGCGAAAGTCGAGCCAGGGCGCAACCAGGTCGTGGCATGGCGCCCGTCTAACCAGTTCAGGTTTGAACGAAAATGTGCCCGGTAAGCGCCGGTTTTGCAACGTGAACAGGTATAAGCTGCGGGCCGGGTTTCCCAGCGAGGTAACACAATGGACCGTTCCGACATGCAAGTGTCCGATCGGCTGCTCCTGGAGCTGCAAGGATTCCACGATGCCTACGGCCGTGGACCGGATTTCTGGGACGCGTATCAACGCATCATGGCCATTGCGGCGCAGGCCGGTGGCGACATGATCGACCTGGCCAACGAAATGGCATCACTGGCGCAAGGCATCGGAGCGATCGATCGCGCGCAGTTGCTGTAGTGCCGGGTGGGCCAGGTGCCGGCGCGAGGCCGGCCTACGCGTCGAGCGCTGCGGGCCATCATGGAGCGTGCGGTGCATGGTGGCTGGGTCAGGCTGCGGTTGCAGGCTGACGGGTGTTCGCGGTGAGCGGCGGCACTGCCGAGGCCCCGGATGTCTGCCTGCGTCCTGGCCTTGCGCCTGGCGCTGCCGGCCCACGCTTGCATGCGGCAGGCTTGGGGCTAGCTGATCTCCATCGGTGCGGCATGGCCGCGACAGCGACACATCGTGCGCTGTCGCAGCGCGTTTATTCGGCTTTGGCGGCCGGTTTGGTTGCGGCAGCGGGTGCGACCTCGGGCTCGCCACGCTTCTTGTCGCGACGCAGCGGCGTGTCGCCCAGGCGCTCGATCGCGCCACCGGATTGCTGGAACGCTTCGAGATCGGCGGCCAGACGCTGCTCGGACAAGCGCGGCTTGCCCGGCTGATTGCTCACGGTCATCGACTGGCGACGGGAGTTGTTCATGGCGAAATCCTCATGCGTTGTAAAGCGTCAAGGGAATGCCCCGCCGGCGTTGGTCGTCGTAGGTGGCACGCACGTCGCGGCAATACGGCCCGGACATGACGAAACGCCGGCAGATCGCCGGGCGCGTTTCATAGATCGAGCAGCACATGCGCGCCGAATCGAGGGCCACGCACCAGCCTTCCTCGTCACGCGCCATCACGTGCCAGCCTTGCGGCGTCACGGTGGTCAGGTGGTTGGGGATGCGGTCGGATGGGTCGACCATGACGGTGAGCCGGCAACAGACGGCGTCGCAACGTTCGCAGAGATTCTTGATGGAGAAGGCCGAAAGAGAATGAAGGCGATACCGGACTCCGGCCCCGCCCCTGCACCATACACCCTGGGCGTGCGGGGGTGTGAACCGGTCCCGCCGTGCACAGCGCAGCGTTTGCCCATCCTGCCGGTGTGCGTGCATGCCCTTCGCGGATGCGCGCTCCATCGTCGCCACGGTGATTGCGTCGGAATGGCGCGCGTAGATCGATGCGTGTGGCGGGTCGCTACTGGCACCTGAGGTGCCAGGTGCGGGAGCCGGGCACCTCAGGTCGATCTGGAAGAGGTCGCCATGCGCTGCAAACGTGGTGACCCGCCCGCGACGCACTGCGCGCTCACACACGCAGGCCAGCTGGGCCTGCGATGGATGAGTCCACTCCTAAAGTGGTGTGCGTCTCATTCCCGGCCGCGCGCTCATCCACAACCGTTCGCCTTTGTCGTGCCCGTGCGAAGACGCATTTCACCGATGCCGCTGGCGCGCCACCGTAACGTTGAGCAGTCCGCATCAACGCGGCAGGAGATTCCCATGACGATTGCACATCAGCGCATTGATGCGCCCGAACAGGCGCCCGACCACGATGCTCAGCGTAGCGAAAAGGAAAAGCAGGATGCGTTGCAGGACGATGCGCTGGAAGAAACCTTTCCTGCCAGCGATCCGGTCTCGCCGTTCGTACCGGCCAAGCCGCTGGATTGAGTACGCCCAATATCGCCGTTTGCGTTGGTGTGTCTGTCGGGGTTACGGCGTCAACACCACTTTGCGGCAATCGTCCTGCTTCTTGTCGAACAATTCGTATCCGCGCACCGCATCGGCCAGTGGCAGGCGATGGGAGATGATCGCGTTCGGCTTGAGCTCGCCATTGCCGATGCATTCCAGCAAATGCGGCATGTGTTTCTGCACATGGGTCTGGCCCATCTTGAAGGTCAGCCCCTTGTCGAAGGCATCGCCGAACATGAAACCGTGGATGAAGCCGGCATACACGCCCGGCACGCTGACCACGCCGCAGCGCCGCGTGGCCGCGATGCATTGACGTATTGCCACGCCGCTGCTGCCTTCCAGTTTCAAGGTGGTCAACGCGGTTTCGAGTGTGCTGCCTTCGGCCTCGAAGCCCACCGCTTCGATGCTGGCATCCACGCCGCGTCCATCGGTTTGCGACACGATCACATCGGCCGGATCGTCGACATCGTCGAAGTTGATCGGGATGATGCCGTAGGCCTTGGAGGCAAAGTCCAGGCGATAGGCATGGCGGTCGACCATGAAGATGCGTTCGGCCCCGAGCATGCGGCAGCATGCCGCCGCCATCAGCCCCACCGGGCCTGCGCCGAAGATCGCCACGGTCGAGCCTTGCTTGACGCCAGCGTCGATGACCGCTTGATAGCCGGTTGGCAGGATGTCGGACAGGAACAAGACCTGCTCGTCGTGCAATGCATCTGGCACGACCAGCGGCCCGACATTGGCCTTGGGCACGCGCACATACTCGGCCTGGCCGCCGGACAAGCCGCCATACAAGTGACTGAAACCGAACAACGCCGCAGGCGGGCGCATGTCCTTGTGATTGAGCGCTGCGCCCTTGCCGGTATTGGTGGTTTCGCAGGCAGAGAACTCCTGCAGCACGCAATGGAAGCAGCGCCCGCAGGCGACCACGAACGGGATCACCACGCGATCGCCGCGTTTGACCGCAGTGACGTCCGGGCCGACGTCTTCGACGATGCCCATGAATTCGTGGCCAAGCACATCGCCATGCCGCAGATCGGGAATCTTGCCGCGATACAGGTGTAGATCCGAGCCGCAGATGGCCGTGGCGGTGACACGCAGGAGCAGATCGTCGCGTTCGACAAGAACCGGATCGGGGACGGTTTCTACCCGCACATCGTGGGAGCCATGGTAGTTGAGGGCAAGCATGTGGATCTCCTGAAGGCCGTCGGTGCGCGGCAATGCGATGCAGTGTTCTCAGCGCGCCGTTAAATCCGTCAGCACGCCGCGTGCGCATGGCGTGGACGCGGCTGGCCGGCGACGCCGCGTTGATGCGTAGGTCACGCCTGGATAACCGACGTCCTCGCACTCTCGAACTCAGCTGTTCGACACCATGCACCTATCGCGTGCATCGACGATGCGAACCCAACCGTCACAATCGCCAGGTGCGATCACTCAGGAGAACGACATGGGAATTTTCAAGATGGTGACCGCAGGCGCCGTGGGTTACGTGGCCTACAAGGCATGGCAGCGTCGTCAGGATCAAGGGGGCGACAAGGCCAGCGATACCGGTCACGACCGCGATATTCAATCGCCTGCGCGGAAGGGACCAGCGACCAATAGCGCCACGCCGCCGCACGGCGATCCGTTACGCAGCGGCGTCACTGTCACCTTAGAGCGCAAGCAGGCACTCGGTGCACTGGTTGTATTCAACGAACAAGAGCGCAGCCTGGCGCAATTGGCGGTCGTCAAGGGTCTAGGCGGCGAATCGTTGCAATTCGCCCGCAAGATGGACGAGGCGCATAGCGCCGCGCTGACCGACCTGAGCCGGTTCGCGCCTGATCGCAATGGCACCCTGGCGCAGGCCGCATCAACGCGTGCACAAGCCACGCGCAAGCGTCTGGAAGGGTTGAACGGCCATGAATTTGAAACCCAGTATCTGCAGGCCAGCGTGACCAGTCACGAGCAGGCATTGACCTTGCTGGATCCGCAGCTGAGCAGTGAACCGGGGTCGAGCGATCTGGGCAAGGAATTGCAGCGCGCACGCGAAACCATCGCGCAACATCTGGAACACGCGAAGGCGCTGCGTGCCAAGTCCGGCCGACTGAACTGATTGGCCGAGGCGGATTGCCGAACACTGCAGGGTGTGTGGTGCGATCCAGGCGAGTGTCGTGGGTCATCCGTCCTTTTCAGAAAAGGCATTCCGCTGCGTCGATGGGTGACGGGCTCATCGCCGATGGATTCGGCCGCGCGCTGCCGCAATCGCGCACGGCGCATGTTCTGATTTTCCCCACCCTGGGCGCCGTATTCACCAACTCACTGCTCACCCAGGCAGTCTGCGCGACACAGCGCCGATGGAACGGCGGGTGGGTGCCACGCGAGCGCGGCGTTGACCGAAACCTCACTGCAGATCGGGATTTTTGCTAGCGGGCGCTTGGCAGCAGGCAACAAAGATTCGCCGAGAGCCGCACTCGCCAAGCAATTGCACGCTGGCGCGAAGAAAAGCCCGCATCGGTGTGGGACCGATGCGGGCTTTACGCGTGCGTGGCGCTCGATAGTCCGTTATGGCGTCACAGCGTGACTGCACCACCGGCAATGGTGAGCAAGGTGCCGGAGGTGTAACTGGCGGTGTCGGCTGCCAGCATCACGTATGCCGATGCCAACTCGACCGGTTGGCCAGGGCGTCCCATCGGCGTCTGGCTGCCGAAGTTCTGCACCGACTCTTCATCCATGCCGGCAGGAATGAATGGTGTCCAGATCGGGCCGGGCAATACCGCGTTGACCCGGATGTGCTTGTCGGCCAGCACGCCGGCGAGGCCGATGGTCAGATTGGCCAATGCGCCCTTCGTCGCGGCGTAGGGCAGGATGTTCGGCGTCGGCTTCTTGGACTGTACCGAGGCAGTATTGATGATGGAGCCACCGTCTCGCATCAGCGGTACCGACAGCTGCACCAGATGGAACACGGCATGCACGTTGGTATCGAAGGTCTTGCGCCATTCGTCCAGTGTGATGTCTTCGAAGCTCTGGAAATATTTCTGGTAGCCGGCGTTGTTGACCAGAATATCCAGGCCACCGAAGGCGCTGTTGACCTTGTCGATGAGCGCGGCCGCCTGGGCGGGGTCGCTGATGTCGCAGCCCACCAGCAATGCCTTGACACCGGCCTTCTCGATCAGCGCGCCGATCCTGGCCGCCTCCTCTTGCTCATCGGGAAGATAGGCGATCGCCACATCGGCGCCTTCGCGCGCATAGGCGATGGCCACAGCCGCGCCGATGCCGCTGTCGCCGCCGGTGATCAATGCACGCTTGCCGGTCAGCTGGCCGTGGCCGACATAGCTGTCTTCACCATGATCCGGGCGAGGGTCCATCTTCTCGGTTCGACCAGGGAAGCTCTGTTGCTGCGGCTTGAACGGCGGGCGTGGATAGTTGGGTACGGGCATGGATGTCTCCTGAGGGATGAAGCACGACGTGAGCTGCAGTGTGTGCACGCGAACGTAAATATCCGGGCTAGGCAATGTAGGCGGCATGTGTGCTGATGCAGCTGTGGTGCGGTGGGGCCGCTGCCAGCACTGCTTCGCTGGCGTCTCATGCCTGCCAAGGAAAGGCGTGACGGCACACTCAACGATGCCTCGCAGCTGGAAACCGACAGCATATGCGAGTGCAACCTTCGCTTTAGAGCAGCTAACAAAACCTAGCGAGCGCCTGTCAGTGAGTGCAGTGGTTTCGTCGACCGTATCTTGGTGGATGCAGTCAGAAGTCCAGATCAAACACTGAGTGGGTCGAATGCGCGGTGCCCTCACCGCTGGCGGGACACGCCGTGAATCCATCCCTGGAGGCTCGGTGGCGGCATCCATGCCGCCACACGGTCCCGCCAGCGGCGAGGACACCGCACCAGAGACTCCGCTGGTTGCTTGGTTTAAACCCATGCATGCCGACCATCTCGACTGGTCCTTGCCCGTCCAGCGTCGTGGGACCTTACGCGGCATGGATGCCGCGTAAGAGCTACAAGGACGTACTTGCAGCGTGTCCCGCGACGCTGGGCGGGCAAGGGCCCTGCAGCCAGGCCGCAGATAGCCGGCCTGCAGTAGGCTGACGCGAAGTGGTTTTGTTAGCCGCTCTTAGGGAAGCTCTGAACAACTCTGTCTCAGGCCTTCGATCGGAGCCTGAGCCAGGCTGCGTCACGCGTAAGCGCTTGATTTTCAGTAAGGGCATTTGTCGGGATCAGGCGAGGCTACAAGCTTCCCCCCGATGGTCGGTGAGTTGTTCAGAGGTTCCTTGGCTGCAGTGCGGCAGCGACCGTGCAACGCATTGGGAAGCCGGCACGTCAGCGTGCGTCGTCGCCCGCGCCATGGGCAGCCACTTCACACCATCGCGTGGCGCCGTTCACTGCGTTGCAATGGATGCCCGCCTAGCGTGGTGCCACGACACCAGATGTAGGAGACCAGCAATGGGTAGCGAGCCGAAGAAGCCGTGGGGTCCGGGAGATGACCAGAAAAAGCCGTTTACGCCGCAGGAACAACGCAATGAGGATGTCGAGCGGAAAGTCCATGACATGCCTGATGAGGGCCGTGATGTGAACAAGGCAGACCCTGAGCGCGACTACGAGCGACCAGATGGTTCCGAGAAGCGTTGAAACCACATGCCGCATGCGTTAGACGCGCAGTACCGATGGTGCCGCACAGGCTAGCGCCAGATCACAATGTTCCATGCGCTTTGCGTACAGTCGCTGTGGAAAGCGGGTACGCTGGTGCTCATGTCGCGAACCTGTCGGATGCAATGCGGGTTTGCTCACGCGCCGCAGCGCGCGTGGTCCACGTCAGCGTCTACTGGCGTGCTGAACCGGAGACAGCGGCGCAAGCGAGCTGATCCCTCAGCGAGGGCATGCCCGCGTTGCGGACTGCGTGCCAACCATCCAGCCTCTTCCAAATCTTGCGCCCGTTGGCGTTTTCGATGGATTCGACGCGGCCATCGGCCTCAACCGTGACGCTTGGCACTAGCAATATCCAGCACCGACGTGCGTACTTCGTGCACACTCAGTGCGGCGAGCTCTGCTTGGGAAAGGGGCCGCTGGACCGACCTGTGGTCGCAGGGGAGGGGTAATCTCGCTGTGGTGAGCTAGCGTGTCTTCGCGATGCCATCACAATTTCCAACTGAACATGTACCAGTCATTGCGGACAAAAGCGCTCATGGACCGACTTTCCTGCGCCATCATCGACGACGACGTGGAGTTTTGCGATCAGGTGGTGGAGTTGGCCACCGATAGTGGCTTCCATGCCAAGGGGATGCACACGCTTGGTGAAGCCAGCCGTTGGTTGGATAGCAACTTCCCCGACCTGTTGGTGGTGGACGTTGGCCTGCCCGACGGCAGCGGTTTCGATCTCATCGAACGGCTCGGCCCGGATCACTCGCCGCAGATCGTCGTGGTGTCGGGGGACTACGCTTATGAAACACAGGGCCGCGCACAGCAGTTCGGCGTCAGCGAATTCCTGACCAAGCCGTTTGCGCCCGAACGCCTGGAACGTGTGCTCGGTGGTTTGCGTGAAGCGCAGCAGGGCAACCTGGGCATCATCGGCAACAGCGACAGCATCGTGCTGTTGCGCAAGGACATCGTGCGCGTGGCGCCGACCGATCTGAATGTGCTGGTGACGGGGGAAACCGGTACCGGCAAGGATCTGGTTGCGCGTGCCATCCATCGCGTGTCCGGACGCCGCGGTCGCTTTGTGCCGGTCAATTGCGGCGCCATCCCGGAAGAGCTGCTGGCCAGTCAGTTGTTCGGCCACGAGCGCGGCAGCTTCACCGGCGCGGAGCGTCGCCATGCCGGATTCCTGGAGCAGGCGGCCGATGGCACGCTGTTTCTGGATGAGATCGGCGAAATGCCGAGCCGCCTGCAGGTCTATCTGCTGCGTGCGATCGAGTCGCGCAGCTTCATGCGCGTAGGTGGAAGCGAGGAAATTGCATTGGATGCGCGCGTGGTGGCGGCAACGCACCAACATGTGCAACGCGAGCACGGCGTGCTGCGCGAGGATCTGTTTTACCGGCTCAACGAATACCCGATCCAGGTCCCGCCGCTGCGCGAGCGTCGCGGTGATGCGCGTCTGCTTGGGCTGCGCGTGATCGACGAGCTCAATGTCCAGTACGGTGCGCGCAAGTTGCCCACCAAGTCGCTGCTGCGCTATCTGGCCTTTCACGCCTGGCCAGGCAACGTACGCGAGCTGCGCTCGTTCATCCGTTATCTGTATCTGCGATCGGACGGCGATTTGTTGAGCGCGCCGGAGGTGGAGCAGACCGTGCCGCAGGCCGATCAAGATGGCTTGTTGATTCCCGCTGGCTGGACCATGCGGCAGGCCGAGGACGCCATGATCGAAGCCGCGCTGGCACGCACACGGTTCAACAAGAAGGCCGCTGCGCGCGAACTGGGCATCAGTGTGCGTACGTTGCACAACCGGCTCGGCGATAAGGGAACAGCGTGACCGACGCCCCCCATGGACGCCGCCGCGAGTTGCTGCATCAGCTGCGCAACCGCCTGAATGTGATGGGGTTTGCGCTGTACGCGCTGCGCGGCGAGGCGTCCAAACCGATGGACACATTGCGCGGCGCGCATCAGTCTGCCGTCGACCTGCTCAATCAGCTGGGCGAGGAAGAAGAACGCGCCCTGCAGCAGGCCGGCGACTCACACGCAGATACAGGCGCAGATACTGCCGACCAGCCACCTTAGGCAGGCTGTGTCTGATTGCTTAGCAAGGCGGTGATGGTGCGCGGGTTAGATGGCTTCATGCAGTAGGACAGATGCGCAAAGCGTGGCGGCAGGGCGCAGCGGTCGTAGCCCGAGCAGAAGGAAAACGGCACGCCGCGCGCTATCAAGGCATCGGCCACCGGAAACACCAGCTGGCCGCGCACGTTGACATCCAGCAATGCACCATCGAGGGCGTACCCCGATGCCACCAGCGAGAGCGCTTCGGGTACGTTGCCGACCGGGCCGATCACCCGGACCCCGGCTTCCGTCAGCAGGTCGCTGAGCGATTCGGCAAGCAGATAGTCATCCTCCACGACAAGAATGCGACGGCCACGGAGCAGAGTGTCGAGCATGGGTAACTCCAGGCCGGTATGCCATCAGACGACGCGCAGGCGCATCGTGCGCGCCGCACCGGTTAATACGGTGCGCAAGCAGGCGCTTCAAGGAGCGATCTGTTCAGCGTGCACAGCGATCCCGTAGACCCGTGAACGGCTCGGCATGGATTGCGACGCAACGACGCGCATCGATGGCATCGCAACCAGTGACGTCGTGCAGAACTGGTGCTGCGCCGCGCTTGGAAAGGTGGATGCGTATCGTGCGTCGCTCGATCTCATCGACATGCAGACGGGCGCAGCCATGAAGATGCGCATGCTTCACTGGTGCGTCTCTCCAGGCACTGTCAACAAAAAGCCCGGGTCGCGCACGAGCCGGGCCAAAAATGGGGTGCATCAGACACCAGGGTTTAACGCTGGATATCGCCAGTCGTGGAGCCTGCATCCGGGCCTGCGCCCAGGTCGGCGCCGCTGACCCGATCCAGCTCCGGGTTGGACAGCAAGCGTAGCGACATCGCGTCCACTGCCTCGGTTTGCGTCGCATCCAGCGCGACCGTGGCCGAACCATCGCCAGCGTCCACTGCGGACTGCAGTTCGCGGTCTGCGACCACGCCCCATTGTTCGCCGGCATTCCATGGGCCGGCCATGTCGCCTTCGCCTTGCGACAGAGTGTAGTAAGTATCGGTAGAGCGCGGGTCGCCCGGCAGCTTGCCCGGCGGGACGTTCGGCTCGATCGCGTACAGCGCTTTCTCGAACGACTTCTGATGCGCCACTTCGCGCGTCATCAAGAAGCGCAGCGCACCAAACGCTTGTTGTACATGAACATGGATCGTATTTCCTGGCTGGCGCCCGGCGAAAACTGCCGCGCAAGCCGCGAGGCAGTAGCCCGAGGCTGGCTATCGAGGGGTGTTCGCAGTGGTGCGGACGCGCGCAGGCGGCGACGCCGTCTGCGCGATGCATCAGGCCGCTTTGCTGGCCTTGGATGCCTTCTGCTTGCCGCCTTGCTCTGCAAGCAAGGTCAACTTTTCATCGGTTGCTTTTTCTTCGTCCAACGTTGCGAGCAACAGCGTGATCGCATCGGCGTAACCCAGTTGCTTGGCGATCGCTGCAATGGTGCCGTACGAGGCGATCTCGTAATGCTCCACCTTTTGTGCGCCACCGATCAGCGCAGCATCGCGCACCGGGCCGGCCTCGATCTCGTCGATCACCTCGCGGCTTTCTTCGACCAGACCTTCCATCGCAGCGCACTTGATGCGCTTGAGTTTGATGCCGAGCAATTCGACGATCTGATCGATACGTTCGATCTGGCCCTGGGTTTCCTCCAGATGCAGCTCGAATGCTTCGACCAGTTTGGGCTCGGTCGCAGCGCGCGCCAGACGCGGCAGCGATTTGGTCAGCTGCTTTTCTGCGCTGTAGATATCGGACAGTTCGTGGACAAAAAGCTCTTCAATCGTGGTGATCGCCATTGGCGGCTCCTATCGGGATAAGGCAATAACGCAGTGCGGCGCACTGCGTGGTCGTCATGCTTCAACTGCTTGCAGGCCTGCATCTTGGTGACGATCGGTCGTGCAGCACCGACGTAATGCAACGTCTGGCATGCAGCGGTGTCGTGATTGCATTCAAGCGGTCTGGCATGACCGCTACGCTAATGGCCGAGGTGTTAGCAGGATTGGTGGATGCAGTGATCCCGATGCGATGACGACCTGTGCCGTGACGCAGGCGACAACGCCACCAAGACCATCTGCATGCGCTGCACATCGCACCCAATCGTACCGAGGTTGCCGAGCACGCAAGCAAGTGCAGGAGGAGCATGTCGGTGGCGGATGCAGGAACCGCTGCGCACGGCGCTACCTGTGCGCAACGATGCGGCCGCCGCATCGGCAGTGCATTGCAGCGAGCTGCTGCCTGCACGCTCTCGCGCCAGATGCGTTACAACGCAGGCTGACCTTCGCACCGGGAGATGCCATGACGCCGTTGGACAGGCCGCTGCGCCGAGAACTGCAGATCGGCGAACAGACCTATACGTTGATCCTCGATCCGCAAGGCTTGAAGCTGGTCGAGAAGGGCAGGCGCAAGGGCGTGGTGCTGCGGTGGGACGAACTGGTCAGCGGCGATGCGGCTCTGGCCCGCGCATTGCAGGCCTCACTCAGCGACGGCTGATGTCGTCAACGCTTGCGAGCCGGGTCAGACCGAAGGAAATAATCGCGCCAACTCACGCACGGCCGCTTCCGAAGCCGCGCGATCGGCGCTGCCATCGGCGTTGTTGAAGTCGTTGGCGCCTTGCGCCTGCACCAGCAGTCCATCACGGCGCGGCACCACGTTGAGATTGTGGCCGCGCCAGATCAGCCCGTAGGTCACTTCCGGTTGCGGGATCAGGCGGGCGGTCTGGCCACGCACGGGGATGACGCTGTCGTCGCCCAGCAAGGCGCGCGCACCATAGCCGGTGGCATTGACCACGATCTTCTCGCGCAAGTCGCCGAACTGGCGCGGGTGCTCGAAACTGCGCGTGTAGAGTTCGCCGCCAGCCTGCAGAAAGTCGTCCATCAACAGCCGCGCATAGGCGCTGATATTGAAGGTCATCTGGCTGTAGCGGCGCACGAACGGCACCGGAAACGGATGGCTGCCCGGCGCGACCGGCTGCGAGTGCGGGCCGAGGTCGGGGATCAGTTCGCGCTCCAGCGACGGATAGTCCGGCTCGTGCGCTTCGGCCGAGGCGATCGGCTGATCGAACGGCACATCCGACAACGCATAGCCGTCGCGCCATTCGATCGGCTCGCCCGGCAAGCCGAGCAAGGTCTGGTAGCGACGAAACGAGATGCGCGCCATCTCTTCCCAGCGGGTCTTGAACTCCGCGGTGGCGTGTTCGCTGGTGCATACGCGCGAGTCCGGCGACCACACCCCGGTGGCATAGAACGAGCGCACGTCCGGCAAGCGCTCGCGTGCATAGATGCGCACGCGCAGGCCGGCGCGTTGCGCCACCAAGGCGGTGGTCAGCCCGATCGCGCCGCAGCCGATCACCGCCAGCTCGCGGGCATCGGCGTCGGCCGCGCGCACCAGTCGCAGCGCATGTTCCGCCGCGCCCCACGACAACGACCAGCCACTGCCGCCATGTCCGTAGTTGTGGACCACCGTCTTGCGGCCGATGCGTTCTGCCTCGATCCGCGGCCCCTGCGCACGGAACGGCCGGGTGCAGCCACTGATGGCGATGATGCGATCGACCGAGGCACGCATCGGCGCCAATGGCAGCGGCGCCGCGAACTGGCCCGGCAGGACATCGCCTGGGGCAATCGGCCCTGGTGTGGACGACACCCCACCGGGGCTGCGCGCTGCGGCCCAACTGCCGGTGGAAGCGGCCGCGAGGGCGAGGCCGGCGCTCTGCAAAAAATGACGACGGTGCATGCGACTCCTGGAGCGTTGGGGTGAGGATGTCAGCGGCGCGCTGCGGCTGGACGTATGTGGCAGCAGCGCAGCGCACGCGGCAGCGAGGGTGTTGCGCGGCGACCGTCATCGACGGCATGCCGGCACGGCCGAGTGCGCCAAGCATACCGTGCGCGCCTGCACCTGCCACCGCTCGGCAGTGGGGGATTCGCTCCGCGATCCAGGCGGTTGAAGGCGCCCCGGCGGCCATTCGTCGCCCGGGGCTTTCGGCCGATCGCTTGCCGGCTATGCTCGGCGCGTCCCATCCACCGAGTTGCCCATCCGTGTCCGCCAGCATCTTCCTGATCGTGCGTATCGTGTTTGCCTGGATCGCGGCGCTGGTCGTGGCCGGGATCATGTGGGCGCAGCTGTTCGGCTCCACCGGCTCGTTCTTCGCGCTGATCTGCATCGTGCTGCTGACGCTGGCCTTGATGAGCGCGGTCACGCATGTGCGGCGGGTCCGTCTGATCGCCGGGCGGCTGGATCACGACACCTTGTCGACCCGTCAGCGCCGGCAGATCGAAGTGCCGCTGGACGTGCAGGCCAGCTTCGCCGTGGTCGAGGACGCCGTGCGCGCCCTGCCGCGCGTGCAGGACATCGAATGCGCGCCAGGCAGTCTGCTGATCCGCGCCAAGGTACGCCGGATCGATCCGTACGAAGGACGCCAGCCCTCGCGCTGGAATCTGTTTGCGCGCTTTGCGATCAAGCGCAACCAGGTGCTGGTGACGATCGCGCCGGGGCAGGGCACCAGCAGCGTCACCGTGCTGTGCGAGCCCGATGCCGGTGCCTGGGTGGACCTGTTCGCGGTGGATGAGGGCAGCAACTACGAAAACGCCGAGGCGATCAATCGCGCCGTGGTGCGCCGGGTCGGCGAGCAGCGTCGCGATGAACAGGCCGCCGCCGAGCAGTCGGTGATGGAAAAGGAGTTGGCGGTTGCGCGACTGAACCTGCTGCACGCCCAGGTCGAGCCGCATTTTCTCTACAACACGCTGGCCAGTGCGCAGGTGCTGGCGCGCACCGACCCGCCGCGCGCGGAGGTGATGATCGGGCACCTGATCCAGTACCTGCGTCGCTCGCTGCCCAGCGCCGACAATGCGATGTCCACGTTGGGCGATGAACTCGAACGCACCCAGGCCTACCTGGAAATTCTGCGCATTCGCATGGGCACGCGCCTGGCCCTGCAGGTGGAAGTGCCTTACGAGCTGCGCGCCCTGCAGCTGCCGTCGATGATGTTGCAGACCTTGGTGGAAAACGCCATCAAGCACGGTCTGGAACCCAAGCCCGGTGGCGGCACCATCTGGATCCTGGCGCGGTGCCTGGACGACCAGGCCACGCTCACCGTGGCCGATGACGGCCAGGGCTTCAACAACTACAGCCAGGGCACCGGCATCGGCCTGAAGAACCTGCGCGAGCGGTTGCAGCTGATCTACGCCGGCAAGGCGAGCTTTGCCATCGTGTCCAATTTCCCCAGCGGTGTGGCCGCCACCCTCAGCTTGCCGTTGCCGGCGCAGTTTGCCGCAGCCAACGCGCCACCACCGTTGACTAACGCGCAGATCCCCGCCGCGCAGGTGCAGGCATGAGCGCGCTGCGTGCGGTGATTGCCGAAGACGAAGCGCTGCTGCGGCAATCGCTGATGACGCTGTTGGCGCAGGTGTGCCCGCAACTGCAGATCGTCGGCGAATGCGAAGACGGCGCCAGCGCGCTGGAAACCATCGCCACCCAGCAACCGGATGTGGTGTTTCTGGATATCCGCATGCCCGGGCTCACCGGCATCGAAGTGGCGCGTGCGCTGCGCGAGGTCAGCCCGCAGACCCAGGTGGTGTTCGTCACTGCGTACGACCAGTACGCCATCGATGCGTTCGAACACGGCGCGGTGGACTATCTGCTCAAACCGATCAGCCGCGAGCGGCTGCAGGCGACCTGGCAGCGCGTGCAGCAGCGCGCCGCCGCCGGCCAGCCGGATGGCAGCCTGCTGGATGCCTTGCTGCAGCGCCTGTCCGCGCGCCCGGCGGCGGCCAGCGCACCACCGCCGCTGGCCTGGATCACCGCCAGCAGCGGCCGCGAAACGCGGCTGATTGCGCTGGAAGACGTGGCCTATTTCCAGGCCGATCAGAAATACACCACGGTGATGACCGCTGCCGGCGAAGCGCTGTTGCGCACGCCGCTGCGCGAGTTGCTCGACGTGCTGGACCCGCAGGTGTTCAAGCAGATCCACCGCTCCACCATCGTCAACATGAAGGCAGTCGCCTCGGTCGTGCGCGAAGACACCGGCAAGGGCCGGCTGGCGCTGCGCGGCCGCAGCGAAACGCTCACCGTCAGCCAGCCCTTCATGGTCTTGTTCCGCGGCATGTAAGAACGGCCGGCACCACGTGGCAAGCGGTCTTCAGGTGGGTATGGACGGCGCGCAGGAACCGGAGTGTCCGAGTGGTACACGCCGATTCCGAGCACCGGCCTCGCCCGCCTGATGGCTGCAGTCGTTGTGTCAGCCGCTCCAATTTCCCCCCAATCGCATCGACTGAAAGGACTGCTGCTATGCGCCTGATCGCCTCCCTGGTGTATTGCCTGCTCGCGTTGGCCGGCTGTCACGACCGCAACGGCACCACCTCGATCACCCGTGCCACTGCCAATGGTGAGGATGTGATCTTCAGCAAGACCCTGGCCACCGCCACCGAAACCAACGTGCATTGCCTGGCCAGCAGCAGCGGCCACTGCCATTACCTGGTGTATGAAGAACACTGCCTCGCACGTATGGCCGGCGACACGGCAGCGCCCCCGGCGTGCGCGCGCAAGACTCTGGACAGCTTTGCGCTTACCCCCGGGCAAGTGCGCGCGTTGCGCGGCATCCCGCGTGAGGCGCGCACCTGTGTGGATATCAGCGCACCCGGCGCCGATTGCCATGGGTAGGCACTGGCCTGGTCGTGATGGCTTGTCGTGCATCGATGACTGCGCCAGCAGGCATCGCGCTGCGATCGATCCCGCCGCCCAGCCGCGCCGCGCCGCCGCAAGCCCTGCCGCGTGGTGGCAACGCGTTCAAACCGGATCGTTGGTTGATGGCAGGGATCAGCGTTGTTCCGCTTCATCGCGCAGCGTGAGCATGCCTTGCTGAAATCCGGCCGCGCGCAGCGCGGACAGGCGCACTGGCATCTAAAAGGCCGCGTCGCGGTGGCACCGAGACCCTGCCCGTGATCTGGCCCAGCCGGCGGGGTCGCTGCCGTTTTTCAGCGCCCAGTCGCGTGAGCGAACCCGACCAGCCCGGCCATCTGTGCACCACAGCACCGATGCGATACGACCTAATACTGAATACGCACTGACGGGCAGCGGCCGCTTCTGCGATCATTACCGGCTTGTTGCCGGTTCACGGCGTCCTCACTGCCAGGCTTCTCATGTCCGAACATTCGCTGCGCCGCGACGTTGGCCCCTTCGCCCTGATGCTCACCGGTCTGGGCTCGATCATTGGTTCCGGCTGGTTATTCGGCGCCTGGCGCGCCGCCGGCCTGGCTGGGCCGGGCGCCATCTGGGCCTGGATCTTGGGTGCGGCGATCATCACCACCATCGCGCTGTCCTACGCCGAGCTGGGCGCTATGTTCCCCGAGTCCGGCGGCATGGTGCGCTACAGCCACTACTCGCACGGCTCGCTGGTGGGCTTCATCGCCGGCTGGGCCAACTGGATCGCGATCGTCTCGGTGATCCCGGTCGAGGCCGAGGCCTCGGTGCAATACATGGCCTCCTGGCCATGGGCCTGGGCGCAGGGGTTGTATGTGCAAGCACCCGGCGGGGCGGGGGAGTTGTCGGTCCCCGGCCTGCTGATCTCGGCGGTGCTGGTGCTGGTGTACTTCTTCCTCAATTTCTGGAGCGTCAAGCTGTTCGCGCGCTCCAACACCTTGATCACCGTGTTCAAGCTGGTGGTGCCGGCGGCGACCGGCGTGGCCTTGATCGCCAGCGGCTTCCACAGCGAGAACTTCAGCGTCGGCATCCACGGCGATGCGCACGTGATCGACCTGGCCGCCGTGCTCACCGCCGTGGCCACCGCCGGCATCGTCTTCAGCTTCAACGGCTTCCAGAGTCCGGTGAACCTGGCCGGCGAGGCACGCAACCCCGGTCGCAGCATTCCGTTCGCGGTGCTGGGGTCGATCGCGCTGGCCACGGTGGTCTACGTGATCCTGCAGGTGGCCTACATCGGCGCGGTGCCGCCGGAGTTGCTGGCCAAGGCCGGCTGGCACGGCATCGATTTCCGTTCGCCGTTCGCCGAGCTGGCCATCATCGTCAACCTGCATTGGCTGGCGATGCTGCTGTACATCGATGCGTTCGTCAGCCCCAGCGGCACCGGCATCACCTACACCGCCACCACTGCACGCATGGTCTACGGCATGGAGAAGAACGGCACCATGCCGGCCGCGTTCGGCAAGTTGCATCCGGTGTGGGGCGTGCCGCGCGTGGCGATGTTCTTCAACCTGGCGGTGTCGTTCGTGTTCCTGTTCTTCTTCCGCGGCTGGGGCACGCTGGCGGCGGTGATCTCGGTGGCGACCATCATTTCCTACCTCACCGGCCCGATCAGTGCGATGGCGCTGCGTCGCCATGCACCGGAACTGCATCGCCCGCTGCGCATCGCGGCGTTGCCGGTGCTGGCCGGCGTGGCGTTCGTCATGGCCACCGAGCTGCTGTACTGGGCACGTTGGCCGCTGACCGGCGAGATCATCCTGCTGATGGTCGTGGCGCTGCCGGTGTACTGCTACTACCAGGCCAAGCAGGGCTGGCCGGACCTGCGCCGCAACCTCAGGGGCGCGGCCTGGATGATCTGCTACCTGCCGGTGATCGCGTTGCTGTCCTGGGCCGGCAGCAGCGATTTCGGCGGCCACGGCTATCTCAGCTACGGCACCGATCTGGCGGTGGTCGCAGCTGTGGGCGTGGTGTTCTACATCTGGGGCGTGCGCAGTGGTTGGCGCACCCCGTCGGTGGAGCAGGCGGTTGCGCGGGCTTGAGTGGGGCTGCGCATCTGCCTTGAAACGCAATGCCGAATCCGCGCAAGATCGTTCTGCATTCACTGCACGGCGAACGGCCAGGGCTGGCAGCTCTGGTCGCCGACTGGATCGCTGAAGGTGTCAACGACGTCGGTGTGGTCGGCGTCGATGCCGACCACACCGAGAACGGGATCGATGACTTGTGCGTGGGAGATGGTTCGGCACCGTCTCATGCTCACGCGGCGCATCGCCCGGACGAGTCGCTGGAGGATGCTGTGTTCTTGGCGGAGCTCCTGTCCGATGAGTTTGCAGGCCCTGTTCGTGTGATTGAGTTCTAGTCGTTCGAATACGCTGGCGCCACCGCGTCGTTCGACGCCTGCTTCAAAGGCTCAGCAAGGCCATGCCACAGCGGCTCGACGCACCCAGCGTGCTTCCAGGGTGAACTGTCGGTGTTGAAATGCAAAACGGCCGATGGAGCTCCATCGGCCGTCTTGCATGCGAGTCGGGTTCTCGCCTGTGATCTGTGCCCAGGGCTTCAGGCGTTGGCCACCAGCCGTGGCGCGCCATCGAAACGATCCAGATCGCGCAGCAATTCGGTGTAGCGGCGCAGGCGGCCCATCTCGCGCATGTTGACGATGTCCTCGTGGCGCAGCTCGCGCTTGGAGGTCACTTCCTGCTTGTAGCGCAGCACTTCCGGGTAGCGGCGCGTCATGTCCAATGCATCGGCAACGCACTCGACCGAGTCGGCATCCGGCGTCACCCGCGCGCGGCTGTTGAAGGCACGCAGCCAGCGCTCGAAACCGGCGCTGTGGTCGAACAGGTCGGCGATGTACCACATGACGAACAGGATCGATGCCCACGAGGTGAAGATGATCACCACGCGGCTGAAAGTGAGGTGGTAGTCGTTCTGCCAGAGCTGGTGCGTAATCACGCCCAGCAGCACCAGCGAGATCGCCTGCCAGCCGATGATGGAGGCGATCACCCACTGTTTCTTCGCCACCTTGAGCAGGTTGAGCTCTTCGTCGAGCTGCTCGTCGGTCGTCTCGCGCCAGTGGGCGACCTGCTCGTCGAAAGAGCGCCGATGGAGTGCGTTGTCCTGCAATAGCAGGCCTAAACCTTGGAACAAAGCGATCATGACAAGCTCCCGACGGTTGGCTGGTACGAACGACTTGCTGCACTGGCGGCTGCCGGTGCCCCTGGAGCGACCGCTGCCACGGCACGCTGTGCAGGTGTGGCGATCGGACAGCCCTAGTTCTAGCACTTTCGCTGCGCTTGGCAATGCCCATGGCAAGCCGATGGCGGCGAATCCTGCGCACCCGCGCACAAAACGCTGAATTCAGGTGCTTTGCCGCTGCGGACGCCGAACTGCGTGCGCGCCACCGCAGCGTTCTTGCTGCACTGCACACCCGGCACTGCGTCGACAGGGGGCGTGACCGATATGCGGAGCATGATGCGATCGGCGTGAGCCGCCAGGAGGCCACCGCCAGCACACGACGTTTGCGCGTGGCTGGATATCATTGCGCCCATGTCTACCGTCATGCGTGCCCTCGCTGCCCCCGCCGCCGAACAGATCCGCCGCTGGGTGCTGGGCGCATTCCCGCGTGGCCAGAGCACCATCGAATACGACCAGCCACTGGGCGACCCCGGCATCTTCGGCCCCGACAGTGTCACCTGGCGCATGCATTCGGAATTCCCCGGCATGCTGTCCGGCGGGTTGTGCGCGCTGATGCTGCAGTTGTTGCACCCGCGCGCGCTGGCCGGCGTTTACGACCATTCCAACTTTCGCGCCGACCTGGTGGGGCGCCTGCGGCGCACGACCAACTTCGTTGCCGGCACCACGTACGCCCCACGCGGCGAAGCCGAGCAGTTGATCGCCCGGGTGCGCAGCATCCATGCGCATATTCGCGGCCACACCGCCGACGGCGTGCCGTACGACGCCAACGATCCGTCGTTGCTGACCTGGGTGCACGTCACCGAGGCCTATGGTTTTTTGCAGGGCTGCCGACGTTACTGCCGGCAGGTGCCGACTGCCATCGCCGACCGCTATTACGACGAAGCGAGACGCGTGGCCGAAGCACTGGGCGCCGCCGATGTGCCCGCCAGCGAAGCCCAGGTGGACGCCTATTTCGCCAAGTTGCGCGGGCAACTGCGCATGGACGCACGCTCGCGCGAAGTGCTCGGCATCCTCACCAGCATCCAGTTGCCGGTGCCGGCAGCGGGGTTGTCGCGTGGGGTCTTCCTCGGCGCCGGCACGGCCTTGTTGCCGGGCTGGGCCAGCGACATGCTCGGTCGCACCGCGACGCATCGCGCGCAGGCGCGTGCATCGGCACGCCTGATGCGCAGCCTGTCGCCACTCTTTCGCACTGCACTACGCGATGGCCTCTCGGCGCGCGCATGCCGCCGCATGCAATTGCCGCCCGCGATGCTGCTGGAGTGGCCCGCCGGCGTTGATTCCATGCAGGACACGCTAGAGGATTAGGCGGCGCTCACAAGCAGCAGCCAGCGACTACCGGCTGGACACCGACGGTGCATGGAACTCATCGCCTTCGAGCACTGCAAGCCCGAATCCGCTGCGGCCGTAATCGTTACCGTTATAAAGCATATAGCGTTGGCCAGCGTGGTCGAAAACGAATGGATACTCGATCATGTCTGAGTCCCAGCCGCTCTCCGAGGGCGAAATTCCGGCGTGTTCGTCAAGCCGTTGCCAGCGCACTCCGTCTAGCCCTATTCCAAAGGACGCAGTTGAGAAGCTCCACGCCATTCTATGGCAGAGCATCAGTACGAGTGGGCGACGTCAGGCAATACGCGAAGCCTGCCAGGCAAGTGGCGAAATATGTCTGCCTCAGACCTGCTCAGACCATCGTGCACCGGAAAATCGTCTAGGCAAGTGGAGTTAGGCGGCTTAAAACCATATCGGAATGAATAGCTCCGCCCGTTTTAATTAGGTGTTTGATCCCAGGTTTTGATGGTGCATTATTTTCCCTCAAATGGAAGGAAGCACTATGGGCCAGGTTCTGCACGGGAGCGCCACCACGAC
>NZ_JACHOF010000028.1:0-48624 GCF_014199765.1 Xanthomonas sp. 3058 | reverse complement strand
ACTCCGCCACGGCCATGCCCGCGTCGGCCTGCTTGATAAACCCGATGATCTGCTCGGTGCTGAATCTGTTCTTCTTCATGTCCGTCCTCTTGGGGGCACGGACTTTATAGCTTCAGCTGGTACGGCTCAGTGGGGGCAGGTCACCAGGCATCCGGGCGGGCAGGTACGTCGCGCAGTTCGGTGAGGGTCCAGTGGCCGCGCTTGAGGAAATCCAGCGTCAGCGTCATCGGCGTGGTGTCGCCTCCGTTGATGGCTGCGATAAACCAGTCGCGTCCATGGCGCCTGGCCATCGCGGCCACCTTGCCCGGTGCGCTGCCGGGTAGCACGATGGTTTCGTCCCAGGTCGCCGGCACGCGCTTGAGGACATCCCGCGCGGGATTGGCCAGATAGCTCTGCGGATGCCCGCCCATCGCGAGGAAGGGCGAGGTGAACAGCACCGCTTGGGCGAGTTCGTGCGCCCAGCTGTTGCCGACCAGCTCCTTGGGCTCGAACACGGTCGGGGTGTAGTCGGCGGGGCCGACGACGTAGCGGGTGAACGGCAGGATGGTGTCGTGCTCGGCGGCCAGTACGCGCTTGTAGCGGGTGATGTGCCATTCGTGGCCACGCACCGCTTCGCGGGTGAGGACATTGGGCCAGGTGCGTTCGGTCCCGCTGGGTTTGGCAGAGCCGTGGAAATCGACCATCAGCTTTTCGGCGGCGGCATCGCGCGCCATGTCGGCGTACCAGTTTGACCATTGGCGGTCGTCCGGGCCGGGGAAGTCGACCTTGATGCCGACCAGGCCGGTCTGGGCGATCTGCCGCAGCAGCGCCTTGCGCTGGGCGGCATCCTGCGTCTCGCGGCTATGCACCCACAACCAGACGCCAATGCCCTGGCTGCGGGCGTAACGGGCGGTGTCGGCCAGGGTTTGCCAGGGCCGCTTCCACGCGCGCCAGCCATCGTCGACCAGGTAGTACTCGAAGCCCAGGCTATGCGTCCAATCGACCCACTGCCGCTGGTCGTCCTCGTGCGGCTCGGCGATTGCCAGCCACTGCCAGGTCGAGCGGCCGGGGCGAATCCAGGCTGCGTCGGCCAGGCCGGGCGATGGCGGCGGGTTGAGGTTCTGCACCAGCGTGGTGTTGACCAGGTCGGTCAGTGTGCGGGCGATGATGGTGACCCGCCACGGCTGCACGATCGCCGCATCGGTGTGCCAGCCCTTGGGGTCGGCATACAGCACCCCGGACAGGCCGCCATTGGCACTGCGCTCGATGGCCAGGTCGCCGTAATCGACGACTGCCGCCTCGCTCAAGGTGATCCAGAATCGCTTGCTGTGCGCGGTGAGCGGCAAGCTGTAGCGTCCAGCGCCGAGGCTGCCCAGGGACTGGGTGGTATAGCTATTCTCGGAATCAGGCAGCAGTGCGGTGGCCCAGACCGGTGGGTCGTGCTCGGCCAGCGTCCAGCCGGAACGGTCGGCCTCGACGGTCGTGCCCGTGCGCGCGGGCAGGCGCAGGCGCACGGCCACGCCATCGTCGGCCACATGCAGGTCGGCGGCGAAGCTGCGGCCGTGCGCGTTGAGCGTCACCGTGGCGGTGTTGGCGCGATCGATCGCCATGGCCTTGCCGCCGGTAAACCTGTAGCGGGTATTTCTGGAGCCGCGTTGCACGCTGCCGATGCGGGTGGTCTCACCAAGCTCCAGGCCGTCGACGCGGATGCCCAGCGGCGATGGCGCCAGCACCGCCTGGCCATCGGCAGCGACGCTGTAGCGCAGCGCGCCGTCGTCGTCGCTGAGCACCGCCACGATCGTGCGATCAGGACTGGAGACGGTGACCGAGCGCGCCTGCACGCCGGCCGTCGCTGCGATGCCGAGAAGGAGCGCGATCCAGATGCCAGTCGTGCGTCGCCGATGCTGCGTCTTCGATGCCATTGCGTCCCACTGCGAGCGTCTGGAGAGCACCGCATTATCGCATGGCATCGATCATCGGGACTGCGATCGGTAGCGGGCAATGGAAGTGCAATCAAGCTCGGCGTTCGCTACGCATCACCGATGACCAGTGCATGGCGCGCTGGCATGCGGGTGCGCCATGCACGCCACCGCAAGACGGCGGGCATCGAATCATCAATGCGGTAAGCAACGGGCCGAGGATGGCTGTCTGCGGGTTATCACGCACCAGCCCCGCACAGCATGCTCACTGCAGCACTTCGCGCACCGGCTGTAACGAGGTCGCAAGCAAGTCGGCAGCACGTTTTCCATCGTTGTCTCTGATGGTCTTGTCAGCGCCTCTTTCCAGTAACAGCCGGTAATTGGGCATGCTCTGGTCGTCGCTTTCATGCGCGGCGGCGTAGTGCAACATGGTACGGCCCGTGGCATCGCGCGCGTTGATGTCGATCCCCAGACTCAGCAGAAAATCCAGAAAAGCCACTTCCTTCGGAAACGTGTGGCGCGGTAACCAGTGACGGGAGGTGAGGTTGTGCAACAGGGTTTGTTGGCCCGGTTGCAGGGCGAGCGGGTCCAGTCCCTTGGCCATGATCAGGCGGACCAGGTCCGGCTGGAAACAATAGGCCAGCGACGAACGCCCATCGGCCGCGGTGCGGGTGGCATCGGCGCCCAATTCCAGCAGCGCGGTGATGGGGCTGTCGCTGTCGAGCGTGTGGGACAGCAGTGCCGATTGCAGCGGAGTGTAGTGCAGCGAGTCGTCGGGGTTCTGCGCGATGGCGCGCGCGTTGATATCGGCGCCGCCGGCAACCAGCACGCGCACCTTTTCGCCGGTGCTGGCGGTGTGCAGCGGCGTGGTGCCGTGGATGTCGCGCACGTTGGGATCGGCGCCGTGCGCCAGCAGCACGCGTGCGGTGGCGACGCCGCCCCAGCCGAGCATGGTGGTGCCGTTGTCCCAGCGTGCGTCCGGGTCGGCGCCGGCATCGAGCAGTGCCTCCAGCATGTCCAGATAGTCCTGCAGGCTGAGGTGGTTGCGCAGCTTGCTGTCGACGTCTTTCACCGCCTCCTGGCTGGCCTGCTGCAACGCGTGCTTGGCGGCGAGATAGCGTTCGCGCGTCTCCGCGTCCTTGGCGTTCGCGATCATTGCATCCAGTAAGTCGAGGTTGCCGATGCTGAGGCTGTCGATCAGGTGCTGACGGTATTGGGTGCGCGTCATGGCAGCGATCGGGCCGCGGGTGACCACCAGATCGTGCAGCGGCCAATAGCGCTGGTTCGCCCAGCCGTCGACGCGTGCGCCGTTGGCGATGAGCCAGCGCACGGTGGCCAGCGTGCTGTGTTTGACTGCGGTATTGAGCGGTAGCAACCGCGTGTTGAGCGTTGCGCCGGCCTTGAGTAGGCGCGCGATCATGGCCGTGTTGTCGTGCCGGGTGGCGTAATTGATGGCGGTGGAAAATTCCTGATCCGACGCGATGTGCTCGCTCAGCCAGTCGCTGTCCGGCGTGCAGTCGGGCACGGCGCCTGCCAGCAATGCCGCCTCGATACCCGCGAGCGAGTTGGCGCGTGCCGCGTCCAGCAATGCGCGATCGGCCGCACTGCGCTCCACTACCGGCAGTGGCGGCGTGTCGTTGTCTGGCTGTGCCGGGTCGCGCTGCAGCCAGGCCAGCCACGCCTTGGCGCCCTCGCTGCCGGCATCCAGGTAGAACGTGTCGTTTTTCTGGCCATTGCCGAAGCGCATCCACGAGGCCCATTCGGTGCCGGCCATGCCCAGCGCCGACATCTGGGTGATGAAGCTGAAGAAATCCGGTGCCAGCGCCAGGCCGTGCAGCATTTCCAGCTCGTGCGAGAAATAGCGCACCGGTTGCCTGGCGGGATCCGGGTGCGTGGTGTCGATGGTCAGCCAGTCGCCATTGATGAGGGTGTAGAAGGCGAACTGGTGTTCCCACAGTGCAGGGCTGTTGGGTGCTTCGGACAGGTCGCGATCGGCCAGTTCCTGCTTCCAGTCCAGAAAGATGGGCAGGGCCATCGTGTCGATATGGGTCAGGCTCCACACCGCGTCGCGGTTGCAGCTCATGGACGGCAGGTCTTGCTGTTCCATCGCGCGCAGATGCGAGGGCACGTACCAGCCGAAGCTCACCTCCGCCGACAACTCACGCAGCACGCGGCGCAGTTGGGTGGGGACCGGCATGCGGTGGCGGTCTTCGAGCGTGAGCAGTTGACGTTCGGTTGCCGGCGGGGCGATCAGCAACGGCGTCACCTGCCAGTGGCGCTTGCGGGCGATGGCTTCCATCCAGCGCCATTTCGCTTGCCATTGCGTCCAGTGTGTCTGCATGGTGGTGTCCTGTGTGGTGCAGGCGCCGAGCACGCCCGCTGTGGCCAGGGCCACGAGGCCGGCCTCGAGAAACTGACGACGGGTGACCTTGCTCAGATGCGGTTCCTCGCGGAAGGCGGAAGAGAGGGCGGCTTGCGGGGCCAAGGATAATCCGCAAGGCGACAAGCGCCTGTCAGCAGGCAACGCGTGTGCGATACGCCAGGGCGCGACCTGGTGATGCCTGCGCCGGAGACCTTGCGCTCTGCTGCCGGGTCTCGATAATCGGCACGATACCGCGTTGTGGCTGCGATGGATGCGGCCTGCAGGCAGCTGCGGCTGAAATCCATCAGTGCATGGGCAACGTCAATCCAAGGAGGACGCAGATGCAATCAACATCGCACCTGGACGACAGGTTCGCCCCGGCCACGCGGCTGTATGCGCTGCTGGCGCGCGAGGGGGGAACCGGGGTGATCTTTCGTCGTGGGCCCACCAAGCAGGTGCAGTTGATCGCTTGGGATTTGCGCACCGATACGTTCGAGCATGGGCAGTGGTTCAAGGGCCGCATCTACGAGCGACGTTGCGACCTGTCTCCGTCGGGCCGGTTGCTGGTGTATTTCGCAGCCAAGCACAAGGGAGATTTCGGGACCTGGACAGCGCTGTCGCGCCCACCGTTCTTCACCGCGCTGGCGCTATGGCCCAAGGGGGATGCGTGGGGTGGCGGTGGTGTGTTCGAGGACGAGCAGACGTTGCTGTTGAATCATCGCCCGCATGCAGGCCGCGAGCCGTTTCCACTGCCGACCGGCTTCCGCCTGAAGCATGGGATGACGGTGCGGCCGTTCGGGCAATGGTCTGGCGGCGGCGAAGACGAGCCGATCGACAGCATGCTGCGGCAACGCGATGGTTGGCGAACGATCGACAGCGGTGAGGGCGAACGCGGCGGTTTGCGAAGCGGAGTGCTCTACCGTTTCACGCGCCCACGCGTGTGGGAGAAGGACGGCAGTGGCGGGCGTCGGCTGCAATCGCTGTTGCATGCCGTGGGGCGCCAGAACGATGCGTGCTATGCGCTGGATCATCGCGTGCTGGACCGCGATGGCGTCGTGCTGGTGGAGTTGCCCGGCACCGACTGGGCCGATTGGGATGGCGGTGACCTGGTGTATGCGCGCGGGGGCTGTCTGTATCGGCTACGCAAAAGCGATTTTCGGCGCTATCCCGAGCAGGGCGAGCAGGTGGTTCGGCTGCTGCATGACTTCAGCACTGCGCGGTTTGCGCCGGTTGCACCATCGGCGGAGGCGCTACGCTATTGAGAGGCTGTGTGCGACGCCTGAGCCCTGCCGGCACTGCAAGCTGACAAGGCCTTGGATATCCGGCACCGCGTTGCCTGCGCGGCGCCGCCGCTTGCGGCAGTAAACGGCAGACCTGCAAGGCCTCGGTACACGGATGGGCCGCGCCAGCGTCGTATCGACGTGGTCGTGCTGCAATCAGGCGCCATCGTTGGTGCGCAGTTGATTGAGCAGCAGCACGTGCAGCACCGGTGGCATGGGCACAGTGCGTTCCCCATGCTCCCATTGCTGCAGAAATGGCGCCAGCCACTGGCGATGCCAGGCAGTTGGACGGGCGCGTGCGGCCAGCCGCTGGCGTAACTGTTCGACATAGGCGTTGGCACGTGTCTGTTCGCCGCACTCCAGGTGGAAGAACACGAATGCCAGCAGCACGCTGTCCGGGCTGGCGAAGATCACCTCAGGCGGCACCACGCCGTTGTCGTTGCCGTGTTCCAGCAGCTGCAGCCAAACATCGGCGGAGCGTTGGAACCAGGGGCCAGTCAACTGATCGGCAATGCGCCCAAAATAGTGCGCATCCAGCGTGGGCAGGGCAGTCGCCAGACGGGCCAGCGCAGCGCTCAACACGGCGTCGCCATGGGCTGGATTCAGCGCCCAGCCGCCGTAGGCGCCCACGTCTGCGCTGTCCAGGATCTCCTTGCCCAGGAAGGTTGTCGCGCTAGCCATGCAATGCAGGTCATGCAGCTGCGTGGTTGCCGCACGCTGCTGCCAGGCCAGCAGGCGCGCATGCTGCAGCCCTGCCTGGACCATCAGCTCGCCCAGGGCCGGGTCATAGCTGGCCCACAGGCAGTGACGGCTGCCATCGTGGTCGCGGATCCATTGCCAATGATGGCTTGCTTCCACCGTGACAGCAGACCAGCCAGCAGCGCGCAGCGATGTGCCGAGGTGTTGCTCCACCAGTTGCGGGAGCAGCTCGCGCAGACGCACCTGCTGACGTTGGGCCTTGTCACGCGCTGTGCGTAAGGCGGCTGGCGTGCGCTTGGGTTGCAGGAAAAAACGCAAACCCATTTCGCGCTCGATCTCACCGACGCCGACGCTATCGGCCAGCCGCGGCAGGGCCAGGTCCTCGGGCGCGCCACGCCGAGGTTTGAGCCCGCGCTGTGCAGCCAGCGCACGGAGGGAGTGCAGCGTGTCGGAAGCGAGCAGGCCATCCAGGGTGGGGGCGATCCCGTCGGCAGCGTCGAAGGTCTCGTCCAGCCAGCCGTTGACCAACAGGCCATAGCAGTCGGTGAACAGCGCGCTGTCATCGGCCTGGTCGGCAAGCATCAACAGGTCGCCGAACACGGCTGCCAGCGGCAGCGTTTGGCCGGCGTCTGCTTGGCGGTAGACCATGCGTGCCTGGCCTTGCCACTCCAGGTAGACCGCGCCCTGCGCGTCCTCCAGCCAACCCGGTGCTTCGGCGGCCAGGGCCTGCGCGCGCAGGGCCGCGTCGTCGATGTCCTCGGCCGCTGCACGCACCAGCACGCCATGGCGCAGTAGCTCGGTGTGCATGCGGAACCAGGTCAGGCCGGTGTCGTAACGCGCCTGTAGCCGAAGCAGGCTACGCATGAGCGCTGCCTTGTGCGCGCCACTCACGGTGCTGCGATCGACCAGATGGATGCAGTGCTCGATGAAGTCCTCGATGGCGTGTTGTGACATCCGTGCGTCCTCTGCGGCAGTGGTCAACGTCCAGGCGTCATCATGCCAGTGGTGTGGGCAACCGCGTAAGCGTGAAGCGCCGGGCGGGACGCGTGCCGCTTGGCGCGGAGCAGCATGTCCGTTCGTGCGCTGCTGCGCACTTTCCATCTCAGGCCGTCGTCTGTGATCAAGAACTGCAACGTCGCGCCGCTACTGCAAGCTCAATGGAATCACTGGATTGCGATAGTGGAGAGTGCGTTGAACACATTGAGTCGATTACTGGTCTTGTCTCTGGCGGCTGCGATGCCGGCCATGGCCGCAGAGCCTGCGCCCTCGCCAGCCGATGGTGCCGGCGCGCGCATCCGGATGTTTGGTCAAAACGGCGTTGGCATCGTGCTGTACAAGGATGCGGTGTGTACGGCCAAGTATGGCGAGAAGGTGCGCGCGTCCGGTTCGCTCAAAAGCGCTTTCGGTTCGTTGATGGGCTCGGTGAAGAATGAGGCGATCGGCATCCCGGAGACGGAGAGCACGCGTCATCTGCGCGACCGGAAGATGATCGGCTCCAAGCCGTTCTACAAGGAATACATGATCGAGCCCGGTAAGCCGGTCGTTGTGGAAGCTGGTGCAAGCTCGCCGGCGCACTGGAGTCAGGCGCCTGGTTACCACAGTGGCTGGAGCTGCGGCGCATTGCTTGCTTCCACGTTTGTTCCGCAACCTGGCGCAGATTACGAGGTGGCCTTGAACCTGGATTTTCGTAGCTCGGTTTGCACGCTGGCCGTCAACCGTGTGGATGCGAATGGTCAGGTCAGCCCTGTGGATGTTGCGCCCGTGGCCAAAGACTGCAAGTAATTGCAGCCCATCGCCGCAGCAGAAATAAGACAGGTGCAGCGCAAGCGCTGCACGAGTGGCAATGGCCACTCTCGGATGCTCGATCGCATGCTGTCACGCCGGTTATTGCTGGCGACGTGTATCGCCGCGATTGCCTGGGTTACTCCTGTGGCTGTCGCGCATCCGGGTGGATTGAACAAGCACGGCTGCCACAACGACCGCAAACACGGTGGCTATCACTGTCACCGCTCCGCCAGTGGCGACGGCAAACCGACGACCGCGGCCGAGCCGCTTGATCGGTCCCCGTGGATTCCGTCGGCCGGGGCGGTCTTCCGCAATTGCGCAGAAGCTCGCGCAGCTGGCGCTGCACCGGTGCGGCGTGGCGATCCAGGATATGGCCCACATCTGGATCGCGATCATGATGGCGTGGGATGCGAGCCGTCGCGTCGGCGCTGATTCACCACGCGATCCTGTTGGCGCATCACTGCAATGCGTGGCGCATCCGGGTTGCCAGCATGCGCCACGCATCTGTGCTGGATGCGTGGCCCAGTACCACCCCTCACCAATCCGTCGGCGCGTAATCCTTCAGGAACTGCCCCCACACGTGCTCGCCGGTGTTGAAGCCGTGGATGATCGGGTCGACGATGCGGGCGGCGCCATCGACGATGTCCAGCGGCGGATGGAAGCGTTCTTCCTTGACCTTGAGTGCGGCGATGTCGGCCGGATCCTCGTCGGTCACCCAGCCGGTGTCGACGCTGTTCATGTGGATGCCGTCGTTCTGATAATCGGCCGCCGAGGTGCGCGTCATCATGTTCAACGCGGCCTTGGCCATGTTGGTATGCGGATGCCGGGTGGTCTTGAAGTTTCGGTAGAACTGCCCTTCCATCGCCGAGACGTTGACGATGTGCTTGTCGCGCTCGGGCGTGCGCAGCATCAGCGGCTTCAGGCGCGCATTGATGATGAAAGGCGCGATGGCGTTGACCAGTTGCGTCTCCAGTAGCTCCACCGAGGGCACTTCGGCCAGCAGCAGGCGCCACGAATTGCGCCCGCGCAGATCCACCTGTTGCAGATCCTGATCCAGGCGTCCATCGGGGAACAGATGCTGCTGACCCACCAGCTCGTCGTCCAGCAGCGCCACCTGCGACAGCTCGGCGGCGCGGGTGAGTCCGTCGGCATCGGCGAGGCCACGCCCGTGCACGGCCGGCAGTGCGGTGGCCGAGGCTTCCCGCAAGAGCTCGGGCGTACGCAGGCCTTCGTAATGACCGACCAGCTTGCGCACGGTCTCCGGCAACTTATGCAGCGCGGCGGTTTCGCCGGCCATCATGTGCGCGTAGAACTGCGGCGGGCGGCGCACGGTCTGGCAGGCGTTGTTGATGATGAAGTCCAGCCGCTCGCGGGTGGCCAGCAACTGGCTGCAGAACGCTTCCACGCTGGGTGTGTGGCGCAGATCCAGGCCGAACACCTGCAGGCGATGGCCCCACTCTGCGAAGTCCGGTTCCTGCGCATACCGGGCGGCCGAATCGCGCGGGAAGCGCGTGGTGACGATCAATTCGGCACCGGCACGCAGCAACTTCAGGCCGGCCTGGTAGCCGATCTTGACCCGGCCGCCGGTCAGCAACGCCACGCGTCCGCGCAGGTCGGCGGTTTCGGTGCGCTTGAAGAAATTCAGCTCCGCGCAGACCGGGCACATCTGGTCGTAGAAGTGGTGCAGCTGGGTGAATTTCTGCTTGCACACATAGCAGTGGCGCAACTCCGGCGAATGCGTGGGCTCCGGCGCGGCGGTGGCGTTCTCGCCGTTGTGTGCGTCGTGCAGGCCGGCGGCATGCGGCGGGAAGACGTTCGGGGTACTGAATACCGGCTTGCGCCGCAGTGCGCGGATGCCGCGTTGTTCGAGCAGCGCCTCGGCCTTGCGCACTTTTTCCTGATGCCGTTCGCGCTCGCGCTGCTTGAGCAGCTGCCGCCGCGCCTTCGGTTCGGGGTGATAGACCTTGGCCACCACCTGGTGCAGCCGCACGCGGTCGGCCTCGGGCAGTGCATCGAGCACGCTGCGGTCGGCATCGATGGCTTCCAGCAGGTCCAGCGCCACGCGCAGGCGGTCGGTCAGGGGCAGGTCGTCGGCGGGCGGGGGCGGGGCGTTGGTGTTCAAGATGGATCCGGAAAAGAGCGGTGGAAAGCGAAGCGAGTGCGGCGAAGGCCGCTGGCAGTCCGCAACGGAGCGTGGGCCGGTGAGGGCAGTGGCCTGACCCTGACGCAGCAGGTCGGAGCCCTCGGCTACGGCTAGTTTCGCCGATGCAGGGGCGTTGGCGCCAATGGCGTGTCAGGCCGGGCCGGCGCTGGCGGGGACTCCGGCGCGGCTGGCGTCTCTGTTTGGGTTGTGGGGGGCGGCAGATCCAATGCTGTGCCTGCGGCGCGATCGCCTGTGAGCGCCGGTGTGAAGCGCCTTGCGTGCCGCCACCTGAAACGCGGGGGAAGGGGCGGCAAGCTGGATGCGATCGCGCCAAGGATTGGCTAATCTTTCGCAATACACCGGAAGGGCATGCTGCCCGTCCATACAAGGGGATATCGATGAAGACGGTTGTGCTGGCCACTGCGCTGGCCGGTTTGCTCTGTGCGTGTACCGTGGTTTCACCCGATCCGGGTCAACAGGCGGTACTGGTGGATAAGCCCATGTTCTTCGGTAAAGGCGGCATCCGTCTGGACGATGTGCGCGATCCTGGGCGCACGTATACATGGGTAACCACCTCTGCGTCGTATGTGGATGTCACACCGCAGACCGTGCAGGTGGCGTTCGACGATTTCTCATCCAGCGACAACATCCTGTTGGATTTCTCCACCCAGATCCAATACCGGATCACGGCGCCAGCACTGCTGCTGTCCGGTTTCGGGCAGGACTGGTTCAAGAACAATGTCGCCAGCCAGTACGCCTCGATCGTGCGCGATCAGGTCAAGCGCTACGACATGACCAAGATGATGAGCGACCCGGATACCGCAAAGAAGATCGACGATTCGGTTACCCAGAACGTCAGTGCGCTGGTCAAGCAGCAAGGCCTGCCGATCCAGATCCAGAACATCACGCTAGGCCGCGCGCGCCCCAATCCGGATGTGTTGCAGCAGATGAACCTCACTGCTGCGCAGCAGCAGCGTGTCAAGACGTTGGTGGAGGCGACAACCGCAGAGCGGCAGCGTGAGCAGGAACAGGTTGCCAAGGCCGATGCCGACAACGCGTATCGCAATCGCATGGGTCTGACGCCCGAGCAGTACTTGGCCAGCCAGATTGCCGAACTCAACGCCGATGCCTGCAAAAAAGCGCAGGCGTGCTACATGGTGCCGTCCGGCACCTCGGTGATCGCCAGATAGCGTGCGTCGCCAATCATCGGCAAGGCAACGTGTGTTGCCTTGCCGTTGCATGTCTTGGGCTTCAACAGCCGGTGGTCATTGCGGAGTTGAAGACGTTGCAATGCGTCGTGCGTTGGGGAATGCCATGCAGGTCAATCCAGCGTTCCAGTGACGGCTCACGTGGCCGGCAATTTCCTTATTGTCCTGGCTGCGTTAACCGCTTCGCTCGACCATGCCCAGAATGATCGCCTGCAGTTCGTGTTGCGCCTGCGCTTCGCTGAGATCGCCGGTAACGGCGGCATCGGAGAGTGCGTCGGCAGCGCCGAGCATGGCCCATAGGCTGGCTGACGAAATGCCGGAGGAGGGGCAAAAAGGCGCCAGCAGCGCTGCGCACTTTGCGATGAAGGCGTGTTGGTATTGCTTTTTGACGGCGGCCAGTTCCGGGGAGCCGGTCAGGGCGGCGACGACGCCGGAGATTTCGCGTCCCTGGGTCAGCACGCAATTGACGTAGCTGGTGGCGATGACGCGTGCCTTGTCCTGCAGGGTCGCCGCAGCGGCCTCGACGGCGGCGTCGAAGAGCACCGTCTGGCGCGCGTCGTAATCCTGGTAGAGCGCGGCCAACAGCCCGTTGCGGGTACCGAAGTGGTCGTACACCACCGGTTTGGTCACGCCAGCCGCGTCGGCCAGCCTGCCCAGCGTCAGGGCATCGGTGCCTTCATCGCCGATCAGTTGCCATGCCTTTGCCAGAAGCTGACGCGTGCGTTCTTCCCTGGGCAGGCGGCGACGTGGCGATCCATCGGGCGGTGAACTCATCGGGACTCTGCGGCGCTTGGGCAATGTTCGGCAAACAGCTTACGGCCAATCGCCCATGCGGTCTCCAGATGCGCCGCCGGAAAGCCAGGGTCGGAGGCAAGCAGAAACTGCGATGTCGCGACCGGTGCGCCGCAGTAATCGAAGATGCCGTGGTCGATCTGCGTCTGCATCGCCTGGTCGTAGCCGTGGCGAGCGAAGGTCCCTGCGTCCGCACCGCCCACAGCCACCAGGTGGATCTGCAGGCGCTGCAGCTTCTTCATCACTTTGCCGTTTTCCGATTCCGCATAGGCCCAGCCGTTGGTGAACACTCGGTCGATCCAGCCTTTGAGCAAGGCAGGAAACGACCACCAGTAGATCGGATAGACCAACACCAGTGCGTCGGCCCGATCGAGCCGCGCGTGTTCGGCGGCGACGTCTGCCGGTGCCGGCGCCTTTTTCTGGAACAGGGCGATGTCCGCCGCAGTGAAGCGTGGGTCGAATCCTTCCGCCGCCAGATCGGCGATTTCGACCGTGTGCCCGGCCTGGGACGTGGCGAGCCCATCGGCAATACGGTCGGCAACCGCATGGGTCAGTGATTGGCTGTCCGGGTGTGCAACGACGATCAAGGTGTGCATGAATTCGCTCGGTGGCAATGACTTACCATTAGTAACTTACTTTTAGTAGATTGTCGACCTCGGCGGATATTCGTCCTGCACTGCTGGCCGATCCACGCCTGCTGCCCATAGGCGTGCAGGGTCACTGCAACGCTGTGTTTGCCCATGAACGCCCTACCATCGCGCTGCCTCCAAATCGTCTGCGTTACGGTGATCTCTCAACGTTGCAGAAGGACAAACGCATGGGCCTGTTGGTCGACGGCAAGTGGCAGGACGGTTGGTATGACACCGACAAAAGCGACGGGCGTTTTGAACGTTCGCAATCGCGTTTTCGTAACTGGGTGACGCGCGATGGCAGTGCGGGTCCACACGGGGAAGGCGGTTTTCAGGCGGCTGCCGGGCGTTACCTCCTGTACGTGTCGCTGGCCTGTCCGTGGGCGCACCGCACGCTGATCTTTCGACGCCTGAAAGGTCTGGAGTCGATGATCGACATCTCCGTCGTGCACTGGCTGATGGGCAAGCAGGGCTGGACGTTTGCGCACGGCCCGGGCGTGGTGGACGATCCGATCCATCATGCGCGGCATTTGTACGAGGTCTATCTCAAGGCCGATCCGCACTACTCCGGGCGCGTGACCGTGCCGGTGCTGTGGGACCGCGAGCGCAACACCATGGTGAGTAACGAGTCGGCCGATATCATCCGCATGTTCAACAGCGCCTTCGACGATGTCGGCGCTGCAGAAGGCGACTTTTATCCAGAGCCGTTACGCGAGCAGATCGACGCGATCAATGCGCGCGTGTACGACACCGTCAACAACGGTGTGTACAAGGCAGGCTTTGCGACGACGCAGGCCGCCTATGAAGAGGCGGTTGTGCCGTTGTTCGACAGCCTGGACTGGCTCGAAGCGCGCCTGGGGCAGCAGCGCTATCTGTGCGGCGACCGCCTCACTGAAGCGGACTGGCGCCTGTTCACCACGCTGGTGCGCTTTGATGCGGTGTATGTGGGGCATTTCAAATGCAATGTGCGTCGCATCGCAGACTATCCAAATCTGTCCGGATTCCTGCGCGAGCTGTACCAGATCCCGGGCGTCGCTCAGACCGTGGATTTTCAGCATATCAAGCAGCATTACTATCAGAGTCACGACATGATCAATCCGACCGGCATCGTTCCGATCGGGCCGGAGCTGGACCTGGACGCAGCGCATGGGCGTGGCGATTGAACAGCGCTACCGATGCAACCTCTCGCATGGATTGGCCTATGCTGCACGTCCTTAACGTAGGCGGGAGCGCGACATGCTCAATCATGTGATGGTGGGATCGAACGATATCGCGCGCTCGCGCGCGTTCTACGATGCGGTATTGGGTCGTGTCTTCGGCGCACCCGCACCGATGGTCAATCAGGCGGGCTCCGGCCATACGCGGTTGTTCTACCGGCATGCTGGCAGCATGTTCTGTGTCAGCGAGCCGATCGACAACGCGCCTGCCACGTGCGGCAATGGAACCACGGTCGGCTTTACCTGTGACTCGCCGGAGCAGGTGCACAGATTCCATGACACCGCCGTCGCTGCCGGCGGCGTCTCCATCGAAGATCCGCCAGGCTTGCGAGAGGGCAGCATGGGGCCGACCTGGTTGGCCTACGTGCGCGATCCCGATGGCAACAAACTCTGTGCCATTTATCGGCCCGCATAAACCCTGGTGCCTACCGCGTACTTGGGTAATCGGTCACCCGGAGGTTCGGCGCGCTGTTCTTGCGTGGATCTGTCAAATGCCGACAATGCAACAGCATTGATGCTGTAGCGGAGTGGGTCCAGTGGCCGTGCACGCTTGGGTGCGCAAGCGTGCGCATGCCGGTCCTGAGTGACAACAGTACGACGATGACGCGATGCGTTACCGCTGGCATCCACCAGCGGCCCCAGCGCGGTGCACGCTTCTATTGCTTTGCGGCACTACGTACGATCAACGTCGCCGCTCCCACCGAGATGGCATCTTCAACGGCACCGGTGCTGGTCTGGCCGTAGCGCTCGATCGCGCGCATGCGCAGGTTGAAAGTGAGGTAGGCCGCTGCCACCGCCGTGGTGGCGCCCAGCAATGCGGCAACTCCACGCTGGTGGCGCGGCGCCAGCGCCGCACCGACGATCACGCCAGTGGCAATGCGGGCGATCATGCCGGCGGGCACGATACGGTCGGGTGCGGTTTTCATCTTGTCGCCGGCCAATTCACCGCCGGCGAGCGCGAGCATGCCGGCCGACGCCAGCGGATTGGCCAGGAGCATCGGTGCGCCATTGTCGGCAGGCAGGTTGCCGGTGCGTGCGGCATTGGCAACTGCAGCCAGCGGGGTCATCGAGCGCATGCCGGCGACGGCGCCCATCAGGATCGAATGAATCAGCGACATGTGAACCTCTGCAGGGTCTTGCATGCAGCCTGAGCACAACGGCCTGCCCGCATGCACGTAGATAGGTACGACCAGCAGACTAGGTCCTGCGATGTGTGCGAGATGGCAAGGTGGCGCCAAGCCGGCGTGCACCGCTTCAAGGTGGTGCGGTGACCCCCAGCAGCGACTTCAACCCGTGCGTGATGCCACGTGGTGCGACGCTCAGGTGATCTTCGTCGTTGAGCACATCGAGTTCGATGTGAAGCGATGGATAGTGTCTGGAACGCAATGTCCGCACCATCGCCTGCGCGTCGGTCACCATGTCGTGGTTCTGGTGGTAGCGCATTTGTTCGTACTCGCCGACGTACAGGTACACCGTTGCCGGCAGATCGGAACGGCTGGATGCGGAGGTCGCCTCCTGCGCGATGAGCGCATGCTGGCCGTACCAGTACGAGGGACTACCGAGGAGATAGCCGGAAAACATCTGCGGTGTATCCAGCAGGATTTGCGTACCCAGCAAGCCGCCGTAGGAATGCCCGAGAAACAGACGTCTGCGTTCGTCGGTGCGGTAGCGGTTGGCAACGAAGGGCAGGACAGACTGGCGAAGGTAGGTTGCGTAGGCGACGCTGCCGCCGTGTGCGGCATTGGGCGGCGCAGTCTGGCCATCCTCCAGTGTCGGGGTGTAATCGCGCCGGCGGCTGGGCATCGGCTCCTCGCCCACTGCATACGACAGCCCAACGAGAATGAAGTCTTCGATCGCCGGGCCTTCGCCATTGAGGCGTCGTGCGATCTGTCGTACCACCGGAAACGCGTAATCGGCGTCGGTGACGTAGAGCACGGGGTAGCGACGTTGCGGGTTGTCCGCATAGCCACGCGGCAAGGAGACGAACACCTGGTAGCGACGCCCGGAGGATGGGTCCGGCACATCCCAGACCTGGCTGTCGAGCATTGCGTAGGGCTTGCCATCGCCACGTTGCGTGCCCACCGCCGTGGCCGCTGGCGCTTCAGCCTTTGCCGGTGTTGGCTGTTGCCCTGCGACGTGCGCCGGCGGCGCCTTGGTGCAGCCAGCGCATAACAGGGTGAGCAGTGCCGCTCGCAGTACATGATTCAACGTGGTCTCCTTCCGGTGTGGCCATATCCCAACAGAAACCTGGGGGGTGAGTGTCATGCAGAGCGGCCTGAAGTTGGTGTCGCTTGCCTGTGTGCTGCGTGTGGTTTGATGTTATCGGACCGATGCCTGCATGGATGGGTGTACTCACTTCGCCTTGTGCTGGACGTGCGAGATGCTGCGGCGATGCAATGCAAGCCTGTGTTGAAACCAGTGCAGGCACGGTGCCGTGACATGCACATCACTGCGCATGGAAGCTCAATTCAGCTGGCCGAGATAATGCAGTGCAGGCGCGCGTGCCATGTCATTCGGATTGGTGCCTGGTAGTCCTTGCGGAACGTCCATGCCCTTGCTGCGATAGAAATCGGTCCAGTACGGCGAGATCTTGCCGGTGTGCGGATTCTTGAAGTTCATTGGTTGCAGCGCAAAGACCTGTTGCGCGCGGAAGGCGCGTTCGATGAAGTCCGAGCAGTAATAGCTGTCGTCGTCCTGCACATAGGTCTGGTTGTAAGGCTTGCCCAGCATGCGCCGTGCCTGGGCGATGGCAGCCGGGATCGCCCCGCGATAGGCCTCGGTGAGTCGATAGACGCTGATCTGGCGATGCTTTGCATTGGCGTCGACGACGAAGTCGCTCAGTGCCTGCTGGCGCGAGCCTTTGTCGTCGGCATGCAGGACCACTTGGGTGTCGCCATCGCCGGCGACCAGCGCCACATGATCGAAGCTGGGCGCATCCTGCCTGGCGGTGGCGTCATCGATGGCGCCGCTCAGGCCGGTGCGTGCGGCGGTGACGAACAACAAATCGCCGTCCTGCAACTGCAGCGCCATCGACGTTGTGGGCAGGCATGCCAGTGCGAGCAAGGCGAGTAGGAGAAGTAAGCGCATGGAGGCAGGGCAACTGATGCAAGGGGCGCCATTATCGCCAACAAACGCGGCGGGCTGGCGATGCGGTAGGCGGTCTGTAAAATGCGCTTGCCAGCGGGCGTCGCCGCCGCCATCGCGTCGCGGCAATTCGTGTCTGTCTGGAGTGTTGCATGCGTGCTTCTTCTGCTTCTGCGTTATCGCCGATCGGCCGGCTGTTTGCAGTGGCTGCCTTTCTGGAAGGCCTGACCTGGGCCGGGTTGCTGCTCGGCATGTTGCTGAAATATGGGCTGCAGACCACCGATGTCGTGGTCTGGCTATTCGGGCGTCTGCACGGCGCTGCGTTCCTGTTCTATGTGGCGGTCAGCATCATCGCCGCGCTGCGTTTGCGCTGGCCGTGGTGGGCCTGGGGGCTGAGCCTGTTGGCCGCGCTGCCGCCGTTGGTGACGGTGCCGCTGGAGATGTGGTTTCGGCGCATCGGTTTGTTGGGCGGACGGGCGCGCGGTGGTGGCTGAGTGTGCTGCTGCTCGTTGGACCTGGTATGTGCCCGCCTCATGTGACAACGCAGTGCAAAGCAGTGCTACCGGCCGAGGTGGACGCGCTACAAGGCCTTTGCCACCATAGGGCGACCAAGGAAGACGTGGAGTGCAGCAATGCGTGATTGGATGATGGCGGCGGCCCTTGCCATGGCAGGGGTGCTCGCATTGCCGCTGTGCGCGCAGGCGCAGCAGCAGTCAGTGGATCTGGCACCGTATCTCAAGAACGACCAGTTCGAGCGGATCAAGATTTCGCCGACCGGTGCCTACTACGCCATCACCATGCCGCTGGAAGATCGCACCGTGCTGGGTGTGGTACGGCGTCAAGACAAGGTCGCCACGGCAAAGGTCACCGGTGGCGCCAATAGCGGGGTGGACGATTTCTGGTGGGCCAGCGACGACCGCATCGTGGTGTCGATGGCGCAGCAGTTGGGCTCGCGCGATCAGCCAGTGGCGATCGGCCAGCTGCACGCCATCGATGCCGATGGCAAGAATGGCCGGCTGTTGGCCAGTCCGTATGGCACCAATCCGGATATCAACGGCGTACAGCTGAAGATGGACCTGGAGCCCGGCACGTTCATGCTCGATACCTTGCCCGGTGATCCGCGCAATATCCTGGTGTCGGCGATCCCGTTCGTTGGCGATCCGAGCGTGCGCATCGATAAACTGGATATCCAGACAGGCCGGCGCAGTACCGTGGCGACCTCGCCGGTGCGTCGGGCGAGCTTTGTGACCGACCAGCAGGGGCGCATCCGGTTTGCGCAGGGCTCGGATGTGGAAAACACCAGCAAACTGTATTACCGCGACAACGACGATGCGCCATGGCGGTTGATCAACGATTCGGCCACCAGCCGGCACCGCGAGTTTCCGCTGGGGTTTTCTGCCGATGGCAGGCAAGCCTATCTGGAGGTGGAGCAGGCGTCCGGCAGCAATGTGGTCGTGGCGTGGGATCCAGCGACGAGCAAGTCGGCGCCGCTGTTGCATGACGACACCGTCGATCCATACCGGATCCTGCGCGACTTGGACGGCACCACGCCGATCGGTGTGAGCTACATGAGTGACCGGGTACGCAACCGCTTCTTCGATGAGAAGGCACCCACCGTAAAGCTGTATCGCAGCCTGGAAAAAGCCTTCGATGGCAATGCGATCTATATCACCTCGGCCACCAGCGATCGTCGCTTGGTGCTGGTCTATGTCTGGAGCGATCGCAATAACGGCGACTATTATCTGTTCGATACGGTGAGCAAGCATGCCGACCGTGTGTTCAGCCGCCGCGAATGGTTTCCGCCCGATGGCGTGCCTGCGACGGAGCAGGTGAGTTTCAAGGCGCGCGATGGCCTGGAACTGCATGGCTATCTGACCCGACCATTGCATTCCGAGCCCGGCAAGCCGTTGCCGCTGATCGTGATGCCGCACGGCGGGCCGTTCGGTGTGTTCGACAAGTGGGAGTTCGATGACGACACCCAAGTGTTGGCGGCAGCCGGTTATGCGGTGCTGCGTGTCAATTATCGCGGCTCAGCCAACTACGGACGTGCCTTCACGCAGGCCGGTGCCAAGGAGTGGGGCGGACGCATGCAGGACGATGTCACCGATGCCACGCGCTGGGCCACGACCCAAGGCATTGCCGATGCCACGCGCATCTGCATTTACGGCGCCAGTTACGGTGGCTACGCGGCGCTGATGGGGGTGGCCAAGGAACCGACGCTCTACCGCTGCGCCGCCGGCTATGTCGGCGTCTACGATCTGAACATGATGGCGCGCGATACGGCGCGCTATGCGCGCTGGGCCAAAAACTGGACCGGCGATTGGCTGGGCGCGCGCGAAACCCTGGCGGCGCGTTCGCCGGTGACATTGGCAAGGCAGATCAAGGTGCCGGTGTTTCTTGCCGCAGGCGGCAAGGACGAGCGTGCGCCGGTGGAGCACACCGAGCGCATGGAGCGCGCATTGAAAGTTGCAGGCGTTCCGGTAGAGGCGCTGTACTTCCCGAACGAAGGCCACGGGTTCTACACCGAGGCGCATCGCCGCGCGTACTACACGCAGCTGCTGGCGTTCCTGAGCAAGCAGCTGGGCGGCGGCATCGCCAAATAATCCACGTGTTGGTGAGGTGCCGTCTTCGCAGGCAACGCGCCCGAAGCCGATCGGCGTCGCGTTGGGACGCACAGATGCGGTCTTCGCACCGAAGGGATGTCTTCGGCGCGATGGCACCCGGTGAGCGCCGAAGACCGCCTCAGTTCTTCGGCATCGGCTTCATCTGATACTCCGCTGGCGGTGTGGCGCCGAGCAGGTACTGCACGAAGTAGTCCCAGCGGCGACGCGTGACATACGGGGTGAGATCGCCGTAGCCATGTTTGGCGTTGGGCAGCATCAGCATGTCGAAGTTCTTGTTGGCCTTGATCAGCGCATCGGCCACCAGCAAGGTCAGATACGGCGGCACGTTGTCGTCCAGCGTGCCGTGCACCAGCATCAGCTTGCCTTTGAGATTGCCGGCACGGCCGGCGTTGGCCTGGTCGTCGTAGTTGGAGGTGCCGTCGGTGTTGACGATGTGTTCGCCGTGATATTTCTCGGCCCAGTCGTCCTCATACCCGCGGTTGTCGTGATTGCCGCTTTCCGACCAGGCGACCTTGAAGAACTCCGGATAACGCAGCATCGCGCCGGTGGAGGCATTGCCGCCGCCGGAATGGCCCCAGATGCCGACCCGGCTCAGATCGATCCACGGGTAACGTTTTCCGAGTTCCTTCAACCCGGCCACCTGATCGGGCAGGGTGTTGTCGCCCATGTTGGCGTACCAGGTGTCGTGGAAGGTCTTGCTGCGCCACGGCGTGCCCATACCGTCGATGGCGACGACGATAAAGCCGAGTTCGGCCAGCGATTGATTGTCGCCGTGGCCGGCCAGGAAGCTGCGGCCGCGCACCGAGCCGGTCTGCGGGCCGGGATAGACGTAGTCGATGACCGGATAGCGGCGCGTCGGGTCGAAATTGGTGGGCTTGAACATCAAGCCATACAGCGTGGTCTTGCCATCGCGCGCCTTGACCGTGATCGGCTCCGGCGGCACCCAGCCGGCGGCCTTGAGGCGGCTGATATCGGCGGTGGCGATGGTGCTGACGGTGCGCCCGTCGCCGGCATCGCGCAGCAGCGTGACCGGTGGCGTGACCGAGGTGGAATAGGTATCCACAAAGCGCGCGCCATCGGGCGACAACGCAATGCTGTGATCGGCGACCTCGGGCGTGAGCAACACCGGTTCGCCGCCATCCAGGCTCACCTTCCACAGCTGTTGGTAGTACGGGTCCACGCCCGGGGTACGGCCGACGCCGACGAACCACGCGGTGCGCGTGACCGGGTCCACGCGTAGCAACTCGGTGACGTTGCCGGTACCGGTGGTGATGGCGCGCTTGGGTTTACCGGTGGACAGGTCGTAGAGGTACAGCTGGCCCCAATCGCTGCGTTCGGAAAACCACACCGCTTCGTTGCTGCCAGGCAGATACGCCCAGTTGGCGGCGACCTGGCCGCTTTCGTAATAGGTGTTGGCGGTTTCATCGAAGGCGGTGCGCACCTCGCCGGTGGCCACGTCGGCGATGCGGAACCACGCCTGCTTGTGGAAGCGCGAGGTGGAGACGAACGCCAGCGTCTTGCCGTCGGGCGCCCACTTCACATCGTCCCAGAGCCCTGGCGAGCAACTCACGTCGTCGCACAGCGTGGAGCGGTGCTGATCGGGCGGCAGTTTCAGCCGCAGCACGCTGCGCGTGGGCACGTCGATGATCACGCGCTCGATCATGGTGACGTCCTTGTCGCCGGCCAGCGGGTATTTCCAGGCCTGCAGTTCCGGATGCCCGAGCTTGGTGCTGACCAGGTACATGTCGCCGGTCTTGCGCTGGTCCTGCTGGAAGGTGGCGATCTTGCGCGAGTCCGGCGACCACGCCACGATGGCGTGGTCGCTGTGCTGCCAGCCGGCGTTGTCGGTGGCGTAGCCGAAGTTCTCCACGCCATCGCGGGTGAGCTGGGTTTCCTGGCCGCTGGCCAGATCGCGCACCCACAGGTTCCAGTTTCGGATGAACGCTTCGCTGCGCTTGTCCGGCGACAGTACGCCCGGTTCCGGCTTGTCTGTCGTGTAGACCTTGCTGCACCGCGCCCGTACATCGCAGCTCACCGCTGTGTCGCGGGTGCTGAAGCGGTAGCGACCATCGGCGGTGAGCTTGACGCGCGGTGCCAGCGTGTCGGCCTTGATCGGTTTGTCGCCGGTCTTCAACAGACGGTTGAGCGAGGCGGCCAGCGCGGAGGGCTTGAACAGCGGCGCGGTCTTGCCGGTGGCAGTGTCCAATTGCAGCAGGCGGTCGCCGTTGGCATCGTGATCGACATAGGCCACGTGAGTGGCGTCCAGCCAGTCGATGCGCGTGGCGGCATGGTCGACCAGCGGCTGCGCGGCGTAGCTGATCAGGCGTTCGGCACGGGCGTAGTCGGCCTCGCCGACATTGGGGGCCTGCGCGCAGGCGATGGCGGGCAGGGCGGCCAGCGCGATGGCGGCGAACAGGTGCCGCATCGGCAACAGGGTGGGCATGCAGAATTCTCCGGGACGAAGGGAGCGCGCAACCACGGCCAGCGCGACCGCCCGATGCTACCGGCCTGGCGCGGCGCCTGCCTCTGCCAGAAGTCGTGCTTGCGCTATTGTCGCCTGTGGCGGGCCGCACCCGCTTCGGCGAGCGACGCAGCCGAGAAAGCGGACCGGTGAGCGCATCGAGCGGTTGCCGACGTGGCCTGCATGCGCCGATGATAGGTCGGCCACTGACTACGAGAACGTTCCGCCATGAACGACGCTTCTCTGGGTCCACGCATCACCATGCGGCACGATTTTTTGCTGAACGCACGCAACGTTGATTGGAGGCCGTCTGATGTCTTGGTTCCGCCGTTTGGCACTGTCCCCCTTCATCAAGGCGCACCCGCCGCGCAAGACGCGGCCCGCGCCGGCGGACCTGCTCGCCACGTATGAGACGGTGCTGCCTGCCAGTCTGCTTGAGCTCTGGCGCAAACAAGGGTTGGGGCATTACGGCAGCGTGCAACTCGCGCTGATCGACCCCCGGCAATGGCAACCGGTGCTGGATCGCTGGATCGTCTCGCCGCCTGACGCGGTGCGGCGCATTCCGATTGCGCTCACCCCCTTCGGCGCATTGGTGTACTACCGCAAGCTGACCGCCACCGACGAGGACGTGTCCTACCTGGACCCGGTATCGAAAGCCACCGGGGACTTGAGCTGGAGCCTGGACGACTTCTTCAACCAGTACGTCTGCGACGCGGCATCCTGCGATTCCCTGATCCCATCCGCGCTGCTGGCTGCCGCGCACACGGAGTGCGGCCCACTCGCTGCGGGCGAGGTCTACGAGATCGATCAGATGTTGTTCTCGATGCAGATGCTGCGGATCAACAAGGTCGATGCGTTGGCGTTGCACACCCGGCTTCGCGACGCTGTCGACGGGCCGGCGAGCGTCGCCGCGACGCCCACGACCAATGGCGATGCGTTGCCCGCAGAGCAGCGCTCCACCTTCGAGGGCCTGTTCAACCAGCGACAGAACACCAACGACCTGCATGGCCTGTACCTGTCGTCTTATATCGACTGGCATCGCATGCTGGCGCTCGAGCCCGACGGCCAATATCGCCTGCTGTTCTGGAAAATCGATCATCGCAGTCTTGCACGCACCGATGTGCGCGCTTATTCGGGCCGCTACGAAGTCGCGCGCTCCGAATTGGGCGACGAACACGTGACGCTGGACATCCGGCTACGCCGCGACTCGAGCGGTAGCGATGCCAACGATGCGCAGCTGGTGGTGATGCGCTCGGGTACCGACCTGTTCCTGCTGCGCACTGACGAACTGGCAGATATGGCAACGGCCATGGACGGCGCGACAACGCTTGGCCGCAGCGAATACTACTTCCGCAAGGTGACGTTGGCCGACGCGTTCGTCGAAGAGCCATCCGCTGGACGCGCCGCGCCGCCGCTTGCCGATCTTCCACAGGCGTTGCAGCAACTGGTGAACGCCAACGCGATCATCGCCACCATCACCCATGTGGACGAGGCCGACCCGGACGCAGAAGACGATGGTGCCGGCACCGTGATGTGCCGGTTGGACCGAGGCCGAGACGATGGCTTGCGCATGAACATGCCGCTGCGCTCGCCGCCCGGCACGGGGCGTGCCCTGTATGGGTGGGTGTGGGAAATGGACCCCGCAGCCTGTCGGGCCGGCATCAAATATCAACGCGGCAGCGACGGCGAGATGGAACATGGTCCGGTTGTCGGCGATGTGTTGACCAGTCGCCTGAGCGGGGAATGAGGTGACGGTGCGTAGTGCCGGTAGCGCGCCAAGGCGCGCGCTCACTTGCCCATGCAGCGCTTCCAGCGCTCGTTGACCCGCTGCGCGAACCAGGCGGTGGTGAGGGTGCGGGTGATCTTGGGGCTGTCCAGCGTGATGCCGGGCAGCACCGCGCGTGGCAGCGGTTTGCCGGCGCTGCGCTCGGCCAGCGCGAACACCTGGCGATACAGGTCGGTGTCGTCGAATGCGGCCGTGGTACCGGCTTCCAGTGCACGGCGGAGCTGGCGGTCGCTCATCGCCAGCTGGCTGCCCAGGGCGCGCGCGGCGCGTTCGGTGCCGCCGGGTGCATCGAGACTGGCGCCGGGCGTGAGCAGGTCGCCATCCAGCGCCAGCGCGATGCCGCTGGCCTTGCTCAGCGCAGCCTGGAAGGCCGCGTTGCGGCTGGCGTACCAGCCGGCGTTGAAGTCGGCGAAGCGATACAGCAGCGCATCGTAGGTGGCCGGATAACCGAGCAGGTGCCGGGTGCCGAACCACAGCCCGCCGCGACGGGTGAACACCTCGTGGCGGATCGAGTCGCCGGGCGGGTACGGATAGCGCTGGGCATGCTGCTCGGCAAACGCGATGCTCACCTGCATCGGCCCGGCGGTGTGCACCGGATTGAGCCCGTCGAACAGACGCGCGCCCAACGGCACGCTGCCGGTGAAGTCTTCGAAGATGCGGCTCAGCTCCTGCTCGGTGCGCGCGCTCGCAATGCGCGTGGCATAGCTGCGGCCATCGGGCGAGGCGATGCGCAAGGCGGCATCGACCATGAAACCGGGAATGTGGTGCGCGCTGGCGCGGCGGTCGATCTCGGCGCGCGAAATCTTGCCGAGGTTGGGCACCACCGGGTTGGCCTGGTAGGTCGATTCCTGTTCGGTCACCGCCAGCACTGCGCAGATGGAGTCCGGCGTGGTTTCAAGCTCCTGCGAGGACAGCGCCACGTACACGTCATCGGCCCAACCGGTGCGATCGGCGAGCGTGGCCGGCAGGCGCCGTGCGATATCGGCCTTGACCGCATCCGGGGAGCGCTGTGGCGCACGCGGTGCCTGGGTGGCGCAGGCCGACAGCAAGGCGATGGCGAGCAGCGTGAAAAATCGGAGCAAGGGCGAGGGCACGGTGTCTTCCAGAGCGAGGGGGCAGCGGTCGTATCGCAGTTTACGTGCCTGGTCCGAGGCAGGGTCAGAGCGTGGCGCCGGAGTTGCTGGCGGAGTCGAACCGGTCCTGCGCACGCTGCGACTGCTGCGCCAGCAGGTGTCCGGTCTGCCAGGTGGTTGCGGGGCCGGGATATCCGCAAGGCGCGCCGGCTGCCGCGCAGCGCAAGGTCATGGCAGCGCACGGGGATCTGCAGACACGGCGCAGGGTGCCCAGGGCCGCTGCCGATGGCCGATGCGTGCAGTGCGATTCAAGACTTGCGCCGCCAGGCCGATAGCCGCACACCACCTGCGCGACGATCACATCACTTGCCGCGTCCGCCGGTCATCATTGCAAGTGCATGACATGCGAGAACGCGATCGATCGGACGTGGGGTCCGCTGGATTCAACCGCTGTCCGACCACGGGAGTGTTTGAGGTGCCGCAGCAAACAGCAAGGCCGGGCCGCGTCGCACACGCCGCGGCGGTCATCGTGTGCGCATGTCGTGGTCTGGCCCCGCCGTGAGTGGCCGATGAGTCTGTTTGCGTCACGCTGGCCGCGCGTGCTGGCCGCGCTTGCGGCGCTGTTGATCAGTGCGGCGGCCTGGGCGCAGCCGCACCCATGGAAGACCATCGAGTCGGCGGCGCTCGACGACCCCATCGCCGCACTGCAGGTTGCGCAGGCATCGCTGCAGCAGGCCCGCCGCGACCACAACGTCGATGCGGAGTTCTGGGCGTTGCTGGCGCAGGCGCGCGTACTGATCTCGCTGGAAGACACCGACCGCCGGCTGGCAGCACTCACGCAGGCGCGCGGACTATTGGACCAGCTGCACGGCAGCGCGGCGCAGGCGCAGTTGTGGCTGGGCATCGTGCAGGCACTCAGCGACGTGCGCGAGAACCCCAATGGCGCCATGGTGGCGCGGCTGGACGCCTTGCGTCGCCAGGCCCGCGCCCTGGGCCGCAAGGATCTGCTGTGCGAAGTCGAGGCGGTGGACATGTGGAGCATGCTGGCCTCCGGCAGCAGCGACGAGGCCTGGAGCACCGCGCAGGCCAGCTACCAATGCGCCGCGCGCGAGCAGATGCTGAACCTGGAGCTGGATGCCTTGACCCAGCTCGGCGCGCTGGCCAGCCGCGTCAGCGGCCGCGTGGCAGAAGACAGCGACGCCGAGGATTACCTGCAGCGTGCGTTGGGCCGTCTGCAAGGCCAGCCGGCACGCTTCCAACGCAGCCTGATCGAATACGAGTACGGCACCTCGCTTGCGATGCCGCAACCGGAGGCGGCGTTGCTGCATTTCAGGCGCGCGCTGGCACTGAGCCGCGCACTCGGCGACCAGGCCGGCGTGGCGGCGGCCTTGACCAGCGCCAGCGAGGCCTTGATCGCAACCGGCGATGCCGCTGCGGCAGTGGCGATGGCGCGCGAAGCGCTGCCGCTGATGCAGCAGCAAGGCAATATCGGCCGCGTGGCCGCCTGCCATGCGGTGTTGCTACAGGCATTGACGGCGTTGAAGGCCACCACGCTCGATACCGAAATCGCAGCCGCCAAGGTGGCCGACGATCCACACCTGTCATGGAGCCGGCGCGCACAGCTGATCGATGCGGTCGCGCGTGCGCTGGCGGCGCAAGGCCGGTATGCAGAGGCGTACCAGCAACTCCAGCATGCCAATGCCTTGCGCGCGCAAAGCCTGGATCGTCAGCGCGACACGGTGATGCTGCGTCTGCAGGCGCGCTATGAAGACGCACGCCGTGGCGCCGAAACCGCCGAGCTGCGCCGTCGCAGCGAAACTGCGCAACTGGCCTTGCAGGCGCACGAAGCCGGCCAGCGTGCGTTGTGGATCGCGCTGTGTGCAGCCTGCCTGTTGCTGATGGGCGCGCTGGTGGTGCTGGCGTTCGGTGCGCGTCATCGTCGGCAACTCTCCCGGCTGGCGATGCGCGACGAACTCACCGGCCTACCCAATCGCCGCGCCATTCGCTCCGAGGCGCAGCAGCAGATCGAGCAGGCCTCGCGCACGCAGCTGCCGTGCATGCTGGCGTTGATCGATCTGGATCGTTTCAAGTTGATCAACGATGTCTACGGCCACGCCACCGGCGATGCAGTGCTCAAGGCGTTTGCCAGTGCGTCCCGGTTGGCGCTGCGCACGCAGGACCGTCTCGGCCGGCTGGGCGGCGAAGAGTTCCTGTTGGTGTTGCCCGGTTGTAGCGCTGAAGAGATTCCCGCCGTGTTCACCCGCCTGCGCAATGCGGTGGCGGCCATCGACATCGCCGGCCTGCCCGCCAACCAACCGGTGCGTTTCTGCATGGGTGCGGTGAGCACTACCGCCGCGACCGGTCTGGACGTGCTGCTGGGGCAAGCGGACCTGGCGTTATACGCCGCCAAGACCGCCGGGCGCGATCAATGGGTGGTCGGTTGATCGGCGAGCGCGGCGCGGTGCGCCACCAACTCGGGAGTGGGATACCCGTTGCGCAAGGCGGCGACGCGTTCGCGCGTCGGCAGCCATTGCCTCTGCCTTCCATTGCCTGGATCGCGTGCGCTGCCTGCGCCGCATGGCGGCAGCGATCAGCAGACGTGTGCATGCCGCGATGTCGCTGCGCCCAACGTCACGGGGTGAGGCGCGCCTGCGTTTGCACGACGCCGATCCGCCGCGTTGCGCGTAAACTGCGCCGCCACGCCCGAAGGATGCCAGCGTGAAAAACAAGCGCCGCCCATCGGCACCACCTTCCGCAGCATCGCGGGTGGAAGGATGGATTGTTCGCGTGGTCGTCTTCGCGCTGTTCGTGGCCTGCTGCGCGCGGCTATGGCTGTCGCTGGAGGCGATCGTCAAAGGCCGCTACATCAGCGTCGTGCGTGGCCGGCCGACCCGGATCTTTTATGCGGACAGCGACCCGCAGCGGTTCTGGATCTCCATCGGCTGGGACGTTTTGCTGACCAGCGTTCCATTGGCGATCATGGCCTGGGTCACCCATGTCTGGTGGACGGAACGTCGGCGTCGTCGCTGATGGGCTTGGTCAGTCCACCCCCCACGTTGCCATCGATCCTGCGGCGGTGATGGGGGCTGCGATGCAGGCGCTCGGCTTCAGAGTGCTCACGCGCTATGGCGAGCAACCGTCAGTGCGGCGGACGGTGCGCAGGAATCGAGTGGAACAGGCCGATTCCAGGCATCGGCTGCGCTCTGATAACCCGCGCAGTCATTGTGTCGGCCGCGCGTCAGCGATCAACCGTTTGAGTGCATGCAGCCGTCATGCCTGTTGCGGTGTATCGATGTCTTGCGTATCGCACAGCCATCAGGGGTCTTTGCGCTTGCGCGTGGATGTGTGCGCATTGGCGGGCCAGGTGTCGTAGCCGTAGACGAACTGTTTCTGGTCGGCCCCCATGGTCGGATCGCACTGCCAGGAGTTGGCGACGCTACCGGCCTCCAGAACACCATCGACTTCGCGCACCGACTGCGACGCGAAGGCGCAGATCGCCCCATACAGTTTGACATCCCGGTCTGTGCTTGCGGTTGGGTGTGCATGCTGCACGAGCACGATGTCGCTGCCATTGAAGTGATGTACCTGGGCAGCGTGCTCGCGGTTGGTGCTGAAGTAGCAAGGCGCACCGATGCCCAAGCTGAGCACCTCGTCATCGCGCAAGAGCGTGCATGTGCCCGCGTGTTCGCCCAGCCGAATCGTGCGCCCGGCCAGTGTCGCGGTGGTCACCGGATAGCGGGTGGTGACCTCGGAGGTCGGTGGCGATGCAGGCGTCTGCGCACGCGCCGGTGTGCCGGTCAGCATCAACAGCGAGGCAAGCAATGAAACGGTGAGATGGATGCGCATGCAACCTCCTTGTCCTGAGCGCTGCAGTATCGCAGATGTGTCCGACCACCAAGCGCGAACGGCAATCTGCCACGTTCACGACAGGATACCTGTGGTCGGTAGGCGGGGCGGCATCGCCACATCTGCCCCGCGCTTCCTGGGCACGCGCCCACTGGATGCCGACGCGTAGTGGGCGCTACCGAAGTGGCGTAATCAGCGCCGCACAGGCAGCGTCGCCAGTACGCCGTCCAGCACCAGTTGCGTGCTGAAACCGGCCTTGCCGAGCCGCTTGCTCACTTCATTGGGGACATCGCGTCCGCTGGTGAGCCTGTTCGGTGCGCCGGTGTAATGAAACAGCCGCCCACCACGGCGCAGCACGCGCGCCAGCTGGTGGTAGAACAGCTGCGAATACAGTTCGCCGGCAATGCCGAAGCGCGGTGGATCATGCAGGATGGCGTCGAACGTAGCGTCGGCCATCGTGGCGATCTGTTGCGAGACATCGGCATGGGTCAATTGCAGGCGGCCTGCGCTAGCGGCGTCATCCGGGTCCGGCGACCAGGGATTGAGCGTGCGCAACCACAGTACGTCGGCGTTCTTTTCGAACGAGTGCAGTTGCGCCACGCCGTCCTCCAGGCAGCAGGCGGCGAAATACCCCAGGCCGCCGCAGGTGTCCAGTACGGTCTTGCCGCGCGGGCTCACCAACGCGACCTTGCGACGCGCATCGTCGAACGGCGACAGCTGCGCCGACGGCAGCATCTTGATGCCGTCGATCTCGAAGGTGGGAGCGCCCCATTCGGTGGGTACCAGCTTGATCAGTGCGCCGCTGAAGCGCGAGATCGGCGCGAAATCGTCGCCGTCCCAGAAATACAGCGTGCGGTCCTTGAGCTTGCCTGGATACGGATAGCCCCGGCCGCGCCACTGCCAGGTCTGCGCATCGAGCTGCGCGGTGCCGGTGCTGCGCCCCAGATCCAGCGAACCGGTCCACTGGGTCAGGCCATTGCCGCGTGCTGCCAGCAGTGCGTGCGCATCGGGAAGAGTAAGCAGGGGGCCGGAATAATGGGTCACGTGGTCGCAATGTCGTCGCCGCCCGCCAACAGCGGCGGGTCGGATCAAGAATGGGAATGGAAAGGCAGGCGCGGCGCATCGTAACCGACGCAGCCGGGAGGTGGAGTCGCGGCGCTGTCTGCGCGATGGATCCGCGTACCTACCGGTCCTGACCCGGCCTGCGGCCTGCGGCCCGCACCGGGCAACGCGGCAGCACGCCAGTATGCACGGCCAGGGCCCGGCCGCAGGGTCAGGGCGGCAACCGCACGTGCTGCGCCATTGCCGGCTCCTGCTGCAGCGTTTGCCGCTGCGGCGGTTGCTGATTCCGCTGATCGGCCTGGCGCGTCCTGTCCCGTCGCGTCGGCGCCTGCCCAGGTCCGCACGTGCGCGGAAGCCGGGCGGCGGGGCGACGACGAAAGCATGGTTGTCGCGGACCGCGACCAGCTGGCCAGCTTGCTGCAGCCGGACCTTGCCGCTCTGGATAGCGGCGACGCGCTCGGGGGATGAAGGGCGTTCGCCGGGAAGCAGGGAGTCTGCTAGGTGCGATCGGCGCTTGCTGGACTCGCAACGGCGCACGCGCGAAGGAGACGTGGTGAGCCAGACGGTCAAATCTTCCCGCAACAGACCGCTGTCCCGCCGCATAATGCGGCCATCCCAGGCGTCCGCGCCGGGCATCGACGATCGCAAGAGGCGCGGAATGCTAAAAGGTGTGCTGTTGGGCTTTGCCTGCTATGCGGCCTATTCGATCAGCGATGCGTTCGTGAAGCTGCTCGAAGGCAGCTTGCCGGCGTACGAAGTGCTGTTTCTCGGCGCGCTATTGATGCTGGCGGCGGTGCCATTCTTGAAGAAGCCGGAGGACCGGCTGCGTGAGTTGGTGGTGGCCAAGCAGCCCAGTCTGTGGCTATTGCGTGCGCTCGCCAGCGCCATCGGCAACCTGACGTCGGTGATTGCCTTCACCACCTTGCCGATGGCCGAGGCATTCGCGCTGATCTTCCTGATGCCGATTTTCGTCACCGTGCTGTCGGTGGTGTTTCTCAAGGAAGAAGTGCGCTGGCGGCGCTGGACCGCGGTGATCGTCGGCTTCATCGGTGTGCTGATCGTGTTGCGGCCGGGCTTTCGCCATCTTACCCATGGGCATGTGGCCGCGATCGTCTGCGGCCTGGTCGGCGCGATCTCGGTCATCACCTTGCGCATGGCCGGGCATAGCGAAAAACGCCTGACGCTCTACGGCGCCGGCGTGCTCGGCCCGTTGGTGATGGGCGGCATCTTGATGCTGCCGAGTTTCGTGTGGCCCTCGCTGTATCAATGGGGCCTGCTGGCCGGCTATGGCCTGCTGGCGGGCCTGGCGGCGATCTTCCTGATGTTTGCCACGCGCATGGCTCCGGTCAGCGTGGTGGCGCCCACGCAATACAGCCAGATGTTGTGGGCGATCGCCTTCGGCTATCTGTTGTTTCACGACCACCTGGACTGGCCGATGGCGGTGGGGATCGCATTGATCCTGGGCGCGGGTTTGTTCACCCTGGTCCGCGAAGAGCAGGTGTCGCGGTGGTGGCGGCGGACCAAGATAGTTTGAATCGCGGCGCGGGGCGGGATTGGGGGTCGGCAACTGCGCTGCTGCGCTGCCGTCGATGCACGCGGATGCTTTTGCCAATCCCCAATCCCGTCCTACGGCCCGCCGACATCTGACGTATGCATCGAGCGCCAGCGTTCAACGATGCGCGCATAGTCGCCGCTGGCCTTGCTCAGGTGCAGCCACTGGTCGACATACGCTTTCCATGCGGGGTCGTCGCGTGGCAGCAGGAAGGCTTTTTCGGCGTATTGCAGCGGCTGCTCGGGGGCGATGGCGCAGAGTCCGGGCAGCCGGGCTTGCTGGTACAGCGCCTCGGAGGCGTCGGTGATCATCACGTCGGCGCGGTTGTCCAACAACTCCTGGAAGATGATGGTGTTGTCGGCGAACAGGCGCAGGTTGGCGCGCGGTAGCTCGCGTCGTGCGAACGCTTCATTGGTGCCGCCGGGGGGCTCGATCAGGCGCACCTCGGGCCGGTTGAGCTGCGCCAGCGTGCGGTAGCGGGCCTGGTCGGCGCAGCGCACCAGCGGAATCTTGCCGTCTACATCCAGCACCGCGCTGAAGCTGGCCTGGCGTTGCCGTTGCAGCGTGACCGAAATGCCGCCGACGGCAATCTCGCAGCGGTCGGCAAGCAGGTCGGGCATCAGCTGCGGCCAGCTGGTGCGTACGAAGCTCACCCGCGCGCCGAGGCTGGCGGCCAGCGACTGCGCCAGTGCGATATCGCTGCCCTCGAACTGACCATCGTCACGCAGCAGCGAGTAAGGGCGATAGTCGCCGGTGGTGCACACACGCAAGACGCCCGAGTGCAGCACGGCATCCAGCCGCGAGCCTGGCTCGGCGGCGGGCGCGATGCCGCACGTCAGCAAGGCGGCAAGCAGGATGCGACAGCGCATGGCGTTCCCTCGAAGGTGAGCGGCCATGATAGCGACGGTCCGGGTCGTGGGAGGTGGTTGCTGCATCGCGCCAGGGTCTTGGATCTGCACCTGGCGACCACGACCGGCGGCCAGCGATGGGCTAATTGCGCGCCGTCGCTCAGTCGCTGCCGATGTTCATACCGCTGCGGCGTCCGCCGATGCAGGCCCGCCAGTGTGGACGCTCGCCCTTCTGGCGCAGGCGCACATTCGTCGACCTACCCGATGCGCCACCGCAAACCCCTGGTGTCAGCCAGCGCGATCTCGTATTTTTGACGGCTTGTTCACTTGCCGGTGCCGTGCCCATGTCTGACTCGTCCGCGCCCGATCATCTGCAACGCAGCCTGTCCAATCGCCACCTGCAGCTGATCGCCATCGGTGGCGCCATCGGTACCGGGCTGTTCATGGGCTCGGGCAAGACCATCAGTCTGGCCGGGCCGTCGATCCTGTTCGTCTATCTCATCATCGGCGCGATGTTGTTCTTCGTGATGCGCGCGATGGGCGAGTTGTTGCTGTCCAACCTGGAATACAAGTCGTTCATCGACTTCTCCACCGATCTGCTCGGGCCGTGGGCCGGGTTCTTCTGCGGGTGGACGTACTGGTTCTGCTGGATCATCACCGCCATTGCCGATGTCATCGCGATCGCCGCCTATGCGCAGTTCTGGTTTCCGGGATTGGCGCCGTGGATTCCGGCGATTTTGTGCGTGCTGCTGCTGCTGAGCCTGAACCTGGTGACGGTCAAGTTGTTCGGCGAGATGGAGTTCTGGTTTGCGCTGATCAAGATCATCGCCATCTGCGCCTTGATCGTCACCGGCGCCGGCTTGGTGGCGTGGGGCTTCCACTCGCCGTCGGGCAACGTGGCCTCGCTGAGCAATCTGTGGAACGACGGCGGCATGTTCCCGATGGGCATCGGCGGATTTTTCGCCGGCTTCCAGATCGCGGTGTTCGCGTTCGTCGGCATCGAGCTGGTCGGCACCACCGCGGCAGAAACCGCCGACCCGCGGCGCAATCTGCCCAAGGCAATCAACTCGATCCCCGTGCGCATTTTGATCTTCTACGTGCTGGCGCTGGTGGCGATCATGGCGGTGACGCCGTGGCGGCAGGTGGTGGCCGACAAGAGTCCGTTCGTGGAGCTGTTCGTGCTGGCCGGCGTGCCGGCAGCGGCAAGCCTGATCAACTTCGTGGTGCTGACCTCGGCCACCTCGTCTGCCAACAGCGGCATCTTTTCCACCAGCCGCATGCTCTACGGCCTGGCCGAAGAGCGACACGCGCCCAAGGGGTTCGCCAAGTTGTCGCGTGCGGCGGTGCCGGCGCGTGGGCTGCTGTTTTCCTGCGTGTGTCTGTTGCTGGGCGCGATGCTGGTGTATCTGATTCCGAATCTGGTCACCGCGTTCACGCTGGTCACGACCTTGTCGGCGGTGCTTTTCATGTTCGTGTGGTCGCTGATCCTGTGCGCCTACATCGCGTATCGGCGCAAGCGCCCGGAGCAGCACGCCGCCTCGGCGTTCAAGATGCCCGGCGGTGTGTTGATGTGCTACGTGTGCCTGGCGTTCTTCGCCTTCGTCATCGTGTTGCTGACCTTGCAGGCCGATACACGGCAGGCACTGCTGGCCAGCCCGGTGTGGTTCCTGATCCTGGCGATCGGGTATGCGGTCAAGCGGCGGCAGACGCCCGCCCGCTGACTGGCAGCACCGCCGTGGTACCACACGGAAGCCCCGCATCGCGGGGCTTCCGCATGTCTGCTTGCACAGCGCCGCCATAAAAGCCACTGGCAGTTAAGTACGTTTGTGCGCGCCGTTGACGCGGGTCGGATGGAACGGGATGCTCGCCGCCATCCATCGCCACGGCCTGCCGCATGATCACCATCCACCCGATTGCAGGAACCCAGCACACCCACGGTTGCTGGGTCGACTTATGCCAACCGAGCACGCAGGAGCTTGCCGAGGCCGCCGAGCGTGTCGGTTTTGCGTTACCGGATCGGGCCGCCATCGGCGAGATCGAATTCTCCAGCCGGGTGCGGTTTCAAGGCGAGGTGCTGTTTCTCAATGTGCCGCGCTTTCAGGACGACGATGTCCCGACCGCACCGCTGGGGTTTGCGGTGTCGCCGACCATGCTGGTGACCCAGCGCGGGCAGCGCATCGGCTCGCTGGATGCAGTGGCCGCGCGCCTGGAGCACGAGCCTTGTCACAGTTCGGACGACTTGCTGCTGCGCATCTTCGACCAGTTGGTGGGACGCCTGGCAGACCGGCTGGAAGCGCTCGAAGCCGAAGTCACCGAGACCACGCGGCACGTGTTCGACGAGCCCCACAACACCAAGGATCTGGAGCGCATGCTGCACCAGGTCGGTGGCATGGGCCGGCGCCTGGGCGGGCTGCACAACGCGGGCCAGGGCATGCTGCGGCTGGTCACCTATCTGGATGGCGCCACGCCGGAGTGGTTCGGTGCCGATGCGGCCAAACGCATCGGTTTGCTGCACAAGGACCTGAGCACCTTGAGCGAATTCCAGCAGCACATGGACGATCGCATCGAGTTCCTGCTCGACAGCGTGCTGGGCATGATCAACATGGACCAGAACAACGTGATGAAGGTGATGGCGGTGGCGTCGGTGGTCGGCATCCCGCCCACCGTGCTGGTCGGCATCTGGGGCATGAATTTCGCGCATATGCCAGAGCTCAAGTGGCACGGCGCGTACTACTGGGCGCTGGGCGTCATCGTGCTGAGCGTGGTGGTGCCGCTGGCGTGGTTTCGCAAGCGCGGTTGGGTATGACGCGCTCTATGCCGGCGAGGTGAGGTGGGTGGGGTGTGCGCGATACCTGCTCCGTTCTGCAAGCGGCCACGCCTCGGGAAGCGGCCTGTGAGGCGTCGAGACGGCGCGGTGAATGGACTGCGCGCCTTGTTTCAACGCACATGGTGTTTCGTACGTCTTCGACCGCGTCTTCGACGGCGTCGTTCGCTTCAATGCGTTGATGTGGTCACACGCTTTGCGCGTGTGGCGCTGGATGAGGGTGGTGTGTTGCGTGGTGTCGAAGGCTGCCCCCATCCGCCCTTCGGGCACCTTCCCCCGCGATGCGGGGGAAGGGATGCTGAGCGTTTGGTTTGAGGCGTATCGCGCGGTCGCGCAGCGCGTCGACGGGTATCAGGTATCGGTGTGATCAGCTGCCTACCGCTAACCGCTAACCGCTAACCGCTAACCGCTAATCCCCAATCCCCAATCCCAATTCCCAATTCCAATTCCCAATTCCCAATTCCCAATTCCCAATTCCCAATTCCCAGCCATCACCCCTTGGCCTGAAAACTCGCCTCTTCATACGGCTGCACCACCACCCAGCCTTCGCCGGTAAAACGCATCTGCAGGCTTTCGCCCGAGCCGCGACCGAACAGCGTGCCGATCGACACGTCGGTGACCAGCTCCGGGCTCAGCGTGCCCGACCAGGCCACGGTGGCGTTGGGGTCGGTGAATACCGGGCCGCTGGCGGCGGTGACCGGCAGGGTCAGCGGCTCGTAGTGCGAGGTGATCGCCACGATGCCGTGGCCGCTCAGGCGCACGTTGAACAGGCCGCCGGACAGCATGCCGGCCACCTTGCGCATCATCGTGATCTTGTGTTCGACACCGGACTCGAACGCCAGCACGTCGTTGCCGTTGACGAAGATCGCTTCGCCGTTCAAGCGTAGCAGCGTCACCAGCTTGCCGAGGTCGGCCAGATACACCCGGCCCTGGCCTTCGGCCTTCATCAGCTGCATGCCTTCGCCGCTGACGGCTTTTTTCAGCAGGTTGCCCAGGCCTTGCTCGAGCAGTCCCTCGCGGGTGAACTTGACGTTGCCGGTGCGCGCGACCATGGCGCCGGCTTTCGACCACACCATGCCGTCAAGGCGCACTTCCAGCAGATGCGGGTTTTCCAGTTCGAACGGATCGGGGCTGACGTCCTTTTCCTTGGAATGGGCGAGAAACTCGTTGAGCGTGCGTACGGCCATGGGTCCGTCCTGGAATGTGAAAGAGTGCGCATGATACGCGGCGCCCCGCATGTTGGCGGTCTACGCTGCTGTCAGGTCATGCCGCAGTGCCGGTGTGCCTCAAGGCGGCACACGCCGCCTCTGTCGCCGTAACACGTCAAACGCGCTCCCTCGACATGATCTGCGTCGATAACGGCGCAGATCGTCGGCCAGACGCCACGACGTGGATGCAGCTGTTTTGCATCGTTGAGTCAATGGCCTGTGCGCCGAATTGCGCCCCAAGCTGTGCACATGCCGTACTGAACCGTTGAAGGTGCGTGGCGCCGCTGCGGCCGGCGCCGGGATGCAGGACGCGGACGACCGCTGCTGCGAGCTGTCAGGCGTTCCTGCGAGTCTGTGTCTGGTTGCGTGTTCGGCGCCTGGGTGCGCTGACGCTCGCTCGCCGCTGCAACATGCGTTGTCTCATCATTGCGATGGTCGCGACGCGTGCGGGATTGTTGCCGTAGCCATCTGCTGGCGATACATCATCCGACGATCGCCAGCGATGCCGGGCAATGCCCGGCATCGCTGGCGCACACTCAGCGCGTGGCCGCTTCGGGCTTGCGCACGCGTTTTGCAGGCGCGGGGTTGCTCTCGGTGCCCGGATACAGATTCAACAGCATCAAGGTGACACCGTTGGTCCAGCCGAAGCCGTCCTGCAGCGCGTATTCGCCACCGCCGCCGCCGGCCGCGTCGGCCTCCAGGCCGTACTTTTCGACCAGCTTGTGCTCGCGTGCGAACAGCGCCTGCACCTGGGTGAGGAAGCGTTCGCCGATGGTGCGCGCCAGCGCGTCTTCGCCGTAGCGGCGCAGTCCGTCCACCGCGACCCATTGCAACGGTGCCCAGCCATTGGGCTCGTCCCACTGCTGACCGGTCTTCACTGCAGTGGTGGCCAGGCCACCCGGACGCAGCAGGCGCGCGCGCACGGTGCTGGCGGTGCGCTTGGCATGCGCGTCGGTGGCCAGGCCGGTGAACAGCGGATACAGCGCTGCGGCACTGACCTGGTCGCTGAGCTTGCGGGTCTGCCAGTCGTAGTCGGCGTAATACCCGGCCGCGTTCCACAGGTGCGCCTCGATGGCCTGCTTGCGCTGCTGCGCGAGCGCGGCGTAATCGAGCGTGCACTCGGCGCCCGGCTGCGCGCAGGCCTGCGCCAGGGTGCGTTCCAGGTGATAGAGCAGGCTGTTCAGATCGATAGGGATGATGGCGGTGGTGCGGATGGTGCGCAGGTTCTGCCCATCGCCGAGCCAGCGGCTGCTGTAGTCCCAACCGCTTTCGGCACCGGCGCGCAGGTCGCGGTAGACCTCGGCGGCGGGGCGGTCACCGGCCTCGGCGGCGGTGCGGGTGTCGTGTAGCCAGGCTTCCGGGCGCGGGGTGTCGCGCTCGTCCCAATAGCGGTTGAGCAGGCTGCCGTCGGCCAGGCGCACCACATGGCGCGCGGCCTGGCCGGGCTGCAGGTCGTCACCGCCCTGCATCCAGTAGGCGTATTCCTTTTGCAGTTGCGGCAGGTAGCGTTGGTAGACCGCTTCGCCTTCCACGCCGGCCTGCAGTTCCACCATGTAGGAGAAGAACGGCGGCTGCGAACGGCTCAGGTAATAGCTGCGGTTGCCGTTGGGGATATGCCCGTAGGTGTCGATCAGGTAGGCGAAGTTGTCCAGCATCTGGCGGCTGAGCGTGGTCTCGCCGCTCTTCACCAGGCCGAGCATGGTGAAGTAGGAATCCCAGTAATACACCTCGCGGAAACGCCCACCCGGTACCACGTACGGATGCGGCAGCGCCAGCAGGCTGCTGTACGGCGGCACGTGGGTCTGGCTGCGCACCAGCTTGGGCCACAGCAGATCGATGTGTTCGCGCAGCGCGGTGTCCTGGCGGATCGCGTCGGTCTGCACCGGCGGCGACTCTTCGAAATTGGCGTTCACGAACTTGCGCAGGTCGAAACCGGGGTGATCGTGCTGCGCCAGATAGTCGGCGTTGATCAGCGACGGGTCGCGCAGCGGCAGAAAGTCGACAAAGTGCTTCTGGTCGTCGAACAGCTCGCCGCTCTGCACCGCCTGGAACAGTTCCGGGTAGGCCAGGTCGGGCGTGGGCGGGGTAGCCGCCGGTGCGTTGACGACCGGTGTGTCCAGCGGCGCAGCAGTCAGCGTGCAGGGCGCGACGAACATGCTCAGCGACAGGCCAAGCAGCGACGTGCAGCACGGGGGCGCGGCAGAACTCATGGCATCTCCAGAGCGGGCAGTGACGTAAGACATGGTAAACGACCGAAGTAGCGGACGGGACCGGATGGCGGTGTCGGTGAACCGTCAGGCCTTGCCGGTAGACAACAAGATTCAACGAATCCGGCAGCGCTGCTGCCAGTGGCTGCGCTGTCAGGCCTATCATCGGCCCTGATCCATGCGGCTTGAGCAACGACGGCCTGTCACGGCTCGTCGAAGTGGCTGCAAGATGCGCGCCATTCAGCGCGGGCGATTGATCCGAAGCAAGCGCTGCAGCTGCAACGTGCCGGGCACTGCTGTCCTGGTGGCCGCGTCGAAGATCACCCCGCGCTCGCCCTGCGGGAGCGGGACGGCACGCAGCGCGCCAGAAGCTGCTTCCCTTGCGATCGGTGCGAACGGATCCGGGCAGTGTCGGCCACGAGATCCTGCGTGTGTTCGGTAACGGCAAGCAGCACATTGCGCGGCTGCGTCGGCTGCGTCTGCAGCAGGTGCTGGCGCGTCACGGCATGTCTGTCAGCGGTTGTATCGGCTTGAAGGCCTGCGGGTAACCGGCAAACGCCAACGATTAAGAGCGGCTAACAAAACGACTTCGCGTCAGCCTACTGCAGGCCGGCTATCTGCTGCCTGGTTGCAGGGGCCTTGCCCGCCCAGCGTCGCGGGACACGCTGCAAGTACGTCCTTGTAAGCTCTTACGCGGCATCCATGCCGCGTAAGGTCCCGCGACGCTGGGCGGGCAAGGACCAGTCGAGATGGTCGGCATGCATGGGTTTAAACAAAGCAACCAGCGGAGTCTCTGGTGCGGTGTCCTCGCCGCTTGCGGGACCGTGTGGCGGCATGGATGCCGCCACCGAGCCTCCAGGGATGGATTCACGGCGTGTCCCGCCAGCGGTGAGGGCACCGCGCATTCGACCCACGCAGTGTTTGATCTGGATTTCTGACTGCATCCACCAAGATACGACCGACAGAACCACTGCACTCACCGACAGGCGCTCGCTCGCCAGGTTTTGTTAGCTGCTCTAATTCAAGGACACACACGCAGAGCAGCGCGATATGCCGGACAGCGTACCGGCAAGGCACGTTTTCCGGTGTGTTCGGAGTGTTTTGGTTGCTGCACTGGCGCGCAATGTGAATGGCGTCTGGCGTTTTTTTGACAGACAACGAATTTCAAACGCGCGCAAACGGCGTGCCCGCTAGATTTGCGCGTCACGTACCGGGGTTTGCGGTGCTGTGCCCGCCTTTTCCATCTTATTGGTCTCCCGCATTGTGACTACCCGCAGGAAGGAAGCGCTTGTCCCGCATGTCGCCGCAATTGCGTGCACGGGCGCGATCCTGTTCTTTCTTGCCTGTCTGTTGCTGTATATGCCGCCGCCGCGCGAAACCCTGCAACACGATGACGGGTTGCAGGTGTATTTCGTGCCGCGTGCGCAATCGACGCCACCGGCGCCGGTGCAGCCACCGCCGCAGCGCGAGCGCATACCAAGCGCTGCATCCGCCGCGTCCGCTGCCGCGCGCAGTGCGCCGCCGCCTACCCGCACACCGCCGCCGCAACGGCAGGTGGCGGCGGCCACAGCGCCAGCCAACGAATCGATGGCCGCTCAGCTCTATACCCGCGAGGGACGCCTGCGCATGCCGCGCGATGCGCAAGTGGATGCGATGGCGCAACCCGGCAGCGCGGTGCCGCCGGGCATGGCCGATGAGCGCGCACAGGCCAAGGCGCGCAACGTGATGGAGCGGGTCAATCCGGTGCAGTACCAGGAGACGCGTTTTGCCAAGGACTGGAAGAGCGATGGCACGCTGGGCGATGTGGCGATGCAGGAAATGAATCGCGGCATGAAGAAGTTCAACGACACGATCAACGGGCCGCAGACCCAGGTGGCCAAGGCGCGGCCGCCGCCGGACGTGCGCTTCAATCCGGCGTTGGCGGAGAATCAGGCCGAGATGGGCAGCGTTGCCACCGGCGATGCCTACAAGGCGGCGCCGATCGCGCATGAAACGCCGCCCGACCTGAAGGGCGAAGCCAGCCGCCGTATCCGCGAGGCCATGGCGGCGCTGGAGCAGCGCAGTGCGCGTTGCGATGCGTCGCAGCGCAAATCCCTGTTGTCGCCGGTACGCACGCATCTGAGCGATCTTGAGCGTGCCGAGCACGCCTTGAACAACGGCGCCGACCCGGTGATGGCCGCACAGATGCTGCCGCGCCAGGCCGACAGCGCCTACGATCTGGCGCGCCGCGCGCTGTGGTATGCAGATCGTCAGTTAAAGCAGTGTGCGACCGGGTGAGATGCAGGCTTCGGGTGTGCGCGTTCTTCCGGCTTACTTGAGTTCCGGTAGGTAGTCGGCCCTCATCCGGTGCTGCGCGCCACCTTCTCCCGCGTGCAGGAGAAGGTAGCTTCGTCTGCGTGGTTCGCTTCCCTTCCCCCGCAGTGCGGGAGAAGGGAGTTTGGTCGGCGTGGTTTGTATCCTTCCCCCGCATCGCGGGGGAAGGTGCCCGAAGGGCGGATGGGGGCGCTGTTGCGGCGCAAAACCGTTACAGACGACCAGTCGCAACGACCGTCAGCGCGCAAAGCCCGAACCTGCACCCCACCACTCCGCCTCAACCGCCCTGCGCGAGGCTTTGTCGGTAGCGGTCCTTCTCCGCACTCAACGCCACTTCCGCACGCATAAACACTGGGCCGATCGCTTCATCCCCACGACTTGCGCGCGCTTCGCCGATCAGCACGGTGAGGCCGAGTGCATGTTGTTGATCGGCGATCTCACGCAGGCCTTGCAGCTTCTGTTCGGCATCCGGGCCGCGCAGCACCGCGATGAATTCTGCGCTGTCGGTGACACGGTCCACGCTGTCGCCGCCGCCTTGCACGTAGGCGGCCAGCGCCTTGTCCAGTTGCTGCAAACTGCGGCCCAGCAGACGCTCGCTCTGCTTTTCGACCAATGCGGCGAGTTCCTGGACTTCCAGGATCACCAGGTGATAGCCGGTGTCGGTGCTGGCTTGACTTGCAACCGGCGCAACCGGTTGCAGGATGGCGTCGCGTTCGAGTTGCAGTTCGCGCTTGCGCTCGTCCAATAGACGCATGGTGACGCGCGCCAATGCCTGCAGGCCGGTGCGTTGAATGTCGGTGAGGGTGCGCGGCTCGGTATCCAGCACGCACACCGTGCCCAATGCCACGCCATCGGGGGTGACCAGCGGCATGCCGGCATAGAAGCGTGCGCCGGTGTCGCCGGTGACCACCGAAATATCGGCAAAGCGCGCGTCCTGGGCCAGGTCGGGCACTTCCATCAGCTGCTCGGGGCTGCGGATGGCGTGATCGCACACCGCCTGGCTGCGGTCGGTCTGCTGCAGGCCCAGGCCGAGTTGGGCCTTGAACCATTGGCGGTCGCGATCGACCAGCGACATCAAGGCGATCGGGGTGTCGCACAGCGAGGCGGCCACCTGCACGACGTCCTGATAGGTGTCTTCGGGCAGGCTGTCGACGATGCGGTATCCGTCCAGGACCTGTTGGCGAGAGGTTTCGTCAGCCATGGGCATCTCTTTCATCGAAGTAAGTGCAACAAGCGCGAAGAAGTAGCCACGATACCGGTGCTGCCGGTAACGCGGCGTGGATAGCGGCCGCGCGCATCGGCGCGGCCTGAGACCGATGATCGACACCCGCATCCGGGCCGTCGCGTGCAACCGGGCGGGAATGCGTCAGGGGCGGTCCTGACCCTTGACGGACGACCGTGCTGCGAGCCGTTGCCGCGCTACCTGAGGCCTAGCGACGGTCCCGGTCGTCGCCGCCCGTGGACGTGTGGCCAGCGCGTAAACGCATCGTCCGGTGCGTGTGTAATGCATGCACCAACGCCGTTGCTGACGCGCAGAGACGGCAACGCCGCACACCGACCCGGCCACCCCGAAGGCTGTTCAGTCGGTGTGCGGGCCGCTGCCGTTCAGCGCTTGACCGGCTTGCCATCCACATCCAGCACCTGCACCTCGCCCAGCTTGAGCGCGCGCACCGGGGCCTCGATCTTCTTCAGGTCGCCCACGATCACCCAGGTCATCGCGTCGGGCTTGATGATCTGCGCGATGGCCTTCTGCGCGGCCGGCTGGTCGATCGCTTCCAGGCGCGGCTTGAGCGTCTGCACGTAGTCGTCCGGGCGGTCGAACTGCACGATGCCTTCGATCGCACCGAGCACGGCGGTGGTGGTTTCGTAGCTGCCGGGCAGGGCGCGGATGCTCTGGTTCTTGATCTTTTCGATCTCCTCGCCGGTCAGCGGTTTGTCGCCGACGATGGCGCGGGCTTCCTTGAGGATTTCGTTGGCCGACTCGGCGGTCTTGTCGGTCTGCACCGGTGCGGAGAACAGATACGGCCGTTGGCCCTGCGCATCCATCAGGCGGGTGCCTGCGCCGTAGGCCCAACGCTTGTTCTCGCGCAGGTTCATGTTCAACCGCGAGGTGAAGGTGCCGCCGAACGCATCGTCGGCCACGCCGATGGCCAGGTTGTCCGGGGTCTTGGTCGACGGTGCGAGCAGGCCGGCCAGGATCACCGACTGCGGCGCATCCGGCCGGTTGATCAGGTACACGCGCGGCTTGGGCTGTGCGGCCACCTCGACCAGGTTCTTCTTCGGCAGCGGGCTGGCCGGGGCCTTCCAGTCGCCGAAGGCCGCATCCAGTTGCGGGATGATCTGCGCCAGGGTGGTGTCGCCGGCAACCAGGATGCGCAGGTTGTCCGGGCGCAGCCACTGGTTGTGGAAGGCCTGCAGGTCCGTGGCATTGAGGCTCTTGATCGCCGCCTCGGTGCCGCTGCCGGTGAGCGGGATGCCGTACGGATGCTTGTCGCCGTACAGCAGCGGCGGCAGCGCACGCATGCCCAGGCTGGTGGGCTTGGTCTTTTCCTGCGCGATGCCGGCCAGCCACTGGCCACGGATGCGTTCGATGTCCGACGACTTGAACGCAGGGGTGCGCACGATGTCGGAGAACAATTGCAGCGACGGCTGCAGCTGGTCGTTGAGGGCATTGAGCGAGGCGCTGCAGCTATCCAGATCGCAGCCGACGCCGGTGATCGCGCCCAGGCGTTGCTTGCGCTGGGCCACTTCCACCGAATCCAGCGACGCGGTGCTCTCGTTCATCAGGGCGGCGCTGAAGCTGGCGGTGCCGAGCTTCTTGCCCTGGTCGGCGGCGTAGCCGGCGTCGAACAGCAGCTCGACCTGGGTGACCGGGATGGTGTGGCGCTCGGCCAGCACCACCTCGATGCCGTTCTTCAACGTGCCGCGCTGCAGTTTGGGGAAGCTCAGGTCAGGGAACTGGGTGGTCTTGGGCACGCCCGTGCTGCGATCCACCTTGGAAGCGACGACCTTGTACTTGCCGGCGGCGGGGAGCTTGGGCGCCGGCTTGCCCGGTTCGGCGGCGCGGGCGACCACCGCCTTGTCTTCGGCAGCCGGGTCGAACTCCTTGCCGGCCGGCAGCACGGTGAGCAGATAGTCGCCCTTGCCCAACCAGGTGGCGGAGGCCTGCTTGACGCTGTCCACGGTGGCGGCCTGGCCGCGCTGCAGATCTTTTTTGTAGGCGCCCGGGTCGCCGCGATAGACCTGGCCCTCGGCCAGGAGCACCGCCTTGCCGGTGAAGCCTCCGACCTTTTCCAGCCCACGCACGAAGCCGGCGCGATAGGCCACCTGCGCGCGCTGCAATTCGTCGGCCGTCGGGCCTTGGGCGATGAATTTCTTGAGTTCTTCGTCGATCACCGCTTCGACCTTGGCCGGGTCCACACCGTCCTTGACGTCGGCCTGGATCTGCACCTGGCTGGACAACGCAAACGGCTGCACCGAGGCGGACACGTCATCGACCAGCTTGTCCTGGTAGACCAGGCGCTGATACAGCCGCGAGGTCTTGCCGCCGCCCAGCACGGTGGTGGCCAGATCCAGCTGGATCATGTCGTCGGTGCCCAGCTGCGGCGCGGCCCAGGTGCGGTAGATGCGCGGCTGCGAGACATGGTCGTGCTGCACGCCGCGCTTCTGCGCGGCCAGCGGAGTGACCCACGGCTGCTGACGCGCCACCGGCTTGCCGGACGGGATATCGCCGAAGTACTGCTCGGCCTTGGCGCGCGCCTGCGCCACGGTGATGTCGCCGGCCAGCACCAGGGTGGTGTTGGCCGCGCCGTAATTGTCGTTGAACCACTGTTTGACATCGCCCAGCGAGGCCGCGTCCAGATCTTCCATCGAGCCGATGGTGTCGTGCTGGTACGGGTGATTGGCCGGGAACAGGTTGGACAGGATGTTCTGGTCCACGCGGCCATAGGGGCGGTTCTCGCCCTGGCGCTTTTCGTTCTGCACCACGCCGCGCTGGGTGTCGAGTTCTTGCTGGCCGATCGCGCCGAGCAGGTGACCCATGCGGTCCGATTCCAGCCACAGCGCGGTATCCAGTGCGGTGGTCGGCACGGTTTCAAAGTAGTTGGTGCGGTCGAACCAGGTGGTGCCGTTCATGTCGGTGGTGCCGACCTGCTCCAGCGGCGCGAAGAAGCTGCCCTTGTTGTTTTCCGAGCCGGAGAACATCAGATGCTCGAACAGGTGCGCGAAGCCGGTCTTGCCGGCCGGCTCGTCGCCGGAACCGATGTGGTACCAGATGCTCACCGCCACCACCGGCGCCTTGTGGTCTTCGTGCACCACCACGGTCAGGCCGTTGGGCAGGGTGAAGCGGGTGTAGGCGATGTCGGGAATGGCGCTGTTGTCCGCAGTCTTGGAGAGGCTGGCCGGGGCGGCCTGTGCGGCGGGCGGAACGGTACCGGCAGCGACGCCGAGTACGCCGGCGATCAACAAGGACAACGGACGCAGCATGTGACACTCCAGAGCAGGACAATCGGCCGAGGGTAGTAGCTGCCTGGCGGCGCCGCAAATGCTGTTCGGCGGGGCGCTGCGGCCAATGCCCCGATAGCGCCACCACGGCAGCCGGCGCTGCGGGCAGCGGCCAGGGTGCGGTGGGCATGCGGTGCGCCGGGCGCATGCCGATTCCCCGCGCGCCGATGGCGATCTGCCTGCCGTACGGTTGCCGTGGCGCGCGCTCCCGGCAAGGGCGATTCGCCATGCACGTGCGACATAGGCCGGGGGTGGCAGAGACTGCGGCATGCCGGACGTGCCGACTCGCGCGCCGATGGCGATTTGTCTGCCGCATGGCGGCGGGACCGCGCGTTCTCGCGCAATGGCGGTCCGTCGTGCACGCGCGGCGCACGCACGCGATGCGTCACTGCCTGCCAAGGGGCAGCGACGCATCGCGCGATCTACAGCGCTGGCGTTTTCCACTGCTCGCTCTTGATCGCAGACAAGCAGGCTCGGCCTTGGATCCTCAAGTTGCCGGTCGTTTCGCCGCTACCTGGGCCACCTCCCTTGACCACGTTGACCGCCGATCACGCCATGACCGTCCTGTCGCCGCCCGCGCCGATGCCTGCCAATGACGCCCTGCGCGTGGACGCGGTGCGTCGGCTGGGAGTGCTGGATACCGAGCCGGAAGCCGAATTCGACGACATCGCCTGGCTGGCGGCGCATGTGACCGGCGCGCCGATGGCGCTGGTGTCGCTGCTGGACGCCGACCGCCAGTGGTTCAAGGCGCGCTGCGGTACCGATCTGGACGGCACGCCGCGCAGCGCGTCGTTCTGTTCCTACGCGGTGATGGGCACCGAGCTGATGGAAGTGCCCGATGCCGAGGCCGATCCACGCTTTGCGCGCAATCCGTTGGTCACGGCCGCACCGGGCGTCCGCTCGTATGTGGGCGTGCCGCTGATCGGTCGTGAGGGCTATGCCTATGGCACCTTGTGCACGCTCAGCATGCAGGCACGGGTACTGGACGAACGCCAGAAACAGGCGCTGATCCGGCTGGCGCGGCAAGCCACCAGCCAGCTCGAAGCCCGACGCGACCGGCAGGAGGCGCAAGCGCAACGGCAGACCCTGAGCCGCCTGCTGGAGGCCATGCCCGATGGGGTGGTGTCCTGCGACAGCGAGGGGCTGCTGCGTGAATTCAATCGTGCCGCCCGGCAATGGCATGGCACCGATCCGCGCGTGATGCCGCCGACCGAATGGGCGCAGCATTTCGATCTCTACAGCGCCGATGGCAGCAGCCCGCTGCCCACCGATGCCATTCCGCTGCTACGCGCCTGGCGCGGCGAGCATGTGCGCAATGCCGAACTGGTGGTCCGTGCGAACGGCCAGCCTGCGCGCAGCGTGCTGTGCAATGCCGACCCGGTGGTCAGCGACCAGGGCACGGTCCTGGGCGCGGTCTGCGTGATGCACGACATCACCCAGCTCAGGGATGCCTCGGCCGCGCTTTCGGCCGAGCGTGCACGCCTGCAGGCGCTAGTGGACGCCTCGCAGGACGTGGCGATCATCACCTTCGATCCGCACGGTCGCATCGAGCTGTTCAATTCCGGCGCCGAACGTCTGTTGGGCTATAGTGCCGATGAAGTCGTCGGCACGCATCCTGCGCAGTTCCATCTGCCGGCCGAGCTTGAGCGGCATATGGCTACGCTGGCGTTGTCGCCGCCGTCGTATCTGGACCTGGTCGTCGCTGCCGCCGGCGATGTGCTGTGCGAAGAACTCTGGACCCTGGTGCGCAAGGACGGCGAGCTGCGCCGCGTGCGTCTGTGTTTCAACATCATCCACGACGCGCAGCAGGGCCTGGCCGGTTATCTGGCCATGGCCATCGACGTCACTGCCGAACTGCAGGCGCAAACGGCCGCTCAACTGGCCGCGCAGCACTTCAGCGGCGCCTTCGAAACCGCGCCGCAAGGCATGGCGATCGTGGCGCTGGATGGCGGCTGGCGCGACGTCAACCCGTCGTTGTGCAGCATCCTGGGTTACCCGCGCGAGCAATTGCTGCACACCACCTTCCAGACCATCACCCATCCCGACGACCTGGACATGGACCTGCAACTGGTGCAGGAGCTGATCGACGGCAAGCGCGACAGCTACAGCATGGCCAAGCGCTACATCAGCCAGCAGGGCGCGGTGATCTGGGCGCACCTGTCGGTGTCGTTGGTACGCGACAGCAGCGGGGCGCCGGTGCATTTCGTCTCGCAGATTCAGGACGTCACCGAACGCCACGTGGCGGCGGAGCGGCTGGCCGAGAGCGAGGCGCGTCTGCGTGCGATCAGCGATGCCACCCCGACGCTGATCAGCCAGTTCGATGCCGAGCAGCGTTGCCTGTTCGCCAATCAGGCGCATCGCGACTGGATTGGCGTGGACCCGGCCAGCCTGGTCGGCTGCCATATCACCCAGGTGCTGGGCGACGACCTCAGCACTGCCGCGCGCGCTGCATTGGCGCAGGTGGTCGCCGGGGAACACGCAAGGTTCGAACATGTGCTGCAGGGCGGCAGCGGCACGCGCGATGTGGAAATCAGTCTGGTGCCGGAAACACAAGGCGCCTCGACGCTGGTGCAGGGCTTCCTGCTGATGGCCCAGGACGTCACCGCGCACAAGGCGTTGCATCGCCTGATGCACGAGCGCGCCACCCGCGACGCCCTGACCGGCCTGCCGAATCGCCACGCATGGTCGGAAGCATTGCAGGGCGCGGTGAGCCATGCACAACAGCAGCAACGCGCGGTGGCGGTGATGTTTCTGGATCTGGACGGGTTTAAACGGATCAACGATCTGCACGGACATCGTGCCGGCGACGCCGTGCTGGTCGCATTCGGGCAGTGTCTGCAGCGTGCGGCGGGCAGCCGGTATCTGGTCGCGCGACTGGCTGGCGACGAGTTCGTGGTGCTGCTGGACGATCTGCAAGATCCGCAGGCCGACTGCGCGGCCGTTGCAGAGCGCATCCGCATCGCTGCGGCCGAGGGGGCGGTGTTCGGCGACCAGCACTTGCCGATCCAGCCCAGCATCGGCGTTGCCTGGCAGCACGGTGCACAGGCCGAGACATCCAGCCTGATGCACGCCGCAGACGAAGCGATGTATGCGGCCAAACGCGCACGCTTGCCGGACGGGCTAGTTGTTCAGTCCCGGCATTAGATGGATCGGATCCACCTTGAACAGATCGGGTTCGGATGTCCACTGTTTGCAGATGAATTCGTACGGTGTCAGACCT
>NZ_JACHOF010000027.1:0-50266 GCF_014199765.1 Xanthomonas sp. 3058 | reverse complement strand
TGCTCGTCAGTAAAACGTTTCTTCACGTCCAATCTCCTTCGGGGTAGGGAATTGGACTCCAAACTGGCGTGCTACTCAAAATCGGGGGGACGTCGATTGGACCCCAGGCCTGGCTGCTGCTAGCGAATTGCGTGTACGTCGGAACCTTGCGCGGACGTACCGCTGCTGGCTGCTTTTTCGTCACGATTCCAGGCAGTCAGAAGCGGGTGCCGACCTGCAGTCTAGCGACATCGCCTGCCACACATGGGCGCTAGCCCACGTGCGTGGCAGGCGGCGTCTGTCACGCGCTGAGCCTGTGCGCGTGCCCGGGCTGCGTGTCGGCAGCCTGCCTGGCGGCCGCGTGCTCGGCCGGTGACGTGCGGGCACGCGGCCTTGCGTCTTCCGATGCCAAGCGGAACACCGCGATCGCACGGGTCAGGTCCGCCGCCTGATCTTCCATGCTGCGCGCCGCGGCCGTGGCTTCCTCCACCAGCGCCGCGTTTTGCTGGGTCATTTCGTCCAGCTGCATCACCGTGTTGCTGACCTGCTCGATGCCGGCACTCTGCTCGGTGCTGGCGGCGGTGATCTCGGCCATGATGTCGGTCACGCGCTTCACCGAACTGACCACTTCGGTCATCGTGCTGCCCGCCTGTTGCACCAGGCCCGAACCCTGCGCGACCTTTTCCACCGAGTCGGAAATCAGTTGCTTGATTTCCTTGGCCGCACCGGCCGAGCGCTGCGCCAGGGCGCGCACTTCGGTGGCGACCACCGCAAAGCCGCGACCTTGTTCGCCCGCGCGCGCGGCTTCCACGGCGGCGTTCAACGCCAGGATATTGGTCTGGAACGCAATGCCGTCGATCACTCCGATGATGTCGGAAATACGCGCTGACGATTGCGTGATCGCCTCCATGGTGGTGACCACCTCCTGCACCACGCGGCCGCCGCTCTCGGCCACTTCGCCGGTGCCCTTGACCAACTGGTTGGCCTGGCGCGCGTTGTCGGCGTTCTGGCGCACGGTGGAGGTCAGTTCCTCCATCGATGCGGCGGTTTCTTCCAGATTCGCCGCCTGATGTTCGGTCCGTGTGGACAGGTCGGCGTTGCCGCTGGCGATTTCGCCGGCGGCGGTGTTGATCATTTCGGCCGAATGCTGGATGCCCTGCACGATGGAGGTCAGCTGGATCGCGGTGCGGTTGGCCGCATTGGCCAGGCGTCCGAAGGCACCTTCGTAATGCGAATCCACCCGCTGCGACAGGTCGCCGTCGGCGATGGCGGCCATGATGCGGCCCACATCGTCCAGGCCCGCATCGGCCTGCTGCATCAGGCGGTTCAAGGCCTGCACCATTTCCGCAAAGGCGAACTGATAACGCGATTGCTCGCCACGTGCGGAAAAATCGCCGCGCGCGGCCGCATCGGCCAGGCGGGCGATGTCGCCGTTGATCGCCGACAGGTTGCTCTTCACCGTATCCAGGGCTTCATGCAACGCCGCGCGCTGGCCGGGCAGGCGGCGCATGTCGCGGCGCAGATCGCCGCGGCCGTACTCGCTCATCACGTCCATCGCTTCGTTGATGGCGTCCAGATGCTCGAACACCACCGTGTTCACGCCGTGCGCCAGCGTGCCGTAGTCGCCGGGGAAATCTTCCGGAATACGGTGCGCGATGTTCTCGCCCTGCTGCAGGCGGATCATGGTCTGCATCTCGCCATTGAAGCGCTGTAGCTGGTTCTGCATCTGCTGCATGCTGTGCATCAACTGGCCGGTTTCATCGCGCGATTCGACCCGGATATCGTTGTCGAAGCGGCCCGAGGCAATCGCCTCGGCGGTCCGCGATGCCGCCCGCAACGGAGCCGACATGGCCGAGGCGATCAACCAGCACAGGCCGATCACCAGCGCCACCAGCGCGCCGCCGATCAGCGTCAGGGTGCGGGTGAAGCCCCAGGCCTGGACCTGGATATCTTCGGCATACACGCCCATCACCAAGACCCAGTTCCAGGCCGGAAAGGTCTGGGCGTAACTGATCTTGGGAAGCTGTTCCTTCTTGCCCGGCTTGGGCGCGACGTAGTAGCTGAAGCCGTCGCCGCGCTCGATGGCGGTCTTGATGTCGCGGTACACGTATTGCCCGGCATCGCTCTTGTAATCGGTCATGTCGGTGCCGACCGGGCGCTTGGGGTGCATCAGGATGCGCATCTGCGGGTCGACGATGAAGAAGTAATCCACGCCATCGTTGGTGCGCATGTCGGCCAGCGTGGTACGTGCTGCTTCCTTGGCCTGTTCGACGCTCATTTCGCCGGCTTTGGCCTTGTCGGCGTAATGCTGCATCACGGTCAGGCCCATCTCGACTTCGGTCTTGACGCTGAGCTTGCGCGCTTCCACCAGATCCAGGTATTGCAGGCGCGCGGCAGCCACCGCCAGCAGGATCACGCCGGCCGTCAGCAAGGCGCACAGCAGCACGAATTTGCGCGTAAGCGGGAGATTGGCGACATGGCGCCGGAGCAGGGAAACAACAGGCATAGCAACGACATCCAAAGGCGCGCCGAAGCGCTACCTAACGGATATCGGCTGGTGTACGGGCAGATTGAACACTTTCTGCGGCCGCGCCTGCTTGAAAATACCGCTGCGTCGGTGCGCTCGGGCAACGCCCAAGCCTGCTGGCGCAAGGGGTTGATGCATGCTGCACTTGCACAGACGACGCGCATCGCCTGCGCAATCGCGTCAGGCAATCTTGCGAAATGGGATCGGCCGCACAGCGTAATTGAGGGACGGGCACGCGATGGGCCCGGTTTCAGTCGCGTCAGCTGGCCGCGCAGAAGCCGGATTCGGCGCCGACGCCGGCTGCCAGGGTGCGCTTGACGTCCACCCCGCTGGCGGTGCGCGTGTCTTGCGACCAGGTGGCGTTCCAGGCGTTGTCGACACTGCCGCTGACCAGGAGCGAGAGCGACCACGCCGGGCTCGCGCTGCCGGTATTGGTGACCTGCACGCGGTTGCAGGAACCACCACGCCAAGGGCTGTCCACGACGGCCTTGGTGCTGTAGCTGCCGGTAGGTGCGGGACTCGGGCTTGGAGCCGGAGCCGACGTGGAGCTACTCGCCGTACCCCACAATCTGCGCAGCAACGTCATCTTGTCCTCGCGCACGCTGGTCCAGTCATCGCGCAGGATGCCGCCGGTGTCGCCGCTGTTGGGATTCCACGACCAATAGAAGCCTTCGTTGATGCCCTTGCTGCGCAGGTATGTCACCAGCGCGTCCTGCCACACCTTGTCGCGCGCATCGCCTTGGCCATACTTGCCACCGAACTCGCCCAGCAACAGCGCATGCGTGGCGGCGAACTGGCCGAAGTGACGCTCCCAGATCGCCGGCATGTTGTTGGGAAAGGTGCTGTCGTTGAAGTACGGCTGCACGTGGACGTCAGGTCCATAGACATGCGGCGCCAGCAGCAACCGGCTGGCCGGAATATTCAAGGGGGTACATGCCATCGGTTGTAGATTGCCGCCCCAGAAGGTGCCCCCATTGGTCGAACACACCGGGTTGTCGGCGACGCCTTCCACCGCGATGATCCACTTGGGCGCCACCGCCAGCACAGCTGCCGAACCGCGCTCGGCAGCGCTGTTCCAGTCGGTGGACGCATTGCCGCTGCCCCAGGTGGCGGCGCCGTGCGGCTCGTTCTTCAAATCCAGGCCGATCACGCGCGGTACGTTCTTGTAGCGATTGGCGACAAACCGCAGATCGTCCAGCCACTGCGCTTCGGAGTACGCGCCGGTGTACCAGAGTTCGGAGATCGCGGCGCAATCGGGTGTGTGGTGATCCAGCAGTACATACATGCCACGCGCATTGAATGCGTCGATCACCTTGTCGAGGATCTGCAGCGAGCTCAGGCCTTGCAGATCTGGGTTGCGGCTGTAATCGATGCTGCTCGGCATGGTGCTGCTGCGCAGCGTCGCCGGGCAGAACGGCAGGCGCACGGCAGTGAAGCCCAGGCCCTGCATCTGGTCGATCATCTCCTCCCAGTTGCGCGCCCACAGACCGTGCATCACATGATTGCCGGTCTCAAAGCCGAACACGTTGAGGCCCCTGAGCTGGACCACCTTGCCGTTGTCGTCGACCACCTTGTTGTTGCTGATGGAGTAGCTGAAGGCCGGTGCGGCGGCGAGTGCCAGCGCCGAGGCCAGTGCGAGCGTGCTGGCGGTCCTGAGCATGGACATGGTGATCTCCCTGGAAAATCGCGCTCGATGCCCGAGGCGATGAGGCAGGCATGTTGGTCCGTGCCCGCCGTGTGCGGCGTGACCTCACCCACAGAACGTCGCATTGCCGCACCGGTCACATGCCGGCTGCGGGTAGGGTCGCGTTCGCGCGCGCTCTCCAATCCACGTGTGTGTGTCCGCGCGGTGCTTGGGCGGAGGTAAAACCACCGTGCGCATCGCCAGGCGAGCGCGGCCAGTGCTCGGAATCGGCATGCACCCCTCGTACACTGCGGTTCTGAGTGCGCTGCCCGCGCTCGCCTGATGCTTGTTCGCAACGTGGCGCGAGCCACGGTTCATTCTGTCCTGGAGTCTGCAATGTCTTTTCTGCGTGCCGAACTGGCGCAATGGCGCGCGTCGCCTGCGCGCGAACTGATGGCCGGTGCGGTCGCAACGTTTGCCTTGATTCCCGAGGTGATCGCCTTCGCCTTCGTGGCGGGCGTGGACCCGCAGGTCGGGCTGTTTGCGTCGTTCGTCATCGGCATCGTGATCGCGTTCTGTGGCGGCCGTCCGGCGATGATTTCCGCCGCCGCCGGCTCGGTGGCGTTGGTGGCTGCGCCGCTGGTGGCCGCGCATGGCCTGCCGTATCTGCTGGCGGCCGGCCTGTTGGCCGGCGCAGTGCAGATCCTGTTCGGCCTGTTGCGCCTGGGCGTGCTGATGCGCTTTGTCAGTAGCTCGGTGCGCACCGGCTTCGTCAACGCGCTGGCGGTGCTGATCTTCGCCGCACAGCTGCCGCACCTGCTTGGCGCCAACCCGGCCACCTGGGCGATGCTGGGCGTGGGCCTGGCGATCATCTACGGCCTGCCGCGGCTGCGCCTGCCGGGCGTGTCGGCGATTCCCTCGCCGCTGTTGTGCATCCTGTTGCTGACCGTGGCCGCCACTGCGTTTCACTTGCCGCTGAAGACCGTGGCCGACCTGGGCAAGTTGCCGACCGCGTTGCCGTTCCTGCAATGGCCCTCGGTGCCGCTGACGCTGGAGACCTTGCGCATCATCGCCTTGCCGGCGCTGGCCATCGCCATGGTGGGGCTGCTCGAATCGCTGATGACCGCGCGCGTGGTGGACGAACTCACCGACACGCCAAGCAACAAGAACCGCGAGTGCACCGGGCTGGGCCTGGCCAATACCGCCGCCAGCCTGTTCGGCGGCATCGCCGGCTGCGGCATGATCGGGCAGACCGTGGGCAACGTGAAGTACGGCGGCCGCGGCCGTCTGTCGACCTTGTTCGCCGGCGTGTTCCTGCTGATCCTGATGGTGCTGCTCAAGCCGTGGGTATCGCAGGTGCCGGTGGTGGCGCTGGTGGCGATCATGGTGATGGTCTCGGCCGAAACCTTCGACTGGCGTTCGCTACGCACCGTGGTCACCCATCCGCGCACCTCCAGCGTGGTGATGCTGGCCACCGTGGCGGTGACCCTGGTCACCCACAACCTGGCCGCCGGCGTGGCGGTGGGCGTGGTGCTGAGCGGGGTGTTCTTCACCTTCAAGGTGGCCGGGCTGCTGCAGATCGCACACCGCGATGGCGACGACGGCGTGCGCAGCTACAGCGTGCGCGGGCAGGTGTTCTTCGCCTCGGCCGATGTGTTCATCGACGCCTTCGACGCGCGCGAGGTGCCAGGTCGCGCCGTGGTGATCGATGTCGCCCGTGCGCATTTCTGGGACATCACCGCCGTGGCCGCGCTGGACAAGGTGGTGCAGCGGTTGCGTCACCACGGCCTGGAGGTGCAGGTGAAAGGCTTGAACGCCGGCAGCCGACGCCTGATGCAGGCGCATGCGTTGGGGGACGATGCCTTGGAATCGGCGTTGCCCTGAGTCCGGCGCGGCGGGCGCGGCGTCTGGGTGGCCTGTACACATTCGTGTACGCCGGCTAGCCGCCTGCGGCGCAGGCCGGCAGGCAAACTCAAGTTCGCTCAACGAACGCCGATGAACCGGCATCGAGACTGTCGGTACCCCGTGGTGATGCCAGCGCGTTCCAGCCCGAGAGATGTGCCTGCATGCGGCAGCCGGTGCTGCGGGCCTGGGTGCGTCCACGCGTTGGTGCAGCGATGACCACGGCTCCGCTGCTGGAACGGATGGTGGACCTGACCGCGATCCGCGATGCCGATCTGCTCGACCTCAGCCTGTTGCGCGCCGTGCGCGAGATTTGCGCATCCGAAGAACTGTCGTTGCTGCGCATCTCCCTGGATGGCCGCACCATGGCCGAAACGCGGCTGCGCGAAGATGGCCGGCTGTCGCTGACGGTGGTCGACATCCAGGACGCACAGATGCGCGCGCAACTGGCCGACATGCACGGGCCCGGCGAGGCGGTGCAGCTGCAGCAGGACGGCCGCGCGTTGCTGGTGTATCCGATGATGGAAGCGCGCGGCATCCGCACCTGCCTGCGCGTGGGCGGTGCGTGCGTTCCCGGCGCTGCCGAGCAGGTGATGCTGCAGGGGTTTGCACGGTTCTTCCAGAATTACCGCAGCCTGCTCGACGACGCCCAGCGCGATGCGTTGACCGGCCTGCGCAACCGCAAGACCTTCGACGATGTGATCTTGCGATTGTTCGCCGGCGGCGCGGAGGCGGCGGCGAGCGAGGGCGCGTGGCTGGGGATCGTGGATATCGATCACTTCAAGCGCGTCAATGACACCTTCGGTCATCTGTATGGCGACGAAGTGCTGCTGCTGGTCGCCCAGTTGATGCAGCGCTGCTTCCGTCACGACGATCTGCTGTTCCGCTTCGGTGGCGAAGAGTTCGTGATCGTGTTGCGCGGGGTGGATCGCGCGACGGCGGTGAGTCTGTTCGAGCGCTTCCGTCTGGCAGTGGCCGAGTATCTGTTCCCGCAGGTCGGCAAGGTCACGCTCAGCACCGGCATCGTCGAACTGACCCATGGCCGGTTGATCAGCCATCTGCTGGACGAGGCCGACAAGGCGCTGTACTGGGCCAAGCAGCACGGCCGCAATCGCGCCGAGGTCTACGCCGATCTGGTGGCCAGGGGGCAGATGCGGCAGATCACACAGCAGGTCGGCAGCGTCGATCTGTTTTAAGGCGCATCGACGTTCGTCGTCGTCGGCGCTGCAGCGTTGACCGCTCTCCATGTTGCGGTGGCACGGCATCCGGCGCCAATGAACGCGCCCACAAACCCTACGCGGTGCGTTGACGGCATTGGCTCGGTGTTGCACGCGCGGCATTGCCACATCGCCCACCGTCGCGGCATCGCCCATGCATGACGTGCCATCGCCATCGCATGCATCGGCCGCTGCCTTGCACCCGATCGAGTGCCGCACTGGCTACACTCCAGTGCTGTTTCCGACACGATCTGGGTGCTGCAGTGAAGCGAACCGTGATGACACGAGGTGCAATGGGCGTTCTGGCAATGGCGGTCTCGACCGCATCGATGGCGGCAACGCCGACCTTCGATGGCGCGCGCATCTCGCGCGACGTCAAGGAACTGGCCTCCGACGCCTATGAAGGCCGTGGCCCGGCCACCGCCGGCGAGGACAAGACCATCGCCTACCTGAGCAAGCAGTTTGCCGCTGCCGGCCTGCAGCCGGGTGGCGACCTGACCGACGGCAAGCGTGCATGGACCCAGGCGGTGCCGCTGCGCCGCGCCGACATCGTCGGCACACCGACCATCGCCCTGCAGAACGCCGGCAAGCCGCAAGCGCTGACCCAGGGCAAGCAGATCGCCATCCGCGCCGCGCTGGATGGGTCGTCCAACGTGGACATCGCCAACGCGCCGCTGGTGTTCGTCGGCTACGGCGTCAAGGCGCCGGAACGCGACTGGGACGACTTCAAGGGCGTGGACCTGAAGGGCAAGATCGCGGTGGTGCTGATCAACGACCCGGATTTCGAAACCGGCAAGGGCGCCTTCGACGGCGCCGGCATGACCTACTACGGTCGCTGGACCTACAAGTACGAAGAAGGCGCGCGCCAGGGCGCGCTCGGTGTGCTGGTGGTGCACGAAACCGCGCCGGCTTCCTATGGCTGGGACACGGTGGCCAGCTCCAACACCAACACCATGTTCGACGTGGTGCGCGACAACCCGCGCGCCGCCCATCCCACGCTCGAAGGCTGGATCCAGCGCGATCTGGCGGTCGATCTGTTCAAGCACGCCGGGCTGGATTTCGACGCCTTGAAGAAGCAGGCGCAGACACGCGGCTTCAAACCGGTCGAGCTCAAGGGCCAGCGCCTGAGCGCCAGCTACCAGGTCAAATCCGACGTGATCACCTCGCATAACGTGGTGGCGCGGCTGGACGGCAGCACGCATCCGAACGAGACGCTGATCTACAGCGCGCACTGGGATCACATCGGCGTGGGCAAGCCGGATGCACGCGGCGACAGCATCTTCAACGGCGCGCTGGACAACGCCAGCGGCACTGCCGCCCTGCTGGAACTGGCGCGTGGTTTTGCCACCGGCCCCAAGCCGGAGCGCTCGGTGGTGTTCCTGGCCGTCACCGCCGAGGAAAAGGGCTTGCTGGGCTCGGAGTTCTACGCCTCCAAGCCGCTGTATCCGCTGGACACCACCGTGGCGGTGATCAACATGGACGGCATGAACCCGTTCGTGCCCTCGCGTGACTTCGGCATCTACGGCACCGCCAAGCTCGAATTGCTCGACCAGCTCAAGGCCGTCGCCGGTCAATCGAAGCTGCGCTACACGCCCGATCCCAAGCCGCAGGCCGGGTATTTCTTCCGCTCCGATCATTTTTCCTTCGCCAAGCGCGGCGTGCCGGCGCTGTCGTATGCGTCGGGGCAGGACTGGGAAGTGGGCGGCGTGGCTGCCGGCAAGGCCGCCTCCGACGACTACACCGCCAAGCGATATCACCAGCAGGGCGACGAGTGGAAGCCGGATTGGACCTTCGCCGGCGCCGCGCGCGATCTGGGCGTGCTGTACGCGCTGGGCCAGCAGCTGGCCGATTCGCGTCAATGGCCGAACTGGAGCAGCGATTCGGAATTCCGCGCCACCCGCGATGCCAGCGCGACCGCGCGCAAGTAAGCGCTCGCACAGCGGCTGCACCAGCCGACGCCTTCTCCCCGGTGCGGGGAGAAGGGAACGCGCCATGTCCAATGAAGGCGCGTGCATCTGCGTCGAACGCCATCAATGTGTATCAGCCAATGTGTATCAGCGCGTGCGCTCGTAGCGCCGGCGCCCGTTTTGGTCGCCCGGCGCCCTGTCTGAGGTGCAGCAATCTCGCTGCAATGCGCTGCGCGCCTGCTGCCCGCGCTCGCCGCGATACCGCCGACCACACGCTGCGGCAGCGTGGATGGCACGCCACTTGCAGCGGATTTGCACGACGACACAGTTCACGGCCCGTGACAGCGCATGCGGCAGGCTGCAATCTGTTGGGGTTATGTTCGGTCGTTGCGTCGTAGTCTGCCGCGCGGTCTTCGTCGGGAGGGACGACGATCGCACCGCGGCCAGCGTTCCTTTAACGGTCGATTCTTTAGGATGAGCCGCGACGTCGTGTCGCAGCCAGGAGAGCTTGTGCATCGGAGTGGTTTCATAGCTGCCAATACCGTGACGCGGTCGCGCATCGTCGGGTTCGCCCATATGACGGTGCTGGCGGCAGCATCGCCCTGTGTCGCAGGGATGGACCTTCCGTTTCCGCCCGCACTGTCGCCCGCGTGCGGCGGGCAGCCTTGATGGACGGCACCGTGACCCTTCCCCCCGCATCCACTGCATTGCCCCCCGTTTCCGCGCTCGACGCCGGCCAGCCCACGCTGCCGCCCGAAGCGCCGCTGGCGATGCCGGAACAATCGCTGCGCGAAGGCCAGCTGCAGGTGCCGCACCAACGCACTTCGCCCCCGGGCATCGGTCTGCGCCGCTTCTATCTGATCGGCGGCACCTTCGCCACCACCGCCGTTGCGGTGTGGGTGATGCTCAGCGTGCTGTGGCCCGACGGCATCAGCGTGCTGGAAGGCTGCCTGCTGGGCCTGTTCGTGCTGCTGTTCGCCTGGATTGCGATGTCCTTTGCCAGTGCGGTTGCCGGTTTCATCACCGTGGTGGCACGTGCCGGACGCAAGCTCGGCATCGACCCGGATGCGCCGCTGCCGACCCTGCACACGCGCACCGCATTGCTGATGCCCACCTACAACGAAGACCCGCGCCGGTTGCTGGCCGGTCTGCAGGCGATCTACGAATCGGTGGCCGAAACCGGCCAGCTGGAGCATTTCGACTTCTTCGTGCTCAGCGACACCACCCGCGAGCACATCGGCCACGCCGAAGAACTGGTCTACAACCAGCTGTGCGATCGCGTCGATGGACACGGCCGCATCTTCTATCGCCGCCGCGCCGACAATGCCGCCCGCAAGGCCGGCAACGTCGCCGATTGGGTACGCCGTTTCGGCGGTAGCTACCCGCAGATGCTGATCCTGGACGCCGACAGCCTGATGACCGGCGACAGCATCGTGCGGCTGGTCGCCGGCATGGAAAACAACCCGGACGTGGGCCTGATCCAGACCCTGCCGGCAGTGGTCAACGGGCAGACCCTGTTCGCCCGCATGCAGCAGTTCGGTGGTCGCGTGTACGGGCCGATCATCGCATTCGGCGTGGCCTGGTGGCATGGCGCCGAGAGCAATTACTGGGGCCACAACGCGATCATCCGCACCCAGGCCTTCGCCGACCACGCCGGGCTGCCGTCGCTGCGCGGGCGCAAGCCGTTCGGCGGGCACGTGCTCAGCCACGATTTCGTCGAAGCGGCGCTGATGCGGCGTGGCGGCTGGGCCATGCATATGGTGCCGTATCTGCAGGGCAGCTACGAAGAAGGCCCGCCCACGCTGACCGACCTGCTGGTCCGCGACCGCCGCTGGTGCCAGGGCAACCTGCAGCACGCCAAGGTGGTGGGCGCCAAGGGCCTGCACTGGATCAGCCGCATGCACATGATGATCGGCATCGGGCATTACTTCACCGCACCGATGTGGGGCATGTTGATGCTGATCGGGATCGGCATTCCGCTGGCCGGTGCCGGCATCGATCTGGCCCAGGGCCTGCCGTTCTCGCCGGCGCGCTATTGGCACGGCAGCAGCGATGGCAATGCGATCTGGATCTTTGCCTGCACCATGTTCGTGCTGTTGGCGCCCAAGCTGCTCGGCTACATCGTGCTGCTGTTCAACCCGCGCGAATTGCGCGCCTGCGGCGGCGCGATCCGCGCGATGCTGAGCATCCTGCTGGAAACCGTACTGGCCGCCTTGATGGCGCCGGTGGTGATGTATCTGCAGTCGCGTGGCGTGTTCGAAGTGCTGGCTGGCAAGGATTCGGGCTGGGATGCGCAGGTGCGCGACGACGGCAAACTGGCGTGGTCGGCGTTGTTCCGCAGTTATGGCGGCCTGACCGTGTTCGGCCTGTTCATGGGTGCGGTGGCCTACACGGTGTCGCCATCGCTGGCGGCCTGGATGGCGCCGGTCATCGTGGGCATGGCCTTGTCGATTCCGGTGGTGGCGCTGACCTCGTTGCGTCGCACCGGCCTGGGCCTGCGCCGCGCAGGCATCTTCTGCATTCCCGAAGAGCTCGACCCGCCCAAGGTGCTGGTACGCGCGGCCGAATTGCGCCGTGCCGCCGCGCTGGAGCCGTCGCTGGTCTGAGCGCGGCGCCAGGCGCGTGGCGCGAGCCGTGCATGGCGCAAGGCCGGCCGCGACATGCGCCTAGCGGGTCGGCGCGTGCCGCCCGCCCGGCCCGTGATCGGGCCGAGCGCGCGCGCAAGGCATAATGCCCAGCCCCCAAGCGGAGCTGGATGATGCTGGAAGTGATCGAACGCGAGACCGGAGCGAACCCGCAATGGAGCGTGCTGTGGCTGCACGGCCTGGGCGCCGATGGCAGCGACTTCGCCCCGATGGTGCCGGAACTGGTGCGTCCGCACTGGCCAGCGCTGCGCTTCGTGTTTCCGCATGCGCCGATCCGACCGATCACCATCAACAACGGCGTGCGCATGCGCGGCTGGTACGACATCGTCGGCATGGATTTCGCCTCACGCGCGGACAAGGCCGGCATCGCCGACTCGGTGGCCCAGGTCGAGGCGTTGATCGCCCATGAGCAATCGCGCGGCATCGCGCCCGAGCGCATGCTGCTGGCCGGGTTCTCGCAAGGCGGCGCCGTGACCCTGGCCGTCGGATTGCAGCGCAGCGTGCCGCTGGCCGGGTTGATCGCGCTGTCGACCTATCTGCCGGACCCGGCCGCAGCGGCCAGCCAGTTGCAGCCGGCCGCCACCCGCCAACCGGTGTTCATGGCCCACGGCAGCGCCGACCCGGTGGTGCCGTTCGCCGCCGGTCAGCAGAGCATGCAGGCCCTGCGCACGCTCGGCTTCGAACTGGACTGGCACACCTACCCGATGGGTCACCAGGTCTGCCTGGAAGAGATCGAGGCGCTGCGCAACTGGATGCAGGCGCGCTTCAGCGCCTGAGTCCATGGCTGCCGGCGCGCCGCAGATTGCCTGGATGCCGGACCTGTGCCGGCTGCCACGGCTGGGCGCGATGCTGGGTCTGGCCGAGCTGGTGGTGCTGGTGGTGACACTGGTGCCCGACGCCGGCATGGCGCGTAGCATCACGCTGTCGCGCTTCGTCTCTGCCAGCGGCCTGGCGCTGTGGTTGGCGCTGGCGGTCACCGTGTTGCTGTGCGTGCTGCGGCCACGGCTGTCGCAGTTGCCGCCCCGGCTGGGTGGGGCGGTTGCCTTGCTGATCGCCGCGATGGTGGCGGTGCTCGGCGCAGGCGTGGTGCATTCCCTGTTCGCGGTACTCGCACAGGAGTCGTTGCAGCCACGCGCCGGCTTCTGGCGTTTCACCTTGGGCAGCGCCGCCACCGTGGTGCTGATCACCGCGCTGGCACTGCGCTATTTCTATGTCAGCGACCGCTGGGAAGCCCAGGTGCAGGCCAACGCGCGTGCCGAAGCCGACGCCTTGCAGGCGCGCATCCGCCCGCACTTTTTGTTCAACAGCATGAATCTGATCGCCAGCCTGTTGCGCCGCGACCCGGTAGTGGCCGAGCAGGCGGTACTGGATCTGTCGGATCTGTTCCGCGCCGCGCTCGGTGCTGGCGAAGGCCTGTCGACCCTGCGCGCCGAATGCGAACTGGCCGAGCGCTACCTGGCCATCGAATCGCTGCGCCTGGGCGAACGCCTGCAGGTGCGCTGGCACCGCCAGGAGCCGCTGCCGTGGGAGCTGCCGATGCCGCGCCTGGTGCTGCAGCCGCTGGTGGAAAACGCTGTGCTGCACGGGGTCTCGCGCATGCCCGAGGGCGGCACGCTGTACCTGTCGCTGCGCCAGCGCGGCAACCAGTTGCAGATCCGTCTCGTCAATCCGGCGCCGCAACCGGGCACGCAGCTGCCGTTGCTGGCCGGTGCCGGGCATGCGCAGGCCAGCATCTCGCACCGGCTGGCGTTTCAGTTTGGTGCCGGCGCACGGATGGCGGCCAGCTGGGCCGACGGCTACTATGCCTGTGAGATCACATTGCCGCTGCCGTGACGGGGAGTCGCTGCAGCGAGGGGGATGTCCATGACGGCCACGCAAGTACGGGTGCTGATCGCTGATGACGAGCCGCTGGCGCGCGAGCGCCTGCGCATGCTGCTGGGCGTCCATCCACAGGTGGAGGTGATCGGCGAGGCCGAAAACGGCCAGCAGGTGCTGCAGCAGTGCGAACACCTGCACCCGGATCTGGTGCTGCTGGACATCGCCATGCCCGGTGTCGACGGTCTGGAGACCGCGCGGCTACTGCGCCAGAGCCAGCCGCAGCCGGCGGTGGTGTTCTGCACCGCCTACGACCAGCACGCCTTGTCCGCCTTCGATGCGGCCGCGCTGGATTACCTGATGAAACCGGTGCGCCCGGAACGTCTGGCCGCCGCACTCGAACGCGTCGCCACCTTCCTGGCCGGGCGCCCGCCCAGCGTCGCGCCACGGCCCCTGCGCACCCATCTGTGCGCACGCTTGCGCGGCAGTCTGCGGCTGATCGCCATCGGCGACATCCGCTACCTGCAGGCCGAAGAGAAGTACGTCATCGTCCACCACGCGCGCGGCGAGGACCTGATCGAAGAGTCGCTCAAGTCGCTGGAAGACGAATTCGCCGACCGCCTGGTGCGCATCCACCGCAATTGCCTGGTCGCCCGCGACGAGCTGGTGGAGCTGCGCCGCAGCGGCGATGGCCAGGTGCACGCGGTACTGCGCAACGTGACGCACCCGCTGGAAGTGAGCCGCCGCTGCGTGGCCAGCCTGCGCGAGCAACTGCGCTAGAGCGTGTGGGGTCCTCGCACCGGCATGCGTTGGTCGCCCGCGGCGCGCAGCCGGCGACCCAGGCTGGTGGACTGCGCAAGGCACCCAACCCGGTCCCGGCGTGCCACCGGCCGCGTCGGCAGTCCCCAGCGTGCGGGCCACGCAGCAGGTAGGCGTTACGCGCCCTGTCCGTGATAATGGCCGAATGACCACGCTCCGCATCGCCACCCGCAAAAGTCCGCTTGCCCTGTGGCAGAGCGAACACGTCGCCGCCGCCCTGCGCCAGCACCACCCCGGCCTGGAGGTCGTGCTGGTGCCGATGAGCACCCGCGGCGACGAAGTGCTGGACCGCTCGCTGGCCGCGATCGGCGGCAAGGGCCTGTTCCTGAAGGAGCTGGAGCTGGCGATGCTGCGCGGCGATGCCGATTGCGCAGTGCACTCGCTCAAGGACGTGCCGATGGAGCTCGATGCGCCGTTCGTGCTGCCGGCGATCATGGAGCGCGGCGATGCGGCCGACGCGCTGGTGTCCAATCTCTACGCCAGCCTGCAGGCCTTGCCATTGGGCGCACGCGTGGGAACCTCATCGCTGCGCCGTCAGGCGCAGCTGCGTGCCACGCGCCCGGATCTGGAATTGATCGACCTGCGCGGCAACGTCAATACCCGCCTGGCCAAGCTCGACAACGGCGGCTACGACGCCATCGTGCTGGCCTGCGCCGGTTTGCAGCGGCTCGGGTTGGACGCACGCATCAGTGCGCGGCTGGATGCACCGCAGTGGCTGCCAGCGCCGGCCCAGGGCGCGGTGGCGGTGGAATGCCGTGGCGACGATGCACGTATCCACAGCCTGCTGTCGGTGCTGGACGCCGGCCGCACCCGCGCCTGCGTGGAAGCCGAGCGGGCCATGAATCGCGCGCTGCACGGCAGCTGCCATGTACCGGTGGCTGCGTTCGCGCGCTGGGAAGGCGAGGGATTGTTCCTGCAAGGCATGGTCGGCAGCGCCAGCGATGGCCGTCTGATCCACGCGCAGGGCCACGGCAGTGCCGAGGACACCGAGGCGCTCGGCTGTCGCGTCGCGCAAGGCTTGTTCGACAAGGGCGCTGCGCAATTGCTGGCAGAGCTGTAACGCCGGTAGCGCTGCGGCAAGCGGCGCGCCGGCCGTCTCTACCGGGCCGCACTGCGCTCGCAGTGTCTGTCTATCCAGGCAGCAGCGAATTGGTCGTGAGAGGCGTCCGGGAAAGCCACCCGCGGCCGAGCCGCTGCTGCAGGACGCAAACGCTTACTTGAACGTATAGACCAGGTTGACCGTGGTCAGCGTATCGGTTTTCGCGTCGCCGTCGCTGACCTCGCTGTTGTGGCGCATCTGCCATGCGGCCTTGAGCGCGAAATGCGAATTCATGCTGACCTGCACGCCGAAATCGTTCTGCGCGTACGTGTTGTATTCGCCCGATTCCACCAGTAGCGTGTTGGTCAGGTCGGTGTTGTCGGTGATGGTGTACTTGAGGTCGAACAGGCCGCGCCCGATCAGGCCGGTTTCGTTGCGGTCTTCGTCGCTGTTGTGCGCACGGCGGATACCCGGACCGATCTGCGCATCCAGAGAGAAACGATCGGCGTCGATCAGCCGCGTGCCGTAACCGATACCGAAGGTGGCCAGGCGGTCGTAGGTGGCGAAGTCGTCGTGTTCGTAACGGCCGGTGGCGGTGAGCTGGCGGTGTTCGCCCAACTGCAATGCGCTGCCGGCACTGCCGGTGTAACGCTCGGCGGTGGTCTGGCGCTCGCGCTCGGTGCTGCCGTCGTCGTTGGTGTTGGTGTATTCGGAGCTGGAGCGCAGTGCGGTGGCGTCCAGGCTGTGGATCCAGTCGCCATCGGTGTAGCGCAGGCGCACGCGGCCGTTGAGGCTGTCGGTGGTGCTGTTGCCGTGGGCGGCGGCATAGCCGAGCTCGCCGCTGCTCCCGCTCCACGGCGAGGGCATCAGCGCCGCGGCAGGATCTGCCGGCGCTGGTGCAACTGCCTGGGCCCAGACGGTGGGCGTGATCAACAACAGAGGCAGCAGGGCAGACAACGGGGCACGGCGGGGCATGGGCGGCTCGCTTTGGAGGGCAGGGCAAGGGGGTGGAAGCGATTTCATGATAACGGACTGAGCGGCGACGTCATGTTCGGGTGAACACGCGGCTTCATTGGCGGTTCGGGCGCCGACCTCCGAATCCGTGCGATCGGCGTATTCAGGCCGCTCGCAGGCCATCTCGTCCGTCGCGCACTGTCGCCATGCGACCGCCAGGATCGACCCATCCTGGGCCGCCAGGCCGCCCCGGCACTGCCGCCATCCGGTCACGCTCACCCCAGCGCGCAAAGACTCGGACATAATCGACGCATGGACCGCTACGAACGCATCAACACCCTGCATCGCTTGCTCAAGTCGGCACGCTACCCGGTCACGGTGGCGCGGCTGCAGGATGAGCTGAGCTGTTCCCGCGCAACCGTGTATCGCGATCTGGCGTTTCTGCGCGATGCGCTGATGGCGCCGGTGGAAGGCGATGGCGAATCGGGGTTCCGCTATCTCTCCGGCGAGAGCGACCGCTTCGAGCTGCCCGGCCTGTGGCTCAGCTCGGAGGAACTGCATGCGCTGCTGGCCTCGCAGCAATTGCTCTCGCGCACCGGCGGCGGGGTGTTGTCCTCGATGCTGGCGCCGCTGCAGCAACGCATCGAAGGGCTGCTGGCGGCCCAGGCCGGCGTGTCGCAATGGCCGGTGGACCGGGTGCGGGTGATTCCGCATCGCGGCCGCAAGCTGGACGAAGCCAGCTTCCGCACCGTTGCCTCGGGTGTGCTGGAGCGCAAGCAATTGAGCTTCGACTACCGCGCCCGTTCCACCGACGAATCGACCAAGCGCACCGTTTCGCCGCAGCGCATCACCCACTACCGCGACAACTGGTACCTGGACGCCTGGGACCACGGCCGCGATGGCGTGCGCAGTTTTGCGGTGGATCGCATCAACCACGCGCGCCTGCTCGAAGCGGTCCCGCGCGATGTGCCAGACAGTGAGCTGGACGAACAACTGGCGGCCAGCTACGGCATTTTTTCCGGCGCGCCCAAGGGCTGGGCCACGATCGTGTTCAGTGCCAAGGCCGCGCGCTGGGTCGCCGACGAGCATTGGCATTCCAAGCAGCAGGGACGCTTTCTGGCCGATGGCCGTTACGAACTCAAAGTGCCGTACAGCAACTCGCGCGAACTGCTGATGGACGTGCTGCATTACGGCTCGGATGCGGAAATCGTCGAGCCGGTGTCGCTACGCGAGCAGGCCAAGGCGCTGCTGTCGCTGGCGCTGAGCAATTACGACTGAGCGCGGCGTGCTGCGTGAGCCAGTGGCGGTCAGGAGATTTCCGGGTCGCGGTGGCCACGGCGGTGAATGCGTGGCGGGCATGTTGTTGGCGACTGCCTGCGGCTGACGACGCAATGCGATCAGCCGCAGCGCTGTGAGCACGCTGCGTGACCAGCACCCTGCAGGGTCGGACCCACAGGCGCGCCCTTCGGTCCACGCGGTGCAGGATGCGTCCTTACGTGCGTGCCGCTGTGACCGGCGTGACCGCACCCTGGACCCTGAGCGGCGGCGGACCTGCGATGCTGCCGACCGGTCTTAGCGCTTGTTGGGGACTTCAAACCCCAGGCGGTCCACCTGCTCGGGGAGTTGCGGCACGCGCTTGAGCTTGTCGGTGTAGATGGAATACTCATCGCGCATCTTGTCGACCAGCAGGCGGTACTGATCGCGGCTCATGTCCGGCTTGCGCGCGAAGATCCAGGCCAGGTCGCGGCCTGGGTAGGAAATCAGCATCCACGACCCGTCGGGCGCGATTTCCAGAATGCGTTGCTTGGCCGGGATCACCTTGTAGAACCATACCCGCCAATTGCGATTACCGCTTTCCGCATCCACCGATGCGCGCGCGTTGACCTCTTTTTCCGGCTCGCCGAAGCCGTCGCGGTACAGATAGCGCACGGCGATCTTGCCGTCTTCGACCAGGGTGTATTCGTCGCGGCTGGTGACATGGCCGCGTTCGACCGCATTGGGCATGCGTGCGATCACGTACCAGGTGCCCATGATCTTGGACAGATCGATCGCCGGTTCGTTGGCGGGCCTGTCCTTGGCATGTGCCACGGGCAGGCCGAGGACGAATAGAAAAGCGAGGGCGATCGTAACGGTCAGGCGCATCGCAACATCACAAAGGGGCAGTTGGAGCAGCACACTACCGCATGCAGGGGGCAAGTTCGCGTCAATGGTCGTGTCTGGCGGCGGCAACTGCGCCCTGCGCGGCAGGAAGTCGTCCGAATTCAGGCCCGCCAGGGCGCGCCGGCGACGGCCGGGCCGTCGTTGGGATCAGGATGGACCCTGCCGCGCACAGGATCGGCCGCGTTGGCGGACAGGTCGCAGTCGGTGAGATGGACACCGGCAATGCTGGCGACCTGTTCCGATCTTTCCTTCTGCCACGGAGTGCCGCCATGTCGCATCGCCTTTCCCGTCGTTCCGAAACCCCCGATCCGCGTGTACTGCGCCCGGTGCGGCAGATCGCCCTGGCCGGGCTGGCGCTGGTGCTGGTCTGGCCGGCTGCGCGCGGCCACAGCGAATGGATCGGCTGGCTGCCGCTGTGGCTGGTCGGGATGCCGATGCTGGCCTGGTGGAGCCTGCATCGTTTCGCGCTACCGACCCTGCGGCGACCGGGCATGCGTCGTGGTGCGCCGCGCCGACGCGGGCCGCAGGCGCAACGTCGGCGGACCACCGTGCGCGCAGTGACGCAGGCCCGCGCGGCCTGACCTTCGGCAGGGTCGGGCCTGCGCACCGCTGTGCTACGTTCCTGGCGTTCGTTCTCCCGGAAAATGTCATGTCCAAGTTCGCCTCGATCTGCCTGGTTGCCGGCCTGATCACCGCTGGCGCCGTCTCTGCAGAGGAAACCGCCGTGTCCAACGATCCCTACGCCTGGCTGGAAGATGTCACCGGCGCCAAGTCGCTTGACTGGGTCAAGGCCCAGAACGCCAAGACCGAAGCGCGTCTGGCCGCCACGCCGGCGTTCAAGCAGATGGAAACCAGCATCCGCGAGGTGCTGGACTCGGACGCCAAGATTCCCGGCGTGCAGAAGATCGGCGAGTACTACTACAACTTCTGGAAGGACAAGCAGCATGAGCGCGGCCTGTGGCGGCGCACCACGCTGGACGAATACCGCAAGCCGGCGCCCAAGTGGGAGACGGTGCTGGACCTGGATGCGCTCAACAAGGCCGAAGGCGAGAACTGGGTCTGGCACGGCGCCGACTGCCTGCGCCCGGACTACCAGCGCTGCCTGATCGCGCTATCGCGCGGCGGTGCCGATGCCGATGTTACCCGTGAGTTCGATCTGGCCGGCAAGCAGTGGGTCAAGGACGGCTTCTTCCGTCCGGAATCCAAGGGCGGGCTGGGCTGGATCGACAAGGACACCGTCTATGTGTTCACCGATTTCGGTGCCGGCACGATGACCAGTTCCGGTTATCCGCGCGTTGCCAAGCAGTGGACGCGCGGCACGCCGTTGAGCGCGGCCAAGGTGGTGTACGAAGGCAAGCCGACCGACATGTACATCGCCGCGATGCACGACGATACGCCCGGCTACGAGCGCGATTTCGTCAGCCGCACGCTGGCCTTCTACAACGACGAGCTGTATCTCAAGGGCGCCGACGGCAAGCTGGTCAAGCTGGATCTGCCCAACTCGGCCAGCAAGTCGGTCAAGCGGCAGTGGCTGACGCTGGAGCTGCGCGAGCCTTGGACCGTGGGCGGCAAGACCTACAAGGCCGGCTCGCTGCTGGCGACGCGATTTGACGACTTCATGGCTGGCAAGCGCAGCTTCGAGGTGCTGTTCGAACCGACCGACAACAGCTCGCTGGCGGGCGTGGCGTGGACCAAGTCGCACCTGGTGTTGAACGTGCTGGAAGACGTCAAGAACCGCCTGAGCGTGATCACGCCCTCGCAGGATGGCTGGAAGAAAAGCGCCTTCGTCGGTGCGCCGGCTTTCGGCACCGTCGATGTCAGCGCAGTGGATAGCGACGACAGCGACGCGCTGTGGCTGACCGTCACCGACTACCTGACCCCGACCACCTTGTCGTGGGTGGAGGTGGGCGCCGCGCCGCAGCCGCTCAAGACCATGCCGGCGTTCTTCGATGCCAGCAAGGACACCATCGAGCAGCACTTCGCCACCAGCAAGGACGGCACCCGCGTGCCGTATTTCCTGGTGCGCCCCAAGGCGCTGAAACTCGATGGCAGCGCGCCGACGCTGCTGTACGGCTACGGCGGTTTCGAGATCTCGATGACGCCGAACTACTCCGGTGGGTTGGGTCGCTCCTGGCTGGAAAAAGGCGGCGTCTATGTGGTGGCCAACATCCGTGGCGGCGGCGAATACGGCCCGCGCTGGCACCAGGCCGCGCTCAAGCAGAACCGCCACAAGGCCTACGAAGACATGGCCGCAGTGGCCAAGGATCTGGTCGCGCGCAAGATCACCTCGACCAAGCATCTGGGCGTACAGGGCGGCAGCAATGGTGGCCTGATGACCGGCAACATGCTCACCCAGTATCCGGAGCTGTTCGGCGCGGTGGTGGTACAGGTGCCGCTGCTGGACATGAAACGTTATAGCCATCTGCTGGCTGGCGCCTCGTGGATGGCCGAATACGGCAACCCGGATACCGACGACTGGAAGTTCATCCAGACCTTCTCGCCGTACCACCTGTTCGATCCGAAGAAGACCTACCCACCGGTGATCTTCCTCACCTCCACGCGCGACGACCGCGTGCATCCGGGCCACGCGCGCAAGATGGCGGCCAAGATGATCGAGGCCGGCAAGGACGTGACCTACTACGAGAACATCGAGGGCGGCCACGGCGGTGCGGCCAACAATGCGCAGGCAGCGCACATGGCGGCGCTGGCCTACAGCTTCCTGTGGGAGCGTCTGGCCGACTGAGGCGCCGGCTACATGCGGCATGCATGATGCGTCGCGCGACACGAGGCCGCTGGCAGTACGCAGCGGCCTCGTGTCGTTCAAGCGCATGTTGAACGTGGACGTGACGGAGCGCGATCGATGTTGGTAGTGATGATGGCGTTGGCGGTCAGCGGTTGCGCGGTGGAGAACGCGCGCTATGTGTTGCGCGACGATGCCGGCGTGCAGGCAGAGTTTCATGCGGTTGCCAGTGGCCCGCAGTGGCCGGCGCAGCTGGCAGTGCGCGTGCATGCCGCGCGGACCGGGGTGAATGCCTGGTTTCTGCCATGGAGTGGTGGCAGTGACGGCAGTCAGCACCTGGCCTCCACCACCGATGTGACCGCACCGGGATGGCAACCGCCGGATCCCGACGGCGGGCCGCGCCCGCTGGGCGATATCAGCTACATCGGCACCGATGCCGGCTATCGCGTCTTGAGCGAGGGTCCCCGCCTGGGCACGCCGGCACCGGCACATTTCCTGTTACCGGATTTGCGCGAAGCGCTGTGGTATCGGGCAGGCGCAGATCAGCGGCAACAGGTGGCCCGGCAGTTTTTCGATCTGGTTGGCTGCGTGTCACGGTGAGCCTGCTGTGCGATGTCACCATCGCTCGCAGGTTTTCTGGCAGGCAATGCCAGTGCCGCGTATACGTCGATGGCCGCAACAAGCGCTGGTGCAGACAGCAAGAGGAGCCTTGGACATGGTTGGAGCGGCGCAATGAAACTGGATGATCTCGGTCCACGGATCTGCATCCTCGGGCCTTCCAATAGCGGTACATCGACCATGGCGCAGGCGATCGGGCAGGCGCGCGGCTGCCTGCCTGTCCATCTCGACCAGTTGCAGCATTTGCCCAATACCGCCTGGACGCCGCGGCCCAGGCAGGATTTCATGGCGCTTCACCACGCTGCAATCGCCCAAGAACAGTGGGTGATGGATGGCAACTATCTAGGCTGTCTTGCGCAACGTCTGGCGCGTGCCACCGGCCTCATCGTGTTGGATGTGCCCATCATCACCAGTGTGCTCCGCTATCTGAGACGGAGCTGGTGCGAACCTCACCGTAACGGTGCGCTGGAAGGCGCCAAGGATCAGGTCACCTGGGCAATGCTCCGCCACATTGCAATCGTTGAACGTCGTAAACAAAGGGAACTGTCGATGTTGGTTGACGCGGTGGCCTTGCCGAAGATCGTATTGTGCACAACAAGCGCTATCGACCGGTTCTATTTCTCCGAACGATTGCAGCGACCAAACTAATGCAGGTAGCCTGTTTTCAGGCAGTCTTTTTCAGGCAAGCGATGCTGCGCCCAGGCAAGCGTTCCGGCAGGCGAACCTTGTTGATGCAATAACGACCTACAACCGCTTCAACCCACGCGCAATCCGTTCCACCGCCTGCTCCAGACGCGGCAGGCTTTGCGTATAGGCGATGCGCACGTGCTGATTGGCGCGGTGGTGGCCGAAGTCGATGCCGGGGGTGAAGGCGACATGTTCGGTCTCCAGAAAGTGCGCGCAAAACGCCTGCGCATCATCCGAAAACACGCTGATGTCGGCATACAGATAAAAGGCGCCTTGCGGTTCGACTGCAATATCGAAGCCCAGCGCACGCAAGGCCGGCAGCAGGTAATCGCGGCGTTGCTGAAATTCGGCGCGGCGCGCTTCGAAGATGGCGATGCTGGCGGGCGTGAAGCAGGCCAGTGCGGCGTGCTGGGCGATGGTGGACGCGCTGATGTAGAGGTTCTGGGCGAGTTTTTCCAGGTCCGGCACCGCCTCGGGCGGGGCGATCAACCAGCCCAGGCGCCAGCCGGTCATGCCGAAATATTTGGAAAAACTGTTCAGGACGAAGGCACCATCGTCCACTTCCAGCACGCTGTGCGCGTCCATGCCATAGGTCAGGCCGTGGTAGATCTCGTCCACCACCAGATGGCCGCCGCGCGCTTGCAACGCCTGCGACAACCCGGCCAGCTGCGCGCGCGACAGCACGCTGCCGGTGGGATTTGCGGGCGAGGCCACCAATGCGCCGACGCTGTCGGTGTTCCAGCAGGTCTCGACCAGGCCTGGCGTGAGTTGGTAGTCGGTGTCTGCGCCCACCGGTACCAGTTGCGCGGCGCCCTCGACCAGGCGCAGGAAGTGGCGGTTGCACGGATAGCCGGGGTCGGCGAGCAGCCAGTGTTTGCCCGGGTCGACCAGCAGGCTGCTGGCCAGCAGGAGCGCGCCGGAACCGCCGGGTGTGACCAGGATCCGTTCCGGATCGACAGCGCAGCCGTAACGCTGCGCATAAAACTCCGCAATGGCGGTGCGCAGTGCGGGAAGGCCGCGTGCGGCGGTGTAGCGGGTGTGCCCGGCGGCCAATGCAGCCTGTCCGGCCGCAACGATCGGCGCGGCGGTGGTGAAGTCCGGTTCGCCGATTTCCAGGTGAATCACATCGTGGCCGGCCTGTTCCAGCGCATTGGCGCGCGCCAGCAGCGCCATCACATGGAACGGCGCGATCTCCTGGCTGCGGCGGCTATAGCGTGGAATGTGCGAATGTATGGAGTCCATGGCGAAGAGGATAGAGCAGCATGACCTCGGGCACATGACGCTCCCCGGCATCCCTTCCACACTCCGCTGCTGGGATGGCATTGCGTTCATCCAACGGACCCCAATCTGATGAAATCTGTCCTCTCTTTTTTGATCGCCAGCCTGATGATCACCTCTGTCTCTTCCGCCTTCGCCGCTCTTCCGTCGCCGCCGGACGTGGCCAAGCATCCGCATGTGGTCAAGACCCCGTTCGGTGCCACCCGCAACGACGACTACTACTGGTTGCGCGACGACAAGCGTGAGGACAAGGCGATGCTGGCCTACCTCAAGGCTGAAAACGCCTATACCGATGCGGTGATGGCGCCGCTCAAGCCGCTGGAGGACACGCTGTACGCCGAGATCGTCGGGCGTATCAAGCAGGACGATGCCAGCGTGCCGTACCGCGAGCGTGGCTACTGGTATTACACGCGCTTCGAGGCTGGCAAGGACTACCCGATCCAGGCGCGCCGCAAGGGCAGCATGGACGCCCCAGAGCAGATCCTGCTCGACGTTAACCAGATGGCGCAGGGCAAGGGCTATTTCGGCGTCGGTGAAGCCGAGGTCAGCCAGGACAATCGCACCCTGGCCTGGGCCGAGGATGCGGTGGGCCGTCGCCAGTACACGATCCGTTTCAAGAACCTGGACACCGGCGAGATCTACCCCGATACCGTGGAAGGCGTGTCGCCCAACGTGGTGTGGGCCGACGACAACAAGACCCTGTTCTATGTCGAAAACGACCCGGAAACGCTGCTGACCGTGCGCGTGAAAAAACATGTCCTGGGTACGCCCTCCAAGGATGATGTGCTGGTGTACGAGGAAAAGGACGACAGCTTCTACATCAGCATCGGCCGTACCCGCGACGACAAGTACATCGTGATCGGCGTGGAAAGCACGGTGTCGTCCGAGTCGCGCTATGCGCCGGCCGACAATCCCGAGCGTTTCACCTTGCTGGCCAAGCGCGAACGCGATGTGGAGTACCACCCCGAGCATTTCGATGGACGTTGGGTGATCCGCACCAATGCCGATGGCGCCAAGAACTTCAAGCTGGTGACCGCGCCCACCGATGCGACCACGCGCAAGCAGTGGACCGACTGGGTGGCGCACGATGACGGCGTCTATATCGAAAATTTCGAGTTGTTCGATGGCTTCACCGCCATCGAAGAGCGTTCCGGTGGCCTGGAGCGCGTGCGTCTTCAATTCAACAGTCCGCACATGGGTGCGCGGGCTCTTGCGGGGGAACCGCAATACGTCAAGGCCGATGAGCCTGCGTACTCGATGGGCCTGTCGGTCAACTCCGAGCCGGACACCGCCTTGTTGCGTTACAGCTATACCTCGCTGACCACGCCGGCGGCGACGTACGAGCTCAATACGCAAACCGGCGAGCGCAAGCTGCTCAAGCAGCAGCCGGTGATCGGCTACGACCCCAGCAAATACGTTACCGAGCGCGTCTGGGTGACCGCGCGTGACGGCGTCAAGGTGCCGGTGTCGCTGGTGTACAAGCAGGGCTTCAAGAAGGATGGCAGCGCGGCATTGTTCCAGTACGCCTATGGCAGCTATGGCATGTCGATGGACCCGGCGTTCAATCTGCCGGCGATCAGCCTGCTGGACCGTGGCGTGGTGTATGCCATCGCGCACATCCGCGGTGGTCAGGAAATGGGCCGCCAGTGGTACGACAACGGCAAGTTGCTGCACAAGAAGAACACCTTCACCGACTTCATCGACGTCACCCGCGGCCTGGTTGCGCAGGGATACGCGGCCAAGGACCGCGTCGCTGCATCCGGCGGCAGCGCCGGCGGCTTGCTGATGGGCGCGGTGGCCAACATGGCCCCGCAGGACTACCGCGTGATGGTCGCGCAGGTGCCGTTCGTCGACGTGGTCACCACCATGCTCGATGCCAGCATTCCGCTGACCACCAACGAGTACGACGAGTGGGGCAACCCGGAAAAGAAGGCCTATTACGACTACATGCTGACCTACTCCCCGTACGACAACGTGACCAAGCAGGCCTATCCGGCGCTGTTCGTCGGCACCGGCCTGTGGGATTCGCAGGTGCAGTACTGGGAGCCTGCCAAGTGGGTGGCCAAACTGCGCGACGACAACACCGGTAACCTGCCCGTCGTCTTCCGCACCAACATGGAAGCCGGCCATGGCGGCAAGTCCGGCCGCTTCCGCCGCTACCGCGAACTCGCCGAATCGTATGCATTCGTGCTGGATCAGCTTGGTGTCAAGTAGCTGAGCGGCGGGGATTGGGGATTCGGGATTTGGGATTGGTAAGAGCGGCTGGCTCCACTCGAACCGGGGATGCTGAGCCCGTAACCGCCAACTCCCAGGCCACCTCGACGCCCACTGGCCGTATCATTTACCCATGACGCGACCGACTCGATTCCGCTGGGCCTGGTGGTTGCTGGCCTACGCCAGCCTGGCCACCGGCATCGTCGGGATCTTCGTGCCCGGTCTGCCGACGACCGTCTTCATTCTTATTTCCGCCTGGGCCGCCTCGCACGGCTCCGAGCGTCTGCATCACTGGCTGCTCTCGCACCCGCGCTTCGGCCCGTCGATCGTCGAATGGCAGACCTATCGCGCGGTCAGCCGCAAGGCCAAGTGGATGGCAACGCTCACCATGGTCATCTGCGCCGGCATCATGCTGTGGTGCGTGCCGGTGTTCTGGGTCAAATGCCTGTCGATCGGCAGCATGGCGGTGGTGGCAATCTGGCTGTGGCTGCGTCCCGAGCCGCCGCCGCGCACGCTGCCCAGCGCGCACTGAGCGCACGGCAGTCAGGGTGTTCTGGCTATACTTCGGAGCATGAGCATTCTGTCCCGACCATTCGTTCGTCTCGCACTGGTTGGTGCGACCTTTGTCCTGCTTGCCGCCTGCGGCAACAAGGGCCCGCTGGTGATGCCGCAGAAGCCGGTGCCGGTGGACGCCCAGCCCGCGCTGCCGCCGCCGGATGCGTCCTCGCCTGCGCCTGCGCCGGTGGACACCAATCCGCAGCCCGCGCCCACCACCGACCAGCCCGCTAGTAGCGGCAATGAGCGCTGACGGTCACAGCGGGCGTCTGCGCTTCACCAAAATGCATGGCGCCGGCAACGATTTCGTGGTGCTGGACCTGCGCGACGGTACGCCGCCGCCCGACGCCGGGCTGGCGGCACGTCTGGCCGATCGCCACTTCGGCGTTGGCTGCGACCAGATCCTGACCATCGCGCCTGCGCGTAGCGACGCGGCGGTGGCCGCGTACGGCATCTGGAACTCCGACGGCTCGGCCGCGCGCCAATGCGGCAACGGCGCGCGCTGTGTGGCGGCCTGGCTGGTGCGCGACGGCGCCGCGCAGGGCGATGCGTTCGTCATCGACAGCCCGTTCACCGCGCACCGCGTGCAGCGTCTGGACGGCGGCAGTTATGCGGTGGCGATGGGCGTGCCGCAGTTCGAGCCCACCCAGATCCCGCTGGCCGGCTTTGCACACGCACGCGAGGAATACGCGCTGCCGGTGCACGGCGAAACCGTGCGCTTTGGCGCGGTGTCGATGGGCAACCCGCATGCGGTAGTGGAAGTCGGCCGGGTGGATGCGGCGCCGGTGGAGCGGGTCGGCGCCTTGCTGCAGCAGAACGCCGCGTTCCCCGATTCGGTCAACGTCGGCTTCGTGCAGGTGGTCGACCCCACACACGTGCGTTTGCGCGTATTCGAGCGGGGCGTCGGCGAAACCCTGGCCTGCGGCAGCGGTGCGTGCGCGGCGGCGGTGGTGCTGATGCAGCGTGGTCGTGTTGAGCGCGACGTACGGGTGTCGCTGCCCGGCGGCGAGCTGCGCATCCGCTGGGCTGGCGATCACCAGGAAGTGGTGATGTCCGGCCCGGCCGTGTTTGTCTTCGATGGAGAGTGGAACGGATGAGCGAGAACGTGGACAAACTGGGCGCGCACGACGTGGCGACGTGGTTGCGGCGTCACCCCACCTTCCTCAAGCAGTTCCCGGATCTGGCAGTGAGCTTGCTGGTGCCGCGCGACGACGGTCCGACCGCGTCGCTGGCCACGTATCAGCTGGAAGTGCTGCGCGACAAGAACCGCGAGCTGTCGCGGCGCCTGCACGAGCTTGGCCACAATGCGCAGGACAACGAGCGGCTGACGGTGCGGACGCATCAATTGACCCTGGCGCTGATGCGCCAGACCAGCGCGGCCGACACGCTCAAGGCGATGGCTGCCTCGCTGGCGGAAGATTTCAACGGCGAACTGGTGCGGCTGGTGTTGCTCAAGCCGGTCGCAGGCCTTGAAGCAGACTGGCTGCAGAGCATCGCCGCCGCCGACGCACGGCTGGCCCCGTTCCGCGATTGCCTGAAAGACGGCGAGCCGATCTGCGGCCGCCTGCAGGCCGAAAAACATGCGTTGCTGTACGCCGAACACGCGGCGGACGTGCAATCCACCGCGTTGCTGCCGTTGCCCGGTATCGGCCTGATTGCGGTCGGTAGCAGCGATGCCAATCGCTTCTATCCCGGCATGGGGACGCTGTTCCTGCGCATGATGGGCGAGTCGTTGAGCGTGGCACTGCAACGCTTCGACGCATGATGCATCCGGCAGATCGCGCCGGCGCGTGCGATCTGCGGTGGATCGCCACGCCGATGATCGCGCCGCAGCGAGGGCTCTGACGTGTCGTCTGTCGAGGATTTCCTGGCGTATCTGCAGGTGGAGCGGCAGGTATCCGCGCACACGCTGGACGCCTATCGGCGCGATCTGGCCGCACTGCTGGGTTGGGCGGCCGAGCAGAAGAGCCAGGCGGGCGTGCAGCTGGATGTTGCGCAGCTCGATGGCACGCAATTGCGCCAGTTTGTCGCGGCCGAGCATCGACGCGGGCTGTCGCCCAAGAGCCTGCAACGTCGTCTGTCGGCGTGTCGCAGTTATTACGCCTGGTTGCTCAAGCATGGCCGCATTGCGGCCAGCCCGGCGGCGGCGCTGCGTGCGCCCAAGGCACCACGTAAATTGCCGCAGGTGCTGGATGCCGACGAAGCGGTGCGCCTGGTCGAAGTGCCGACCGATGCGCCGCTGGGCCTGCGCGATCGCGCCTTGCTGGAGTTGTTCTATTCGTCCGGGCTGCGCCTGAGCGAGCTGTGTGCGCTGCGCTGGCGCGATCTGGATCTGGACAGCGGCTTGGTGATGGTGCTCGGCAAGGGCGGCAAGCAGCGCCTGGTGCCGGTGGGGTCGCATGCGATCACGGCGCTGCGCGCGTGGCTGCGCGACAGCGGCGGACGTGCCGACACGCATGTGTTTCCCGGCCGCGCCGGCGGCGCGCTGTCGCAACGCGCCGTGCAGATCCGTATCAAGCAACTGGCGGTGCGCCAGGGCATGTTCAAGGACGTGCATCCGCATATGCTGCGGCACAGTTTTGCCAGCCATATCCTGGAATCCTCCGGCGATCTGCGCGGCGTGCAGGAATTGCTTGGTCATTCCGATATCGCCACCACGCAGATCTACACGCATCTGGATTTCCAGCATCTGGCCAAGGTCTACGACGCCGCGCATCCGCGCGCCAAGCGCAAGAAGGCTGTGGAGTGAGCGGCCGGGCGTGGCGAACAAGGGCGGGCATGTCGTTGCGAGACTGCCGCCGGCCTCGCTACAGCCGGGAGAGCGGCTCAGCCAGGTGATGTGCGTGCATCAGTGCCCTGGGCACGTTGCGGCGGTGCCAATGTGCAGGACTGGCCGAAAGCGCATCCACGTGTGTCGTGTCCGAAGACGGCGAGCATATGCCGCAGGCGCGCGTCACCCTGTGCTTCCATTCGCTGGAAGATCGCCATGGCCGCGTTTCGTCTGACCGGACTCGATCCGGCCCTGTTCACCCACTTGCACGTCCTCGACGATGCGGCGCTGGCAAGCCATCAGGCGGTGCGCGTGATCGCCGATGCCGATCGTGGCTTTCCATGCCGCGTCAGCCTGCAGGATGCGGCTGCAGGCGAACTGCTGCTGTTGTTGCCCTACCTGCATCAGCCCGCCGACGCGCCCTATCGCGCCAGCGGGCCGATCTTCGTGCGCGTTGCGGCGATGCCGGCGCAGTTGGAAAACGATGCGGTGCCGCTGGCGATCCGTTCACGGCTGATATCGTTGCGTGGCTACGATCATCGCGACCACCTGGTCACCGCCGAGGTATGCGACGGGGAAGCGGTCGCAGCATGGTTGCGGCAGTGTCTGGATGACCGGCAGATCGCCTACGTGCATCTGCATCACGCACGCCAGGGGTGTTACGCGTGCCGTGCCGATCGTGTGACGTGAATCGCGCAGGCCCGAGGTAGTGCGCAAGCATGCGGGCAGTGGCCGGACGCGTTGATTCATCGCACGCGTTGCCAGCCGCTCCAGGCACCGGCTGTGGCGCGCCTTGGCACTGCGCGCTGCGGCGCATCGTCGCAGCGCGCTTGAACCCGGCAGGGGCGTCCCCACCTCATTGGAAACCCCCGGAGGACCCATGGACCCCAGCCAGAATCCCAACGTCGTTCACGCCACCACCATCATTTCCGTGCGCCGTGGCGGGCATGTCGCCGTCGCCGGCGATGGCCAAGTGACGCTTGGCCACACCGTGATGAAGGGTAACGCACGCAAGGTGCGCCGGCTCGGCCGCGACGGTCAGGTGCTGGCCGGCTTCGCCGGTGCGGCCGCCGATGCGTTCACCCTGTTCGAGTTGTTCGAAGCCAAGCTCGACAAGCATGGGCAATTGACCCGTGCCGCCGTGGAGCTGGCCAAGGATTGGCGCACCGAGCGCCGCCTGGGCAAGCTCGAAGCATTGCTTGCCGTGGCCGATAAAGAGACCTCGCTGATCATCAGCGGTACCGGCGATGTGATCGAACCGGAAGACGGCATCATCGCCATCGGCTCCGGCGGCTCGTACGCCTTGTCGGCCGCACGCGCGCTGCTGGCGCACACCGAACTCGACGCCAAGACCATCGCCACCGAAGCGATCAACATCGCCGGCGATATCTGTATCTATACCAATCGCAATGTGGTGGTCGAAGAACTGTGAATCGGGAGTGGGGAATCGGGAATCGCAACTGCGGTTTCGTCTCCACTCCAACGACATAGGCTCTTGTGTTCCCGCTTTTGCGATTCCCCTTTCCCCATTCTCGATTCCCCAATGCCCAACATCGATACCGCCACCATGACTCCGCGCGAAATCGTGCAGGAGCTCGACCGTCATATCGTCGGCCAGCACGATGCCAAGCGTGCGGTTGCCATCGCGCTGCGTAATCGCTGGCGCCGCATGCAGTTGCCCGAAGAACTGCGCAACGAAGTGATGCCCAAGAACATCCTGATGATCGGCCCGACCGGCGTCGGCAAGACCGAGATCGCGCGGCGGCTGGCCACGCTGGCCAATGCACCGTTCGTCAAGGTCGAAGCCACGCGGTTTACCGAGGTGGGCTACGTCGGCAAGGATGTAGAGCAGATCATCCGCGATCTGGCCGACACCTCGGTCAAGCTGTACCGAGAACAGGCCAAGGTGCGGGTGCGCAACCAGGCCGAAGAGCGTGCCGAAGACCGCATCCTGGATGCCTTGCTGCCGCGGCGTGCGGCCGGCATCGGCTTCGACCCGGAAGCGGCACGCAACGAGCCCTCGTCGCAGGACAACGACACCCGCATCAAGTTCCGCCGCATGCTGCGCAGCGGCGAACTGGACGAGCGCGAGATCGAGCTGGAAGTGGCGGTCAACGCCAGCATGGACATCATGACCCCGCCGGGCATGGAAGAAATGGGCCAGCAGTTGCGCCAGATGTTTGCCAATATCGGTGGCGGCAAATCGCAAAAGCGCAAACTCGCCATCAAGGCTGCGCGCCCGCTGCTGATCGAGGAAGAAGCCGGCAAGCTGGTCAATGAAGACGATGTGCGCGCAGCGGCGATCGAAGCCTGCGAGCAGCACGGCATTGTGTTCATCGACGAGATCGACAAGGTCGCCAAGCGTGGCGAGGCCGGCTCCAACGGCGGCGACGTGAGTCGCGAAGGCGTGCAGCGCGATCTGCTGCCGCTGGTGGAAGGTTCCAACGTGTCGACCAAGTACGGCACGGTCAAGACCGACCACATCCTGTTCATCGCGTCCGGCGCGTTCCATCTGGCCAAGCCCAGCGATCTGATTCCCGAATTGCAGGGCCGTTTCCCGATCCGTGTCGAATTGACCGCGCTGACCAAGGCCGATTTCGTGCGCATCCTCACCGAGCCCAAGGCGGCGTTGATCAAGCAGTACGAAGCCTTGTTGCAGACCGAGGGCGTGAGCCTGACTTTCGGCGCCGATGCGGTGGATCGCTTGGCCGAGATTGCCGCGCAGGTCAACGAGCGGCAGGAAAACATCGGTGCGCGTCGTCTGCACACGGTGCTGGAACGTCTGCTCGATGTACTGAGCTACGAGGCGCCGGACCGCGACGGGCAAAGCGTCACCGTGGACGCGGCCTATGTCGATGCGCAGCTCGGCGAGCTGGTACAGGATCCGGATTTGAGTCGCTACATCCTCTGATCGCAGTGCGTACGCACCGGATGCATAAAGACCCGCCATCTGGCGGGTCTTTCGATTGCAGCGTCGTCTATTGCAGCATTCCCTTCCCCCGCCTGCGGGCGAAGGTGTCCGAAGGGCGGATGGGGGCAGCAGGTCAGCAATCACTTCCACCGAACATCCAGCCCGTTGCATCCTGCAAACCGCTCAGTCCTCGCCGATATCCTCGTTCCACACGTCCGGGTTGGCCGAGATATAGCCGCCCAGCAGCTCGATGCACTCCTGGCTCTGCAGGTCGATGACAGTGACGCCGTGCTCGCGCAGCCAGGACACGCCACCCTGGAAGGTGACCGATTCACCGACCACCACGGTGCCGATATTGAATTGGCGCACCAGCCCGCTGCAGTACCAGCATGGCGCCAGCGTGGTGACCATGATGGTGTCCTTGTAGCGGCGCTGACGCCCCGCCTTGCGGAAGGCATCGGTTTCGCCATGCACGGATGGATCGTTTTCCTGCACGCGGCGGTTGTGACCGCAACCGAGCAAACGCCCGTCGTTGTGATACAGCGCCGCACCGATCGGGATGCCGCCTTCGGCCAGGCCCTGGCGGGCCTCGGCGATGGCGGTGTCGAGCAGCGCGCGGTAGTCGGGCGTGGTGATCATGCAGGCTCCTGGGTGGCGGCGTCGGCGCGACGGCGCATGTCGATGTGGGGAATGCCGTCGTCCAGATACGGCTCGGACGAGGGCGCAAAACCGTGGGCGGCGTAAAACGCCTGCAGGTGCGCTTGCGCGCCAAGTTGCACGGCGCTGCGCGGCCACTGTGCCTGCACCACGCGCAAGCCTTCGCGCAGCAAGGCATGTGCAACGCCATGGCCACGCGCCGATGCGGCAATCACCACCCGACCGATGCTCGGTTCGGGATAGCTCACGCCTGCGGGCAGCACACGCAGGTAAGCGACCAGTTCGCCGGCAGCGGTGCTGCCGAGCAGGTGCACCACGTCCGGCAAGGTGTCCTTGCCGTCCAGCTCTGGATACGCGCACTGCTGCTCCACCACGAATACGTCCGAGCGCAAGCGCAGCAGCGCATACAGTTGCGTGGTGCTCAGCTGTGCGAAGTGCAGGCACTGCCACTGCAGCGAGGAGGAGGGTAACGAGGGCATGCCCGCATGATAGCGGTTGAGCCGTGTCAGTCGACCGCGCTGTCGGTGTCGATCGCCACCACCACCGACATGCCCGGACGCAAGCGTGGTGCCCGCACCTGACCGGCATCGATGGTGATCCGCAGTGGAATGCGCGGGGCGATCTTGACGAAACAGCCGGTGGCGTAATTGGCCGGCAAGGCGCGGAATTCCGAGCCGGCGGTCGGGAAATCTCCTGCACGCGCCCGGTCTGCACCTGTACCTTTTGCCTGGTCGAACTGCTGAGCATCGATCCGGTCGTCTATCCTGACCAGCGCCTGGCCGCGCGGCACATGCGCGAAGTCCTGCACCGGCACGTCGCTGACATAGCTGCCGACCTGTGGCGCGATCACCGGATCTGGCCGTGCGCCATCGCATGTTCGGTGCGCTCGATGGCGCTGACGAACGGCCGCAACCGCCATGCATACAGCGCCAATACCACGCCGATCAGGGCCAGCCCGCCGAAATTATGGTCCGGTTCGGCCATGGCGGCGTCAGCAGTGCGATAATTGGCCCATGAGCGAATCCCCCTATACCTCCGGTACCACCCATTTCGGCTTCCGTGACGTCGCTGCCAAGGACAAGCAGAAGCTGGTCGGTGACGTGTTCACCTCGGTCGCGCGCAACTACGACCTGATGAACGATCTGATGAGTCTGGGCGTGCACCGCGCATGGAAACGCTACTTCGTGGCCACCGCGCAGGTGAAGCCGGGCGACCGCGTGCTGGACCTGGCCGGCGGCACCGGCGACATCGCCGTGCTGCTCAAGGAGCGGGTGGGCAATGAAGGCGCCGTGGTGTTGGGCGACATCAATGCCGGCATGCTGTCGGTGGGCCGCGACCGGCTGACCAACCGTGGCCTGGTAGCCGGCTTCGACTACGTGCAATGCAATGCCGAAGCGCTGCCGTTCCCGGATCAGAGTTTCGATCTGGTGACCATCTCCTTCGGCCTGCGCAACGTCACCGACAAGGACGCCGCGCTGCGCGAGATGTACCGCGTGTTGAAGGTCGGCGGGCAGGCGCGCGTGCTGGAATTTTCCGAAGTCACCGCCGACTGGTTCAAGCCGATCTACGACTTCCATTCGTTCAAGATCCTGCCCAGGCTGGGCCAGCTGTTCGCACGCGATGCCGACAGCTATCAGTACCTGGCCGAAAGCATCCGCAAGCATCCGCCGCAGGAATCGCTCAAGGGCATGATGGGCGAGGCCGGCTTTGCGCGTTGCCACTACAAGAATCTGACCGGCGGCATCGTGGCGATCCATTCCGGTTACAAGATCTGACGTCACGCTTCATCCGATTGCGTTCGGCGCGAGTACCCGCGCCGAACATGATCCCGACATCTGCCCGCATGTGTTCGCTTGGCGTGTCCTGCACCTTTCACCTGCAGTGCGCGTAGACCGATGTTTTGAGACGTCTATCGCGTTGGCCCCGCAGCCCGTCGGCGACACTAGGGGCTCTTTTGCCGGAGAGTTGGATGCGCTTGTACGCCGGGCTCTCGCGGGTGTTCCCCCGCTCCTTCAGCGCCAAGCTGCTGGCGGTGACCTTTGTCGGCATTCATCTGCCGCTGCTGCTGCTGATCGTCTGGCTGGCGGCGCAAAGCGAGTTGGGCGGGCGCCCGATGTGGTCGGTGGTGATCGTCGCGTTGCTGGCCACGCTGGCGGGCACGGCGCTGACGCTGTCGGTCCTGTACCGCTTGCTGGCGCCGCTGCGCATCGCCGCCGACGCGCTGGATCACTATTACGCCGACCAACGTCTGCCGACCTTGCCCGAGCATGGCGATGATGAGCTGGGGCGTCTGTTGCGCGGGATCAACCGCAGCCTGCGCGGCATCGACGCCGGCATGCGCGATCTCAAACGGCACGCCTTGTTCGACCCGCTTACCGAAGCCTTGAATCGGCGCGGTTGCGAACAGGCGATGCGCGATTCGGTCGCCGCTTCGCAACGCGAAGGCTGGCCGTTCGTGCTGTTCGTGCTGGACATGGATAACCTCAAGACGATCAACGATCGCTTCGGGCACCTGGCCGGCGATCGCGTGCTGGTGCGATTGGTGGAATCGGCGTACGGCTGGCTGGGCGCGCAGGACTGGATCGGGCGCTGGGGCGGCGATGAATTCCTGATCGGCGTGCACGCCAGCGAGGACGAGGCCACCCTCAAACTCAACCAATGGCTGTCGGTGCTCGAATGCGACGATGCCGATGAGACGCCGCTGCATATGAGCGCCGGCAGCGCGATGTGCGAACAGGGGATTGACGCCACCGAGCTGTACCGCCGCGCCGATGCGGCGATGTACCGCGCCAAGTTCTCCGGCGGCAGGCGCCTGGTGCGCGATGGGCACGAGACCCTGCGCAGCCATCCGGTGACCCAGGCGCACTCCTGAGACCACCCGGCTGCTCGCTGCCCGGCTGGCGCACGCTGCAGGCGGACGGAAAAGCCGCTGCCACGTAGCCACTGCAGTTGCTGCGCGGTGGTTCGCCCCGCCCCGCCACGGGCCTGCCACCGGTCGTCAGCCGCCACCGGCTGCGGGCCAATACGCATTGCCCGCGCGTCGCACGGGCAGGCGAGGGCCCGGGGCGCTAAAATGCCCGATTCTCTCGCTGCGGTGCCGTCGATGCGCTTCCCGTACCTGTCGCTGTCCCTGGCCGTGTCGCTTGCGCTGGCCGGCTGTTCCAACGAATCCAATCCGCCGGCGTCCACCACGGCCGCCCCGGCCGCCACCGCCAAGGCTCCCGTGAAAGCAGATGCCCGCAACCACGACGAAAGTTCCTACGCCCAGCCGCAGCTGGTGGTCATCAAGGATCTGGCGCTGGACCTGAAGCTGGATTTCGACAACAAGCAGATCGGCGGCACCGCCACCTACACCCTGGAGTGGAAGGACAAGGCGGCCAAGCAGCTGGTGCTGGACACACGCGAGTTGAGCATCGCGCAGGTGCAGGCCGACGACGGCAAGGGTGGCCTGGCGCCACTGCAGTTCGCGCTGGCGCCGGCCGACAAGACCTTCGGCAGCAAGCTCACCATCGAGGCGCCGACTCAGCCGGCCAAGGTCGTGATCACCTACCACACCGCGCCGACCGCCTCGGGCCTGCAGTGGCTGGAGCCGTCGATGACCGAAGGCAAGCAGTTGCCTTTCATGTTCAGCCAGTCGCAGGCGATCCACGCGCGTAGCTGGGTGCCGTTGCAGGACACCCCGAGCGTGCGCTTCACCTATAGCGCGCACGTGACCTCGCGCCCGGACGTGATGGTGCTGATGAGCGCCGACAACGACCCCAAGGCCGCGCGCGATGGCGATTACAGCTTCAAGATGCCCGAGCCGATTCCCTCGTATCTGCTGGCGATTGCCGCAGGCGATGTAGTGTTCAAGCCGATTTCCGCACGCTCGGGCGTGTGGGCCGAGCCGGCGATGGCCGACAAGGCTGCCAAGGAATTCGAAGACACCGAAAAGATGATCGGCGCCGCCGAGAAACTCTACGGCCCGTATCGCTGGGGCCGCTACGACATGCTGGTGCTGCCGCCGTCGTTCCCGTTCGGCGGCATGGAGAACCCGCGCCTGACCTTCGCCACGCCCACCGTGATCGTCGGCGACAAGTCGCTGGTCTCGTTGGTCGCGCACGAGCTGGCGCATAGCTGGTCGGGCAACCTGGTGACCAATGCCAGCTGGAAGGACATCTGGCTCAACGAAGGCTTCACCACCTACGTGCAGGCCCGCATCACCGAGGCGCTATACGGCACCGAGATGGCCGAGATGGAGCGCGAGATCGACCAGGGCGATCTGCTGGCCGAAGTGAAGGACATGGCGCCGGCCGACCAGGCGCTGGCGTTGCCGCCGCTGGCCGAGCGCGACCCCGACGAGGCCTTGAGCCAGGTCGCCTACGTCAAGGGCGCATGGTTCCTGCAGTTCCTGGAGCAGCGCTTCGGCCGCGAAGTGTTCGACCCGTTCCTGCGTGGCTGGTTCGACGATCACGCCTTCCAGAGCGCCACCACCGACCAGTTCGTCGATTACCTGCAGAAGCACCTGCTGGACAAGCATCCCAACACGGTCAGCGCGGCCGAAGTGGATGCGTGGTTGAACAAGCCGGGCATCCCGGCGTTCGCTACCAAAGCGCGTTCGCGTAATTTCTCGATCGTGGACACTGCGCGCATCGCCTGGAGCGGCAGCGGCACGCTGCCCAACAAGCAGGTCACCAGCGAGTGGGGCACGCAGGAATGGGTGCATTTCCTCAGCGGCATGGGCGCCACCCTCAAGCCCGAGCAGCTCAAGCAGCTGGATGATGCCTATCACTTCACCGGGACGCCGAATGGCGAGATCGCGATGCGCTGGTACCCGCTGGCGATCCGCAGCGGCTACACCGATGCACGCGCCGCTGCAGGCGAGTTCATCGAGCGCGTCGGCCGCCGTAAGCTGGTGCTGCCGATCTACGCCGAACTGCTGAAGACCCCGGACGGCATCGCTTTTGCCGAACAGGCCTTCGAAAAAGCCAAGCCCAGTTATCACCCGATCACCACCGCATCGGTGGCCGAGATGATCGCCAAGGCCAAGGCGGCCGCACCGGCGCCAGCACAGCAGTAAGCAGCGCCCAGCGCCAGGCGTTTCAGGCCAACTGGCCAGTGCAACAACAAGGGAGCTTCGTGCTCCCTTGTTGTTTTCCACCTATCGCGGTGCAATGTGTGCGGCCACGTCGCGCTTGGCTGGGCCGTCGTGCAGGCCACGTTGCGGCCTTGCATGCGGCCTGCAATGGCAGGCTGTTATCGTTGTGGTTGTTTCCCCGTCTTTCGGAGTCGACGATGAAGTATCTGTTGAGCGCGGCCTTGTGCGTCGCAGCCCTGACGGCCTGCACCGATCGTGAGGCGCAACGCCAGGCGCAGCAAACCGCGCAGGCGCAGGCGAAAGAAACCCAGGCCGATGCGCTCGCCAAACAATACGACGAAGCGGTCAAGGCGCAGAACTGGGACATGGCGCGCGCGCACGGCGCCGCGTTGCTGGAAGGCTATGCTGGCACCGCCGCGGCCACGCGCATCGAACCCGGCTACGCCGACATCAAGGCCAAGGGCGAACAGGCGCGCGAGCTGCGCCGCATGCAGGCGCTCTGGCAGTACTCGCAGGTGCCGGCCAAGGGCGGCACGCAGCGCTCGGCAATGATCGAGGCCAAGCAGCGCGTGGACGTGGACGGCAGCGGCCCGAAACCGGTGAGCCTGGTGTTCCGCGATCACCCGCAGTGGAAACGCCACAGCTATCTCGTGCTCAAGGCTGGCGACTTCAACTGCTATAGCGGCTGCAAGGTGCAGGTCTCGGCCGATGGCGGCGCGCCACGCGCGATGGCCGCGCACCGCCCGGACACCGACGAAGCCATCGCGATGTTCATCGATGACGACAAGGCGTTGTGGAAAGTGGTGCGTGATGCCAAACGCATCAGCATCGCGTTCCCGGTCAAAGCCGGCGGTACGCGCACGGCCGAGTTCGAAGTGGGCGGGCTGGATAACACCCAGATGCCGGGTTGGAAATAGACGCAACCACCGACTGCGCGGCAAACGGACGCGTAGTCGGTGCACTGCATCGGCATGTGCTGCGCCTCTATTACTGTAATTGCGCAAGGTGCGCAGTCGCCTGACGGCTGCTTGCCGTGTTGCGTTCACCACCACCACTCTCACGTCTTCGCAAGTAAGCACGAATGGACGGCATGACCATCACATCCACATCTCCCGCGTTGTCCGACTACCGGCACTGGGTGTTCGACATGGACGGCACGCTGACTGAAGCCGTGCATGACTTTGCATTGATCCGGCGCGCGCTGGAAATCCCCACCGAGTCAGACATCCTGCATCACCTGGCATCGCTACCTGCCGATCAGGCTGCGGCTAAACACGCGTGGTTGCTCGAGCACGAGCGTGAACTCGCACAGACCGCGCGGCCCGCGCCTGGTGCAGTGGAATTGGTGCGTGCATTGCAGGCAGCCGGATGCCAGCTCGGCATGCTCACCCGCAATGCGCGAGAACTGGCGCAAGTGACGTTGCAGGCCATTGGTCTGGATGATGCGTTTGCATGGGCCGATATCGTCGGCCGTGATGAGGCCGCACCCAAACCTGCACCCGATGGCCTGCAGTATTTCGAGCGACGCTGGTCGATGGATGGCGCGGGATTGGTGATGGTCGGCGACCACCACAACGACCTGGCCTGCGGCCGCGCGGTGGGCGCCTGCACGGTGTTGGTCAACACACCGGATGACCCTTGGCCTGGTTTTGCCGATTGGCGTTTTCAGGACTGCAGGCAGTTGCTGATGCGGTGGAAAGCTTAGCGTGGCGTCTCGCAAGTAGGCGAAGAGTGCGGATGGGGTGATTGCGACTCAGAGCTCGCCGCACTGTCTTTGAATGAAGAAGACGAACGATTCCGTATCGCGGAGGTTGTCTGATTGATTCGATGACAATGCCGGGCAAGCAGAGAAAGTGACGCGCGCCCATAGGAGCCTTGTCACGCAACGTCAAACGTCCACCTGGCTAACAGTGACCCTCGGCCACGAAAATATCGATGCCGACGACGTTGAATGCGTAAGTCCAAATGCATGGCATCGACCTGCAGTGCTTGCCGACCAGCAGGCGCGAACAGTCGGAGCGTGGTGTCGTATCCGGGTGCGGGACCGTGTGGCGGCATGGATGCCGCCACCGAGCCTCCACGGACGGATTCACGGCGTGTCCCGCTCCAGGATGCGGCGCCGCGCATCGATGAACCCCACGCATGACGCCTGCCGGTTGTGCGCTAAGACTTCGATCTGCTGAGGGCGCTTGCACGCGTACCAGCGTGAGACACGCCGCAAGTACGTCCCTGTAGGCGCTTACGCGGCATCCATGCCGCGTAAGGTCCCACGCCGGTACGCGCGCAAGCACCGCCGTTTATGGTCGGCGTCTGAAGCAAAAGCGGGAGGGTGACTTACCTGCCGCGCGTTGGAACCAGGGAAAAACCAAACCATGTGCACCACCGATGTAACAGCACGCCCGGCGCAAACTGTGCCAAAACCGTGACAGTGCACCTCGCCCGAGCGATCGTCATCACAGCAAAGCCCCGCTGCCCGGACATGGTGCATCGCACCAGCATGCTGGCATGCCGTTTGCTCTAACTCCTTCGATGTTTCCGACGTCTGCGACGCAACTGGCTGCGACAGTGCCTGCGCCGCGGGATGTTTCAACCGACTGGTTGTTCAATCGAAGGGGTAGACGCATATGCACCAATCCTCCTGTCGCAGCATTCGCAACGGTGCGCTGCTGATGCTTGCGCTGAGCGCCGCGCTGTCCGGCTGTAAAAAGGACGCCGCCACCGACACCGCCGCGCCCGCACCGGCCGCTGCACCCGCTGCTGCACCGCCGGCCGCCGCCGTGGCCGACACCGATGGCGAATTCACCACCAATGCCAGTAATCCGGATAACTGGGGCGGCATCGGGCGCGACTTCGCACTCACCCGGCATAGCCCGCTGGCCGAGATCAATCGCGACAACGTCAAGAACCTGAAAATGTCGTGGGAAATGAAGACCGATGCCACGCGCGGCCATGAGGGCCAGCCGCTGGTGATCGGCAGCATCATGTACATGGTCAGCGCCTACCCAAACAACGTGTTCGCCATCGACCTGGCGGCGCAGGACGACGGCGGCAAGGTGTTGTGGAAATACACCCCGCAACAGGACGAACGCTCGGTAGCGGTGGCGTGCTGCGATACGGTCAACCGCGGCGCTTCGTATGCCGATGGCAAGCTGGTGTTCGGCAGCCTGAGCGGCGATGTGATCGCACTCGATGCCAAGACCGGCAAGGAAGTCTGGAAGCAGAAACTCGGGCATCCGGACAAGGGTGAAACCATCACCATGGCGCCGATCATTGCCGACGGCAAAGTGATCGCCGGCATCAGCGGCAACGAGTTCGGCGTGCTTGGACGCGTGGCGGCCTACAGCCTGGCCGATGGCAAGCAGGTGTGGTCCTGCGATGCGGCCGGTACCGACAAGTCGATCTGCCTGGGTGCCGATTTCAACAAGGCCAATCCGCAGCACGGCCAGCTCGGTGATCTGGGCGTCAAGACCTTTCCCAACGACGAATGGAAGCGTGGCGGTGGCGCGGCCTGGGGCTGGTACAGCTACGACCCGAAGTTGAAGTTGCTCTATTACGGCACCGGCAATCCCGGCCTGTGGAGCCCGTCGTATCGCTGCGGCAAGACCTCGCATGAGGAATGCAACAACGGCGAGCATGACAACAAGTGGTCGATGACTTTGTTCGCACGCAAGATCGATACCGGCGAAGCGGTGTGGGGCTATCAGAAGACCCCGTTCGACCAGTGGGATTACGACGGCATCAATGAGCCGATCCTGGTCGATCTGACCATCGACGGCAAGCAGGTTCCGTCGGTAGTGCAGTTCGATCGCAACGGCTTTGCGTATGTGCTCGATCGTCGCGATGGCACGCTGCTGCGCGCGCACAAGTTCGTGCCGGCCAACTGGGCCGAACGCATCGACATGAAGACCGGTCGGCCGGTGAAGGTGGCGGCGCATTCGCCGCTGGAACGCGGCAAGAAAGTGCAGGCGTTCCCGTCGGCGATGGGCGGCAAGGACCAGCAGCCGTGTTCGGTGGATCCGGCCAATTCGGCGGTGTTCTTCTGCGGCACCAATAACTGGCATATGGAGCTGGAACCGCAGGAACGCGGCAACACCATGATGGGGCTGCCGTATGTGTTCGCCAACGTGATGATGAAGCCCAACGAGCCGGGTGCACTGGGCATCGTCAAGGCGTTCGACGTGGTGGAAGGCAAGTCCAAGTGGGAGATCAAGGAGAAGTTCCCGGTGTGGAGCGGCACCCTGGTCACCGATGGCGGGCTGGTGTTCTACGGCACGCTGGATGGCTGGTTCCGTGCAGTGGACAAGGACACCGGCAAGAAGCTGTGGGAGATGAAGTTGCCCTCCGGCATCATCGGCAACCCGATCGCCTACAAGGCCAATGGGCACCAGTACGTGGCGGTGTTCTCCGGCATTGGTGGCTGGATCGGTCTGCCGGTCGCCGCAGGTCTGGACCCGTCCGATCCGTATGGCGCGCTGGGCGCCGCCGGTCTGGCATTCGGGGCCGGTTTCGACAAGATCCCGCTTGGCGGCATGGTGCATACCTTCCGGATCGATGGCGCCGGCAAGACCGTGACTGCCAGTGCCACCGCCACCGCAGCCGCGGGCGGCGGCACCGCCAACGCAGCAGCGAAGACGGCACGATGAGATCCACGCAAGGCGTTGGACGCACACGTCGGCAGCGGTCTGCCGGCGTGGGCGGCATGACCCGGCAGCTGCGCAAGGTGCTGGTGGTTTGCAGCCTCGGACTCGTCGCCGCAGGTTGCACACGCGAGCCGTCTTCACCGACGGCTCGCGCTTCTGATTCCGGTGCGGCGCCCACAGCGGCGCCTGCATCCACTGCAGCGCCAGCCTCCGCGCAAACGCCGGCCAACACGCCGCCACCTGCGCCCGATCCCACGGTGCTGCGCGTCTGCGCCGACCCGGGCAACATGCCGTTGTCCAACAAGGCCGGCGAAGGCTTCCAGAACAAGATTGCACAAGTGGTCGCCGATGCGATGGGCCGTCGCCTGGAATACGAATGGCGCACCTATTACCAGCGCGGGTTGGCGCGCAGCACCATCAATGCCGGCCGCTGCGATCTGCTGATGGATCTCAACAGCGATTTCGAGCAGGGCCTGACCACGCGCCCGGTGTACCGCTCGACCTACGTGCTGGTCACGCGCAAGGGGTTGAATCTGGTGCCCACATCGCTGGACGATCCGGCGCTGAAACCACTGCGGCTGGGCGTGTTTCAGAGCTCGCCCGCGCGTCAGGCGCTGTACGAGCACGGCATCAGTGGCGAGGTGCAATACCTGTTCTACGACTCGGCCACCGCGCCGGAAGAACATCCGGGCAAGCTGGTCGAACGGGTGGCGGCCAATGAACTGGATGCAGCCGAATCCTGGGGCCCGGTGGCCGGTTATTACGCGCAACGCAGCGGCTTGGGTGTGGTGCCGCTCAACACCATCGACGATTCAGTGCTGGAGTATTCGATGGCTTGGGCCGTGTCGCGCAAGAACCCGCAGCTGCGTGATGCGTTGAACACGGCCATGCAACAGAGTGCGGTGAAGATCGCCGAGATCCTGCGCAGCTATCACGTGCCGCTGGTGCGCTGTAGCGACTGCGTGGTGGCGGGCGATCTGGCCTCGCATGGGCCGTACGCGACCCCGACGCCAGCAGCCAAGGCGCCAAGCCCGGCAGCCTCGTCGCAGGAACTGGCGCAGCTGCAATTGCGCATTGCCGATGGCGCCGATCCGAATCAGGAACTGGCGCATGCGCTGGATGCAGGCGATGCGCTGCGTGCGTCGTGGTTGTTGCGGCATGGCGCCGATGCCAATCATCCCAATCTGCTGGGCGAGCCACCGCTGCATCAGGCCATCCGCAATCAGGAGCCGGATCTGGTGAGCCTGCTACTGGATGCCGGTGCACGCCTGGATGCACGCGATGCCAGCGGCTGGACCGCGCTGATGAAAGCCGCCTGGGCCAACGACGCCGATAGCGTGACCCGGCTAGTGGGCAAACGCGCGCCGGTCGATACGGTGTCCGGCGATGGCTGGAGCGCATTGGATCTGGCGGTCTCGTATGCCGACGCCAGCGTGGTGCAGGCATTGCTCGCCGCAGGGGCGAACGTGAAGCGTGCCAATGCCAAGGGATTCACGCCGGTGATGTTTGCAGTGGCGCGCGACGACCCGGCCATTCTCGATGCGCTGCTCGCGCGCGGCGCCGACGTGGGGCACGCCAACCAGGCCGGTGTCACTGCCTTGATGCTGGCCGCAGCGGCCGGACGCGAGGACGTCGCCAAGCGTCTGCTGGCGGCCGGTGCCGACCCGGCGGCACGCAACCGCGATGGCAAGACCGCCGCGACATTGGCGCAGGACCGCGGCGATGCCGCGTTGGCTGCGCTCCTCAACGAGGGCAGGCGCCCTGCCAGACGCTGACTGTTTCATCCGCCGCGTGCACGGGGTGCGCGGTGTTCCCTCCGATCAGAAAGGTTCGTTCATGCGCAAGTCCACCATGGGTTGTATCGACCGTTCCATCCGCGCGCCGCTGTGCGCGTTGTTACTGAGCACACTGCTGGTTGCGTGCGGGAAAGACGCTCCGCCGGCATCGGCGCCTGACGCGGCGCCACCACCGGCCGCCAGCGCGCCGGCACCGGCGGCCGATGCCGCTGCGCCACCGCCGCCGGCAGCTGCCTCTGCGGCGGTGCCCAATCCGGCCGCAGGGCCTGCGCCCGACCCGGCCACACCACCCGCACCCCCGGCCACGGTGACGCCGATTCCGAAGGGGCCAGAGGTCAAGGTCACGCCTGAGCTGATCGCCGAAGGCAAGAAGATCTATTTCTCTGCCGGCTGCAATGCCTGCCACGGCGGCACCGGCGGTGGTGGCATGTGCCCGCCGCTGACCAACGACATCTGGGTCTACGGCAGCGACGACGACACCCTGCGCACGCTGATCAGCGAAGGCACCGCAGCCATGATCACGCACGGCAAGACCCGCATCGGGCATGAAAAAGTCGTCGGGCAGATGCCGCCGTTCGCGCCGGTGCTCAAGCCGGGCGACACCGAAAAACTGCTGGCCTTCATCCACTCGATCAACAAGACCGCAGGCAAGGCGCAATGAGGCCTGCGGCAAACAGTTGGCAGCGCGTCTGTGCAACAGGCGTGCTGGGCGCACTGCTGGCACTGGCGGGTTGCCAGCGCGACGCTGCCACGCCTGCGTCGCGCGCTGCACCGGCGGCGACCACGGCTGCTGCGAATCCTGCAGATCCCGCAGCCCCTGCCGCAACACCGGCGCCGTCAACGCCCCCGGTGTTTGCGTATGTGCCCAATCAACGTAGCGGGACGGTATCGGTGATCGACACGCACACCGATACGGTGGTGCGCACGCTCAGTGCGCAAGGGCAACTGGGCAAGCGTCTGCAGCAGCTGTTGCCGGGCCCGCAGGGGCATCTGTATCTGATCGATGCCGAGCATCATCGGCTGATCGAACTCGATACCGAAAAAGACGCGGTGCTGCGCAGCGTGGAGATCGGCGAGAACGCCGAAGGCATCGCGTTGTCGCCGGACGGCAAACAGTTCGCGGTGTGTGTGGAAGGGCAGAACCAGGTGATGTTGATCGATGCCGCGCAGTTCAAGGTGCAGCAGGTGATCGCCACGCGCGGGCAGGCGCCGGAGCATTGCGCCTATACGCCGGACGGGCAGTGGTTGCTTACCAGTAACGAAGGCTCCAACGATATGGACATGATCGAGCTGGCCACCCATCAATCGCGCGGCGTGGTCGCCACCAGCGGCCATCCACGCGGCATGGCGTTCGCACCGGACGGGCATAGCGTGTACATCGCGCAGGAAACCGCCAACGTGGTGGACGTGATCGACCTGCAAACCCGGCAACGCCGCGCCAGTCTGCCGGCTGGCGTGCGCACCGCGGGGGTGGCGTTGTCGGCCGATGGCACGCGCCTGTACGCGTCCAATGGCGGTGCCGGCACGGTCAGCGTGATCGACACCAAAAGCGCGCGGAGTCTTGCCGAAATCGCGGTGGGGCTGCGGCCCTGGAATCCGGCGCTGACACCGGCCGGCGACAAGCTGTATGTGGCCAACGGGCGCTCGAACACGGTGAGCGTGATCGACACGACCACGTTGCAACAGATCAGACAGATCCCCGTCGGCGAATTGCCGTGGGGCGTGGTGATCGCGCGCTGAGCGGCGGCCATGCCGACGCGCGCCAGGGAGGCCGGATGAAGACACGCGCTGCGGTGGCATGGGGTCCGCACCAGCCGCTGACCATCGAAGAGGTGGATCTGCAGCCGCCGCGGCCCGGCGAGGTGCTGGTGCGCTTGGTCGCCACCGGTATCTGCCATGGCGATGCGCATGCGTTGGCGCACGGGCGCGCAAGCAGCTTTCCGGTGATCCTGGGGCAGGAGGGCGCCGGCATCGTCGAAGACGTGGGCATCGGCGTCACCAGCGTCCGCCCCGGCGATCACGTCATCCCGCTGTACATGCCCGAATGCGGCGTGTGCAAGTTCTGTCGCTCCGGCCGCACCAACCTGTGCCAGGCGATTCGCAGCAGCCAGGAGCGCGGTTTGATGCCCGATGGCAGCAGCCGCTTTTCGTTGAACGGGCGGCCGATCCTGCATCACATGGGTACCAGCACGTTTTCCGAATACACCGTGTTGCCTGAAATCGCGGTCGCGCGCATCCATCGCGATGCACCGCTGGATCAGGTCTGCCTGCTCGGCTGCACGGTCACCACCGGCGTGGGGGCGGTGCTCAACAGCACCCACGTGCGGCCCGGCGATTGCGTGGCGGTATTCGGGCTGGGCGGGATTGGGCTGTCGGTCGTGCAGGGCGCGGTACTGGCGCAGGCCGGACGCATCATTGCGGTGGATATCGATCCGGCCAAATTCGCGCTGGCGCGTGCCCTGGGCGCCACCGATTGCCTGGATCCGCGCGACTACGGTGCACCGATCCAGCAGGTGATCGTGGACCTCACCGATGGCGGCGCCGACCACAGTTTCGAATGCGTGGGCGATGTCGGCGCGATGCGCGCGGCATTGGAGTGCTGCCACAAGGGCTGGGGCGAGAGTGTCATTCTCGGCGTGGCCGACGACACGCAGGAAATCAGTACGCGCCCGTTTCAACTGGTGACCGGGCGGGTGTGGCGCGGCAGCGCGTTCGGCGGAGTGAAAGGGCGCAGCGAGTTGCCCGGCTACGTCGAGCGCTATCTGCAAGGCGACATCCAGCTGGCGCCGTTGATCACGCGCACCCTGGCGTTGGACAACATCAATCAAGCGCTGGCGGATCTGCGTGCGGCGCGCGGCATCAAATCGATCGTGCTCTATTGAGGGGGACTCAGATGGCATCAGCCACACGCAAGGCAGCAACGCTGCACCAACATGCACTTGCAGGCGCTTGCGCGAGCGTCTTGCTCGCAAGCACTGCGCTGGCAGTGGCGGCAGATGCGCCGCAGGTGACCTGGCTGGACCGTATCGAGGTCACCGCCACGCCGATTCCCGGCACCACCATCGATGCGGCGCAGTTGCCGTACATGGTGCAATCGGCCAGCAATGGCCAGTTGTCGCGCGGGCGCAGCAACAACCTCAGCGATCTACTGCAGCGGCGCTTCGTCGGCGTGGATGGCAACGATGTGCAAGGCAGTCCGTTCCAGAACGATCTCACCTTCCACGGATTTCGCGCGTCGGCCTTGCCGGGCGCCTCGCAAGGCGTGTCGGTGTATCTGGATGGCGTGCGCTTCAACGAACCGTTTGCCGACATCGTCAGCTGGGACATGCTGCCCGAGTCGGCAATCAACGCGGTGACCCTGATGCCTGGCTCCAATCCCTTGTTCGGGCCGAACACGCTCGGTGGCGCAGTGGTGCTGTCCACCGCATCGGGCCTCACCGCACCCGGATTGCAGGGCGAAGTGAGCATCGGCAGTGGCGCGCGCAAACGCTTGGACGCCAGTTACGGCCTCGCCAGTCAGGACGGCTGGCATGGCTTTGTCGCGGTCACCGGCTTCGACGAAAACGGCTGGCGCGATGCCTCCGAAGGCCGGCTGGGCACCTTGTTCGGCAAAATAGGCAAGCAAGGCGAGCAGACCGATTGGAGCCTGTCGGTGCTGCACGGGCGCAGCCGCTTGATCGGCAATGGCTTGTTGCCGGATACCCGCTACACCGATGATGGCCCCGAGCCCGGCTTGTACCGTGCCGACCGCCGCTCGGTGTACACCTCGCCCGATCTCACGCGGAATCGCAATACATTGGTTACCGCGCAACTGGACCACCGTTTCGATGCGGACACCGCACTGCATGCACTGGCGTACTCGCGCGTGGGCCGCCGCGACACCGTCAATGGCGATATCGGCGAAGACTACGAAGAATTCGTCGAAGAATGCGCATCGGGTTATGCCGCCGATGGCAGCGCATTGGATGCCGATTGCGAGGTGGCACGCGCCGATGCAGATGCGTTGCCCACCGGTGCGCTCAATACCACCCAGATGCGCCAGGAAGCGCAGGGGCTTGCGCTCAACCTGAGCAAGCAATGGGGTGCGCATGCGTTCAGCACCGGCGTCACTTTCGATCGCGGCCATGTGCGGTATCAGCAATTCGCCCGTGAGGGTTGGGTGCAACCGGACCGCTCGGTCGCTGCCGATCCCGATGTCGAGCGCGCGTTCTTTTCCGGCGTGCGTGGCAGCACCAAAACGTTGGGTGTGTTCGTCGCCGACACCTGGGCGCTGGACGATGCCACCCATCTCACCGCTGCAGTGCGCTGGAACCATGTGGTGGTGGACAACATTCTCTCCACCGCCGAAGATGGCGACCGCCCGCGCGAACGCTTCGTCTATGCCAAGGCCAATCCGTCCTTGGGTCTGACCCATCGGCTCGATTCCGGGTTGACGGTATACGGCTCGGTCGCCCAGAACAGCCGAGCGCCAACCGCGATCGAATTGGGCTGCGCCGATCCCACTCAGCCGTGCCGCTTGCCGACCGGCCTGCAAGCCGACCCGCGTCTGGAGCAGATCATTTCGCGCACCTATGAACTCGGCGCACGCTGGATGCCGTCGGCCAACACCAATGCCACGGTGTCGGTGTATCGCGCCGACAATCGCGACGATATTTTGTTCTTGCGCGCGCCGGACACACAGCTGGGTTACTTCGACAATGTGGGCCGCACTCGGTATCAAGGCGCCGATCTGTCGCTGCGCCTGCGCAACGGCGATTGGCAGTGGTCGGCAGGCTACAGCTTTCTGGATGCGACCTATCGCAGCGATGGCGAACTGCTTTCAGGCGAGCGCGTGATCGCCTTGCGGCCAGGCTTGCGTATCGCCGCACTGCCGCGCCACAACCTCAAGCTCGGCGTGGAATGGCAGCGCGATGCGTTGACCTTGGGTGCCGGTGTGCGTGCGGTGTCCGGGCGCGTGGCCAGCGGCAACGAAGACGGCCAGGTCGACAACGCCGAAGACGGCGAACCCGCACCCGAGCGCATCGACATCGGCACCGCTGGCTACGCGCTGCTGGACTTGCAGGCACGTTGGCAACTCGGCGAGCGGCTATCGCTGTTTGCCCGCGTCGACAACGTCTTCAACCGCCGCTATGCGACATACGCGGCCGTGGCCGAAGATGTCTTTCCCGATGGCGAACTTGCGCGCCCGCAGGAGGCGTCAGTGGAAACCGGCCCAGCGCGTTTTCTCGCACCGGGCGTGCCAAGGCAGTATCTGATCGGATTGCGCTGGGCGTTGTGAGTGGGGCTGGGGTTGGGGATTCGTGATTAGGGATTCGTAAGTCGTAAGCCCCTCTCGTCATCTCGATGATCTCAAGCCGCGCTGGTCGGGCGCGCGGTGTCCTCGCCGATTGCGGGACACGCCGTGAATCCATCCCTGGAGGCTCAGTGGCGGCATCCATGCCGCCACATGGTCCCGCAATCGGCGAGGCCACCGCACCAGAGAGTGAGTCGGTGGTCGTGTGGAAAACTGCTTGTTGCTCGGGTGCATCAGGACGATGATCGGCCGCGGCGTTATCCGAACAACGCACATCGCTTGCAACCATGCACACCGACCATCTCGATGGTCCTTGTCCGCTCACCGTCGCGGGACCTTACGCGGCCTGGATGCCGCGTAAGCGCCTTATCTGTTCGGATTCTGGCAGTTTAGGTGTCGAGAGCCGACGTGGGCCACCGTGAGAGCCTGGATCATTGCCGAT
>NZ_JACHOF010000026.1:0-57863 GCF_014199765.1 Xanthomonas sp. 3058 | reverse complement strand
AGGCCCTCAGCGTCACCGAACGTCAGTTGCATGGATCACTCCTCAACATCAGGCGGGTAGTGTCGCGTATCTGTGGTGCGTTGTTCAGAGGTTCCCTAGTTCTGCGCAGTCGGTGCACGTCTATGATGGGTACTTGAAAGGCGAGACGTATGTGACGCAGTCACCTGCCACTCGATCAGCCTATGTAATGGGCGTTGTAGACGGGCTGCTGAGCTCTGGATTCTACGGAGCATCTAAGGAAGAGGTGCAGAAGGTTCATGCATGTACTTCTGAAATGAGCAGCGAGGCATTGCGAGACGTTGTTGATAAGCATGTGCTGACCAACAAAGATGTCTGGAAAGACCCCATGAATGTTCTCGTGTCGAACGCGCTAGTGGGGGCTTGTCCGGTGATGCGGCCAGGTGGCTAACTATTCATTCAAGCCGACGCCGCTTCACGGCGCGGCTTAACTCAGGTGTTAGGCCGTGGTGGAGCAAATGCGTTGGTGGTTGCCGCTTCGGTGAGTTCGCAGGCATGCATGCGGTTGGCTCCGGACAGCAGTCATCACCGTTGCTTATTGCGGTAAGTTCGGTGCTTCGCCTTGGCACGTCGTTCCCGCGCTGCGCTCGGTGCAGTTGGCTTCGGTGGGATCACGCGCCACTGCATCGCTGGGCAAGCTCCATCCCGCAAGCTGTGGCAAACTCGGTCAAGGCGGTAGTGCTGGGGAGCATGGTTGCACCATCCAACCTTCGCGGCCACTCACTGCCTAACAACTCATTCAAGCCGAAGTTGCTTCGCAACTCGGCTTAATTCAAGCGTTAGGCCGTGGTGGAGCAACAGCATCGGTGCTCGCATCTTCGACCAGTTCATTGGCGCGCACGCAGTCGGCTCCGGACAGTGGTTCTCACCGTAACTGGCATCGGGCAGTCCGCCGCTTCGTCATTTCGCGTCACTGCCGCGCGGCACTCATTGCGCCTGGCTTCGGAGCCAACAGGTCCCGTGGCATTGCGGCGCAAGCTTCATCCCACAAGCTGTGGCACACTCGGCTCAGGCGAGCAGTGCTGGGGAGCATGGTTGCACCATCCAACCTTCGCGGCCACTCACTGCCTAACAACTCATTCAAGCCGAAGTCGCTTCGCAACTCGGCTTAATTCAGGCGTTAGGCACTGTCGTTTAGTGCGGCAAGTCAATCAATAGTTAACTTTCGTAATTTCAAGGTGATCAATGACATCGTCACTAAATTTTGAGGTCTATCGTTCAGACCACGTAGGCATTTCAGTGCCATCTCTCGACGATGCCATACTGTTTTGGACCGAAGCCTTGGGCGCTGAACTTATCCGCACCGGGGAAATGGCTGGCGACTTCCTGACGCAGGTGACCGGCGCCAAGAATGCAACCGTAAAAATGGCAATAGTTGAGCTCGCCGGCCAAAAAATCGAATTGCTAGAGTACGACGATGTTACAAAGCGCACGGAGGTTCCCTCCAGGCCTTACAGTGCCGGGATACTTCACTTGGCCATTCAAGTAAGCAACATTGAGGCAGTGATCGAAAAGGTCGGTTATTATGGCTGGAAAGCTCAAGGTAAACCCCAGAAGATCGAAGAAGGCTCGCGTGCTGGTACTCATGTGATGTATATCGTAGGTCCGTCAGGAACAGCACTTGAACTCATGCAACCGCCGTCCTTGGATAAATGATTCTATTTTCGGGCATGTTTCACAACTTCATGGTGACTCGAACAGTTTACTGAGGTTGCCTTGGGTGCCCGACAAATCGCTGCAGTTGACTGCCCAAAGCGCTCCGCGCTTCGGCTGCCTTCGGCTGCTCCGGCGGCAACTGAGCTTAGGTGTTAGGCTGCAAGGGAAAAGTTTATGACGCTTGAAGAGGAAGCCAAACGGGCCACTGAGCTGCTAAGTGGAAAAATGGTCGAGACTGTCTGGCGCCACCAACCAGGCGAGGTAGGGATCCGATTCAAGGATGGCAGCCGGCTCTTCGTAGACATCAACGGCAATGCCCTCGAGCTTTTGATTACCAGCTCCACCGATGAATAAAGAATCGCAGCTAGTGGGATTTCCTTGCTCACTGCCTAACAATTCATTCAAGCCGAACCCGCTTGGCGGTTCGGCTTAATTCAGGCGTTAGGCGGCTGACCTACAACATCGCAAACTTGAGAAAAAAGCAATGGAAGACGACTACCAACTCGTAATGTCCCCGCTCTGCCGATCGATCACTGACAAAGGGCACACTGTTCGCATCGAGATCTACCGCGGCGAGAATAGCGACTGGACACTCGAGGCTGTTGATGCCTCCAACAATTCGACGGTTTGGGACGATCTTTTTTCTACAGACCAAGCCGCGTTGGATGAGGCGTTGCGGACAGTTCGCGAGGAAGGCGTAGAGTCTCTTGTCGGGCCTCCCAGTGCAGGCTTGCAGTAATGGCGCACAGCCGCCTAACAATTCGTTCAAGCGGAACTTGCTTCGCTACACCAAACACATTGCAGAAAGAGCTTGCCATGTGTTTGGCTCCGCTACGCAAGTCGGCTTAATTCAGGCGTTAGCCGGCAAAGGAGCTCATAGTGCACCTGGACGAAAAGCAGCGCGGAGTCGCCCTTGGCATGGCTTCAGGCCTCATCGCCTCTTTGCTGGTTGTTTTCTTGGCATCAAGGGCGTTTTTGGGATGGGACGCTGTAGATCGCATTGCAATCAGCCTGTTGTTGCCCGCCACAGCAATGTGCGTCGCTATTGCTCGTATGGCCAAACATCGCTTCTTCACACCTGCTGACATTGACGGCAGCGCATTGAGCGTCGGGACTGACCGAGCCAGAACGTTAGAATCTCTACTGCAAAATACAACGGAACAGCTGGCGTTGGCACTCCCCGTTTACGTCGCTGCCCTGTTCAGTACTCGCCCCAGCATTCAAGCCGCAGCTCCCGCGTGCGCTTGTGCCTTCTTGCTGGGTAGGCTGACATTCTTTGCCTCCTATAGTGGTGGCGCACGCGCTCGTGCACTTGGCTTCGCACTTACTTTCTACCCCACAGTGCTACTTCTCATCTGGCAAGTCATGCTTCTACTCTCGGCGGTTGCCAACTAATAATTCATTCAAGCCGAACTCCCTTCGCGGGTCGGCTTAACTCAGGCGTTAGGCCGCATGCAAACTCTCCTAGAATCTGTCGGCAAAGAGATCGAATGGTACGACGGCTCCGACGTGAGCGAGATCACCAACACCAGCTCAGGGTTGCGAGTGGTGCTTTCTGCTCCTGTAGGCATTGATCGATACGCTGAGGTCCATTTCTCTTTCGCCCGCGCCTTCCAGGTCATGGATGAAGGAGACATGCTTGAGTATTGGCACGCTCCGCTCAAGAGCAAACATTTCTTATACAGGGTCGTCTCAGGTGGCTGGCGCGATCGAGCAGCCGGGCACTACTTGCACGTAACGTCTGCACTCGATCAGATGCAGGAGTGGTTGATCGTTTCTGAGTGCCTGTGCGTGTCTGTGATCTCAGCGCAGCCTCCACATGTTAGAGAGTACAGCTAGTGCGGCCTAACAATTCATTCAAGCCGAACCCGCTTCGCCAGTCAGCTTAATTTAGGTTCTAGGTGGTGTTTCGGATGGATTCGTATGGTTTCCACTTCGGGGAGTTTGCGGAGTCGTCCAGGGTCGGCGCCGATGGCGGTGTTGCTATGGCTGCACTTGCAGCGTACGCGTCGGCCTCGGGAGCGCTGGGTCTGCCGTTGTCCTGGATTGGTTGGCACCACGTGCCATGGCGTCCCGGGCAAGCCAAAAACTGCGGCGTTGTAGCACTTGGCTCAAGTGGTGGGCGTGTCAGTACATCCCCACTTACCAATTCATTCAAGCCGAACTGGCTCCGCCAGTCGGCTTATTTCGTAGGTTAGACCGCAATGTTAGAACTACGCAATCCTCGGACAATCGCACTTGAGCTACTTTCAGCGTCTGAGTTGCCTCATTTAAGCCAGGATCACCGCCTTCCATTCATTGAGATTGCAGGAGACTTCGTTCTTCTTGACTCTCTCTCTGCCAAGAATGAGACAGAAGGCCGTGATGCACCCCTGGCAGGACTTGGTAAAGATTGGTGGGTCTTTGCAACATCTGGCACGGGAGACGCTTGGCTTATCTCTACCGGCAGCGATCAGCACATTGCTTTTTTGGATCATGATTCCGGACTGGATGCAACACCTCAAATTCTCGGGATAAATTTTGGCCAATGGCTTCAATTGGCCGACATCATCCGTCAGTTCGAATCTGCTGATGATCCAAATCTGATCGCAGATACGGAGCAGTCAATTGAGCAAATATCATCTGGTCTCTTTTTGCTGTACCCATATCGCCTTGCGGCCTAACCATTCATTCAAGCCCGACCCACGTCAGGGTGTCGCCTAAGTGCCCGTCTTCGGCTATATTTGCAGCCAGTCGCCGCCCTGCTGTGGGACGGCTTAATTCAGGCGTTAGGCCGCATGACAGAATCCCGAACTTTGTCCTTCTCCACCTGGCTCCACCAAGCCGTACCATCCAGCACTCCCGATTGAGTCGTGGCTTACAACTTCAACCTGGCGGAATGCGGCGACTGGATCGTAGAATTGATTGGAGCTGGCACTTACGACCAAGATGATCCTGAGTGAGCTTGCCCACCTGAGTTATGGTCATCGCAGCCACTCGAGTTCGTACTCGCACGCTCTGTCGCGGGAACCGAGTGGGAACAAGCGGTGGCTTACGTGAGTAAAGAGGTGAGATCTTTCATTGAGAACTCATCTACCTCACAGGCAAGCGTGCTTCGCATCGCGACCGCAGTATGTGTCGGCTTTGTCGACGGCGACTTGGTCGAGGTTTGGACGGTTGATGCGGTCTAACAATTCATTCAAGCCGACGGCGTTTCGCGGGGCGGCTTAATTCAAACGTTAGGCACCATGAAAAATTGCCCATTTTGCTCGTCCACCCTTGAAGCGATCGACGTGGCGCCCTGCTTCGATTGCGGGCATGCGACCCAAGAGTTGGAGCACTTCTCCCGCAAAGAGCACGAGTACAACGTCTTTGAGCTCTGGGATCGAGAGATTGTCCTATGCGATTTTTGTGATGCCGACTTTGGGTCGTATTATCCGGACTATTGGGGTCTGCCTGACGGCCCGCTTCCGATCTATCCGCTCACGTTATTACGCGAGGTAGATAACCCGAGTATCACGCAGGATTTTTATTGTGCAACGTGCAAGCATCGCCTGGATTTTCTGATGTTCCGCTTGCATGCAATGGCGCACAATGCCGCCTGACACATCAGCAACGGCGAACTGGCTTCGCCAGCAACCCATCTTGGACCCTGGACTAAATGGGTCGCATTTTTCGCACATCGAGCATTGTTACGTTCACTTCAATGTCGCTTGCCTGGCAAGGTCTATCCACAGCTTCGCCAAGCATCGTCGCGGCTGATGGCAAGGGACAGCTGATCCGGCGCCGCTTCGAGTAAGACGGCTCCATCGGATTCGGCCAAGGTGAGCCGCTCGCGTACGGAGACGGAGTGATGCAGACTTGTCGAGTCCAGAACGCTAGACGAGCAACATGTTTCCAGCCCACTCCCGTCACGGCTTTGGGGCCAAGAAAGTTGCATATCATCGTGCAGAGTCCCAGCATGCTGTCTGAAATCCACTGAAGCCGAACTTGCCTGGCTGGTCGGCTTGACTCAGACGCTATACGGCAGGAACACAGATGGTCAATGCAGTCTCTCCAAGAAATGTCGTGAGCACGCTCACCGAACTATGGTCGCCTCGCGTGATCGCCGAAGTCGACGACGCGTACATCAAGGTCGCTAAAGTCCAGGGCGCGTTGGCCTGGCATAGCCACGAGAACGAGGATGAGCTATTCCTCGTTCTCAAGGGTCGCCTCCGCATCGAGTTGGAGGACCGTGCGGTTGACCTCAACGAGGGCGAGATGTTTGTCGTCCCCAAAGGCGTACGACATAACCCTGTGGCCGATGAAGAGTGCCACATCATGCTCATTGAGCGTAAGTCAACCCTCCATACCGGCGATCTCGCCATAGACAAGACACGCTCGCTTGCGGACCAGCTGCGGCCGGTCGATCTGAGCGGCTAAGCATTCATCCAAGTCGACGCCGGTCTCGCCGCGCGGCGTCGCTCAGCCAATAGAGGTCACATGCATTTAAGGAACGCAATTGAGGCAGCCTTCGGGGGCAGGGCTTTTGCACGGCCGCTTTTCCACTCCCATCCTGGTGGCTTGCGCTTTGCGTTATCGGATGGATGCTCGCCTATTAGGCGATTCGTCGTTGCGCTCCAGAAATCGCAAATGATTTGCGATGAGATATTTCCCATTGGAGGCTCGCTTGTTGTCTGTCTGCAAGTTCATGCAGAGAGGAGTCACTTCGCCCACCGTAAGCACATCAGGGAAATGCTGGAGGCAGACATTGACATTCCGCCTGAGAGGAGCATTTGGTGTAGTCCTGCCCCGACGGAAAGGGAGCTCGAAGACGGCGGCGACGGATGGTTAATACACCTGGCGTTCGCCGCTCCCTTATCATTGCTTCCACATTTCCTGTGGTGCTCTATGGCGGTGGATTGCGGGTCGATTCGGCCACGGACGTCCTGCAACATCTATCTTTTCAACTTGCAGGAACGCTTGCTGGTATGGCCGTACGATGATCGAGGCATGGATGTCGTAGGTCCGAATCACTTGCGTCTGTCGGCACTTTTCCATAAATACCGCGCTCACTTGAACGAGTACGAGCTTCCGGCAATGCTCAAGACCTTCGAGCCCCACATCGAGTGCTCCAGCAAACGTCCTTTGGAAGCAACCGAGCCCAAGCGTTAGCACTCATGGTAGATTCCCGTCCAATGCCGGCGTCAATCACACATGAGGGAACAACATGCAGATCTGGAAGCGACGGGTTGCAGGAATTCTGGCGATTGGTGGCGGCGCTCTTGGGATAGTGGTCATATCTACGGTGCTGGTGCAGCAGCGCAAACCACTGGAGTGGGTCTTTTCGCTGGCCTTCATCCTGCTTTATGCCTGGGGAATCTGGTGCGGCTCCAGGTTGCTTGAAGGCCAGCCCGGTGCGGAGCGTTCCAACGCCAAATTTTGGCTGATTCAGGTACCGTCGTTTACCAGCCCTGTATTTAGCTATTTTTTTTCCAGCGGCTTTCACCTGACCGCCACACTTCAGTTCGCACCGATAGAGACCCGCGTGAATTTTATGCTGGGTAGCAGCTTCTCCTACTCGCTCGACGAGCCGTCCGCAGCCATCGCTATCGGCATCAACGTCTTCGCCCTTGCGATGTGGCTGTGGCTAGCGCACGAGGCACGCCGCATGAAACATGGTCGTTCCACACAAGTACCGGTATCTGGCACACAGAACGGCGAGGGGTGACCTTGATGACGGTACGTTCCTGGCGCTGTGCCAAAGCGAAGAGAGTCCGCGCCTGGCGCATCCCCATGGCCGGGCAGAGATAGGATCATTGTTGTGGCGCAGCGATTCGCGGCAATGCCTGCCATCAGCACGCGTGCGAAAGAATCAATCGGCCTTGCCCTGCAGTCGTTGCAACTGCCGCGTTACTGACTGACCTCCGCCCCATATCAATCCGAAGATGGTTCGACGTTTTCTGTGAGCGAATCGGGCAGCAGGCCTGGGCCGTGTAACATTGCCGGCCGACAAACCGTACGGCCCTTCCATTGCTGGTGTACCAGCACGCTTCAATACGAGACAGCACATGACGCATCAAGACATGGAGTACGTTGGATTCTGGCCTCGCGTGGGCGCAGCGATCATCGACGGATTGCTTTTTTGCCTGATCACGCTTCCATTGCTCACCCTTATCTACGGTGAATCTTACTGGACCAGCGACAGCTTCATTGAAGGCCCAGCCGACGTCATCGTCAGCTGGGTTCTACCAGCCATCATTTCCTGCTGGCTCTGGGTGGTTCGCGGTCAAACACCAGGAAAAATGGTGTTCGGCGCCCGCATCGTCAATGCTCGTACCGGTGAGAACATCACCTTGGGTAGAGCGATCGTTCGCTATCTCGCTTACTTCATCAGCACGGCCGCATTTTTCATTGGGTGTCTCTGGGTCAGCTTCGATCCTAGGAAGCAAGGCTGGCACGACCATATCGCCGGCACGGTTGTGGTCAAGAAGAAACGTCGTGAAGCATCGGCTGCGCCGTTTGAGCGTTGACACTGCCATGGGGCGGCTCGCATACCAATCCTCGCGTCAACTACTGTGTCGACATTGCAGAAGACCTTGTGATGACTGAATTATTTCCTTATCAGCTCGTGCATCAAACGCCGACGATTGAAACGTATCGGCATCTTCGGCAGGCCAGTGGTCTGAGCCCGAAGTCGATGGAGGCCGCCGAACGCGGCTTACCCAATTCGCTCTTCAGCGTCCAGGTGCTTTGCGATGGCGAGCCGGTTGCGATGGGGCGTGTCATCGGTGACGGGGGCTGCTTCTATCAGGTCGTGGACATCGCAGTTCTTCCGGCATTTCAAGGGCGTGGACTGGGCAAAGCCGTGATGCAGGAGATCCAGCACTACATCGAGCGGGAAGTCCCCGACTCTGCATATGTCAGCCTGATCGCCGATGGTCAGGCGTACAAGCTCTATCAACACTTCGGCTTCGCGCTGACCGCTCCCGGGAGTGTCGGCATGGCGTACAAGAAGGAAAGCGTCACGCGCGGCCGCGCGATGGCGAAATCCTAGCAAAGCGGGAACGCAGCGACCTGGCATTGATGGCGATACTGCAAGCATGGCGAGCAACCAATGTCTCCGGTCCTGCGTCGCCTGGAAGTACGCGATGCAGCATGTCCAATGCTTGCCACCCTGCCATCCTCGACCAGTGCGTGGCACCGCTGTATTGCATCGCCGTGGCCTGCATTGCAGCGTTTGCCCCTGCTGCATGGATTGAGTCGCCCGACACGTTGGCTGGTTTCTTCCTTCATCTCCGCACTGCAGGTCTCCTGCAATCCTTATGATTCGATTGCGCAGCCGCATTGCACCGCCATCTGCCGATCGACCCATCCCTTATCCATTGCAGACAGGAACGTCATGTTCTCCTTCTTCAGGAAGAAAGCCGCACCGTTATTGATCGTCCGGGCTGATGGGCAAGCGCTGTGCAGCATCACGGCGCAGGATCTTCCGTGCGAAATGACGCCCTCCGCGCGATTGGCTGCCAACCGCACCCTGGAGTTCATCGACGCGACTGGAGACATCCATGCACATGATCTTGGTGAGGCGTCGGGATGGTTTCACTTTTCCATCCGGGTGCATCCCAATCTTGGCTGTCAGGCGGATTGCGTTATCTCTCAATCCGAGCAGCGTGACCCGGATGAGTTTGCTGCGGGCAAGGTGTCGGGAATCAGGTTTCAGCCGTTCTTTCTGCCGGGTGCCGCGGTCAGGAATACAGCGCTAGCCGGCAAGGGGCTGTTTAGCAGAGGGCTACACTTCAGCGGCATGGTGACCAGCGGGAATGTCATCCTTTCCTGCGAGTGCGATATTTGCAGGCGATCGTTCCGCATTCGTTCTTACCACGCGGGCTTCAGCGATGCAGGCTATTTTTACTCGGCCTCCGGCAAGTACACGATCACCGTCGATAGCCATATCCCCGGAAGCCCTGCAGCGCTATCGGAGCCCGATGCGAAGGAACTCGCCGCCTTGGAAGCAGCGCTACCACTGGCGCCGGATGGGTCGGCCTATGCGTATCTCAACCCTTTCCGCTGTCCGCACTGCTCCGCGCCCTACATCGACTTCGTGGCCAACCCTGGATTGCGTGCAGGGGAATATTACGGAAACTATTTTGATGGCGCGACCTTGCTGCGATACGAGCAGGCAGGCGCGTAACCCCGCGCTCTGGCAACAGTGACGCCACGTCAACTGAGCGCGCACCGTTGCCGGACAGTTCGATTCCTACGCTGCGCACCAGTTGCGGAATCGACTCCGATCCGTGGCATGCATGCTCGGCCGTGTGTGCCCGCATGCCGTCGTTGCGTCAACGGTTTGGAGGTCCTGTGCGGAAAACATCTGGCATCCGTGCGCAACGCTGCGCATGGAAATGCGGCGTGCTGTCGGCAGACGACGGTCGTGGTGGGTCGGGACGTAACGCGGGTCATAACTTGCAACATGTGGCCTGGTCATTAAAATCGGTCGCGGCATCGTGTCGCCGCACGGCCCGCGCGATGCAGCAAGAACGCCAGATGAGGCGGTTTGAGTGGGTCATCCGTTGAAGGAGTGCGTATGTTGAAGCCTGCAAACACCAAGCTCTATTCCAAGCTGGTCGGCACCAGCCTTGCCATCGGCGCGGGTGTTGGCGCGTCGCTCGGAATGGTGCTCGGCAACATGCCGCAGGGCATCACCCTGGGTCTGTCACTCGGCGTCGTGCTGGGCATCGCGTCAGCTCGGCGGCACGGCGCGCTGTGAGGCTTGCAGCGTGCGGCGGGCCTGCTGCGCGGCGGCGCGCTTGACTAGAGCGCACGGACCGGTCGCCTTGTGATCGCGATGAGATGCTGTCCATAGTGACGGCGCAGGTGATCGTTGTTGGCGGCCTTGCTAACGATCGGCAACTGGCGGCAGTCCGCTATCATCCGATCGATGAACGCCAAATTTTTTCTCGTTGCACTGCTGCTGGGCGCCTGTGCACCGGCGCAAGCGGTCACGCCGACCACCGCACGCGAGATCGGTCAGCTGTTCAAGGTGCTGGAACGATCCAATTGCCAGTTTTCCCGCAATGGCGCGTGGTACGCCGCAGCAAAGGCCAGCGAGCACCTGCAGCGCAAGTACGACTACTTGCAGAAAAAGGGACTGGTGACGTCCACGGAATCGTTCATCGAACTTGCCGCCACCAAGAGCAGCATGTCCGGCAATCCCTATCAGGTCCGCTGCGGTACTGGCGCAGCGGTGGCGAGCCAGGCATGGTTCACCGGCAAGCTCCGCGAGCTGCGTCAGTCGCCGGCGAACGCTGGCAGTGAGCGTCAGCTAACGCATTGATCCGCGCGATGTCCTCAGGTCCGGCCGCTGCCGTGCTGCAGACTCGTGGGATTGGCGATCAACCATGGACAAGCGTGCAGTGCAGTGGCTTTAGACAAGAATCCCGCCCCCGATCGTGATGATCTTGCTCGGTATTGCCGCTTTTTCAGTGGCACGCTCGACACCGGCATTTGCATGCCCGCTGCCGCTCAGCACACCCGCTGCAATCGCATGTGCGTGTGGCGGCGCTGCGCTCAATGGCCTTCCCAAGCGCGCGTTCAGGCGTGCCGGGACGACCGTCAATCCACTCAGGCCAGCACAGGCTACGCAGCTCATCACCAGCGGCGCGTATCGCTATACACGTAACCCGATGTATGTCGGTCATGCTGCCATTTTGCTGGGTTGGGCACTTTATCTGCAGAACCCGATAGCGTTGCTCGCAGTCCCGGCGTTTGTACTGTACGTGACGCGATTTCAGATCATGCCGGAAGAGCGGCTACTGGCGGCGCGTTTTCAGGACAGCTATGCGCAGTTCTGCAAGCGTGTCCAACGCTGGCTGTGAGTTCCTTTTCGCCACCTGCGAAGGGCGTCATGCAGGATCGGGCAAGACCATCTGTGCCTACAGCGACACAAGGCGGCTAGAGACCTTGGGCGATGCGTTTCCCGTGGCAAGGAACTGAATGTCCTCCATGCCGGCAACGCTGTCGCGGCAACACGCAACATCGACCATGAGGACGCAACGGGATGCCTGCCTATCTGTACACCGTGTGGTTTCGCGATAACGCTGTCGATCAGTGCGAGCAGGATCACGAGTGGCCTGCCTGCATCGAAATCGTTGCACCGCACGCGGAACTGGCCGCCGCCTGGGGCACTGCGCTCGCCAGCGATTACGCATGCCGCCATGCGGGGCTGACGCGCTTGGGCCAGTCGATCGAAGCACTTGCAGCAGGCCCGTCGGGCAAGCTCCCGCTGGTGCAATACGGCGCGCCGGCAACCGACGCAGAGATCGGTTGGTGAGCTGGCCGCAGCCACTGGAGCGTGCGCTGCCCAGCAACGCAATCATCCCAAGGAGCGCCGCCGACCGCCAAGCGACGCGCGTGCACAGGCGTCGCTGGCGCAGTAGCACGCACCAGGCCGTGCATGTTCAGTGCGATTGACCAAGCCCACAACCAAGCCGAGCGATCCGGCCGCGCCGCCTGGCGCGCGCCAGACTTCACCACCGCTAGGCCAGTGCTTCGTCTGCCTGCAGTGAACCAATGCTCTCCTGCGCGCGGTCGTAGCGCTCACGCGCGGCGCGGACCGTCGCGTGATTCTCGGTGGCCCAGTTCAGCAGCTGGTAGACCGGCACGAGCAACGCGACACCGAGCTTGGACAGCGCGTATTCCACGCTTGGCGGCTTGGTCGCGTAGACCTTGCGGGTAATCATGCCGTTGCGCTCAAGGTTGCGCAGGGTCTGGGTCAGCATCCGCTTGGAAATATCCGGCACGGCGCGCTGGATGGCGCTGAAGCGGGACGGGCCGGGGATCAGCGTCAGCAGGATCAGCATGGTCCATTTGTCGCCGATCTGATCGAGCACGTCGCGCACCGGGCACTTGGTGGCGTCAAACGGCATACCTTGCAGGGACGGTGGCGCTGGAAACAGAGCAATTGCGTTCACTGGGGGTATCTCACGGTAACCAGGGAGTGGAAAACTGCCTCCTTGCGGAGGATCGAAGGGCCCTGAGAAAATTTTGGTATCAGTAGTCTCTACTGTAGACCAGACCTCTTATCGATACCTCTTGGAGCTCATCATGGCAAACACGTCTCCCCTGATCCTCGTCACCGGCGCCAGCGGGCAGCTGGGCACCTTGGTGGTCGAAGCGCTACTGGAGCGTGTGCCAGCCGCCCGCATCGTAGCAACGGCCCGCGACACTGCGTCACTCGCGCGGTTCGCAAAACGCGACATCAGTATGCGCCGCGCCGATTATGCAGACCCGCTCAGCCTGGATCAGGCCTTTGCAGGCGTGGACCGGGTGCTCTTGGTGTCGTCCAATGCAGTGGGCGAACGCGTGCCACAGCATCGCAACGTGATCGAAGCGGCCAAGCGCGCCGGCGTGGAATTGCTGGCCTATACGAGCGTGCTGCACGCCGACACCAGCACGCTGTCGCTGGCCTCGGAGCATGTGGTCACCGAGGCGCTGCTGCGCGAGACCGGCGTGCCGCATGTGCTGCTGCGCAACGGCTGGTATACCGAGAACTACACCGGCTCGGTCGCGGCCGAAGTGGCGCACGGCGCAGTGATCGGCAGCGCCGGCGAGGGCAGGATCAGTGCGGCCACGCGGGCCGACTATGCTGCCGCTGCCGCAGCGGTACTGGCCTCGGAAACGCCGCAGGCCGGGCGGATCTACGAACTGGCAGGCGATCGCGCCTTCACGATGGCCGAATACGCCGCAGAAGTGGCGCGCCAGTCCGGCACGCCGGTGACGTATCACGATCTGCCCGAGGCCGACTATGCCGCGGCGCTGGCGCAGATCGGCCTGCCGGCGGCGCTTGCCCAGGTGCTGGCGCAGTGCTCGGCCTCCTCGCGCGGCGGCAGCCTGTTCGACGACAGCCAGACCCTGAGCCGTTTGATTGGCCGCCCCACCACACCGTTGCACGAGGCGGTGGCGGCAGCACTGACAGGCTGAGTCCGGCGGCGGCACACAGCGCCGCCACCAAGCTGCCTCAACAAACACCTGCCTGGCGACAGACCAGCAGCTCCTGCTCGGCAGACAGCTGCGCGATCGAAGGCCGGTACAGGCCGGCGTCGGTCGCCAGGCCACCTGCGCAGGGCGATGTGCGGCGATGGCGATGGCGTCGTGATCGTGCGTCGTCGCTTCCCGGGTGCGGTTGCTGATCGCAAGCAACCGCACCAGCGCGCCGCAACGGCCGCCTGGGCACGGCCGCCACACTTCGCAAAGGGCGAGCGGCCCGGCCACCTCGCAAACGCGCCTGCGCACGCACTGGCTGCGCGCAGATGGGCCCGCCTCGCAGCGGTCGCACAACTGCCATCGCCCGGACATGCTGTTGACACAAGCATCAACGGCTGAGCGCTCCTGCATGTCACCAAACTGACATGAAATCTAAATATAACTGCACACATTGCCGCACCGTCAGGACGACCGGGCGCCTTGGCGGGCGCGCCGGCGCCGTGTCCGCTGCCCTGCCGCACAACGCAGGCCTGACGTTGCCGCCGACCCGTTTCCCCTTGTACGAGCCGGACCAATGAAAAAACGCAACCTCGCCACCGTCCTGTGCGCCCTCAGCGCCACTGCCAGCGGCAGTATGCTGGCCGCAGAGTTGGAGCTGTACGTCGACCGCAAGACCAAGCAGATCTTCGCTTCGCCGGCACCGGGCCGCGACAAGCTGGGCACCTTCGTGCAGGTCGACGAGAACGGCAAGCTGCCTGCCTCCGCCTTGCCGGCCGCACCGGCATTGCCGCCGCCGCCCGCCGCACCAACCCCGGCGCAGACCGCCGTCGCCCAGGCCGCACCGGCGCCCATGCCGGCTGCAGCGACCCCGGCCAAGGCCAGCGATGCCCCCAAGAAGTGGTACGACAAGCTCAGCCTGCGCGGCTACACCCAGATCCGTTACAACCAGGGCGTCGGCGGCGACGCGCGGGATCTGCGCGCGCCGGGCGACCGCTTCATCGGCAACGACCAGAGCCTGGGCATCCGCCGCGCACGCCTGGTGCTGAGCGGCGATCTCAACGAGCACGTGTCGCTGTACTTCCAGCCGGATTTTGCCAGCACCCCGACCGGCTCGACCACCTCCAACTTCGCGCAGCTGCGCGATGCGTATGCGGATATCTATTTCGACAAGAAGCGCGAATACCGCGTGCGTGTCGGCCAGTCGAAGATGCCCTACGGTTGGGAAAACCTGCAATCCAGCCAGAACCGTCTGACCCTGGATCGCGCCGACGCGCTCAACTCCGGCCTGCGCGACGAACGCGATATCGGTGCGGTGTTCTATTACAGCCCGACCGTGGCCAAGGAACGCTTCCAGGATCTGGTCAAATCCGGCCTGAAGGGCTCGGGCGACTATGGCGTGCTGGGCGCGGGCGTCTACAACGGTCAAGGCGCCAACCGCGCGGAGCGCAACGACGGCATGCATGCGGTGGTGCACGCCACCTACCCGTTCAAGTTCGCCAACGGCCAGTATCTGGAAGTGGGCGCCGACGCCTACAGCGGCCGCTTCGTGCCCAGCGCGGCGGCGGTGAGCATCGATGGCCGCAGCTTCACCCCGGCCATCACCGATCCGAACGGCTACACCGATCAACGCGTGGCCGCACACATCATTTACTACCCGCAGCCGTTCGGCCTGCAGGCCGAGTGGACGGTGGGCCGTGGCCCGGAACTGGATGTCGCGCAGCGCCGCATCCGTACCCGTTCGCTGAGCGGCGGTTACGTGCAGGCGATGTACAAGCACGATGGCAGCTACGGCACCTTGCTGCCGTACCTGAAGTGGCAGACCTACCGCGGCGGTTCCAAGTTCGACACCAATGCGCCGCGCATGCGTCTGGACGAAGTGGAAGCCGGTGTCGAATGGCAACCGATGGATGCGCTGGAACTGGTGTTCGCGTATTCGAAGATGAAGCGCACCGATGTGTCGGCCGCGCCGTATCCGGTGGTCGAAGGCGATCTGCTGCGTTTGCAGTTGCAGGTCAATTACTGAGTCATCGATGCCTGATTGATCGACACACACACGCCGGGCCATCGCCCGGCGTGTGTGTGTCTGCAGGCCAGCATGCACCCCGTTCGCACGCGGCCGCATCGGTTCGCGCCGCGCGCAGGTACCGCGCCGGGTGACGCCGCATGCTGCGGTCATGGCCGATTGCCGCACATGTAGACCACGCATGCGCGCATGGCCGCTCATCCCCGAGGTGTTGTATGCGCATTAAAGCCACGCTCGAGCGCCTGCCTGGCGGCATGATGCTGGTGCCCCTGTTGCTGGGTGCGCTATGCCACACGCTATGGCCATCTGCCGGCACCACCTTGGGAAGCTTCAGCAACGGCCTGATCAGCGGCACCATCCCGATTCTGGCGGTGTGGTTCTTTTGCATGGGCGCGACCATCCAGTTACGTGCCACCGGTCAGGTCCTGCGCAAGTCCGGCACGCTGGTGCTGACCAAGATCGGCGTGGCATGGCTGGTGGCGGTGCTGTGTCAATCGCTGCTGCCGCCCGCCGGCCTGCCCAGCGGCCCACTGGCAGGATTGTCGGTGCTGGCGTTGGTGGCGGCCATGGACATGACCAACGGCGGCTTGTATGCCTCGTTGATGCAGCAATACGGCAGCCGCGAGGAAGCCGGTGCGGTGGTGCTGATGTCGCTGGAATCCGGCCCCTTGGTGACGATGCTGATCCTGGGCGCCAGCGGTGCCGCCTCGTTCGAACCGCGCCTGTTCCTCGGCGCCGTGCTGCCGTTGCTGGCAGGCCTTGCGCTTGGGAATCTCGACGCGGAGCTACGGCAGTTCCTTGCGCAAGCCACGCACACGCTGGTGCCATTCTTCGGCTTCGCACTCGGCAACACGCTGGACCTGACCACGATCGCCACCACCGGCGTGCATGGCGTGCTGCTGGGCATCGCGGTGGTGGTGATCACCGGCGTGCCGCTGATCCTGGCCGACCGCCTGATCGGCGGCGGCAATGGCACCGCCGGCCTGGCCGCCTCCAGCACTGCGGGAGCGGCGGTGGCCACACCGGCATTGATCGCAGCGATGGCGCCGCAGTTCGCAGCGGCGGCACCGGCCGCCACCGCGTTGGTGGCCAGCTCGGTGATCGTCACCTCGTTACTGGTGCCGCTGCTCACCGCCTGCTATTGGCGCATGTTCAAACGTAGCGAGGCGGCGGCGACCTCACCCGGCTGAGGAGCATAGGAGGTGCGCCGCCCCCCCTTTGGCCGCTGATCTACGCAGGCACCAGCGCGCTACCGCGCCGACAGTTCTGCGCGAATGATGTCTGCGCCTGCACTGAGGGCACTGAGTTTGCCTCGTGCGACGTGTCGGGCGAGCGGCGCCATCCCGCAGTTGGTGGACGGATAGAGCTTGTCGGCATCGACAAACCGGAGTGCCTTGCGCAGCGTCTCGGCCACCTCCTGCGGTGTTTCGATCGTATTGCTTGCCACGTCGATGGCGCCGACCATCACCTTCTTGCCGCGGACGAGTTCGATCAGATCGATCGGCACATGCGAGTTGTGGCACTCCAGCGAGACGATGTCGATCGTGGATGCCTGCAGCTTGGGGAACGACTCTTCGTACTGACGCCATTCCGAGCCCAGGGTCTGCTTCCAGTCGGTATTGGCCTTGATGCCGTAGCCATAGCAGATATGGACGGCGGTCTCGCAGGTGAGCCCTTCGATGGCCCGTTCAAGGGTGGCAACACCCCAGTCGTTGACCTCGTCGAAGAAGACATTGAAGGCCGGCTCGTCGAACTGGATGATATCCACGCCGGCCGCTTCGAGTTCTTTGGCTTCCTGATTGAGAATCTTGGCAAATTCCCATGCCAGCTTTTCACGGCTTTTGTAGTGCGCATCAAAGAGGGTGTCGATCATCGTCATGGGACCAGGCAGCGCCCATTTGATCGGCTGCCGGGTTTGCTGGCGCAAGAACTTTGCATCGTCGACGAAGACAGGCTTGGGGCGGCTCACCTCGCCAACGACGGTCGGCACGCTGGCGTCATAGCGATCGCGAATCCTGACGGTCTCGCGCTTTTCGAAATCGACGCCGCTGAGGTGCTCGATGAAGGTGGTGACGAAATGCTGGCGGGTCTGTTCGCCGTCACTGACGATATCGATGCCGGCATGCTGCTGTTCCTGCAGCGACAGACGCAACGCGTCTTGCTTGCCTTCGATCAGTTCCTCGTCCTGCAGCTTCCAGGGCGACCAGAGTTTCTCGGGCTGTGCGAGCCAGGAAGGCTTGGGCAGGCTACCGGCGGTTGAAGTAGGGAGCAGCTTATTCATAATAAGTGATGTCTTGCGTGCGTGTTGATTAGACAGCGTGGCTCGAGGCCCACTGCTCGAGAATGTTTCCGTAGGGTTTGATGAAGTGCTCCTCCGTGAATTTCCCCTGTGTCACGGCGAGCTGACTGCGCTCTTCGCGGTCGTAGACGATCTGGGTAGACGAGTAATCCCGGTGCTTCAGGCTCGGCTGATAGATGGCACCCGCAGCGGAATTGGCGTTGTAGATTTCTGGCCGGTAAATCTTCTGGAACGTCTCCATGGTGCTGATGGTGCCGATCAGCTCAAGATTGGTGTAGTCGCTCAGCAGGTCGCCGAGGAAGTAAAACGCCAACGGGGCGACGCTGTTCGGCGGCATGAAATAGCGCACCTGCAAGCCCATCTGCTCGAAATACCGATCGGTCAGTGAACCTTCGTCCTGCCTGTACTCGATGCCCAGGATCGGATGCTGGTTTCCAGTTCGATGGTAGACCTTGCTGCTGGAGACGCTGATGCAGATGACCGGCGGCTTGGCGAACTGCGCGGTGTAAGCAGCGGAGTTCACGAAGTGCTTGAACAGCTTCCCGTGCAGGCTGCCGAAATCCTGCGGGATGCTGAAGCCGGACGTGTCCTGATTGTGCGCTGGCAGCAGCACGCTGAAATCGTAGTCGCGCACATAGGAAGAAAAATTATTCCCTGCAATGCCGTCGATGCGCGCACCGGTCCTCTTATCGAGGATGTTGGGTTTCAATATCTCGATCAACGGAAAAGCGCCGCTGCTTTCGCTCCCACCGATGTCCATCTCGACCGAGATGATGTCGAGTTCGACAGCGTAGCGGTCAAGCTTGGGGTTATCCCAATGTGCCAGGTCGTTGAAACGGTTGTCGATCATCGCAAGCGTGTTACGCAAATTTTCCTGACGACGTTGCCCTCTGGCCAGGTTGGCGAAATTCGTCGTATTGCGCGTATTGGCCGAGGGACGGTAGTCCTCATCAAACCGAAGGCTTCTGATGCTGAAGGTAAAGTCTTGAGTCATTGCAAGCTGACGCCTTGTTTCGAAATGAGAGACGAGCGCACTGCTCTATGCAGGGTTGGATGCCTGCTGGATGGAAGCGGGGAATCTGGATCGGCGAGCAATCGCCGATCGATCCTGTGACCGGCGAGGGGCGTGGTGGCCTGCCAGGCAACCGTGGACTGGATGATCCTCAGGCCGCGGCCACGTTTTCTGCGGCGATGGCGCTTGCCTGCCGCGTCAATGCGATCAGCGGCAATGCGCGCTGGACCGCCAGCCTGGCCCGCTCGGCCAGTGCCTCGTTGTGCACGCGGTAGTCCAGGAAGTCGCGGTCGGTGGCGTAGACGCCCAGCGGCAGCGTGCGTGCCTGGAAGAAACTGAAAAGCGGCCGCAACTGGTGATCGATCACCAGTGCATGGCGTTCACTACCGCCGGTTGCCGCCAACAGGACGGGCGTGTCGATCAAGGCATCCTGATGGATCAAGTCGAAGAAGTGCTTGAACAGCCCGGTAAAGGAACCGCGATAGACCGGTGTTGTCACCACCAGCACGTCGGCCTGCTCCACGGCGATCAGTTCCCGCTCCACCGTTGCCGGCAGCTGGGAGCGCCAGACCGCACCAGCGAACTGCGGTGTCAGCGCCCCGAGTTCGACCAGATGTTGCTCGCACGGGACTTGCTCGGCGATCAGGGCCAGCAAGTGCTCTGCCAGGGCGATGGCCTTGGAAGGGCGTTGCATCCCGCCGGAGACCGCAACGACGCGGAGTGGGTGTGGCAGGTTGATAGTCATGCAGGTCGACCTAAAACGACGAACCCCGATCCTAGGGCTGGCATTCAATGAAGTAAAATGGTGTTATTTCAACAATCCATGAATTCGGATCATCTGAATGCTTGAGCGCATCCATCTCACCATCGTCCAGCAGGTCGAGCAGCAAGGCTCGCTGACCGCCGCCGCCGGCGTGTTGAACCTGACCCAGTCGGCGCTGAGCCACAGCATGAAAAAGCTGGAGCAGCAGCTGGGCACCGACGTCTGGCTGCGCGAGGGGCGCAGCCTGCGCCTGACCCAGGCCGGCCAGTATCTGCTGGCGGTGGCCAACCGGGTGCTGCCGCAACTGGACCTGGCCGAAGAGCGCCTGGGACAGTTCGCGCAGGGCGAACGCGGCGCGCTGCGCATCGGCATGGAATGCCATCCCTGCTACCAGTGGCTGCTCAAGCTGGTGTCGCCCTATCTGGCCACCTGGCCGGATGTGGATGTGGATGTGAAGCAGAAGTTCCAGTTCGGCGGTATCGGTGCGCTGTTCGGCTACGAGATCGATCTACTGGTCACGCCCGACCCGCTGTTCAAGCCCGGGCTGCGGTTCGAGCCGGTGTTCGACTACGAGCAGGTGCTGGTCGTGGCCAAGGGCCATGCGCTGGCGTCGGCTGCCTACGTCAAGCCGCAGCAACTGACGCGGGAAGTGCTCATCAGCTATCCGGTGGACCTCGAGCGGCTGGACATCTACAGCCAGTTCCTGCTGCCGGCCGGTGTCACGCCCAGGCGCCACAAGGCCATCGAAACCACCGACATCATGATGCAGATGGTGGCCAGTGGCCGCGGCGTGGCCGCCATGCCACGCTGGCTGGTGGAGGAATATGCCTCCAGGATGGACGTGGTGCCGGTACGGCTGGGTGCGCGCGGCATTCCCAAGCAGATCTTCCTGGGCGCACGCGAGGCGGATATCGCCATCGACTACCTGCGCGCCTTCATCGAACTGGCCCGCCAGCCTGCCAATGGCAACGCCCCTGCACCCGGAGCCCACTGATGGACACCACCGACACGCGCACACCGCTTCCACTGCCCGCCGGCCACGACAAGGTCTTGCTGCATTCCTGCTGCGCGCCGTGCTCCGGCGAAGTGATGGAGGCGATGCTGGCGTCCGGCGTCGACTACACCATCTTCTTCTACAACCCCAACATTCATCCGCGCAAAGAATACGAGCTGCGCAAGGAGGAAAACATCCGCTTTGCCGAGCAGTGCGGCGTGCCCTTCGTCGATGCAGACTACGATCGAGACAACTGGTTCGAGCGGGCACGCGGGATGGAGAACGAACCCGAGCGCGGCGTGCGTTGCACCATGTGCTTCGACATGCGCTTCGAACGCACCGCGCTGTATGCGCACGAGCACGGGTTCCCGGTGATCACCAGCTCCCTGGGCATCTCGCGCTGGAAGAACATGCAGCAGATCAACGACTGCGGCGTGCGCGCTGCGGCCAGGTATCCCGGCCTGATGTACTGGGAGTACAACTGGCGCAAGGGCGGTGGCTCCTCGCGCATGGTCGAGATCAGCAAACGCGAGAACTTCTATCAGCAGGAATACTGCGGCTGCGTCTACTCCCTGCGCGACACCAATCGGCACCGCGTGGAAAGCGGGCGGCGTCGCATTCAACTGGGGGTGAAATTCTACGGCGATGCAGAACAGGGCGATTGAGTGCCCGCAGGTCATGCGACGCCGCCAGATTTCATTGTGCTCCCTGGCACTGTTTCCACTCGATCAGGGCTGACGGAGCGGCGCCACCCAATCACCCCCACAGGACGACAAGCCCTTTGATTCATCCGGAGACGCCCAGCCTCGCCAGCACCATCACCGACGCCTATTCGCTGGAGGTCAGCGCAAAGGACATTGCCGGGCTGGCTGCTGCGGCGCCCGGGATCATGCGTGGCGCAACCATTGCCATCCCCTACCTGCCCAATCAGGACGACGACGCGCGCCTGGCCGCTGCACGAATGGTGCGCAAGCTCGGCTTCGAGCCCATGCCACATCTTTCCGCGCGCCGCATCGCCTCGCTCGACGCGCTCCACGCCTTCGTCAGGCGCGCCGTCGATGAAGCCGGCGTTGCGCGCTGCCTGGTGATCGCAGGTGATCCTGCGTCTCCTGCAGGGCCGTTTTCGGACAGCTTGTCGCTGATCGCGACAGGCGTTTTCGAGCGTTCGGGCATCCAGACCATCGCGGTGGCGGGGCATCCGGAAGGACATCCGATCGTGCATGCAACCGATCGATGGGATGTGCTGGAACGCAAGTGCCGCAGCATCGCCGAGCGCGGCATGGCGCCGCTGATCGTCACCCAATTCGCGTTCGATGCCGACATCGTGCTGACATGGTTGAGCGCGCTGCGCGCGCATGACATCCAACACCCGGTGCGTGTGGGCGTGCCTAGTCCTGCCGGTGTGGCGGTGCTCGCACGTTATGCCGCACGCTGCGGCGTCGGCGCATGCGCATCGATGCTGTCCACCTACGGCATCTCGCTCGGCAAGCTGTTCGGCACTGCGGGGCCGGATCGCTTTGTGGATCGCCTCGCCACTGGCCTCACCGAAGCGCATGGAGACGTCCGCCTGCACTTCTATCCCTTCGGCGGTATCGCACAGACGGTCGCGTGGGTGGAGCGCTACCGCTCCCGCATCGCACGCCCCGGGGTGGACTGACACCCACCGAGCGGCGAGTTCGAGCTCGACCGCAGAGCTTGAATTTATCCTTCACGCAAAGCGCGAGACGTCGCCTGTCCACGAGCTGGATCACAGTCTGCGCACTGCATTTCTGTCGGCTTGTTTTCCGCGCGTGAGGTGTTGCAGCGCACAGCAGACCTGTCACAAGCGCGAGGTATAACCATCGGCGAATCGCGGCGAGGGGGCGCTGCATCCGATGCCGTTGCCATGCGCAGCGGCATCGCTTCTGCAACGTCCAAGGAGAGATGTCGCCATGCCGAAGCCATCGCTACTGTCATTGCTGTGCACCCTGTCGCTGGTGTCCATGCCGCTGGCCGCTGCCGAGCTGCAGCCCAAACAACTGGCTGGGCCACCGGAGGAGTTCGCGCTGATGCGTGCGCCCGATCCGGCCGAATCGGCCATCCTGTCCAAGAGCGCCTTGCTGCCGGTAGAGCTTGCGCCAGCCGGTAACTCCGCACGTTGGCAAGGTACCTTGCCGGTGGAAAACGGCCATCTGCGTTTCATGGTGCTGGCCGGCGATCAGCCCTGGGATGCGGCAGTGACCGCACCACGCATTGCCGGCGCGCGCACTGCTGCTGTGGCACCGCAACTGCAGGCACAACGGACCCTGCTGGGCACGGCTGAGAGTGGCACCAGTGGCATGCGTTACGCGGTGGAATCCGCGCAGAACGGCGCCTGGTCGCTGACCCTGCAATCGGCATCGCCGGTGGTGCAACGCGGCTACGTGTTGATGGAAGGCGATGCGCGCACGCAGTTGGCGGCGTACGCGCGCAATCGTCGCCAGCAAGTGGGGCAATCGTTGACACTCAACGCGCTGCTCAGCGGCAGCGATGCACGCGGCGCGACCTTGCTCGCCACGCAGGCGGGGCGAATCGATACGGCGAGCCTGCGTGTGATCGATCCGCACGGCGGCATCCGCACGCTGCCGATGGTCGATGACGGGCAACACGACGATGGTGCGGCCGGCGATGGCGTGTACGGCGGTACGTTCCAACCGACCACGGAAGGTACCTGGGTCGCGCAGGTGATCGTGCGCGGTCACGACCAGGCCGGGCAGGCGTTCGTGCGCACCAGCGAGCATGTGTTGCCGGTGCTGGATACCTCCCTGCGTTTGCTCGGCAACGCACTGAGCGCACGCGCTGCCGACGGCACACGGCTCAGCATTGCCTTGCCGGTCGCCGCGCGCGGCAAGGCGCCATCGCATTACCGCGTGTTCGGGCAGGTGTGGGGCACCGATGCCAAGGGCAAGGAGGTGCCGGTGGCGTGGATCGGTGGCATGCTGACGCCGCAGCAAGGACAACTGCCATTGAGCCTGGACGAACGCTGGATCGCGCGTGCCGGTGCGCGTGCGCCGTTCACGCTGCGTGGGCTGCGTGTCGAAGATCCGGACCATTATATCCCGCTGCTGCAGGCCGACACGCTGCCGTTGCAGCTGCCCGCACTGCGACGTGCCAGCATTGCGCGGTCTGCCGGTGCGATTGATGAAAGCATGCGCATGGGGCCGCGTCCGGCCGCGCTGGCCGGCACCCATGCAATGGCACAACCGCAGGCGGCCGGCTCGCAACTGGTGCTGGTGCACGGGTATTGCTCCAACGGCGTGTGGCCGCAGGCGCAGTTCACCAACGCCTCGTCGTTCCTGGATGCCAAACAGAACCGCAGCAATGACCAGTTCGCGCAGCGCATCGCACAGTTCGCCAACCAGTGGTCGTCGTTCTCCACGGTGGCGCACAGCCAGGGCGGCATGGCCGCACTGCATCTGTATGCGTACTACTGGAGCGGGTTGGACAACGCCAGCGGCGGGCGGGTGATGCAGTCGGTGGGGACGCCGTACCAGGGCACCAATCTGTCGGGCGTGCTGGCTGCGGTGGGCTCGTGGTTCGGGGTGGGCTGCGGTACCAACACCGACATGACCTACGACGGCGCCAAGGCCTGGCTGGCCGGCATTCCCGCCGACGCGCGCGCCAAGGTCAACTACTACACCACCTCGTTCGCCAAGACCAACTGGTACACCAACGACTACTGCAACGCTGCCTCGGACCTGGTCTTGAATGACCCGGAAGACGGCACCGTGGAGCAGGTCAACGCGCAGTTGCCGGGCGGGGTGAATCGTGGGCATACCACCGGGCAGTGCCATACCACCGGCATGCGCGATCCGGCGCAGTATCTGGATGCCAACCGCAATGCAGTGATGAATGCCAACGCGGCGAGGTGAGGTCCGGTGGAGTGGTAGTGCAATGGCCGGCTGGATCACGCCGGCCATTGCGTTGTCTGCCGATGCATAGCCGCCGCAAGGCACGCAATGTTATGCCTGTCTTGCTCCAGCTCTTTCGCTGGTTACCGACCTGCCGAGCCAGAGTATGGCGGCGTTCGGTGCTGGTGGTGGAATCAAATCGTGCCGGAAACACGCTATCGGTGATCGGCGTTAGGTCAATCGTTATCGCTGCGGCACAGAAGCACCCTTGCCTCCCTGAGATGCTGCACTTCTATGTCCCAGTGAATTCCTTGGACAGCGCGGTCGCGAGCGTCGGTGGCATCGAACACATCTTGCCGTTGAACCCATCGTAATCGTCAATACTCGATGCCTTCCACGGAGTGCGACCGTCTTTGCCATTGAAGTAGATCAGCACTCGCAGATCCATGTCGTCGGACTGGTGGGTGGAAGGCTGGCAAGGGAGATCGACCAGTGAGCGAACACGCGCTAGCCGTGCGTTGTCCGTGATGTGGAAAGTACTGTCGGCAGAGGTGACCATCAACTGTTCGGTCAACCGCATGATCGAGGTGGCCTCGAACGGCCTGAAATAGATGTCAGCCGACTGCGGACGCTTGGCCGCGTTGCAGAGAGGAACGCAGATGCAAAGCGCGGCAGTCGTCGCAAGACGGATTCTCTTCACGTTGCATCCTCTTGTCCTGTCGGGTGTCGAGCTGCGTAGCGCCGGCACAGTCTTCGGACCGCGTTCGCCCAGGTACTGATCGTGTAATCACGGGGACCGGCGGACATCGTGCCTGCGGTGCAACGGCAGACTGACCGCACGCGGCGGCCCACAGGAACCACTGTCCTAGCGAAACACCACCGTGCGGTGCCCGTTGAGCACGATGCGATGTTCGACATGGCGACGTACCGCGCGCGCCAGCACCAGCGACTCGGTGTCGCTGCCCAGGCGCACCAGGTCGCGCGGGGTCATGGCGTGGTCCACGCGGGCGACGTCCTGTTCGATGATCGGGCCTTCGTCCAGGTCCTCGGTGACGTAATGCGCGGTGGCGCCGATGATCTTGACGCCGCGCGCGTGCGCCTGGTGGTACGGCTGCGCACCCTTGAAGCTGGGCAGGAAGCTGTGATGGATATTGATCGCGCGCCCGGCCAACGCGCGGCACAGGCCGGGCGAAAGAATCTGCATGTAGCGCGCCAGCACCACCAGATCGATGCGCAGGTCGTCGACCAAGGCGAGCAGCTGTGCTTCCTGTTCGGCGCGCGTGTCTGCGCTCACCGGCAGATGATGGAAATCGATGCCATAGGACGCGGCAAGTGGTGCGAAATCGGCGTGGTTGGAGACCACTGCGGCAATATCCACCGGCAGTTGCCGGCTATGGGTGCGGAACAAAAGATCGTTGAGGCAATGACCCTGCTTGCTCACCAGCACCAGCAGCCGCGCGCGGCGACGCGCATCGTGCAACTGCCATTCCATCTGGAACGTGGTGGCCAACACCGAAAACTGCTGCTCCAGGCTGGCGATGTCGGTTGCCGGCGGCTTGTCGAAATGCACGCGCAAGAAGAAGCGGCCGCTTTCGTCGTCGCCGAACTGCTGGGCATCGAGGATGTTGCAGGCAAGATCGAACAGCAGCCCGGTCACGCGGTACACGATACCGGTGCGGTCGGGGCAGGACAGCGTGAGAATGTAGTCGGAGCGCATCGGCGCAATGATAGCCAATGCGTGACACCGCTGGCGCAGTGCTTGCGTCGGTAACTTTTACGCTGCGACGCGGTGCAACCGTTGGGCCAGCTGCACTGCAGGTTCGCGTGATGGCACTGTACCCGCTGTGCGTACGAATCGGCCGATCAGCGCATCACAAGTGTTGCGCTGGTGGCATGCATCGCAAAACGCGATGCGCATGCCACTCCCGATGAAGATCAACGCGGCGGCAGGCGCAGCATCAGCCGACGATTGATCTCCTCCAGTTGCGCCATCGAGGTCTCCACCGAGGTTTCCATCGCTTCCTGGGTGGTGATGTGCGCACGCAGATGCGCGGGGTCGGCCAGTTCGCCGCGCACCAGAAACACGTTTTCGCCCACCTCGCCGAGGTGCCGGCTGAGCACCACGTAGTCCACCTGGTCGAAGCCATGCTGCTTGGCCAGCGGCAGCAGGCGCGCGGCCATGCGGACGCTGGCCTCGTCGGTGGATTTGTTCAACTCGGCATCGAGCGCGGCCACCGCTTCGCGGATCTGCGCGAACAGATAGTGGTCCGGGTGCTCGGGATGGTCCGGACCCACCGGGCCCTGGTTGACGACCGGTTCGGCGGTCATCGTGTGCCACCGGCGCAGGTCAGCGCGCGCGGTGTGCGCTCGGTCGAACCAAGCGTGATATGCAGGTGTCGCATCGCATCCTCCCTGGAGCGGCGGCTGTAACGAGCCAGCATTTTAGAGGGTCTGCTGCATGCTGAGGTGAGCAAGACGTACCGCGCTGCGCTTTCAAGCGAAGCGCGCCATGCACTCGCGCCTGCGCGTGGCGATCAGGCCTGCCCTGCCCGCCGCGCCGCCACCTCGGCCAGCACGGCCCAGTCGGCGTTGCCGTCGCCGTGGGCGATGGCATCGTCCAGGTGGGCGCGCAGCAATTCGCCCAAGGGCATCGGCACCTGTTTGTCGGCGCCGGCCTGGATGGCCAGGTCCACATCCTTGCGCCCCAGCGTGGCGGTGAAGCCGGCCGGTGTGTATTGGCGCTGCATGATGAGCTTGCCGTAGCCCTGGTACGCGGGTGCGGCGAACAAGGTGGTGGTAAGCATGCCCAGGAACTGGGTGGCGTCCACGCCGTGCCCGCGCGCCAGCGCGCTGGCCTCGGCCATGGCGCCGATGGCGCTGGCAAGGCAGAAGTTGGCCGCCAGTTTCACCGCGTTGGCCTGCTCCGGGGCATTGCCGATGTGCCAGGTCTTTTGACCCAGCACATCGAACATCGGCTGTACCCTCTCCAGCGCGGCAGCGTCGCCGGCAGCCAGGATATTGAGCTTGCCGGCCTCGGCCACGTCGACGCGGCCTAGCACCGGTGCGGCAACGTAGGCGATGCCGCGCTCGGCGTGCAGTGCGGTCAACTCGTGCGCCAGCGCCACCGAGATGGTGGCCATGTTGACGTGCACGCTGCCTGCCGGCAGTGCGTCCAGGACGCCGCCATCCAGCACGGTCTGACGGACCGCGGTGTCGTCGGCCAGCATCGAGAACAGCAGCGGGCCGTGTGCGGCGCCCACCGCCGCATCCACCACCGTTGCCCCGGCATCACGCAAGGGGTGCGCGCGTTCTGGCGAACGGTTCCAGACGCTCACCTCGAAGCCGCCGCGCAGCAGGTTGTGCGCCATCGGCAGGCCCATCGTGCCCAGCCCCAGAAATCCTATCGGCATGCGTTGTCCTTGTTCGGTATGAGGTCAGTGGTGTGGGTCAGCTGGCGAAGACGCCACGCGCCTCGCGCGGCTCGCAACGCAGGTATTGCGGGGCCGGCGTGACCGATGCACCCAGCGCGGCGGCGGCATGCCACGGCCAGCGTGGGTCGTACAGGATGCCGCGTGCGAGCGCGATTGCATCGGCCTGGCCGTCCTGCACGATCGCCTCGGCCTGCGCCGGCTCGGTGATCAGTCCCACGCCGATCACCGGCGTGGCGACCTGCGCCTTGATCTGCTGCGCAAACGGAATCTGATAGCCCGCCTGCACCGGAATCTGCTGGCGCGGATCCAGCCCGCCGCTGGAGACATGGATGTAATGCGCGCCACGTGCATCCAGCGCCTTGGACAACACGATGCTTTGTGCGAGATCCCAACCACCCTCCACCCAATCGGTGGCGGAGATACGCACGCCGATGGCGATGCGCTCGGACACCGCCGCACGCACCGCGTCGAAGATGCGCAGGGTCAGCCGCATGCGGTTTTCCAGCGAACCGCCATACGCATCGCTACGCCGATTGCTCAGCGGCGACAGGAACTGATGCATCAGATAGCCATGTGCGGCATGCAGCTCGATCAGGTCCAGGCCCAGGCGTTCGGCGCGCTGTGCCGCGTCGACAAATGCCTGCACCACCACATCGATGCCGGCATCGTCCAATGCGTGCGGTAATGGCTGACCGTCATGGAACGCCAGCGCCGATGCAGATACGGTCTGCCAGCCATGCGCGTGATCCGGTGCGATCGCCTCGCCGCCTTTCCACGGCAGATCGGTGGAGGCCTTGCGCCCGGCGTGCGCCAGTTGAATGCCGATCGGCATCGGCGACCAACGCCGGACCGAGTCCAGCACCTCGCCCAGCGCCTGCTCGGTGGCATCGTCGTACAAGCCAAGGTCGGCGTAGGAGATGCGCCCCTGCGGCTGCACCGCGGCCGCCTCCAGAATCAGCAACCCTGCGCCGGATTGCGACAGCGTGCCCAGGTGGATGCGGTGCCAGTCGCTGGCGCGCCCGTCCTGTGCGGAGTACTGGCACATCGGGGCGATGACGATCCGGTTGGCGAGCGCAAGCGGACCGAAACGGATGGGAGAGAACAACTGGCTCAAGGGGGCATCCACACGTGATACGGGGACGCCCATTGCACTGCGCCGCGCGCGTGGACACAACCGCTGCGATGGATCACTGCGTCATGCAGAGCGCGCATTGCGCTCGTTGACGCTGCCTGCACGCGGCGGGTCGGGTGGCACATGCAGAAACGCCAACGCCTGCGCGCACGACTGCTCCACCTTCAGGCTGAGCAAGTCGTCGGCGCGGGTGCGCCCGAAATTGAGTGCGGCAATCGGCAACCCGTTGCGCGCGGCCGTCTGCACAAAACGGAAACCCGAATACACCATCAACGACGAACCCACCACCAACACCGCATCGGCCGCCTGCAGATGCGCAAATGCACGCTCCACGCGCTCGCGCGGCACGTTCTCGCCGAAGAACACCACATCCGGCTTGAGCACGCCGCCGCACACCGGACACGGCGGCACCACGAAACGGTCGAAGGCCACATCGTCCAGATCCGCATCGCCGTCGGGCGCCTGCGCGGCGTCCAGGTCAGCCCAGCCGGGGTTGGCCTGTTCGAGCAACAGCTGGAATTCGCTGCGTGGCATGCGCCGCTCGCAGCCCATGCAACGCACCACATCGAGCCGGCCATGCAGATCGATCACCGCCTGACTGCCGGCGGCCTGATGCAGACGGTCCACGTTCTGCGTCAGCAGCACTTCCAGCTGGCCGCGTGCTTCCAGTGCCGCCAGTGCATGATGCGTCGCGTTGGGCTGCGCCAATCCGAAACGCGGCCAACCGACCAGGCTGCGCGCCCAATAGCGCTGACGCGTGGACACCTCGCCCATGAACGCCTGGAAGGTCACCGGCTGCGGACGCTTCCAGCCGCCGTGCAGATCGCGGTAATCGGGGATACCCGAATCGGTGCTGCAACCGGCGCCAGTGAGCACGAACAGGCGCCGATGGCGCTGCACGAAATCGCTGAGCATCGAATCGGACATGCGTGCAACACCTCAATCTGGGGAACGCGCCGGATCATCGCACGCATGCCGGCAACGTACTGCGTGTTGCGGCCTCGACCGCATTGAAAGCCCCGGGAAAACTGGCTACTGTCGGGTTGTCGCAGAAGCGAATCCATGTCGCGTGCGACGCACCATGCGCGACCACCCGCGCAACGCGTTACATCGGAACGCCGACATGCATCCGTTATTCACATCGTGAGCAACCCCTCTCGCCCGGACGATGTTTTCCCGGTCCGCTCCGCGCGGGCGGCGTTGCGGGTGGCGTTGCTGGAAGACGACGACGTGCTGCGCGAGCGCGTGCTGCTGCCAGGACTGCAACGCCACGGTTTCGAGGTGATGCCGTTGCGCACCATCGGCGCGTTGCATGCGTTGTTGCAGACCACCAGCGTCGAGTTGATCGTGCTGGATATCGGCCTGCCCGATGGCGATGGCTTTACCTTGACCCAGCAGTTGCAGGCGATGCGCCCGGCGCTGGGCATCGTGATCCTGAGCGGACGCGGCGACCAACCCGACCGGCTGCGCGGCCTGAGCCAGGGCGCGGATGCGTACCTGGTCAAGCCGGTGGAGATCGAGATGCTGGCTGCCACGTTGTTCAGCGTGGCACGGCGGCTGACGCGAGGGCCGGCCAGCACATCGGTCGAGCCTACCCGTAGCGCCCACGCTACCTGGCAGTTGCAGGACGACGGTTGGTGCCTGTTCGCCCCGGATGGCAGCGCCGTGCCGCTGACCGGCTCCGAACGCCTGGTGGTGCAATGCCTGTGGCAGTCGTCCGGGCGGCTGGTCACCCGCAGCGCGCTGCTGACCACGCTCGGCGGGAGCCTGGGCATGGAAGTCGATCCGCATCGGCTGGACGCGCTGCTGCACCGGTTGCGACAGAAGGTGCTCGAACGCAGCGGAGTGGCGCTGCCGCTGACGTCGGTGCGCGGCGCCGGTTACCTGCTCATGCCGCAGATGCAGGCACCAACGGCAGACGCATGACGAACTGCGTGCCGGCGCCGGGCACGCTGTCCACGCTGAGCACCCCGCCGGCGTGCAGCGCCAGCTCGTGCGCCACCGCCAGGCCCAGACCGGTGCCCTTGCCGACCGGCTTGGTGGTGAAGAACGGCTCGAAGACCTGCGCCAGCACCTCCGCCGGCATGCCGTGGCCGGTATCGGCCAGGGCGATGCAGACCGTGGCGTGCTGCCGCGCCACCTGCACGGTGAACGTGCCGCCGCCGGGCATGGCGTCGCGTGCGTTGGCGGCGAAGTTGAGCATGACCAGCTCGAACTGACTGCGATCCAGAAACACCGGCACCGGCTCTGCGCAGGCGTGCAGCCGCAATTGCACCTGCGCGCCGAGCAACTGGGCCAGCATCGGTGCAATCGCCTGCACCGCATCTGCCGCATCGAAGCCGGTCGGCATGGCCAGGTCGCGCCGGCTGAAGCTCAGCAGTTTGCGGCTGATGGTGGTGCCGCGCTGCGCGGCCAGGGCGATACCCTCCAGCGCCTGCGCCATCGCCACCGCATCGCGCGGCGGATCGAAGTCCAGTTCGTACAGACGATGACGCTGCTCGGCATAGCCCAGGATCGCGCCGAGGATATTGTTGAAGTCGTGCGACACGCCACTGGCCAGATGGCCCACCGATTCGATCTTCTGCAGATGCAGTACCCGTTGCTGCGCCTGTTCGCGCTCACGGATTTCTACCTGCAGGCGCGCCGCGGTCCGTCGCGCGCGATGCAGGCTTTCGCGCAGCGCGGTCACGGTACGGTCCAGCACCAGAGTGACCATCAGGTAGCTCATCACCAGCGAGGGCAGGTTCTGAAACGGGCGCTGCCCGTCCTGCGGGTTGCGCCCCCACGGACTGGCCATGCCCAGCAGAAACACCAGCGCGATGCACGCATAGACACGCCACAGCGCGCGCCGCCCGATCACCAGCGCCGCCAGCGTCAGCAACAGCATCGGGAACGGATCGAAGGCCTGCAGCTGATACCCGAAGGCCAGATTGGCGCTCACCGACGAGCACAGCACCACCGCGATGAAGAGGCCGATCGCCGGCTTCAGCGCGCCCTGGCGAATGCGCCAGATGCCGTACCAGGCCGCCAGGGTGATTGCCGCATCGGTGCCCAGGTCCACCGCCAGCTGCACGGCGCTCATCTGCAGCCTGGCGTTGAGCAGGATGTACAGCTTGTTGAGCGGAATTTCCACGCCCAGATACAGCAGCAACAGCTGCAGCGCCGGTGCGTTGCGCAGATCCACCGGGTCGCGCAGCGGCACCCGTCGCAACCACACCGCCGCACTGCGCCAGCGGCGCCGTAGCCAGCCTAGTGGCCACAGTCGAACAAGGTGCCCCGGCAGTCGCATGCGGTGAGTCTAGCGTGAGACACGCAGAAGTCTTCGCGCATTGATCGACGAAAACCCGGCTGACTTAATCGGGGATAAATCCCCCGACGCATCTGCCCAGGTATCCCCTATGTCTTCGTCACGTCTGCTGCCGGCGCCACGCTCGCGCCTTGCCGTTCGCATCTTTCCGCAGTTGTCTTACAGCCTGTTGACCACCGGCCTGTTGCTGGCCCTGGCCAGCGGGGCCGCGTTTGCACAGACGACCCCGACGTCTGCATCTGCGTTACCGTCTGCAGCACCCGCCGACGACACCACCGCAACCGCGCCAACCGACTCCACCGAGTCGACCGACGCCCAGGCGTCCACCGACAACGCGATGCCGCTGTCGGGGCAGGCGGCCGAACACTACTTCCAGGCCGAAGGGCTCAACGACGGCAGCGACAGTGCCGCCGCCGCCGGACAGCGCGCGGTGGCGATGGGCGCGCGCGCCGATGCGAGCGGTGGATTCTCGGTGGCGGTTGGCCACCACAGCACTGCATCGGCGGATGCCGCCATCGCCATGGGCGACGGCGCGCTGGCCAGCGGCATCTCGTCCATCGCCATCGGCGGCAGCTTTTTCGGCAGCGGCTTTTCCGATGCACAGGGCGCCACCAGCACCGGCTTCGGTGCCCTGGCGGTGGGCACCTACGCGCAGGCCAGCGGCGCCACGTCCGCCGCCCTGGGCTGGGCGTCCGAGGCCAGCGGCGGCAGTGCGGTGGCTGTCGGCAACTCGACCACTGCCCGTGGGCAGTACGCCACCGCGTTGGGCAGTTTCGCCGTTGCCGATGCCGAGCAGTCACTGGCCTCCGGCTATGCGGCCAGCGCCAGCAACATCGGCGCGATCAGCCAGGGCGCTTTCAGTTCGGCATCGGGCTTCTTCAGCGTCGCCATCGGCTACGGTGCCGCCGCCGCCGGCGATGGCGGTATCGCCATCGGCGATGCCGCCTCGGCCGCCGGGCAACAAAGCGTGGCCATCGGCGCCAGCAACGCCAGCATTCCCGCACAAGCCAATGGCCTCGGCAGCACCACCGTCGGTTCGGGTGCATGGTCGCTGTCGGACTACGGCACCGCACTGGGCTTCGATAGCCATGCCGATGCCGAAATGAGCATCGCCATCGGTGCGCACGCCATCGCCGCCAGCCTTAGCAGCGTGTCCCTCGGCGACAGCGCATTCGCCGAGGGCGATTACGCGCTGGCGCTGGGATCGATCGCCAGCGCCAACGGCAGCGGTGCGGCGGCGCTGGGCAGTGGCGCCACCGCGTTGGGCGACACCACGTTGGCAGTGGGGTTCAACGCGTCGGCGCTGGCGTCCAACAGCGTCGCGCTGGGCGCCGGTTCCTCCGCCGAGCGCGCCAACAGTGTGGCGTTCGGCAGCCAAGGCGCCGAGCGCCAGCTGACCCATGTGGCGGCCGGCACTGCGGCCACCGATGCGGTCAACGTCTCGCAGTTGCAGAGCATCGCCACCGCGCTCGGCGCCGGCTCGGTGCTCGACAACGGTGTGCTGGTCGGCGGCACCTATGTGATCCAGGGCACCAGCTACGCCAGCGTCGGCGCGGCGATGACCGCCCTGGACCAGGCACTGGACGGGGTGGACCACACCGGCGCAAGCGGCGGGACGATCGCGGTGGGCGGCGGCGGCGATGCGCAGATCGGCGTCGGCACCAACGCGGTGGCGATCGGCTCCAATGCCACCGCCAATGGCGAAAACGGCATGGCCGTGGGAACCCGCGCGCTGGCCTACGGCCCCAACGACACCGCACTGGGCGCCAATGCCCGCGTCAATGCCGACGGCAGCACCGCCGTGGGCGCCAACACCAGCATCACCGCCACCGCCACCAATGCGGTGGCGCTGGGCGAAAGCGCCAGCGTCAGCGCCGCCTCGGGAACCGCCATCGGCCAGGGCGCGACGGTGACCGCCGACAACGCGGTGGCGCTGGGCCGCGCTGCCGTGGCCAACCGCGCCAATACGGTGTCGGTGGGCAGTGCCGGCGCGGAGCGCCAGGTGGTCAACGTCGCCGCCGGCACGGCCGCGACCGATGCGGTGAACGTGCAGCAGATGCAGGCCGCAGACGCCGCGTCGGTGGCCACTGCCAACGCCTATACCGACAACCGCATCGACAGCTGGGACACCAACCTGAGCGCATTGCGCGACGACACCGACCGCCGCTTCCATCACCTGGACCAGCGTATCGACCGCATGGGCGCGATCAGCGGTGCGTATGCCGGCATGGCGACCAACACCGCCGGCCTGTCCGGCGCCAACCGGGTCGGCGTCGGCGTCGGCTCGCAGGGCGGCGAAAGCGCGCTGGCGGTCGGCTATCAGCGTGTACTCGGCAACCGCGCCAGCGTGTCCATCGGCGGCGCATTCGCCGGCAACGAAAAAAGTGTGTCGGCCGGCGCCGGCTTCAGCTGGTGAGCCGTCTGCCCGCCCTCGCCTGCCTGCTCCCATCGACTTCTTCCAGAGACCTCCTCATGTCGACCTCTCGTTCGTTTCTCGCACCGACGCTGCTGGCGTTGTCGCTGAGCCTGGCGCTGCCCGCCGCCGATGCGCAATCGGCGCCCCCGTCATTGTCGGTACTCACCACTGGCACCCAATCGCGTCTTTACGACGGCCTGATCGTCACCTACCGCGACGGCAGCACCGAACGCGGCGACGCCAACGCAGCGGCCACCCGGCTAAGCACCATCATGGCCGCGCCCGCCACCCGCACGCAGTGGTCCAGCCATTACCGCCAGAGCGCGCCCAACCTGCAGCGGGTGCGCCGGCTGGCGATCGGCGCCGACCTGGTGCGTCCCAACCGTCGCCTCAGCGATGCCCAGCTCGACAGCGTGATGCAGGCCCTGAAAGCCGATCCGTCGGTGGCGCACGTCGAACCCAACCTGCTGCTGCAGCCGATCCGCAGTACCGCCAAAGCCACCGTCAGCGCAGTGGCGACGCCGAACGACCCGGGCTTCGAAGTGCAATGGCATCTGCGTGCGCCCGATGGTCATCTGGAAACGCTGGCACCGGACACCGCCAGCTATGCCAACCACGGCGGTATCGATCTGCTGCCGGCCTGGCAGTACGGCGATGGCGACGGCATCGTGGTGGCGGTGATCGACACCGGCATCACCCGGCACCCGGATCTGGACCTGTCGCTGGCCGATGCCGGCTACGACTTCACCAGCAACGCCCTGATCTCCGGTCGCGCCACCGATGGCCGGGTGGCCGGCGGCTGGGACACCGGCGACTGGACCAGCGACGACAAGTACCTGGCCAGCAATGGCGGCTGCGCGCGGCCAGGCCAGCAGTCCGACAGTTCCTGGCACGGTACCCACGTGGCCGGCACCATTGCGCTGCTGAGCAACAACAATGTCGGCATGGTGGGCATCGCGCCCAAGGCCCGGATCCTGCCGATCCGCGCGCTGGGCCATTGCGGCGGCACCACCGCCGACATCGCCGACGCCATTGTCTGGGCCTCCGGCGGCAGTGTCGCCGGCGTGCCGGACAATCCCAATCCGGCCGAGGTCATCAATATGAGCCTGGGCGGCTCCGGCATCTGCAGCAGCGACACCATCACCGCCCAGGCCATTGCAGCGGCGATCGCGCGCGGCACCACCGTGGTGGTGGCCGCCGGCAACGACGGTGTCGATGCGGCCAACTCCACACCTGCCAGTTGCCCCGGCGTGCTCAACGTGGCGGCCACCGGCATCACCGGCAAGCGTGCGTTCTATTCCAGCTACGGCAACAGCGTAACCCTGGCGGCCCCGGGCGGCGGCGTGTACCCGGACGACGCCGCGAGCGGCACCGCAGTACGCACCGGGCTGGTCTGGTCCAGCCTCAATCGGGGCACCCACGGACCCGGCGAGCCCAGCTATGCCGGCTACTCCGGCACCTCGATGGCCTCGCCCCACGTGGCCGGCGTCGCGGCGCTGGCCATCAGCGCAGCGATCGCGCACCACCTGCCGGTGCCGACACCGGCCAAACTGCGCGAGATTCTGACCCAGACCTCGATCCCCTTTCCGGTCAAGCCCACGCTGCGCATCGGTGCCGGCATTCTCAATGCCAATGCCGCCGTGGCGCGCGCGGCCGGCGTCACCAGCGGCGGCGGCGAGGACCAGGCGGTGTTGCTCAGCCGTGGCGCGACCGTCACCGCCGTAAGCGCCGCCGCCGGCGAAGGCCCGCTGTACCGGCTGGACGTGCCGGCCAATGCACGCAACCTGCAGCTCCGCACGCTGTCCGGCCGTGGTCAGGTCAAGCTGTACGTGCGCGCCACCCGCGCGCCCAGCGCCAACGGCAGCGATGCCGACTACAGCTCGACACGACCCGGCACCACCCAGAGCGTCCAGCTCGCAGTGCCGGCCACCGACAGCTACTTCATCCGCGTGATCGGCGGCACCGGCGGCTACAGCAACCTGACGCTGATGGCGAACTACACGCTGTAGTCCGCCTGACGAGGTGCGTGATGGCGCGCCCGGGCGCATCGGTATCGACAGTCCCAGGTGCGTCGCGGCGGGCACCAAGCAGGCCCGGCCGCCTAAAAACGGGGTTCGCATCACAGATTGAGGCGCCGGATCGCCGATTTTGTGTGATCCGGCGCACACGCAACGTGCTGGAAACATCGCGCCGCGACAGTGGGCAGCTCCCCCGCTGCCCCCAACTCGCCATGCCCTACACACACCTCCGGACGCGCTCCGGAGTGCGTCGTGCCGTGTCGCGTCGCCCACTCGCCCTCGTGCTGGCCATGGCCCTGGCCACCCCCGCATTCGCGCAGGAAACCGGCGCGCCCTCCACGCCGGCCACGCGCAAGAGCGAGGACGGCATCTTCTCGCTGGACCGCATGATCGTCACCGGTGCCGGCCAGGCCCAGAACCAGTTCGACGCCTCGTATGCGATCACCGCGCTGACCGCCGAGCAGATCGACAAGCTGGCCCCGCTCAACCTCGCCAGCCTGATCGGCTCCATGCCAGGCATCTATGCCGAATCCACTGGCGGCGAAGTGCAGAACGTCTACCGCATTCGCGGCATTCCCGACGAAGGCGCGTTTGCGGTGATCCAGGAAGACGGCATCAGCCCCTACCCGGACAACAACGGCTATTTCTACAAGACCGAAGGCCTGGTGCGCCCGGACCTGATGGTCGAATCGGTGGAAACCGTGCGCGGCGGGCCGTCGCCGATCTTTGCCTCCAATGCGGCGGCCATCGTCAATTTCGTCACCCGCCAGGGTGGCGACACGCCCGAAGGCGCGGTGCGCACCACCGTGGGCGACACCGGGCTGTACCGGCTCGATGGCTACTGGTCGGGCAAGCTGGCGCAGGATTGGTATCTGGCCGCCGGCGGCTTCGTGCGCCGCAACGACGGCTACCGCGATGTGGGCTTCCCGGCCGACGAGGGCGGGCAGTTCCGCATGAACCTCACGCACACGCTGGACCACGGCAAGATCACCTTCACCGCCAAGCATCTGGACGACAAGAACGCGTTCTACATGCCGATCCCGCTGTACGACCCGCGCGACACCACGCGCTCGCTGGACCCGTTGATCGACCGCTTCACCGGCACCTTGAGCACCGCGCAACTCAAACGCGCCAGCATCGTGTCCAGCGATGCCGACGGCGCACCGCAACGCGAGCTGCGCGACCTGTCCGATGGCCGCCACATGAAGTTCAACCATCTGGGCGCCAACCTGGATATGGCCTTCGACAACGGCTGGAGCCTGTCGAACAAGGCCATCGTCAATCGCCTGGACATGACCTTCGACGCGCTGTATTCCAGCAATGCGCCGCAGGATGCCAACGCGTATGCCAATAGCCGCCGCGCTGCCGCCAGCGCCGCGTTTCCCGGCCTGGCGTCGCTGGGCTACGTCTACACCGACGACGGCAGCCGCTTTGATCCGGCCAGCACCGATGGCCTGGTGATCCAGGGCCAGTACCGCGCCATGAACGTGCGCGCCGATTCGTTCGCCGACGATCTGCGCCTGCACCGCAGCTTCGATTGGGGCGGCGACACCCATGACATCACGTTGGGCATCTACGGTGCCTATTACGCGCGCTCCTACAATTCGCGTTACCAGAGCTATCTGTTCGAGATGCGCCAGAACCCGCGCACCATCGACCTGCTCGGCTACGACGCGGCCGGCAACGTGGTCGGCGGGGTGACCAAGGACGGCGTGGTGATCTACGGCGCCGACCGCACCCAGGGCAAGGCCTACACCAGCATGCTGGCGCCTTACATCGCCGACACCTGGCAGGTGACCGACAAGCTGCGCCTGGAAGGCGGCGTGCGTCACGAGCGCTACCGCTATCGCGCCTGGAGCATGGCGCGCAGCACCGGCAACCTGGGCATGGCCGACACCCTGGCCGACGATGCCGCGCGCCTGTTCACCGGTGCCCGCGCACACACCGCGCTGGACGTGGGCGTGACCAACTGGACGGCCGGTTTCAACTACGACATCAACCCGACGGTCGGCCTCTACGGCCGCGCCTCGCGGGCGCACCGCGCGCCCAGCGAAGGCGCCAACGAAGGCAACGTCAACATCCCCACCGCCGACCAGTTCGAGCTCGGCACCAAGCTCAACTTCGACACCCTGGACGTGTTCGCCACCGCCTTCTACACCAAGTACGACCCGTACAACATCGGCACCAGCGCGGTGAACCCGCAAACCGGCGCGGCCGAATCCAAGGACTACCGCGGCAGCGTCACCAACCCCGGCATCGAACTGGCGGCGGTGTGGACACCAGCGCAATGGCTGCGTTTCGATGCGAACCTGACTTACAACGACACCAAGGTGTCCGATCTGACCGAAGTGGTGGCCAACGGTGCAGTGGCGGTGGTCGATGTGGACGGCAACATGCCCAACCGCCAGCCAAAGGTGTACGGCAATGCGGGGCCGACGGTGTTCTTCACCACCGGCAAGCTCGATTGGGAAACCTCGTTGCGCTACGCCTATGTGGGCAAGCGCTACGCCGACCTGGAAAACACCACCGAGCTGGCCGCCTACGACACGCTTGCGGCGAACGTTCTGGTACGCAGCGGGCCGTGGGATGTGCAGCTGTCGGTGGACAATCTGACCAACACGTTTGCGCTGACCGAAGGCAACCCACGCACCGACACCATCTCCGGCCAGGGCACGCGCGAGCCGATCTACGGCCGCCCGATCTACGAGCGCAATTCGCGGCTGGTGGTGACTTACCACTTCTGAGTACGCCGACGTTGATGCGCCGCATCGTCCGGTGTCGGCGCGCGGCCTTTCTCGATGCATCGCCTGCAGCGTGGCGCACCCGCTGCAGGCCACAAAGGATTCCGATGACGCCTTCCCGTCTTGCCTATGCGCTACTGCTCGCAGCCGCGGTGTGTTCCGGCGATGCCGCCGCCTGGGGCCAGCGCGCGCATGCCGCCATCGACAGCGCCGCCGTGCAGGCCCTGCCCGACGATGGCCCGGTCTTCCTCAAGCAGTACGTACAAGTGATTGCCGACGGTGCCACATTGCCGGACGGATGGCGCAGCGAAAGCGAGCCGTTTCTCAAGATCGAAGAAGACCCCAACCATGGCTGGTTCCGCGAGCAGTTCGCCTTCATGCAGCACCCGCCGCGCTCGCGCTACGCCTTCGTGCTGGCGCTGTACGACGAGCAGCGACGCATCGCCAGGCGCGACCCGCAACTGGCCGAGCGCATGAACGTGCGCTGGGCCGGCACCTTGCCGTACGCAGCCACCGAGGGGTACGAACGCATCGTCGCCACCATGCGGCAACTGCGCACGTTGCGCGCCAAGGGCCAGGACACCCGCGAACTGGAACGTATCTGCGCGTTCTACGTCAGCTGGTTTGCGCACTACATCGGCGATGGCGCGCAGCCGCAGCACGACAGCATCCACCACGATGGCTGGCAGGGGCCAAACCCGAACGGCTACAGCACCGACCCGAAGGTGCATGGCAAGTTCGAGAGCGACTACGTCGAGAACATTGCGCTGACTCCCCAAGACCTGCTGACCCGCATGCCGGCCCTGGCGCATCAGCAGGGCGATGTGTTCGAGCAGATCCTGGGCTTTCTCGCCATCGGCACCGGCCGCGTCGAACAGGTGTATCGCCTGGAAAAAGCCGGCGCCTTCGACGATGCCTCCAGCACCGATGGCCGCGCGATGGTCTATCTCACCGCCGGCGACGGCGCGGCGATGTTGCGCGATCTGCTGGTGCGCGCATGGCGCGAAAGCGCGCTGCATCCGGGCAAATCGACGCTGCCGCGCAGCATGGACCCGAGCCATCCGCAGTACGACCCGGCGACCGGATCTGCGCCTGCCGGCACGTCGCCGACCGTGTGACCGACCTTGGCGACAGCGGTGCGCAGCGATCGGCGTGCCGACGTGCGCGTCGGCCAACCGATGCTGCGCCTGTCGGCACGACGGCGCAGCGGACCGCGCAAGAAACCGGGTGTGGCATCACGTGGCCTCAGTGGACCGCATTGACCTGCGCGACAAAGCGCAGCAGATCCTGATCGAAGCGCCCGCTGTCTTCCAACAAATGGGCGTGCCCGGCGCTGGGATACAGCACGGTCTGGGCCCACGGCAACAGCTGCCGTGCACGCGCCAGCGTCGGCTCGGTGGTCACCGGTGCGTCGCGTGCACAACCGCGATTGCCGGGCCGGGCGTGGGTCGCTGCGCTTTGGGTTCGAACTCGCGGCCGGCCGCATGCAGATTGCTCTTCTGCTGGCCGAACGCCAACGCGCGGCGGCCTTCGCCGAAGGTAACTACCTGCATGCCAAGCACGCGCGCGTAGAAATTGCAGGGGGCGTCCAGGTCGGACACGGTCAGTACCAGATGATCGAGTCGGTCGATCTGCATCATTCGCCTCGCGCAGGATGCGGCGCAAACCGGCCATAGGGACGTGCATCGTCGGCACGTTGGCGCAGCACGTACGCCGCCGCAAAGGCCAGTATCAACAGCGTCAGGCACATGCCGACCAACGCGCCCCAGCCGCCGTGTTGCCAGAACCAGCCGCCGAGCGCGCCGATCACGCTGGAGCCGGCGTAATACGCCAGCAGATACAGCGACGCGGCATGGCTGCGATGCGCGCCACCGAGCCGGCTCACCCACGCGCTGGCGGCCGAATGCGCGATGAAGAACCCGATCGTCAACAACACGATGCCGGCCACCACCAATGCCAGCGCATGCGCCAAGGTCAGCGCCACGCCGAGCACGCACAACCCGATGCCGGTCGTGACCACCGGCCCGCGCCCGAACCGGTCCGACGCCGCACCGGCCACCGACGAACTGACGATGCCGAACACATAGGCGCTGAAGATCATGCCGATCTGGCTCTGGCTCAAGCCGAATTCCGGCCCGCCCAGGCGAAAACCGGCGTAGTTGTACAGGCACACGAACACGCCCATCAACAGGAACGGCAGCGCGAACAGAAACGGCAGATTACGATCGCGCAGATGCCCGGCCCAGGCGCGCAGATGGAAGCGCAGATTGATGCCGTGCCGACGCACGAAGTTGCGCGACGGCGGCAGCAACCAGAAGAACGCCAGCGCACACAGCAGGTCGAACACGCTCAACACCGCCAATGCGGTGCGCCAATCGTAGTGGTCGGTCAGCACGCTCATCACGATGCGCCCGCTCATGCCGCCGAACGCATTGCCGGCCACGTACAAGCCGGTGGCCGCGCCCATCTTGTTGGCCGGCAATTCTTCGCCCAGATACACCATCGCCACCGCCGGCACCCCGCCCAGCGCGATGCCGGACAAGGTGCGCACCACGACCAGGGCGCCCCAGTGCGGCAGGAACGCGGCGATCAGGTTGAGCACCGCCGCGATTGCGATCGAGACGAACATCAGCCCGCGCCGGCCGAGGTTTTCCGACACTGCGCCAGCGCAGAAGATCGCCAGTGCCAGCGCACCGGTGGCCAGCGACAACGGCAGCGAGGCGGTGGCTGCGTCCACGTTGAAGGCGCGCGCGAATTCCGGCAGCACCGGCTGCACGCTGTACAGCAGCGAGAAGGTGGCAAAACCGGCCAGGAACAACGCAAACCGGATACGCCCGCTGGCGGGCGCATCGGTTGCCGGTGCATCGGTTGCCAGGCTGGCGGCAGTGTCCGGCAATGGGCCGGTGCGGCGATCGGGAGCGGACACGGGCGCAACATCGAGACAAGGGACCGCGAGTATTCCCCTGCCCTGACCCCCTGTCCAATATATGATGCAGGCAGTTGCCATATGCAGGACAGATAGCATGGAACTCCGCCACCTGCGCTATTTCCTGGCCGTCGCCGAGGAAGGCAACTTCACCCGCGCCGCTGCACGGGTCGGTATCGGCCAGCCGCCGCTGAGCCAGCAGATCCAGGCGCTGGAACGCGACCTGGGCACGCCGCTGTTCCGGCGCACCCACAGCGGTGCCGAGCTGACCCCGGCCGGCGAGGCGTTTCTGGTCGAAGTGCGCCGCGTGCTCGCCGATGTGGAGCGCGCCGCAGAAACCGCGCGGCGGGTGGCGCGTGGCGAATCCGGCCGGCTGCGCCTGGGCTTCACCGCCTCGGCCGCATTCAACCCGGTGGTGCCGCACCTGATCCGCGATTTCCGCCGGCAATGGCCGCAGGTCGAGCTGTTGCTGGAAGAAACCAACACCGCCGGATTGTTGCTGGCGCTGGCCGCTGGCCGCCTGGACGCGGCCTTCGTGCGCTACGGCCTGAGCACGCCACCCGACCTGCAACTGCTGCGCTTTGCCGACGAACCGATGAAGATCGCCGTACCCGCCGCGCATCGTCTGGCCGCCCGCAACAGCGCGCCACTGGCGGCGCTGGCAGGCGAGCCGTTCATCCTGTTCCCGCGCAGCTTCGGCTCCAGCCTGTACGACGAAATCCTCGCCGCCTGCCGCGCATCCGGCGTGACCCTGCGCATCACCCAGGAAGCGCCGCAGATGTCGTCCATCGTCAATCTGGTCGCCGCCGAACTCGGCGTGTCGGTGGTACCCGCCTCCACCGCCCAGCTGCAGCTGCCCGGCGTGCGCTATCTGGATATCGAAGGGCAGATGCCGCTGGCCCGGCTCGCCCTGGCGGTGTCGCCCGGTGCACTCGAGACCGCGCCGTTGGTCCGGCATCTGTGGGCGCTGGCGGAAGTGCTCTGAGCGAGGGTGAGCCAGGCGATTCGCGACATACGTAACCGCGACCGTTGCGAACGCGTGCGATAGGTTCCATCGATGACACGTCATCGCGCGCAACCGCGCTCCTGCATGCCGGCAAGCACACGCACCGCAGGTGCCCCGCCCAGCGCGAACCTCGACGATGTTGCGCACTGCACAGAGCTCCGATCCAGCAACGTGTCAAATATACGTATGCACCTGAATTGGAACTGCGTGCCGTTCACGAAAAGGCGGCGTAGATGATGACGCATTCCCGCAAGCCGCCGATGGAACGGGAGTACTGCGCTAAACGCACCCGTCTTGACGCCGCTTCGCAGTAGCCTATACAAAAATGGGTTTATTCAGAGGATGAAGAACCAAGGAGATGCTGCATGAGTGAAATCTGGATCGTCAATCCTGGCAAAGGTTTGGGACCGCTCGAATTTGGCATGACGCAGGCTCAAGTTGCCGAATTTGAGAATGTCATGGGGCCAATCGATGAAACGACCGAAGAGACATTACCGGACGGCAGCCTGGCAATAAACGAATTTCGTGATCGCGGCACACCACTCTGCTCATTTCAAAGGGGATTTCTTAAGTTTCTATCTATTGGGCAGTCGGACCTAATCGACATCCGTTTCCAAGACGTGTCAATTTTCAGCGACGATCCAAAGCGCGTCTATTCAACGCTTGGAAGAGCGGCGGGCGCAGTCTTTTGGCACCACAACAGCGTGATCATGCCATCACTTGGCCTGGAGCTGATCGGCTTCGTCATCGAGTACAGCCCAAAGGGAAATCCACCGATTTTTGTCAGCAAAACTGCGGGCTTTACCTGGCCAGAGTTAGCGCTTTTCCAGCCGGGCCGCGAGACGTTCAAGGAAGAGCACCTAATCGAAATATCGAGCGAGGCGGATTAAGATCGCGCCCGGCTTGGTTTCAGCCCCCCCCACTCTGGCGATCCATTATTCAAATGTGAAATGAACTACTTATTATGAGGAAATACAACTTCCCGGTGTCATTTCAGTCTTCGCCGGAAGATCTTATCTGCCGGATTATTCTTGACGGACGCTTTACGCCGGAAGATCTCATCAGCGATTTTCCTAAAACCATAACGTCGCGCTATTTAAACGATGTATTGGGCCGAGGACGATCCATCGCGTCCTGTCGAACCACCGGAGACAATAGCATCGAGGTACGGATTGATCAGAGCATCTCAGTTTCCGACGTAGACCGAGCGATCATACTTAATCTTCTCGATTTCGGACAAGATCACGCGTCTGAACGTTCTACCACGATAAAAGAAGCACTCTTTTATACCGATTCACCCGAAACAATGTCTGCAGAAAAGCTCCAAAGAGCGCTTGAGGCGGCCAATGAAGAAGCGGGCCTGTTCATGTCAGCACGCTTGACGGACTTTCCTCCGAGCGATGAAGACCTCGCATCAGAGTGGCCACAAGATTGGGTTGAAGACCAGAAGTATGACTGGCCAAGCTACCATTTTTTCCACTTTTCGATTGAGTATCGTGACCGCTTGGCCAGCCCGATCTGGATTTCGCCGCTCACTTTCTAAATGCTGCACATGATGTGACTATGTGGCGCGGCTATAATCCTGGCATCAGCGCCGCTGACTCGGTGGCGTCGGGCCGGGACGGACTGAGTTTCGAGATAAATGCCCAAGGCAACCAGATAACATACACGCTCGAACGATCGCCTTGTGATCCTGCCCTGTCGGTAAAACAGTTTGTCGAGGCCATGCACGAACGCACTGGTGATTGGCCCGCACGTTGGGACATTGGTGTCCAACCCGAGGACTGACCGTCCTGCTGGACGACCGGTTGCTGTTGTGCATCTTGGTCCGATGCATTGCGCTTGGCGGAAGGCAGCAGCGATGTCGGCTGTGCGCACGCATTCCTGTGCCGGGGGCGATCGCCCCACTTGACCTCAACTGCGATTGAGGTCGTTCAATGCACGGCTTCTTCTGCCACCTGCCTCTGCCTCTGCCATGCATCTTCGCCATCTGCTGTTGCCCTGCCTCGACCCCGACCTCAGCCTGCGTTTCTATCGCGATGTGTTGCAGCTGCCGCAGCACGGCAACAGCGTCCGCATCGGCTGGACCACGTTGGAATGCGTGCAGGCGCAGCAGCCGGTGGGCAGTGTGCACCTGGCATTCAATGTCGCGCCATCGCGCTGGGACGCAGCTGCAAGGTGGATCGGCGCGCGCAGTAGCGTGCTTGTCGATCGGCACGGTGATCGGCGCTTTCGACTCGATGGTGTGTGGCAATCGCAATCTGTCTATTTCGCCGGGCCCGATGGCGCGGTGCTGGAGGTGATCGCCCGTCAGGCGCTGCAGCGCACGGTCACCGGCGAAGGCGCATTCCACGGCAGAGAGTTGCTGTGTGTGAGCGAGATCGGATTGCCCAGCGACAATGTCGCGGCGGTGACCAGCAGCGTGGCCCATCACTTCGACGTGCGGCCGTTTGCACCCGTGGTGGACGGCTTTGCCGCGCTGGGTGACGACCAGGGGCTGTTGATCGTCGTCGATCGGGCACGGCGCTGGTTTCCGCAGCAGCGGCAGCTGCCATGGGCCACCGGCGTGCGGGTCAGCGTGGACGCGCCGCAACCGGGGCTGCGCCTGCGCGATGCGCAGGGCTGGGAGTTGCTGGCGGCGTGATCGCCACGCCGCTCAACTCATGCAGCGACCACCGGGTCGGGCAGGCGGAAAAACGTACGCGCCGCCGCCGTGCTGTTGGCCGCCGTCAGCGCCACGTCCTCGCCACGATCGCGCGCGAGTTCTTCCACGATATGCGACAGGAACATCGGTTCGTTGCGACGGTCCTTGGGCATCGGCTTGAGCGTGCGCGGCAGCAAGTACGGTGCGTCGGTTTCGATCATCAACCGGTTGGCCGGAATGTTGCGCACCAACTCGCGCAGATGCGCACCACGGCGCTCGTCGCACAGCCAACCGGTGATGCCGATGTAGTAATCGCGGTCCAGATACGCGAACAGCTCTTCGCGGGTGCCGGTGAAGCAATGCACCACCGCCGGGCCGAGCCGGCCATCGAAGCTGCGCAGGATCGACAGGAAATCGTCGTGCGCGTCGCGTTGGTGCAAAAACAGCGGTTTGCGGTTATCGGCGGCCAACTGCAGCTGACGCTCGAAGGCCTTGTGCTGGGCCGGGCGCGGGGCGAAATCGCGGAAGTAATCCAGCCCGCATTCGCCCACCGCCACCACTTGCGGATGCGCCTGCAGCGTGCGCATTTCGGCCTCGCATTCGGCGGTGAACTCCACGGCGTGGTGCGGGTGCACGCCGGCGGTGGCGTAGAGGAATCCGGGGTGCTGCTGGGCCAGTTGCAAGGCCAGTGGCGAATGCGCGCGGCTGGCGCCGGTGATCACCAATTGCGCAACGCCTGCGTCGCGTGCGCGTTGCAGCACGGCGTCGCGGTCGCGGTCGAAGGAGTCGTGAGTCAGGTTGGCGCCGATATCGATCAACTGCATGTTGCGGGTGTCGCCTGAAGGAGCAGATGCGATTGTACTGGGTGGACGTTGCCCTCATCCGCCCTGCGGGCACCTTCTCCCGCACGCGGGAGAAGGAACACCCACTGCGGCACCTGCGCGCTATCGGCCTGCAGCGAACGCATGCTGCTCCCCTTTCCCGCGCGTGCTGCTCCCCTCTCCCGCCTGCGGGAGAGGGGCAGGGGTGAGGGCCGCTTAGGAGTGAGGCCCGCTTGCGCAACCCACTCAACCCACCACCGGCACCACCATCGCATCGATCTTCGCCGCCAGCGCCTGGATCGCCAACTGCGCCGAGCGCGACAGCTGTCGCTGCGGAGCCACGCACAGCGCCAGCGTCATCGGTTTGGTCAGATGCTGGCGGAACGGCACGAATGCCAGCCGTCCATCGGCCACATCGGGCGCGGCATCCAGCCACGACATCAGGCCCACGCCCGCACCGGCGCGCACCAGCCCGCGCAAGGTACGCACGTCGTTGCAGTGGGTCAGCCGTTTCACGTCGATGTGCTGGCGCTGATACAGCACCTTGGCATGCTCGCCGACGATCAGCGGGGCGGCCGGCAGCAACAGGCGATGCTCCAGCGTTTCGCTCAGTTGCAGCTCGGTGCGGGTGCTGAGCGGGTGGCCCACCGGCATCGCGATGCCCAGCGGGATATCCGCAAATGCGCGTACCTCCAGGTCCACGCTGCTCACCGGGTCCAGCAGCAGACCGATATCCACATCGGCCGAGGTCACCATTTCCATCACCCGCTGGTTGCGCGCGGTGGACAGGTTGAAGGTGATGCCGGGGTAGTCCTGCACCAATGCAGCCACTGCCGCCGGCACCACGCCCTCGCTGAGCGCGTCGATCATGGCGATCTCCACATGCCCGCGGCGCAGCCCCTTGAGTTCGTCGAAGCGCTCCAGCGTGCGAGCGTAGGCCTTTTCCCAGCCGCGCACGTCCACCAGCAGCAACTCGCCGGCGGCAGTCAGCCGCAACCGGCCGGGCAGGCGCTCGAACAGCTGCGCGCCCAGTTCTTCCTCGGCCTTGAGGATCTGCCGGTCGATTGCCGAGGCCGACACGTGCAGCACGTCGGAGGCCTTGCGGATGCTGCCGCAGCGGGCCACTTCGATGAAGTAACGGGTGAAGCGGGAAAAGGTCAGCATGCGGCAGGGCCCGGTTGGCGTTGCATTTTTTGCAATGGCTTGGCTGAAAATCGATGTTTGATAACACACCCCCGGCTTCCTAGAGTCAATCCGGCACCGCTCCCCGCCCTACGCCCGAGACTGGACCCATGGATGTTGCCGTCCCCGCCCTGCCGCTGCATTGCACCTTCGACGCCGCCGACTGGCAGCGCCTGGCCCAGCACTGGCATGCGGTGGCGCTGAGCAGCGAGGTGAGCGAGGCGCCGTTCAAGGCCACCCTGCTGGATGAGCCGCTGGTGCTGTACCGGCTGGGCGAGGAGCTGGTGGTCGCGCGCGATGTCTGCCCGCATCGCGGCGTGCCACTGAGCATGGGCACGGCCGATGGCGGCGGCGTGGTGTGCGCGTACCACGGGCTGCGCTTCGGCGCGGGCGGGCGCTGCAACCATATCCCCGCCAGCCCGACCCAAAACATCCCCGCCAAGATGCGCCTACACACCTACGCGGTGGCCGAGCGCTACGGGTTGATCTGGGTGTGCCTGTCCAAACCTGCCGGCGTGAGCGCGGCCGAGGTGCAGATTCCGCCGATGCCCGGCTGGGACGAGGACGGCTTCCAGCAGATCGTCTGCCCGGCCTTCGACATCGGCGGCAGTGCCGCGCGCCAGCTGGAAGGCTTCATCGATGTAGCGCACTTCGCCTTCGTGCATACCGCGACATTTGCCCAGCCCGACAAGCGCGAGGTACCGGCCTATACCACCACCGAAACGCCGACCGGCTTCAATGCCGATTATCTGAGCGCGGTGGCCAATTATTCGGTGGACATGCCGCTGCCGGACGTGGACCCCGGTTTCCAGTGGCTGCGCCATTTCGAAATACATCTGCCCTTCACCGCCACCCTCACCATCCACTTCCCGGTGCCGGGCAAGCGGCTGGTGATCATGAATGCCGCAAGCCCGGTGTCCAAGCACAAGACCCGCCTGCTGGTGCCGATCGCGCGCAACTTCGACACCCACCTGCCGGTGGAAGACGTGCACGCCTTCAACCTGCGCGTATTCGAGGAAGACCGCGCCATGGTCGAGGCGCAGCGCCCTGAATATCTGCCGCTGGATCCGCTGCTGGAAGTGCATATCCCTGCCGATCGCAGCTCGATCGCCTATCGTCGTGGCCTGCGCAGTCAGGGCTACAGCGACTTCTTCTTGCGCTGAGCGCCGAGGACACCGCCATGCAGTTGCACGAGGTGCGCGTCGCCGACGTCTTCGACCAGGGCCATCGCCAACGCGCGATCCGGCTGGAGCCGGTGGGCGCGGAATTGCCGGCCTTCGAGGCCGGGGCGCATGTGGACCTGCATCTGCCCGACGGCATGATCCGCCAGTATTCGATCGCCAGTGCGCCGCATGTGCGCGACCACTATCTGCTATGCGTCAAGTTGGCAGATGCTTCGCGCGGTGGGTCGCGCCATCTGTGCGAGCAGCTGAGCACCGGCGACCGCCTGCGCATCTCCACACCGCGCAATCTGTTTCCCTTACATCCGGGCGAGCGCCACGTCTTGCTGGCCGCCGGCATCGGCATTACGCCGCTGCTGTCGATGGCCGAAGCGCTGGAAGCGCGTGGCGAACCTTTCGTGCTGCATTACTACGCGCGCCGACATGCCGATATGGCATTCCTGGCGCGGCTGCAGCGCGGCTTCACCCATGGTCAGGTGCAGATGCATCTGAGTGATGGCGGCGAAAGCCCGCGTGTGCATGTGCCGGACGAATTGGAACAGGCGCGTACACGCGATCAACTGTATCTCTGCGGACCAGCCGCGTTCATGGACCACTTCACGCTGCTTGCCAAGGCACATGGCTGGACCTCGGCGCAACTGCACCGCGAACACTTCGCCGCCGCCGCCGAACTCCCCCGCGCGCACGACGCCGACAGCGCCTTCGAAGTGGAGCTGGCCGCCAGCGGCCGCGTGGTGCAGGTGCCGGCCGAGTGCAGCATCGCCAGCGCCTTGTTGGACGCCGGCATCGCGGTGCCGCTGTCCTGCGAGCAAGGCATGTGCGGCGCCTGCCTGACCGGCGTGCTGGCCGGCACCCCCGATCACCGCGACAGTGTGCTCAGCGCCAGCGAACACGCGCAGAACCGCCAGATCACGCTGTGTTGTTCGCGCAGCCGCTCGCCCAGGTTGGTACTGGATCTATGAGGTGGCACAGCAGTCATCCCCACCAACCCACATGAATGATGCGGCGGTACCCAGCCAACTGCCGACCACACGCACAGTCCTGCAAACGATCTGCTACCGATACACCGAGACAACGCGCCCTTCCCCCGCCTGCGGGGAAGGTGCCCGAAGGGCGGATGAGGGCAGCCACCACCCGCAAAACCAACAGCCCCCAACACAACGTCAACTGGCCTGGCGAGGCGTGGCAGGGCAAGCTGCACATCGGCTCTCGCCTTCCCACCCCCATCGCGTCTTCTTTTCTGGTCCGTCAACGCATGTCTTTACTGCACCGCTGTCTGCTCCTTTCCCTCTGCGTGTTGCTGCCAACGCTCGTACAGGCGCGCCCCGCGCCCGCGCCGTCGCGCGAGCAGCAGGTGGCCACCTTGTTCAATCAGGCGGCCGACCAACCCGCACAGCTGCGCGCCTGGCTGCAGGCGATGCCAAAGGGTGGCGACCTGCACAACCATCTGTCCGGTTCGGTCTATGCCGAGGACTATCTGCAGTGGGCCAGCGACGATGGCGCCTGCGTGCAACTGGACGACCTGAGCCTGCGCGCGCCGCCGTGCGGTAAGGGCCAGCAGCCTGCACGCGATCTGGCAACGCGCGATGCGGCGTTGTATGGCCGGGTGGTGGATGCGCTGTCGATGCGCAAATTCCTGCCCAGCCCATCGCACCCCACCGGGCACGAACAGTTCTTCAGTACCTTCGGCAAGTTCGATGCGGTGGTGCGCGCACGCGTCGCCGATACCGTCGCCGCCGTGCTGGACCAGGCCGCGCGCGACCGCGTGCCCTACGTGGAAATCATCGCCAACCCGCCGCAGATGGATGAAGCGGCAAAACGCATGCAGTCCCTGCCCTGGAACGGGGCAGACGACGCCGCCAATCTGCGCACCTTGCAGGACGCCTTGCCGCCGCTGGTGCAAGCCGCGCAACGCGCGCTTGCCGACACCGATGCCCAGGTGCGTCGTGTCCTGCATTGCGACCAGCCCGATGCACGCCCCGGCTGCCAGGTTCAATATCGCTATGTTCCCTACGTGCTGCGCGTATTGCCGCAGCCGATGGTGTTCGGGCAGATGGCGCTCGCCCATGCACTGATCGCTGCGGGCGGCAGCCGCGCGGTGGCAGTGAACATCGTCGCGCCCGAAGACAACCCGGTAGCGCTGGCCGATTACGCGCGGCATATGGCGATGTTCCGCTTCTTCGCAACGCGCTATCCCAACGTGCCGTTGTCCCTGCATGCCGGCGAGCTGGCATTGGGCCTGGTGCCGCCGGCACAGCTGCGTTCGCACATCCGTCAGGCGGTGGATGCCGGTGCACGCCGTATCGGTCATGGTGTGGATCTGCCTTACGAAGACGATGCCGATGCGCTGTTGCAGCGTATGCGCAGCAAACAGGTCGCGGTGGAGATCAACCTCACCAGCAACGATGTGATCCTGGGCATCAACGGCGCCGCGCATCCGTTGGCGATGTACCTGCGTGCCGGCGTGCCGGTGGTGCTGTCCACCGACGACGCCGGCGTCTCGCGCGCCGACATGACCCATGAATATCAGCGCGCAATGCAGGAACAAGGCATCGACTACCTCACGCTCAAGCAGCTCGCCCGCAATGGACTGACCTATAGCTTTCTGCCGGGCAACAGCCTGTGGGCGACGACCAACACCGCCGTGCAGCCCTGCGCACACGCGCTTGCGCACGACAGTGACGATGATGGCTGCCGCAGCTTCCGCCACGACAATCCGAAGGCGCAACTGCAATGGCAACTGGAACAGGCGCTGGCACAGTACGAGCGCGACATGCTGGCCAGGCAGATCAGGTGATGCGCTCTCTTTGCCGGTGTCGCACACCGATCACCCCCCACTGACACCCTGCCTTCTCCATTTCCACCCCGATGACCACTGTCCCCATTCCCGCCAGCAAACGCCGCGTCATCCTCGAAGACGACATCGACGGTTTCACCCCCGCGCAGTTGCTGTTGCTGCAATCGCCCGAGGTCGAGGTGCTGGGCATCAGCACGGTCAGCGGCAACATCTGGCGCGACGAAGCAGTGGCGCATACCTGCCGTCTGCTGGAATTGGCCGGCCATCCCGCTATTCCGGTGCTGCCCGGCCCGGTGCATCCGCTGCTCAACAGCGAACTGGCCACCGAACGTTGGGAAGCGCTGTACGGCAAGCTGGTCTGGAAAGGGGCATGGACCAGACACTGGGTCGATGGCGACACCGTGCAGAGCGCGCCGCGCTATCACGCCCACGACGTGGTGCCCGATCTGCCGTTGGGCAATCCCAGCGTGGTACGCCCATCCGACGAGCCGGCCGCGCTGTTCATGCTGCGCATGGTGCGCCTGTATCCCGGCGAGGTGAGCATCGTTGCCACCGGCCCGTTGACCAATCTGGCGCTGGCGCAGTCGCTGGACCCGGCGTTCGCCACCCTGGCGCGCGAGCTGGTCTACATGGGCGGCAGCCTCAACCCACGGCAGCAACGCAGCAGTATCAGCGCACAGCAGTTCGCACGCGAATTCGTCAACTCGCCACGCCGCGAATTCAATATCCGCTGGGATCCGGAAGCGGCCAGCATCGTGATGCGCGCACCGTGGCGCAAGATCACCATGGTGCCGGTCGACCCATCGACTGCGACCGAACTCACTCCCGACTTGCTGGCACGTATCAGCGCAGCCGACACCACCATCGGCCACGCGTTGCGCCGCCGCGAGCCGGGCTTCCCGATGTGGGACGAACTGGCCACAGCCGTGTGGCTGCGCCCGGAATTGGCGACGCACACCGAAACGCTCTACGTCGACACCAACACCGCGTTCGATGCCGGGTATGGCGATATCTTGTCGTGGGCACCGGGCTATCAGCCCGGCCTGGGCGAGCAGGCGCAGACCGTAGTGCGTGCGGTCGACGTGGACGCATTCGAGCAGGTCTTGGTCGATCATCTGACCGCACCACAGCCACCAGCGGTCGGGCTGCCGCTGGCCCTTCTGCCGGGAGAAGACTCACGAAGAGCGCATGGAGGGACGGCGCCTGACAGCACGACTGCATAGGTTGAGTACGAGAACGCACGAGCAGATGCGCAACCGACACCGCTGCGTCTGCCGGGCGCTGTACCCCGACCCCGCTACGCGCTGGCAGCACGGGTGCACGCCAGTGGCGGGCAAGACCGGCCTCGGCGCTGCGGCGAGAGCGGGCGAGGTACCGGCCGCGACATGCTTGAAACAGAACGACGCCCGAGGCGGCATCGCGTGATTGGATCGATCGGCAACGCCTGCCCACCTGCGCTTCTCGGTCTCACTCGCATGGCGCTTCAGCAGTCCGCTAGTTCCCCCCCGCTCGCCTGGCGTCTGTCATCTACCGTCCTCGCATCACCAGGCGCACGTCACTTGACGCATCCGCACCGACTGCAGTGTCCAGCACCGTCCACCAGGCGCTTCTGCAGCAATCACATTCGCTGCGCCTGCATGCCTGCACGGCACTCGAATCTCGAATCTCGAATCCCAAAATCTCGGCATCCCGAATCCCCGCTCCCAACAAGGTGACCCCATGCAAGTCCCAGCGCAGTGGCAGGCCGGCATCGATCGCAATACCGACATCCTGCGCGCGCATGCGCAGCTGCTCGCCAGCTTCAACGCCCCTTGCCCCGCAGCACCGGACACCACCGCCCCGCTCGGCCAGATCGCATCGATCGTCGCCACCACCCGTCGCCACCCCACACTGGCCGCAGACCACGCGAACCAGGCACTGACACGTATCGACCAGGCCAACGGCAGCCTGCGCGCGATCACCCGCCTGCTGCCAGCACGCGCCGCCGCCGATGCCGCGCGCGTACAGTCGGCGCTGGCCGCCGGCAGCGATGGCGGTGCATTGGCCGGCGTGCCGTTCGTGGTCAAGGATCTGTTCGACGTCGCCGGCCAGGTCACCACCGCTGGCGCCGTCATGCGCGCACAGTGCGCGCCCGCCATCCGGGATGCGGCCGTCGTGCAACGGCTGAGCGATGCCGGCGCGGTGTTGGTCGGCACCGCCAACATGGACGAGTTCGCCTATGGCTTCGCCACCGTCAATGCGCACTACGGCACCACCGCCAACCCGCACGATCACCGCCATCTGGCCGGAGGCTCGTCGGGCGGTTCGGCGGCCGCAGTGGCTGCCGGGCTGGTGCCGTTCGCGCTGGGCTCGGACACCAACGGCTCCATCCGCGTGCCAGCCGCACTGTGCGGCGTGTACGGCCTGCGTCCCACGCACGGCGCGTTGCCGCTGGATGGCGTGTTCGGCTTCGTCGATGCGCTGGATGTGGTCGGCCCGTTCGCCTCGTCCATCGCCGACCTGCGCCGCGTGCATGAGGTGATGCTGGGTCGCTCGCTTGCCTCCTGCAACGGCGGCAGCCTGCGGGTCGCACGTCTGGGCGGCTGGTTTCAACGCAATCTCGATCCCGAACTGGATACCGGCTTGCGCGCATTGCTCGCGGCCTGCAACAGCACCACCGTCATCGATCTGCCCGAGGCCGAGCGCTCCCGCGCCGCCGCCTTCGTCCTCACCGCCGCCGAAGGCGGGCACCGCCATCGCGCCGGCCTGAGCACGCAGGCCGAGCAGTTCGACCCGGCCACCCGCGACCGCCTGCTCGCCGGCCTGCAGCTGCCCGCCAGTGCGGTGGCCGATGCGCAGCGTTTCGCACAGTGGTTCGCCGCAGCGATGCAACGGTTGTGGGACCAGGTGGATGTGTTGATCGCGCCGGCTACACCCTGCGCGGCGCCGCGCATCGACCAGGACACCATCCAGATCGATGGCCTGCCGGTGTCCGCGCGCGCCAACTTGGGCATCTTCACTCAGCCGCTGGGCCTGGCCGCCTGCCCGGTGCTGGCCGCGCCGTTGCCGCGCCCCGGTCGCCTGCCGCTGGGCGTGCAACTGATTGCCGCGCCCGGCCGCGAAGACCGCCTGTTCGCACTCGCCGCGCAACGCGAACGCGACGGCCTGCTCGCCTTCAGCCCGCCGGCGCAGACACGCTGATGCTGCATACCTTGCGCGCACGCCGCGGCATGGTCGTGGCCCCGCACCACCTCGCCGCACAGGCCGGACGCGACATCCTGCGCGCCGGCGGCAACGCCATCGAAGCGGCCGTCGCCACCGCCGCCTGCCTGGCGGTGGTGTACCCGCACATGACCGGCATCGGTGGCGACGGCTTCTGGCTGATCCACGAACCCGACGGCCGCGTGCACGCCATCGATGCCTGCGGCCGCGCCGCACAGGCGGCAACACTGGACTTCTATCGCGGCCACAGCAGCATTCCGTGGCGTGGCCCGGGCGCGGCCAATACCGTCGCCGGCACCGTCTCCGGCTGGGCGCTCGCGCTGCAACACGCAGGCGGCAACGTGGCGCTGCAACGCATATTGCAAGACGCCATCCACCACGCCAGCGATGGCGTGCCGGTCACGCTCGGCGGCGCGCACATCGCCGCCAGCAAGAGCGCTGAACTGCGCGGACAACCCGGCGCCTACGCCAGCATCTTCGAACCCCACGGCGCGCCCTTGCACGAAGGCGCACTGCTGCAGCAACCGCAGCTCGCACGCAGCTTGCAACGGCTCGCCGACGAAGGCCTGGACAGTTTCTATCGCGGTCCGCTTGCCGACGACATCGCTGCCGATCTGCAGGCACTCGGCAGCCCGCTGGACGCGCACGATCTCGCAACCCAGCGCGCCGACCCCAGTGTCCCGCTGTCGGTCGCCATCCACGGTGCGCGCCTGTACAACCACGCGCCACCCACGCAAGGCCTGGCCTCGCTGCTGATCCTCGCGCTGTTCGATCGCCTGCAGGCCGAACAGCCCGACAGCTATGCGCACCTCCACGGCCTGATCGAAGCCACCAAACAGGCGTTCCTGATCCGCGACGCACACATCGGCGACCCGGCCTGGATGACGCTCGACGCACAAGCCTTGCTCGACGACAGCAGCGCACTCGACGCGCTCGCCGCACGCATCGACATGCGCACCGCACTGCCCTGGCCGCAGCCCTCTCAAGCCGGCGACACCGTCTGGTTCGGCGCCATCGACGCGCATGGCCGTGCGGTCAGCTGCATCCAGTCCACGTATTTCGAATTCGGCTCCGGCCTGGTGCTGCCGCGCACCGGCATCACCTGGCAGAACCGCGGCTGCAGTTTCCGCCTCGCGCGCGACGGCTGGAACGCCCTCGCACCAGGGCGCAAGCCCTTCCACACCCTCAACCCGGCCCTGGCCACCTTCGACGACGGCCGCGTCATGGCCTACGGCACCATGGGCGGCGAAGGCCAACCACAAACCCAAGCCGCGGTCTTCTCCCGCTACGCGCGTTTCGGCGTACCGCTGCAACAGGCGATCAGCGCGCCCCGTTGGTTGCTCGGCCGCACCTGGGGCGAAGACAGCACCACGTTGAAGGTGGAAGACCGCTTCGATCCGGCGGTGGTGCAAGCACTGCGCGATGCCGGGCATGCGGTGGAACTGTTACCTGCCTACACCTCGGTGATGGGGCATGCCGCTGCGTTGGTGCGCGAGATGGATGGGGTAATCAGCGGGGCCAGTGATCCGCGCTCTGATGGTGCGGTGGCTGGTTGGTGATGGTTGGGCTTGTTGCTTGTTGCTTGTTGCATCTGCGTCCGTGACGGGCAGACGTTGCTGGCAGCCAATCGAGCCATCACGTCGGCGTGCACGACGGCAGCGGCGAGCGCTCAGGATCACGACACCGGCCAGGGCGGGCCGGCAAGGGGAACATGTCATAGACTCTGGGCATGCTCTCCACGTTAACGGTAGCGGACCCAACTGCGCCGGTCACTGGACAGGACGCACTTACGTTCCTGGGCATGCGCGGCGATGCGTAGGTACTTCGCTGCGCTTATTTCAACATACGCGTTAGACATTCCACCAAGGAGAGCCACATGACAGATCAAGACGACAATCAACCGAACCTGGAAGACGTCAAGCTGGCGTTCGACGGCCAGAGCCTGGATTGGTATCTGCAGAAGCTGGTCGCCACCGTCAACACGTCGAACGTGCAGTTCGGCATCACGCTGTTTGTCGAAGGCATCATCGTGTCCGGTCAGCTGGTCAGCGGGAAGCAGTACTTCGAGGCGTTTGCGCAGGAGTTCTCTGCCGCCTATCCCGGCGATGCCGAGGAAAAAGAGGATATCCGTCGCGCGTTTGCCAGCCACGCCAGCATCTACGACAGCGAGGACGATGCGCAGCAGAGCAGCAGACCGCCGCAGTTCATCCACCTGATCGACTCGCGTTGCTTCTCGCCCGGCGGCCAGCCGCTGCCCAGCAACCGTGGTGTGCTGTGGCGCGGCAAGGTGAATGCCGTGTCCGGCTTCACCCTGGGATCGCTGTCGGCAGATTAAGAGCGGCTAACAAAACGACTTCGCGTCAGCCTACTGCAGGCCGGCTATCTGCTGCCTGGCTGCAGGGCCCTTGCCCGCCCAGCGTCGCGGGACACGCTGCAAGTACGTCCTTGTAGCTCTTACGCGGCATCCATGCCGCGTAAGGTCC
>NZ_JACHOF010000025.1:0-61503 GCF_014199765.1 Xanthomonas sp. 3058 | reverse complement strand
CGCGGATATGCCGATCCAGGCTCATTGGGCCATAAGCATTGAAGGTCTGTCGCTTGAGACTGAAGTGATGGGCACTGACCTGAGCCAAGTCGCCGTGCTGCTCGGAATGGTGGATGACGTTCATTTCCGGCGCGGTGGACACCGTGCGCGCTTGCAGGAAGGGCTTGTCGCTTAGGGTGTTGACGTAATCGGTGAGCAAGTTGCCGTTGCGCACGGACAGGCCATCGAGCCGGTAGGAACCGCCGATATCCGAATGCGCGCCCGGATTGACCAGGTTGAGCAGGCGTCCATCCTGGGTGCGGCCCGGATCAATAATGTCCTTGGCCGGGAAGAGATCGCGGCGCTCGTCGCGGGCGGTGATTTGCAGGCCCGACACCACCGACGGCGGCAGGCGCGTGTCGCGCACGTTCATGTCGCCGGTGGCCACCGGGTCGAGCAGGCCCACCGCCTGCGCGGTGCGGCCGGGCGGCACCAGCGGTGGGTGCGTTGGGGTCAGCTTGAGGATTTCGCCGTTGGGCCCCTGATCGATCTTCATGTCTTTGCGGTCCTGGATACCCCGCTCGTGGACCATGCGGGTGAACATCGCTGCGGTAACCGCGCCACGACTGAAGCCCGTGGACACAATGCTGATTTCGGCCTGCGGGTCTTCTTCGCGCCATTTTTTGGCCTGATCGATGAATTTCAAGTACATCTCTTCCATCCGTGGCCCGTAGCTGTAGCCCAGACCACCGTCGAGGTTGCGAGTAAAGGCATCGTCCTGGGTGCCTACGCCTGGGACGTAGTGGCCATTGATATTGCGTAAACCGGCGAAATTGGCCGCCTGTATTTGATCGTACATGACGCCGATGTTGGTGATGTGCTCGGGATCCTTGTTCTTGTCATTGCCGGTGCCATCGAAGCAAGCCACGAACAAACGAGTATGCGGATTCTGCTGGCTGACCAGTAGCGGTGCCTGGAACTGCGCCAGAGCATCGCGGCTCTTTTGGTAGGAAGCCAAATCCTGTGCAGTCGCCGGATAGGTTTCCACACCATCGGCCCATTTCTTCTCGTCGTTACGTTCGTTGGCCATTACATGCTCCCTGGCGAATACGCCATCAGTAGGTCTTGGTGTAGGCGAGGATCAGATCGCTGCGGAAATTGCTATATTTGTTACCAGGCTTTTGCAATACCGTGGTATCCACCATTGCCTTCATATAAACATTGATGGTGCGGTCGTTCACTTCCAGAATGATCTCTGGAGAGATATCGGCCTGCAGGATCGGCGGCAGTTGCTCCTGCGGTACATGATGCAGCACCACCTTGTCCTTGAAGATGGCCTCAAGATCCACCAGGGCATGGTGCGACTGGCCGTCCTTTGATCGCCAGGACACTTCCGCAGGGGGCGGGAAGTTCGGGAAGTTGCGTATGCCGATCGTACCAGCGTGCATATTGTCAGGATAGATATCTCCGAGGGACGCTGAGGAAATCTGTTTGACATCCTCAGGATAATTAGCCTCGTACCTGCCGTTGTAAAGTACCTTGCAACCGTACGTATCGTAGCAGCCCGCACCGAATGCATGTTTGCTAAACGGAATCGGCTTGCTGGTATCGATATGCACGGTGTTATTAGCATCGACTGGAATATTGCCGATCAGGTGAATACCGGATGGGTCGTTGGTAGGCGTATTCATGCGTGAACATCCAGTCAGAGGGTGGACGAAGGCGGCGCACAGCAGCAGAGGGAGCACTGCACGGTGCGGCGGGATGCTAGAAGGTCGCACAGCCATGAAGCCACCTGCGGAAACGGAAGAACAGCCTACTACCTGCAATGCGCTCATGGTAGTGCGGGGGCGGTGTGGCGCGGTTCAACGCATGGCGGCTGCGTTCGTAGTCTCCCAGATCGCGCGCAGTCGGCGGATAGTTTGCCAAGCCATCGGCCCAGGTCTTTGCAGTACCAAGATCACCAAACCATCGCGCGCCAGTGAGGCAGGCTGCTGACTGGTCAAGCTTATGGGGTCGCCCTTTCTGCATTGAGAATTACAATAAATAATTCGCTTCGATTCTGCTCTGCTCTGCTCTGCTCTGCTCTGCTCTGCATACTTTTCAGCACTCTCTTCACCGGTATCGGGATAGTTATCAATTTACTCCCGGGATATCCCCCGACTACCAATGCAACGCGGAAAAGCAACGAGCGACTGACCGCTTGCACCACCGGCGCCGCGCCTCCCTAAAGCACCTCCAGTCGGCGAATATCCGGCAGCTGCGTGGGAGCTGTTCGGTTGAAACTCACCCTGCTGGATGGGCACGCCCTGTCAACTCAACCGGCACACGGATGTCGGCACGCAGTTCGGCTTCGGCCACCGCTTCGGGATCGTCTAGATAGAGATAATGCAGCGGCGCATCGCGCAGCACGTAGCCGCTGTCGGGCAGCCACTGTGCGAGCACCAGGTCGAGCGCGTCTTCCAGCCCTGCATACGCGCCCACATGGCGCAGCACCGCGTGCGCGCCGCCGTCGAGCTGGCGCAGGTGCAGCGGCGACGGCGGCGACAGCGCGGCGTCGAAGACCATGCCGCATTCGAACAGGTGCCGATGCGCCGGCACATCGCGGTGATCGCTGAGCGGCAGGCCGATCAAGGACTGCAGCTGCGCGATCACACCGACCCGCTCGGCCCAGGCCGCGATGCGGCCGAAGCCACGGTCCAGGTCGTCGAACGCACCGCGCTGGCGCAGCACCACCACTTCCAGCGGATCGAGCACCTGCACCAACACCTGCAAGGGCGCGCCGGACAGCTGCGGCGGCACCGAGGGCATGGCCAGTTGCTGCAGTTTCTGTGCGCGTGCGGCAGGCGCGTTGCGCAAGCTGCTCGGGCTGGCCTGCAGCACCGCGCGGAACGCACGTGCCAGCGCCTGCGGGGTCTGGTAGCCGACCGCCAGCGCGACATCGGTCACCGAGGTCTTTTGCTCGCCCAGCAGATGCAGCGCATAACTCAGACGCAGCCGCGCGATGGTCTGCCCCAGGGTTTCGCCTGCCAATGCGCGGTACACACGATGGAAATGATGCGGCGATTGCCGCGCCACTGCCGCCAGCGCTGCCAGATCCGGCAGCGGTTCGCCGGCGCGGATGACGGCTTGCAGATGTGCCACAACGCGCTCGACGCTGCGTTGCCGATGGAAGACGACCGGGGCTGCGGACATGGGCGATCCCTCTTGGAGGCCCACAGCATCACGCAAATCGACGTGGCGTGCGGTCCCGATCTTGCGCAATGCGTCAGCCTGCGCGACCGCATGCCGGCGGCCCAGGCTCAGCTCGCTGGCGCTGCCGCACCGGCCGGCACGGTGGCTGTCCTCAGCTCACCACTCCGCCGCAGGCGTCGCCGGTCGCCAAGATTGCCGTGCTCATGCGTCGGAGACACCGGCTTCGGCAAAGGTGGCCATGCCGTTGTGCAGGGCGCAGGCGCTGCGCAACAGCGGAATGGCCACTGCCGCGCCGCTGGCCTCACCCAGGCGCATATCCAGTTGCAGCAACGGCTCGGCATCCAGCGCACGCAACAACGCAGCATGCCCGCGCTCGTGCGAGCGATGCCCGAACACCAGCCATTCGCGCACGCCGGGATTGAGATGGGTGGCAACCAACGCCGCAGCGGTGCTGATGAAGCCATCCACCAGCACCGGAATGCCGGCCTGCGCAGCGGCAATATAGGCGCCGACCAACGCGGCAATCTCGAATCCACCCAGCCGACGCAACCGCTCCAGCGGCGTGGAGGCATCGGCATGCAACGCCAACGCACGCGTGATCACGATCGCCTTGTGCGCGATGCCTTCGGCATCCAGCCCGGTGCCTGCGCCGGCCATCGCTTGCGGGAATTGCGACAGCAACGCGCAGCCCAGTGCAGCGGCGGCGGTGGTATTGCCGATACCCATTTCGCCGCCGACAAACAGCTGCGTACCGCACGTTTTCGCCTGCGCAATGCTTTCGGCGCCGGCGGCGAGCGCGTCGCGCAGCTGCGTCGATGTCATCGCCGGCTGCTCGCAGATATTGGCGCTGGAGGGCGCAATCCATGCGCGGCGCACACGCGGCAAATCGCCCGGGTCGTTGACCACCCCCAGATTCACCACTTCCAGGCGTGCGCCCAGCTCACGCGCCAGGACCGCAATGGCGGCGCCACCGCGGGCAAAATTGCGCACCATCTCGCCAGTGACCGCTTGTGGAAACACCGATACGCCTTCGGCGGCGACGCCGTGGTCGGCGGCATAGACCGCGATCCAGATGCGCTGCACGGTGGGGTGTTCGTTACGCTGCCAGGCCGCAAATTGCACGGCCAGCTGCTCCAGCCGGCCCAGCGCACCGGGCGGCTTGGTCAATTGCTCCTGCCGCGCCAGTGCCGCAGCGCGCACGCGTGCGTCCGGCATGGCGCAGGCACCATGAATCCAATCGCTACTCACATCGGGTCTCCTTGCAACACGGTCGGCGATCCCGACACGACGAACACCACACGCCCGCACTGTAGCGCCAATGTCTGGCGCAGCCGGCCGGCCTCATCGGCCAGACGGCGCGCCAGTTCGCCCAGCGTCATGTTTCCATTCCGCCACCGCATGCGGACCCGCACGACCTGCCCGGAAAGCCACGGCTAAACAGCACGCAGCGCATCAGCGTCGCGCACGAAGTCGCTGCTGTCGGGACAGCCGAACGGATGGCGCAGCCGCCGCATCGGCAACCCACTGATTCGCAACGGTCTGACGCAGCAAGCGTCTGCCAGATAACGGCCAGCACGCGGGTTTCTGAAACCGGCGCCACCACGGCACGCGTTGACTGCGGCGGAGCGTTAAGCGAAGGCCTGCGCGGTGGCGGCATGCATCACCTCACGCACAGACGGGGCGGCATCGGCATTTCTTTCAGCCGAATACCAAGTCGGCAGCAATCGGCAGCCGCGTGGTCGGCGTGCTCGACAACCACGATGAGCTACCGTCACCCGACGCCCAGGCACCGACTGCGCCCGCCTGCCAGCGTGCGCAATCGGTGCGTTGTTGTTACTGCGCCGCTTGGTAGCGGAAGGTCAGCAGATAGTTGCGCCCCGGCTGTGCGTACCAGCGAGCGGTTTCGTACTGGCGATCGAACACGTTGTTGGCGGTAAACGACACCTTCCACTCCGCGTTCACCGCGTAACTCACGCGCAGATCGAGCAAGCCATAGCCGGCCAGGCGATCGGTGTTGGCCAGGTCGTCGTAACGCTTGCCGGAGCCGAACAGACTGGCGCCCACGCCGAATGCACCGAAGCTGCGGTCCGCATCGATGCGTCCGCTCTGCCGCGCACGCCGCGGCAACCAGTTACCGTGGTTGATGTCGCCATCGGCCTGCGGCTGCAGCCAGGTCAACGCACTATGCACGGTCCAGCCGGCCAGTTCGGTGTCGTAACCGGCTTCCACGCCGCGGATGCGCGCCTGATCGATATTGTTCGGCTGCCCGAACGGATGCGCCGCATCCACCAACGACGCGTCGTAGGCGATCAGATCGTCGATGCGGGTCTGGAACGCGCTCAGCGTCCAGGTGCCCCAGCCGTAGCTACCGCGCAGGCCGAGCTCGGCGCTCTTGGAGGTTTCCGGCCCCAGCAACGGGTTGCCGAAATCGGGGTAATACAACTCGTTGAAGGTCGGCGCCTTGAACGCAGTGCCGTAGCTGGCGGTCAGGCGCAGATGTTCGGCGACATCCCAGCCCCACAGCAGGCTGCCGGTGGTCTTGCCGCCGAACTGGCTGTTGTCGTTGCGACGCAGGCTGGCCTGCAACGATTGGGCCCCGAAACTCTGCTGCCACTGCGCGAACGCGGCGCGGTCGATGCGGCTGTCGGCATCGTAGCTGTCGCTGCTGGCGATGGCGTCGCGCTGCCAGTCGAAGCCCACGCTGAGCAGGCCGGCGCGTGCATCGATGTCGGCCTGCAAGGAGCCCTGCTTGCGACGGGTGTCGTAGGTGGACACGTACGTACCGTCGTAATACGCATCGCTGAAATCGGAACTGCTGCCGACGCTGGCAGTGAGCTTGACCGCATCGGTGGGGGCATAACGCACACGCCCGCCGGCCGCCTGTTGCACGCCCTTGGACAGGTTGCCGCCGAAGGCCGAGCCGTCGTATTCGTTGCGGCTCTGCGCGCGCAGTGCGTGCACGTCGGCATCCCACTGACGATTGAAGCGCCAGCCACCCTGCACACTCAACGAATCGTTGCGGTAGCCGTCGCGATCCGGATCGTAGTCGCTGGAACTGGTGTCCAGATAGGCATTGATGCCATCGGTTTCATCGTGCACCGCGTTGGCCGAATACCAGCCGCCACTCTCGCTCAGATCGCCCTGGCTGCGCCCGGCCACGCCTGCGCTGTAGCGGCGCGCGTTGTCGCTGCCGGCTACCGCGCTGAAGGTCGGCACGAAGCTGCCTTGCGGCCGACGGGTGAATATCTGGATCACACCGCCCATCGCCTCGGAACCGTAGAGGCTGGAAAACGGGCCGCGCACGATTTCGATGCGTTCGATCTGCTCGATCGGCAGATCCTGCAGCGCAGCGCCGCCCGAGGTGGCCGAGCCGATGCGCACACCGTCGATCAACACCACCACCTGGTCTGACTCGGTACCGCGCAGGAACAGCGAGGTCGGCTTGCCCGGGCCACCGTTGTTGGCCAGCGACACCCCGGCTTCGCCACGCAGCAGGTCCTGCAGCGAATTGACCTGGCGACGCTCGATCTGCGCGCGGTCGATCACCGTGACCGGCGCCAATGTCTGGTCCTGGGTCTGCGCGGTGCGCGAGGCGGTGACCACGACCTGGTCGAGATCGACGGCAGCCTCGGCCTGCGCCAGGTTGACCACGCACAGCGACAGGCCCACGGCCAATACGGCGCGCGGTGGCAAAACGGAAGAAAGGGACATCAACGGCTGCTCCTGGAACCGCACCTACCCGCGCGGCGGCAATGGGGGCGGCAGGCAGCAACGGGCCAGGCGTCCGACGCAGCAGCGCCAGACGATCAAGGCCACGCCCACCGCGTGCCGGGTCAGTCCCTCAGGCCGGTCTCCGGGCTCGCGAGTGGAAGCTGGCGCCTCCGATACCGCGCCTTCCCATGCAAGCGCACAGTGGCATATTGCGGCATCTGACCTCGCCCACCGTTGCGGGGGCAGCTCCGGAATTGCCTCTCGCCAAGGCGATGCGCGCACCGGATTCCCGTTTAAACCACCGACAAACCGGCAGTCACCTCAGGGGCGCGCATGGTAGCAGGATTGGCGCGGTGCCTCGCAGGTGTCTGACAGTCGGCGAGATCGAACGTCTGGCGACGTAGAGGTGGCGACAGTGAAGCGCTTGGCGTGCGATGCGGAATTCCTGATGAGGGGTGGCAAATGCGCCCTCATCCGCCCTTCGGGCACCTTCTCCCGCATGCGGGAGAAGGAGGAGAGTCACTATGAGGCGAAAGCCGATTGCCTTCTCCCGCATGCGGGAGAAGGAGGAGAGTCACTATGAGGCGAAAGCCGATTGCCTTCTCCCGCGTGCGGGAGAAGGTGGCGCGCAGCGCCGGATGAGGGCCGCAATGCACTGCTGCCGACACCCAACCGACAAGCCCGCTTGCAGCTCAGCCCTTGGTAAACACCAGATGCCCCCCCTCGGCACGCACGCGCACCGTGTCGCCACTGAGGTACTGGCCGGACAGGATCTGCTGGGCCAGCGGGTTCTCCACCTGCGACTGGATCGCACGCTTGAGCGGGCGTGCGCCGTAGACCGGATCGAAGCCGACATTGCCCAGCAATTCCAGCGCGGCATCGTCCAGATCCAGCTTGAGTCCGCGCTCGGATAGGCGCTTTTCCAGCCCATGCAACTGGATGCGCGCGATCGATTTGATCTGCGCCTTGTCCAGCGGATGGAACACCACGATGTCGTCGAGCCGGTTGATGAACTCCGGGCGGAAATGTGCCTGCACCACGCCCATCACCGCCGCCTTCATCTGCGTATAGGCCTCGGCACTGCCATCGCCGGAGAGCTCCTGGATCTGATGCGAGCCCAGGTTGGAGGTCATCACGATCACCGTGTTGCGGAAGTCCACGGTGCGGCCCTGGCCATCGGTCAGACGGCCATCGTCGAGCACCTGCAGCAGGATGTTGAAGACATCGGCGTGCGCCTTTTCCACTTCGTCCAGCAGGATCAGCGAATACGGCCGCCGGCGCACCGCCTCGGTGAGATAGCCGCCTTCCTCGTAGCCCACGTAGCCCGGAGGCGCACCGATCAGGCGCGACACCGAATGCTTCTCCATGAACTCGCTCATGTCGATGCGGATCATCGCTTCGGTGCTGTCGAACAGGAAATCCGCCAGCGCCTTGCACAACTCGGTCTTGCCCACGCCGGTCGGCCCCAGGAACAGGAACGAACCGCTCGGGCGATTGGGGTCGGACAGGCCGGCGCGTGAGCGACGTACCGCATCGGACACCACCTTGATCGCCTCGTTCTGGCCGACCACGCGGTGATGCAGCTCATCTTCCATGCGCAGCAATTTGTCACGCTCGCCTTCGAGCATCTTGTTGACCGGAATACCGGTCCAGCGCGACACCACTTCGGCGATTTCCTCGGCGGTCACGCGGTCCTGCACCAACTTGAAGTCGTGATGTTCGACCTCGTTGGCCAGCGCCATCTGCTTCTCCAGCTGCGGCAATACGCCGTACTGGATCTCGCTCATCTTGGCGTAGTCCTGGCGACGCTGCGCGGCTTCCAGTTCCAGCTTGGCGTGCTCGATCTGTTCCTTGACCTTGGTGGTGCCCTGCAGCGCCGCCTTTTCCGACTTCCACAACTCATTGAGGTCGTAGAACTCGCGTTCGAGCTTGTCGATGTCGCTTTCCAGGTCGGACAGGCGTTGCCTGGACGCGTCATCCTTTTCCTTCTTCAGCATCTCGCGCTGGATCTTCAGCTGGATCAGGCGGCGCTCCAGGCGATCAAGTTCCTCCGGCTTGGAGTCGATCTCCATGCGGATGCGCGATGCCGCCTCGTCCATCAAATCGATGGCCTTGTCCGGCAACTGGCGGTCGGTGATGTAGCGGTTGGACAACGTGGCCGCCGCCACGATCGCCGGGTCGGTGATCTCCACGCCGTGATGCACCGCGTAGCGTTCCTTCAAGCCACGCAGGATCGCGATGGTGTCTTCCACCGTCGGTTCGCCCACGAGCACCTTCTGGAAACGCCGCTCCAGCGCCGCGTCTTTTTCGATGTACTTGCGGTATTCGTCCAGCGTGGTGGCGCCGATGCAATGCAGCTCGCCGCGCGCCAGCGCCGGCTTGAGCATGTTGCCGGCGTCCATCGCGCCATCGGCCTTGCCCGCGCCGACCATGGTGTGCAGTTCGTCGATGAACAGGATGATCTGGCCTTCGTTCTTGGACAGGTCGCTGAGCACCGCCTTCAGGCGCTCTTCGAACTCGCCGCGGAACTTGGCGCCGGCAATCAGCGCGCCCATGTCCAGCGACAGCACGCGCTTGCCGCGCAGGCCTTCGGGCACTTCGCCGTTGATGATGCGTTGCGCCAGGCCCTCGACAATCGCGGTCTTGCCCACGCCGGGTTCGCCGATCAGCACCGGGTTGTTCTTGGTGCGCCGCTGCAACACTTGAATGGTGCGGCGGATTTCTTCGTCGCGGCCGATCACCGGATCGAGCTTGCCGCTCTCCGCACGCGCGGTCAGGTCGATGGTGTATTTTTCCAGTGCCTGGCGTTGTTCCTCGGCGTTTTCCGATTGCACGGTTTCGCCGCCGCGCAGCTTGTCGATGGCCGCTTCGATCTTCTTCTTGTCGCCGCCGGCCGCGCGCAAGGCCACGCCCAGCGGGCTGGCATCGTCGGCAGCGGCCAGCACGAACCACTCGCTGGCGATAAAGGCGTCGCCATGTTGCTGGGCGAGTTTGTCGGTCTGGTTGAGCAGGCGGTTGAGATCGTTGCCGATCGACAGATTGCCTTCCTGCCCGGAGACCCTGGGCAGCGTGTCCAGCGCCTCGCCCAGCCGCTCGCGCAACAAGGGCACGTTGACGCCGGCCTGCGACAGCAGCGGGCGCGTGCTGCCGCCGCTCTGGTCGAGCAGTGCGGCCAGCACGTGCACCGGTTCGATGATGTTGTGGTCGCGGCCCACGGCCAGCGACTGTGCGTCGGCCAGTGCCTGCTGGAACCGCGAGGTGAGCTTGTCCATCCGCATGGGGAATCCTCTGAACGGGTGGCCGGCAACGCCGGCGATACCGTGCAGATGCGGCTGCTGTGCGGCGTTTCAAGGTTTGGCGGGCACCGACCGTGCGGTCGCGCGCAGGCGGGCCGGTCCGAACTGGTCGCTGGCCGCGACCTTCGGCGGGTCGAATCGATCGATCCGGCAGGCCGACCGCTCCACCGCAACGATGCCTTGGCGGCCCACTGGCGCGTCAACGCAAGCGGACGCCCGGCCGTCATTCACTCCACAGAAGCCGCAGCCGATGCAGCAACGCCATGCCAGGCCAGGCGCTGGCGCTGACCAGCCTTCCTGCATCGCCAGCCGATCGCCACAGTGCGTGCTTTCCTGCCTTCAGCAACGCAACACCCACCCTGCAGCGCACGGCGATCGCTTGCTCCGGCTCAATCGGTGGCCGGCTTTTCCCAGAGATTGATGCCGCCCTCGACCGCGTAGCGATCGATCTCGGCCAGTTCCTGGGTACTGAAGGCCGGTGCCTGCAAGGCCGCGACGTTCTCGATCAGTTGCTCGGGGCGGCTGGCGCCCAGCAAGGCCGAGCTCACCCGCAGGTCGCGCAGCACCCATGCCAACGCCAGCTGCGCCAGGCTCTGCCCACGCCGCCGCGCAATCGCATCCAGTCCACGCGCACGCTGCAGATTGTCGTCGGACAGATGTTCCGGCCGCAGCGAATGGCCACCAGGCCGATTCACGCGCGCATCGCTCGGCACCCCGTCGAGGTATTTGCCGGTGAGCACGCCCTGCGCCAGCGGCGTAAACGCGATCACTCCGGCACCGACCTCGTCAGTGGCATCGAACAAGTCGTGCTCGGCCCAGCGATTGAACAGGTTGTAGGACGGCTGGTGGATCAGTAGCGGCACCTTCCACTCGCGCAGCAGCGCGGCGATCTGGCGTGTGCGCGCCGCCGAATACGACGACACTCCCACATACAGCGCCTTGCCTTGCTGCACCGCGCTGGCCAGCGCACCGGCGGTCTCTTCCAGCGGCGTGTCCACATCGAAGCGATGCGAGTAGAAGATATCCACGTAGTCCACGCCCATCCGCTGCAGGCTCTGGTCAAGACTGGACAGCAGATATTTGCGCGAGCTGCCGCCCTGCCCGTACGGGCCAGGCCACATGTCCCAGCCGGCCTTGGTGGAGATGATCAGCTCATCGCGATACGGTTTGAAATCTTCCCGCAACAAGCGGCCGAAGTTGATCTCCGCACTGCCGTACGGGGGGCCGTAGTTGTTGGCCAGATCGAAATGGGTGATGCCCAGATCGAAGGCGGTGCGCAACAACGCGCGCTGCGTGTCGATCGATGTGCTGTCGCCGAAGTTGTGCCACAGGCCCAGCGACAAGGCAGGCAACACAAGTCCGCTGCGACCGACACGGCGGTAGGCGATACGGTCGTAGCGATCGGGGTGTGCGAGATAGGTCATCGAAGTGTCCGGTTGTTCAGCGTGCGCAGAAGCGTCGTGGGGAACGTGCAAGCCCGAATACTGGTGCACCGGGTATCGGACCTGTTCACACAGGCCGTCCACCCCGCTGCGGTTTCGGTGTGATGCGCGCTGCATCATCGCCAAACCGACGTAAAAAAAGCGGGAAGCAGCAGCAGTGGAAGCCGCGCTTGAACCCTCAACGACCTTGCCTGCAACGGTGAGCGCCGCTCCTGCACGCGCCGACGAACAAGCCCGTCCCCGTAGCGCGGGTGCTTCGACGACGCGGCGCACAAAAGATCCTGTCAACCGCGATAATGCGCGGATGGAAGCGCCCAAGCCCTGGCATCTTTATCTATTGCTGTGCAGCAACGGCAGCTACTACGCCGGCATCACCAACGATCTGGAACGCCGCTTTCAGGCGCACCTGCGTGGTACCGGCGCGCGTTACACGCGGGCGAATCCGCCGCTGCAGGTGATCGCCAGCCATGCGTACCCGGACCGTGCCAGCGCCTCGCGCGCGGAATGGCAGCTCAAGCAGCAACCGCGCGCGCGCAAGCTGGCCTGGCTGCAGGCACAACCGCCGCAGTCTTCGCCCGCCGACGCTTCGGTCATCCCTGGCTAGCGGAGGGTTTCCAGGTCACGTTGTGTAGGCCGTGCATGCCGCTTGGAGATGCGATGCACGACCACCCTCGGGTGCGAAGCGGTGGCTGCGCCGCGCAGGCTTGGTGCCGAGGCAAACGGCGTGGCATGGCGCAGGCTGCAGACCGTTGACGCCCACCGTCGGCAAGCGCCCCACGGCACGCTAATGCTGCAGTGCGCGCCTGCTTCCACACCTCGTAGTTCGCCTCGCACTCACCTCACCCTACATCGCAGCTTCTAACCTGCAGTGCTGTGGATGATGGAGCAACGCATGCATTACAACCTGTATTACTGGACCGGCCTGCAAGGCCGCGGCGAATTCGTGCGCCTGGCACTGGAAGACGCCGGCGCCAACTACACCGATGTGGCACGTGTCCAAGGCGATGCGGTGATGAATGGTTTTCTGGAAGGCGATCAGGCCGGTACCCAACCGTTCGCACCGCCCTTCCTCGAAGCCGACGGCATGCTGGTCGCACAGGTCGCCGCAATCCTGCATGTCATCGCACCGCAGATGCAATTGGTGCCAGCGCCGGAAGCGCAGCGCATTCAAGCGCTGCAGCTGCAGCTGACCATCGCCGATCTGGTGGCCGAGGTGCACGATACCCATCATCCAATCGCGTCGGGGCTGTATTACCAGGACCAGAAGGCCGAAGCAGCCAAGCGGGCGCAGGACCTGCGCGCGAATCGCTTACCCAAGTTCCTCGGCCATTTCGAACAGGTGCTGCACCGGGCTGGTGGCGTCCACGTGCTGGGCACGCATTCGTATGTCGATCTGTCGTTGTTCCAGCTGATCAGCGGCCTGGAGTACATGTTCCCCAAGCGCATGGCAACCCTGTCGACCGATCTGCCCGGCTTGAAAGCACTGCAGCAGCGCGTGGCCGAACGGCCGCGTATTGCGGCCTATCTGGCCTCCGAGCGCCGTGTGGCGTTCAACACCAACGGCATCTTCCGTCACTACCCGGAGCTGGATGCGGCCTAGGCATTGAGGCGACATGCCAGGCGTCGCAGCGCAGATGCCGCCGAGCACGCACTCCACCGCACCAGCCGCGTTTGCAAGCCGTTGCAGGCCGGCATGCGATGCGGCCTGGTGTCGCGCCCAGCGACGGTGGCGTCAACGCCCCTGCAGCAGCGCCGCACGAATTGTCCGCAGCTGCGCTTTCACCGCGGCCTCTTGCGTCGAGCCGAGTCGCAGCAACGCCTTCTGTCCGACCGACAGCGACTCCAGTGCGGGATCGACGAAGCGGTAGCGGCCGCGCTCGTCGCGCAGCACCACGATCGGCTGGGCCGGATCCGGCGTGCGCAGCAGATGATCGATCACATCGATCACGCGGTCGTTGAAGTAACGATCCGGCGCGCCGAGATCGGCATATGCCTGCTGAAACAGCGGGTAGAAACGCACATAGCTGCGCACCAGCGCCTGCGCATCAACGCCGGTAAACGCCGCCACGTAAGGCGCATAGCGCGCCGCATTGGCCTGATCGATCACAACAGCGCCAGCGGCATCGGAGACCTGCAACTCACCCGGCACCGGCTGCAGCACCGAGACACGGCGGCTGATGCTGGGCTGGGTGAGATTGTCGATCATCACCACCACACGTTCGATCAGATGCTTGCGCAGCACGAGCGACAACGCGCCGTCGTCCTGCACCAATGCCAGCAGCGCCTGCCAGGCCGCATCGTCGCTTTGCGCCAGGGCAGGAATTGCCGCATCGGCCGCATCGGCGGACGGCGGTTGCACCGGGTGACGTGGACCGGTGTTGGCCGGCGTGGGTGCGGTCACCGCGGCGGCCACCGCACTGGCGGTACGACTGATTGGCGCGGGTAACGCGTCCGGCGCAGTGGAAGTACCGCTGAATAGCCACCAGGCGGCACCGAGTACGACGGGCACGGCCAGCAACCACGGCCAACGCGACGGTTTGGATTGCATTGTGGAACTCCTCACATCGACAACATCCATGGTGTGACCATGGGAGATCGCGGTGGTTCCATCGATCCTGCAATACGCAGCACCAAGCATCGCCGCTGCCGCGCCAAGTTGGTGTCGTCGGTGTCGGTGTCAGACGGCCCAATTCATCCACGCATCCAGCTTACCGCTGCAACGCGTTGCAGCGCGCGTCATTCGGGCCCTTCGCCGAAGGCGATGCGTGCATCGACCCACTCGGCGACGACGGCTGCCGCGATGCGGTCGGCCTGCGCGGCCTGCATCGCCTTGTGTTCGATCAACCAGCGCGCCGTCGCCGCGCGCGCCGGCTGCAAGGCAGCCAGCGCAGCAGTGCGCTCGGCCTGTGACCACAGCGCTGCGTCTTGCAAGCCGGCGATCGCCGCCGCCGGATCGCGCCGCGGCTCGGCACCTTGCGGGCGGGACAGAAACAGCGTCGGCGAGACCGTGGCCTGCAGCGACAGCACGCGCCACGCGGCAAAATCGGCGTAGCGCATCGTTCCGGTCTCGGCGGATGCCCGCTCGATCATTGCAGAAAACGCCTGATACAGCCGCTTCCATGCCGGTTGATCGAACAGGCCGGGCTGCGGCTGGCAGATGGGTGCGCCGATGTCGCGACTGGATCCGTACATCGGCCCCATCGCCTCGTAAGCGGCTTCGCCCTGCTGCGCGAACACGAAGCAATGCACGTAGGGACGCCCGTTTGGCAACGTATCGGTCACGCCGTAATCGCTGCGCTCGATCCACAACCGCAACAGGGTCAGATCGCGGGCCTGCGCGGCCTGCGCGTCGGCCGGCTCGTCCGTATCGAGCAGCTGAGCGGCGACCGTATCCTGCTTGCGTAACGCAGCACTCGCCGCCGCAAAGCGGGCGCGCGCGTCGGATGCGCCGACGCCGGCCGCTGGCACGAAGCGATGCAGATAGACCAGCCACGCAGAGGCAAGGCCGCCGTCGTATTGGCGCAGCTGTGCAGCGGCTGCGGCCGGCGCCGTGGGAATGCCGGCGATGATGCGGTCCAGTGCGTGTTGCTGCGCAGTGAGCGCCTTGGTCAGCACATCGGCTCTGGCCTTCAATGTGCGCTGCAGGCAATCGTCCAGCTTGGCGTCCTGCGCGCAGGCGTTGCGCTGCCGCAGCCAGGCCCGTTGCTGATCGCGCACGCCTGCAACCGAACCGCGCGGCGTGGTTTCCAACAGCGCGCGATAGGACGCATCCAGCTGCTCATCCAGAAGGCTGAGCGGCGCGAGCGCACACAGCCGTTTTTCAACGGCGTTGCTTGCCTGCTTGCAATCGAACGAGGCCGCCCAGGCACCGCTGGCGCCAAGCAACAGCGCGCCACCGACAACCACCCGCAGTGCACCCAAGCGATAGTTCATTGCAACGCCTCCTTGCGTGCAGGCAGCAACGACAGCAGCAGCAAGGTCACCGCCAGCGCGACGTAGGCACCAACGAACTGCCAGCTGATTACCCGCGCCAATCCTTGCAGCGACCACGGCAGATAGATGCCGCCGCGCGGGTCCACCGAATGGATCAAGCCGAACAGCGTCAGCCCTGCTGCGACCAGCAGGAACACCGCTCCACGGCGCAGGCGACCATCGATCATCGCCGCCACCGTGGCGATCCACAGCATCGCGGTGATGATGAAGCCATTGCCCAGCGCGAAGATCACCGCCAGCTCCGGCAAGCCGTGCCCATCGAGTTTGGTGGTCAGCGCAATCAGTTGATCCGGCGCGATCCAGCCAGGCGCCTTGATGGTCAGCAGGTACGCCACCGACGGCAGGAACCCCAACACCATCGCACCGGCGTGATGCCTGGGGGTGGCCTGAAACGCCTGCGTGGTGATGTCGATCGACACATACACGATGATCGGCGCCAGCACCGCCAGCGGCAGCCACTGCACCAGGCCAGAGATCACGCCCAACATGCCGCCGATGCCGACGAACAAACCGGTCAGCAACGTATAGCCGGTACGTGCGCCCATGTGCTTGTACGCGGGCTGACCGATGTAGGGCGTGGTCTGCGCCACCCCGCCACACACGCCTGCCACCAAGGTGGCCAAGGCTTCCACCAGCAGAATGTCGCGGGTGCGGTAGTCGTCGCCAGCGGCACGCGCGCTCTCGCTGACATTGATGCCGCCCACCACCATCAACAGGCCGAACGGCAGCAGCAACGGCAGATACGCCACCGTGGCGGGCAGGCCGTCGATAAAGCCCAGATTCGGCAACGGCAACACGATCGTCGGCGGCGCCCAGTCCGGCACGGCAAAGCCGGGCGCACCCAAACCCGCCAGGCCCAGCCCGTAATACAGCGCAGTGCCGATCACGAACGCCACCAGCACGCCGGGCAGCTTGGTCGGTAACCGCCCCTTGGCCAACAGCACGTACAGCAGCAAGCCCAGGGTGACGAAGCCGGCCACCGGCGAACGCAGCGTCTCCAGCAGCGGCAGCAGGCCCATCAGCACCAGCGCGATGCCGGCAATGGAGCCGAGCAGGGCCGCACGTGGCAGCGCGCGGGTGACCGCTTCGCCGACGAACGACAGCACCAGCTTGAGCAGGCCCATCACCACCAGCGACGCCATGCCGAGTTTCCAGGTGGCGATGGCCGCCGCCTGCGGGTCCAGCCCCTGCGCCTTGAAGCCGACGAATGACGGGCCCAACACCAACAGCGCCATGCCGATGCTGGTGGGCGCATCCAGGCCCAGCGGCATCGCGGTGACGTCGTCGCGCCCGCTGCGAGCGGCCAGCCGCCGCGCCATCAAGGTGTAGAGCAGGTTGCCCACCAGTACGCCGAACGCGGTGCCGGGAAACATGCGCCCGAACACCACCTCGGCCGGGAACTGAAACATCCCGATGAGCGCCATCGCGATGAAACCGAGGATGGAGAGATTGTCGACGACCAGGCCGAAAAAGCCATTGAGGTCGCCGGCGACGAACCAGCGCGGCGCAGCCGCAGTACGCGAAGAAGGGGCCGACATGGGAGCCAGGAAGCGTGGGGATCGACCGATGGTAGCCGCTGCCCCGCATGCGCGACAGCCGCGCAATGGATCAGAGCGTGCCGTTGCGACCGCGCCGATCCGTTCCGTGGCAGGCGGCTGCGTGGCACCGACGGCCCTACTTCGTCGCCGCAGCGACCTCGATCCAGCCAACGATGTCGCCACGGCCGGCATCGCGATAGCGCACCTGCACGCGTGTGGCATCGGTGCTGACATCCAGCGCGTCGGCCCGATCGCCCTGCACCAGATAGCGCTTGGTGCTGGTGGCCATGGGCGTGGCGTACAGCGGCAGACGCGCCACCTGCACGCGCAGTTGAACCGGCATCGGGGCGTCCAGCGTGGTGCCGATCTCGCTTGAAACCTTCGTCCCGCGCGCGTCGTAACTCGGCCACACCGATAGCGGCATGCCAGCGTCGGTACCTGGATCCAGCAAGGTCTGGATGTCTGGCGACGCGATCGGCTGCTGCGTCCTGGCCACATACAACCGCCCATCGGCCGCATAACGATACACATCGGCGTACCACATCGGCCCGCTGCGGCAGGAGCTGGTCAAGCTGCGCTGCTGCTTGTCGGGCGTCAGATTGAAGAAGCCTTCGCACTGCACCGCCGGGCGGGTAGGCGCGGTCAGCGCACGAAAGCGGCGTTGCGCCGGATCGAACACAAATACCAGCACCGCTTCGTTGACCTGGCCGAGCATCGCCGACACCGCAAGATCCGGATGTCCGTCGAAGTTGTAGTCGTCGCTGTCCACGCCGGTGCCGCCCTCTCCCTCGTCCACGTTCGCGTCGAACCATTGCTCCTTGCCGCCCGGGTTCAGCACCACATGCAGGCGTGCGCCGACCAGTGTGGCGGTCGCACGCGTGTTTGCGTCGAGCGTCACCTGCACGCTGGTGTCGCGTGCCAACGACGCGAACGACAGCCCGCCAAATGCGGCGAACAGCAGCGCGCGCGCAGCGCTCACGCGCATTCGGTGCAGATGTTCAAGGCGCATGGTCACCCGCCTCAGAACGACACCTCAACCGCCTGCCGCGACCACAGCACCGACTGGTGTCCGGTGGCCTGCTTCCAGGCCAGGCGGATCGCCTCGATATCGTTGCGCCGCTGCGGGGTGTCTTCGTGCAGGATCACCAGCACCTTGGTGCCTAGCCGGTTCGGCTCCTTGGCACCGCGGAACAGCCATTGGCCATAGGCGTCGAACACGGTCAGCCCGTCTGGAAAGCGCGGCGTCACTTCCTTGTCCAGGAACGCGCGCCACTGCGCCTCGCCGATCGTCCGGGTCTGCGGGCGGTCGGCCGGGCCGGTTTCCTCGCCGACGCCAAAGTACAGCTCGCTGCGCACCCAGCCCTGGGCGGTCGCCGGCCGCGCCGCATCGCCTTGCAGGCTGGCGGTGGTCGCGCCCGGCGCACCGCCGGGAGTGGTCGCGCAGGCGGACAGCGCCAACAGGGCGGCAAGCAGGCAGGACGGCAGCAACTTCATCGATTTCTCCACATCGGGTCTGGGCGGGCTGGCTTGAGGCAAGCTCATGCAGGCCGGGCATCAGCGGATGCCGGCGTGCGCGCACTGTGCCATCTCGCACGCGCCTGAACAACGCGATAACATCTCTCCATCCGGATGAATGTGGACGATCCGACCCCTTTGCGCCCCCCGCCCGGCCGGATGCCGACCGCACGGCGCATTCGCAGTTGTTGTCGCAGGAGAGAGAGATGACCCGCCCTACCCTTTCGGCTATCGGCCTGGCCATTGCCGCCGTGTTGAGCGCCAACGCGCACGCCCAGCAGGCCGCCTCCGGCGCCACCACCATGGACACGGTGATCGTCACCGGCACGCGTGCCAGCGACCGCACCGTGCTGGAATCGACCGTGCCGGTGGACGTGCTCACCGCCGAGGACATCCGCAAGGCCGGCGTGGTCAATGGCGAGCTTGGCAGCGCGTTGCAGGCGCTGCTGCCGTCGTTCAATTTCCCGCGCCAGTCCAACTCCGGCGGCGCCGACCATATCCGCGCCGCACAGTTGCGCGGGCTCTCGCCCGACCAGGTGCTGGTGCTGGTCAACGGCAAGCGCCGCCACACCTCGGCGCTGGTCAACACCGACAGCAAGATCGGTAAGGGCACCACGCCGGTGGATTTCAATTCCATTCCGATCAACGCGATCAAGCGCATCGAAGTGCTGCGCGACGGCGCCGGCGCGCAATACGGCTCGGACGCGATCGCCGGCGTCATCAACGTGATCCTGGACGACAACCCCTCGCGCGGCGAACTGGAAGCCAGCTTCGGCGCTTACAACACCGATGTGGAGCCGATCAATCGCCGCGTCACCGACGGCCAGACCAGCTACGCCAGCGCCAAGGTCGGCACCCTGCTCGGCGATGACGGCGGCTTCTTCAAGGTCGGCCTGGAGCTGAAGAATCGCGAGGCGACCAATCGCGCCGGCTTCGATCAGATTCCGCCGTTCGAAGAACAGACACCGGCCAATCTGGCGCTGGCCGGCAAGCGCAATTACGTGCTCGGCGATGGTGCCACCAAGGGGCTGAACGCCTGGCTCAACACCAAGGTTCCCTTCAGCGCCAGCGGCGAGTTCTACGCCTTCGGCACGTATAACCAGCGCGATACCGAAGGCGCCAATTACTTCCGTTACCCGGACAGCAGCGCCAACTGGCGCGCGCTCTATCCCAACGGCTATCGGCCGATTTCCGAAGGCGAAAACCGCGATCTGCAGATCGTCACCGGCGCGCGCGGGCAGTTGGGCAACTGGGACTACGACGCCAGCGTCAACTACGGCCGCAACGACTTCACCTACCGGCTGCGCAATTCGCTCAACGCCTCGCTCGGCCCCAACAGCACCACGCGTTTCAAGACCGGCGATTTCGCCTTTGCGCAGACCGTGGGCAATCTGGATCTGACCCGCGTGTTCGATGCGGCCGGTGCCACCCACACCTTCGGCACCGGCGCCGAATTCCGCCGCGAGCAATACCGCACCCACGCGGGCGATCCGGCCAGCTATGCGGCCGGCCCGTTCACCGATCGTCCCACCGGCTCGCAGGCCGGCGGCGGGCTGACCCCGCAGGACGAAGCCGATCTGTCGCGCAATGTGGCCAGCGCCTACGCCAACGTGTCCAGCCAGTTCGGCGACAAGTTCTCCACCGACCTGGCCGGCCGCTACGAGCATTACCAGGATTTCGGCAGCCAATGGACCGGCAAGCTGGCTGCGCGCTATGCATTCGCGCCGGCATTCGCGCTGCGCGGCGCGGTCTCCAACAACGTGCGCGCGCCCTCGCTCAGCCAGATCGGCTACGAAGCCACCTCCACCGGTTATGACGCCGCCGGTCGCCTGACCCAGGGCCGGCTGCTGTCGGTCAACAACCCGATCGCACGCGCGCTCGGCGCCACCGACCTGAAGCCGGAAAAATCGCTCAACTACAGCCTGGGCTTCACCAGCCAGCTGGGCGATCACTTCGACCTGTCGCTGGACTTTTTCCAGATCGATATCGACGACCGCATCGCACTGTCCGAAGACATCACCGGCGGCACGCTGACCGACTTCGTGCAACAGAACTTCGGCGTCACCGGCGTACAGAGCGCCAGCTACTTCCTCAATGCCGCCGACACCCGCACCCGCGGCGCCGAGCTGGTCGGCAACTGGCGCCAGTACGCCTTCGGCGGCGATCTGCTGCTGACCGGTACCTACAGCTACGCCAAGACCGAGTTGAAGAACGTCATCGCCACACCGGCGCAGTTGCTCGCCCTGGACCCGGAGTACGTGCTGTTCGGTGTCGAAGAGAGCAACACGCTCACCGATGCGGCGCCGCGCACACGCGCCGCCCTGGCCGCCAACTGGACCAACGAGCACTGGAACCTGCAGACCCGCGTCAATCGCTACGGCAGCGCCAGGCGCGTGTTCGACTTCGGCGGCGGCTTCGTGCCACGCCAGACCTACGGCGCGGAATGGCAGCTGGACCTGGAAGCGGAGTACCACCTGGGCACGCAGTGGACGCTGGCGATCGGTGGCCAGAACATCCTCGACAACTACTCGGACCGCTCCATCGACGACATCGCCTACTTCGGCAACCTGCCCTACGACGTGCTCTCGCCGATCGGCAGCAACGGCGCGTATTGGTATGGGCGGGTGCGGTATTCGTTCTAGGCCGGGATTGGAGATTGGAGATTGGGGATTCGGGATTGGCAAGTGCGGCTTTGCTGCGAATCCCGACTCCCCGATCACCCATCCCCCGCAGTTCCAGAACCTGAAGCTCACCCCGGTCGGATCGCTCCATCGACGACATCGCCTATTTCGGCAGCCTGCGCTTTAGGCCGAGATGGCGACTCCGGATTGGGGAGTGAGAAGTGCGGCTTTGTTACGAATCCCGACTCCCCAATCCCCAATCCCCGCCATTCCATAACCTGAATCTCACACCGGTTTGCGCACACTGCCGTGATGGCAGACGCGCACTCCCCCCTTCCGTCGCCGCCATTGCTGGACGATGCCTGCGCATTGTTTCTGGACGTGGACGGCACTCTCATCGACTTCGCCGACAGCCCCGAGGCTGTGCGGCTGCTGCCCGAGGTCCGCGCGGCCATCGGCCGCCTGAGCGACCGCCTTGGCGGCGCAGTTGCACTGGTCAGCGGACGACCGCTCTCGCAGCTGGATGCCTTGTTCGCGCCGTTGCTGCTGCCGGCCGCCGGCCTGCACGGGCACGAGCTGCGTAGCGACATCGCCGCACGCGCCGCGATGCCGCAAGACACCTCCGAATGGCTGCACGGCCTGCATCAACGCGCTGCCGCACTGACCCGCCAACATCCCGGTGTGCTGGTCGAAGACAAGGGCGTCAGCGTCGCGTTGCATTGGCGCGCGCAGCCACACGCCGGACCGGATGTTCTCGCCTTCGCGCAGCAGGAAATCGCCCAGCTTTCCGGGTATCGCCTGCAACCGGGCGATCACGTGGTCGAATTCGTGCCCGAAGGCAGCAACAAGGGCCTGGCGGTCGAACAGCTGATGCAGCACGGCGCATTCGCCGGCCGCACGCCGGTATTCGTCGGCGACGACCTCACCGACGAATTCGGCTTCGAAGCGGCCAATCGCCTCGGCGGCTGGAGCGTGCTGGTCGGCGATCGCGCCCAGACCAGCGCGCGCTTCCGCGTCGATGGCACTGCACACGTGCATGCCTGGTTGCAACACAACGCGCGCAACGTGTGATCGTCGCGCGGCTGACTTCTTTTCTCTATCAATAGGATCGTTCGCACTCCATGACCGAGCCAAACCTGGATCTGGGCGTCATCGGCAACTGCAGTTTTGGGGCATTGGTCGATCGACAGGCACGTGTGGTGTGGAGTTGCCTGCCGGCCTTCGACGGCGACCCGGCGTTCTGTTCGCTGCTCTCGCCCAAGGGCGAAGGCGGCGACTTCGCCGTGGAGCTGGAAGACTTCGCCAGCAGCGAGCAACACTACCTGCCCAATACCGCCGTGTTGCGCACGGTGTTGCGCGACAGCCACGGCGGTGAAGTGGAAGTCATCGACTTCGCACCGCGCTGGCGCAATAACGCGCGTTTCTATCGGCCGGTGAGCATCATCCGCCAGATCCGTCCGCTGGCCGGCAACCCGCGCATCATCGTGCGCGCGCGCCCGCTGGCCGACTGGGGTGGCCGCACGCCGGAAACCACCTGGGGCAGCAATCACATCCGCTGGGTGCTGCCCGAGTTCACGCTGCGCCTGACCACCGACGTGCCGGTACGCTTCGTGCGCGATGGCCTGCCGTTCGTACTCAGCCACCCGGTGAGCCTGGTGCTGGGCGTGGACGAATCGCTGACCCGCTCGCTCACCGGTTACGTGCAGGAAGCGCAGGAACGCACCGAGGAATACTGGCGCGAATGGGTGCGCTATCTGTCGATTCCACTCGACTGGCAGGAAGCGGTGATCCGCAGCGCGATCACGCTCAAACTGTGCCAGTACGAAGACAGCGGCGCGATCATCGCGGCGATGACCACCTCGATCCCGGAAGCGCCCAACACCCCGCGCAACTGGGATTACCGCTATTGCTGGCTACGCGATGCCGCGTTCGTGGTGCGTGCGCTCAATCGGTTGGGCGCAACGCGCACGATGGAGCAATTCATCGGCTATATCTTCAATATCGCCACCACCGACGGCACCATGCAGCCGCTGTACGGCATCGGCTTCGAGTCGCAGCTGGAAGAGCACGAAGTCGACACCATGGACGGCTATCGCGGGATGGGCCCGGTGCGGCGCGGCAATCTGGCCTGGATCCAGCAGCAGCACGATGTCTACGGCAGCGTGGTGCTGGCCTCCACGCAGTTGTTCTTCGACCTGCGCCTGAAGGATCAGGGCGACGCCGACACCTTCCGTCGCCTGGAACCGTTGGGCGAGCGCGCCTTCGCGCTGCACAACGTGCCCGATGCCGGCCTGTGGGAATTCCGCGGTCGCGCCGAAGTGCATACCTATACCGCCGCGATGTGCTGGGCCGCCTGCGATCGCCTGTCCAAGATCGCCGAACGGCTCGCGCTGGACGATCGCAGGGCCTACTGGCTCGAACGCGCCGACACCATCCGCGAGCGCGTGTTGAACGACGCCTGGAGCGACGAACACGGCCATTTCACCGATACGCTCGGTGGACATCGCCTGGACGCCTCGCTGCTGTTGCTGGCCGACATCGGCATCGTCGCCAACGACGACAGTCGCTTCGTGCGCACCGTCGAAGCGGTCGGCCGCGTGCTCAAACACGGCGATGCGCTGTACCGCTACATCGCACCGGATGACTTCGGCGAGCCGGAAACCAGCTTCACCATCTGCACGTTCTGGTACATCGATGCACTGGCCGCGATCGGCCGCAAGGAGGAAGCGCGTGAGATGTTCGAGCGTATCCTCTCGCGCCGTAATCACCTCGGCTTGCTGTCGGAAGACCTATCGTTCGAAGACGGCGAAGCCTGGGGGAATTTCCCCCAGACCTATTCGCACGTTGGGCTGATCATTGCGGCAATGCGCTTGTCGCGGAGCTGGCAGGAGGCGTCATGAGTCGTTTGGTGGTGGTATCCAACCGCGTTGCAGTGCCCGGTGAAAACCGTGCCGGCGGCCTGGCGGTTGGCTTGTTGGCTGCGCTCAAGGAGCGCGGCGGTGTGTGGTTCGGCTGGAGCGGCAAGACCGTGCGCGGCGACAGCGGCGGCATGCACGAGCAGACCGAGGGCGACATCAAGTTCGTCACCATGGACCTCAACAAGCGCGACATCGATTCGTACTACAACGGCTTCGCCAACCGCACGCTATGGCCGCTGCTGCACTTCCGCCTGGACCTGGTCGATTACGACCGCGCCACCCGCGAAGGCTATATGCGCGTCAATCGGCTGTTCGCCGAAAAGCTGGCGCCGCTGTTGAAGGACAGCGACACGCTGTGGATCCACGATTACCACATGATCCCGCTGGGCGCGATGCTGCGCGAGATGGGCGTGGGCTGCAAGATGGGTTTCTTCCTGCACGTGCCGATGCCCTCGGCCGACCTGATGCAGGCCATGCCCGACCACGCGCGCCTGTTCAGCACCTTCTATGCCTACGACCTGGTCGGCTTCCAGACCCAACGCGACGCCGAACGTTTCAAGGCCTATGTACGCCTGTTCGGTGGCGGGCGGGTTCTGGAAGGCGACATCGTCGAAGGCCCCGGCGGGCGTCGCTTCAGTGCGGCCGCCTTCCCGATCGGCATCGATACCGAGTTGATCGCCAACCAGGCGAAAGCCTCGGTCGGCAAGCAGGCAGTACGCGACCTGCGCGAAAGCCTGCGCGGCCGCCAATTGGCGATCGGCGTGGACCGGCTGGATTATTCCAAGGGGCTGCCAGAGCGGTTTCAGGGATTCGAGCGCTATCTGGAACGCTACCCCGATCAATCCGGCAGCCTGACCTACCTGCAGATCGCGCCGGTGTCGCGCGGCGACGTCAACGAGTATCGCCAGTTGCGCGGGCAGCTGGAGCAGATCGCCGGCCACATCAATGGCGGCCATGCAGAGCCCGACTGGACCCCGCTGCGCTACGTCAATCAGAACTTCAGCCATGCGACGCTGACCGGCTTTTATCGCGCCGCCTCGGTGGGCTTGGTCACGCCGTTGCGCGATGGCATGAACCTGGTCGCCAAGGAATTCGTGGCGGCGCAGGATCCGGAAAATCCGGGCGTCCTGGTGCTGTCGTTGCTGGCCGGTGCCGCCGACGAAATGAAAGAGGCGCTGCTGGTCAATCCGCACGATCTGGATGGCGTGGCCGACGCGATCGCCACCGCGGCAAGCATGCCGCTGGCTACGCGCATCGAGCGCTGGCGGGCGATGATGGATCATCTGCGCAAGAACAACATCAATCACTGGCGTCAGCGCTATCTGCAGGCGCTGGCGGATATCTGAACCTGTTTTCCCCGAGCTGCTAGCACCACGCGACTAGCGCACAGATGCGCCGCACACTGGCAGCGCCTCCCTTCTCCCATCGGGAGAAGGGGCCCGACGAGCGGATGAGGATACCTTTGTAGGTGGCACTGCAACGATGCTGCTCTTGCGAATTCCAAAATCCCGAATCCCCACTGCCACCCCAAGAGCCTCGACGCCTTCAGGCGCGGGTGACGACAGCGACTGCGACGCGCGTGCCGCCGGGACGCGCTGTCAGTGCCCGCGCAAGCCCAGCCGGATCGCAGCTCGCATTGCGGATTCGGGCAATTCCAACGCTGCAGATGCACAGCCTGGAACGCTGGTTCTCATTCCGTCACGGACACGCGCGTGGTTGCGGTCTAAAATGTGCACATGATTAGCGCAGAGGGACCCTGGGAGGGGCTGCGCGTTCATATCCAGACGTTCTTGATTAGATCGGGGCCGCTCCTTGCCAGCCCGTGATCTTGCTCCCTCCACGACTCGCCACCGCTTGCTGGTGCCTGGGTCCTTCCTGACATCTCAAAATGACTGATCAATCCTCAAAACGTGGGCTAGGCACCTGGTTGCTGGTGGCCTATGCGGTGGTGATCGCCGTGCTCGGTGCGGTGCTCGCCTACGAAGGCGGCCGCCTGGTCGCCGTCGGCGGTTCCTGGTACTACGTGCTGGCCGGCATCGGCATGTTCCTGGCCGGCGTGTTGCTGACGCTGGGCAAACGCGCCGGCCTGTGGCTGTTTGGCGCAACGCTGGCGGCCACCATTGCGTGGGCGCTGTGGGAAGTGGGCCTGGATGGCTGGGCCCTGGTGCCGCGTCTGGCCTGGATATCGGTGCTGGGTCTGCTGCTGCTGCCGTTCTGGGGCGTGGCACGTCGGCGCATGCAGCCGCTGTCGGGGCTTGGGTATGCGGTGGTGACCGGCGTGCTGCCGATCCTGGGCGCCGCCCTGATCCTGTGGCCGTTGCTGGTCCCGCGCAATGTGGAACTGGCCGACGCATCCAAACTGCCGGCCGATAACGCCAGCCCGTTCAGCCGCGCCATCGTGCCGAGCCCGGACGGCAATGTCGCGGCCAACCACGACGCCAGCAACTGGACGTCCTACGCCGGTTCCAACCTGTCCAACCACTACACCCCCGGTGCGCAAATCACACCGGACAACGCCAAGCAACTCAAGGTGGCCTGGGAATTCCACACCGGCGACCTCAAGCCGGCCGGTTCCAAGCTGGGCTATGCCTTCCAGAACACCCCGCTCAAGGTCGGCGACCTGCTCTACATCTGCACCCCGACCCAGAAGGTGATCGCGGTGGAAGCGGCCAACGGCAAGGAGCGCTGGCGCTTCGATCCGCAGACCAATCCGAAGGCGATGGCCGGCGTTGCCGCCACCACATGCCGCGGCGTGTCGTACTACCAGGCGCCGGAAGGCACTGCCGAGTGCCCGACGCGGATCTTCTGGCCGATGGTCGATGGCCGCCTGGGCGCGCTGGATGCGCAGACCGGCAAGCCGTGCACCAGCTTCGGTAACAACGGCTTTGTCGATCTGAATGCCGGCACCGGCAACACCAAGCCGGGCTTCGTCGGCCCGACCTCGCCGCCGGTAGTGATGCGCGGCGTGGTGATCCAGCCCACCGGCCAGGTCCGCGACGGCCAGGAAGGCGATGCGCCCTCGGGCGTAGTGCGCGGCTTCGATGCCCTCACCGGCCAGCTGCGCTGGGCGTGGGATCTGGGCAACCCGGCGATCACCGCCGAGCCGCCGGCCGGGCAGACCTATACCCGCTCCACCCCGAACGTGTGGTCGCTGATGGCCGCCGACGACGAGCTGGGCCTGGTCTATCTGCCCACCGGCAATGCGTCCGGCGATTTCTTCGGCAAGGGTCGTACCTCGCAGGATGAGGAATACACCGCCTCGCTGGTTGCCGTGGATGCGGCCACCGGCAAGGAGCGTTGGCACTTCCGTACCGTCAACCACGACCTGTGGGACTACGACATCGGCCCGCAGCCGAACCTGGTCGATTGGCCGGTCGCCGGCGGCGGTACCCGTCCTGCGGTAATCCAGGCCACCAAGTCCGGCCAGGTGTTCGTACTGGACCGTGCCACCGGCGCGCCGCTGATGCCGGTCAAGCAGATCGCCGTGCCGCAGGGCACCGATCATGGCGACTGGACCGCTGCCACCCAGCCGATCTCGCCGGGCATGCCCAATACCGTGGGCGCGCCGAGCCGTGAGTTCGAAACCATCGTCGAATCCGATGCCTGGGGCATGACCCCATTCGACCAGCTGGCCTGCCGCATCCAGTTCAAGCAGCTGCGCTACGAAGGCATGTTCACCCCGCCGACGCTGCAAGGCTCGCTGGCGTTCACCGGCAACCACGGCGGCATCAACTGGGGCGGCGTGTCGGTCGATCTGCAACGCGGCATCATGGTGATGAACAGCAATCGCCTGCCGTACACCTTGCAGGTCTATACCCGCGAAAAGATGAACGCGCTGGGCGTGGTGTCGGTGTTCGACGGCAAGAGCAAGACGCCCGGCTACATGGCGCAGAAGGGCCTGGCCTATGGCGCGCGCAAGGAGCCGTGGATGTCGCCGCTCAACACCCCGTGCGTCGCCCCGCCGTGGGGCTACATCTCCGGCGTGGATCTGCGCACGCAGCAGGTGCTGTGGCGCCGTCCGCTGGGCACCGGTTACGACCAGGGCCCGATGGGCGTTCCGTCCAAGACCAAGTTCGAGATCGGCACGCCCAACAACAGCGGCTCGTTGGCCACCGCTGGCGGCGTGACCTTCATCGGCGCATCGCTGGACGACTTCATGCGCGGCTTCGACACCCGCACCGGCAAGCAGGTCTGGGAGACCCGCGTCCCGGCCGGCCCGCAGGCTGCTCCGATGAGCTACACCATCAACGGCAAGCAGTACATCGTCGCCGCAGTGGGTGGACACGACCGTATGGAAACCAAGTCGGGCGACAGCGTGATCGCCTGGGCGCTGCCCGACGACGCGCAAGCCACGCCGGCCAAGTAAGCCGGACGAACGCGGCCGGCAGCGGCAAGCACCCATGCACGCATGCACGGTGTGCTTGCGTGCTGCCGCTCACGTCGATCGGACGGCCGCTCGCCGGACACCGTCGGCCACGCTCGACCAGCCCTGCGTCAGGGATGCAAGACCATACCGGCCGTCGCAAGACGGCCGGTTTTTTTGTGCGTGGGTCGCCGACCAACACCGACGATTGAACGCATTGCGGGGCCACCGGCCGGCGAACGCTGCGCGACCGCCTCCGCGCGTCTGGCCAACCTGTTTGCGAAAAAAACAGACCCAGACACGGACGCACGCCACGCACCCCGTGGCTGGTTCGATCCCAGGCTGCCGTTCGATGGATCGGCGCGGACGATTGCCGTCCAATCTTCACGTAAAACTTACAATCGATGGCCAAGTTCCGTCCTCGCGATGCCCCTAACGCCTCCCACCAACCAGACTGAAAACGCTTCCAAATCAATTACATCGGCATTTTTCTTACTCATCGCTCAGATTCCGACGAACGGTGATTTCACGCCGTCATGATTCGGACTCAGCCGCCGATATCCCCAATGCAGCCACAACTGCCGGAACCGCCCCACTCCAGATCACCTCGTCGGACTCAGCCTATGTCGCCTTTACACGATGCCCCTGCTTCCCGCCGGCCCGCCGGTCGGAACGCTCCGCGCACCAGCACGACTGCATGGCTGCCTGCCGCCGCACAGATCGGGCTGCTGACCGTGCTGACGCTCTACGCCGCCACGCTGATGCCCGGTGGCTTCTGGAGCGGGCTGGGACGTTTGCTGCCGGCTGTGCTGGTACTGGGCCTGGCGAGCGCCGGACTGTGGTGGTGGTCGCGCCGCAGCAACGCCGCGCAATTGCAGACGGCGCTCAGCACGGTCGTGGCGATGGGTGACGAACGCTTCCAGCGTGTGGATCTGCGCAGCGCCTCCGGCGAGTTCGCACCATTGCTGCACGCCTTGCAGAACACCCAGGACAAGCTGGCCATCCGCATCGACGTGATGGAACAGGGCCTGCGCCATGGTCAATTCGTGATCAAGGCACTCGACGATCTGGACACCATGATCCGCATCGCCGATGACGATGGCCAGGTGCTGTTCGCCAATCGCAAACTGCTCAAGATGCTCAAGCTGATCGAGCCGGATGTGCAGAGTTTCCGCCCCGGCTTCCGGGCCGAAGGCTTTGTCGGCGGCAGCATCGGCGACATCTATCCGGACAGCCAGGCTGCGATCGACCGCATGCGCGCGTTGACCGCCTCCAAGGCCGTGCGCGCGCCGTTCTTCGGCCGCCAGATCGACTTCGTCTACAGCCCGATCATCGCCGCCGACGGCACCCGGCTGGGCAACATCGCGCAGTGGATGGACGTCACCGCGCAGGTCAAGGCCGAGCAGGCATTGATCCAGATCATCGATGACGCGGCGGCAGGCGATTTCAGCCACCGCATGCAGATCGACGGCATGGACGGAGTGCTGCTGTCGCTGGCGCAGGGCATCAACCGCATCTACGACTCGGTGGAAACGCATCTGGCCGCGTTGGAACGCGTGATCGGCGCGCTGGCCGAGGGCGACCTCACCCAACGCGTGGACGGCGAGGCACGCGGCATCTTCGCGCGTCTGCGCGACGACACCAATCAGACCGTGACGCGCCTGACCGAGATCATCGGCGGCATCCAGACCGCCTCGGACACGATCCGCAGCGCGGCGGTGGAAATCGCCGCCGGCAATACCGATCTGTCCGGGCGTACCGAGCAACAGGCGGCCAATCTGAAAGAAGCCGCCAGCGCGATGGAAGAACTCACTTCCACGGTGAAACAGAACGCAGAAAGCGCGCTGCATGCCAACCGCCTGGTGGCGGGCACCGGCGACGTCGCCCACAACGGCGGCCAGGTGATGGACGAGGTGGTCGCCACCATGAGCCAGATCAGCACCGCATCGCGCAAGATCGGCGAAATCATCGGCGTCATCGACAGCATCGCGTTCCAGACCAATATCCTTGCGCTCAACGCCGCAGTGGAAGCCGCACGCGCGGGCGAACAGGGCCGTGGCTTTGCGGTTGTGGCCTCGGAAGTGCGGGCGCTGGCGCGGCGCTCGGCCGACGCGGCCAAGGAGATCAAGACGCTGATCGCCGATTCCACCGACAAGGTGGAACTGGGTTCGGGCCTGGTGCACCGCGCTGGCGCGACCATGCGCGAGATCGTCGGTTCGGTCAAACACGTCACCGACATCATGGGCGAGATCACCTCGGCCAGCGCCGAGCAATCCAGCGGTATCGAACAGGTCAACCGCACCGTCGCGCAGCTGGATGAAGTCACCCAACGCAATGCGACGCTGGTGGAAGAAGGCACTGCAGCGGCGCGTAGCCTGGAAGAACAGGCGATGGAACTGGCCGATGCCGTGGCGATCTTCCGCCTGCAGTCTGCCCGGAGCGGCCCCTCCCAGGTGGCGCATGCACGGTTTGCGCATGCGGCTGCGTGATTCGCGCAGCGCATGAAGCAATGCACTGACCACGCGTGATCGATCGCACCCCAGCATCCAGTGGGGTGCGATCAGGTTCACCTGGCGCGCGCCAGCGAATCCTTTCAATCACTAGCGAGCGATTCGAACCTACCCCAGGGACCGTCGCTGTCGGCGACGGTTCGCGCGTCTTCGCCTGAGGCGACGGCAATGGCGATTGCTGCGGTGATGACCGCTGTGTCGCGGCCATGCTGGCTTCAGCACGCGGACGACGACGCGTTATCGATGATGCCGGTCGCGCCCAGGAGCGCACTCATACCTATGGCATCGACTTCAGCAGCTGCAGCTGGCACTGATCGGCGTGAGCGGCGTGATTATTTCAACGCGCAAGCGCCTGGCTGTGCGCGTACTGGATGCCGATCTTCCGCACGCGCGCACAACTGCCGGCCAGGCAGCAACGCGGTTGGCGGTGCTCACTCCAGAAATCGCGCGCGCTGTTCGGGCGTGGGCAGCATGCAGTGCTCGCTGCGGCCGAACCACCGATAGCGATTGCGTGCGATCCGTCGATAGCCGATGTCGCGCACGCGACGTGGCACCAGCCGCAGCACACCGGCCAGCCGCCACAGGCCGCCCAAGCCGGCCAGCACCCGCACGATCGCGTCGCTGTCGGTCCATGCACCACTGGCATCCACCAGCAGGAACGACAACGGATCGTCCGGATCCAGACCGTGGTGCTGCAACAGCGCGCGCCCGGCCTCGCCTTGCATGGCGGCGAAGCGATAACGCCCGCGCCGGTCGTGCTTCAGCAGAAACTTGACCCAGCCATTGCACAGCAGGCACACGCCATCGAACACGATGGTCGCGGGTGCAACATGTGGCGCGGCACTGGGTGGCTCACTGCGGTTCAAGCCAGCCCTCGTAGCGAATGAACGGACCCACCAGCGGCAAATGCACATCGACCAGGAAGGCGTAGCGGCCGCTGTCGGCATGCTCACGACACCGCACCTGGTCGAACCAACGCGCCGGCAGCGGCAGCCAACCGAAGGCCCACACGCGTGTGGCTTGCCAGTACAACGACTGCGCATCGGCCCGCAGCGCGAACTCGAAGCGCACCGCGCCGAGGTGTTCGCGCAGACCGTTGCCCGCTCGCCACATCCGCGAATCCATCGGCACACCGCCGAACCGCCGCTGCCAACGCTCGCCGCGCGCATCGACCACAAACGTCACCGCGACATCCACCTCGCCGCTACGCGGCAACCGGCTCAGCAGCGCCAACAATGGCACCAAGGGATGCCGGCCGCGCTGGATGCGCGCCCAACCGGCAAAGGTCTGCCGTTGTTGCACCGAATGCAGCGCGCGTACCGGCGCAGGCAATTGCGCGAATGCGTCCGCCCCCAGCAGCTGCGCGAACAGCGGCGTGCTCAGGGCGCGATCCAGGCCAGCGTGGCCATGCGTCCGCTGCGACGATCGCGGCGATGCGAAAAGAAGCGTTGCGGGTCGGAAATGGTGCACAGGCCGCCGCCATGAATCGCACTGGCCGCTACACCGGCCTGCTGCAAGCGCTGCCGTGCCAGCGCGTACAGATCCACCCGCCAATGCCCCGGACGCGTCGCGACAAACGCGTGCCGCGCCTGCGCATCGTGCCCGACGAAGGCGGTGAACACGTCCTCGCCGATTTCATACACTTGCGGCCCCGCCGCCGGCCCCAGCCACGCCATCAGCTGCTGTGGCGGCGTGCGCATCGCCGCGACACTGCGCTCCAGCATGCCATCGGCCAGACCGCGCCAACCGGCATGCGCGGCGGCGACTTCGCTGCCATCCACGGCAGCGAGCACCACCGGCAGGCAATCGGCGGTCAGGATCGCCAGCACCACACCTGGCACCGCCGTCACGGCCGCATCGGCAACCGGTTCCTGCGCAGCCGGCACCACGTCGTTCCCGTCATCCCGTTGCGTGCCATCCGCCGCGGGCGGCGCATCGGCGCGCAGGACCTGCACGCCATGCACCTGCCGCAGCCAGTGCGGCGTACTGGGCAGCGCCAGCGCCTGGACCAGCAACGCCCGGTTGCGTTCCACCCGCTCGGGGACATCGCCGTCCGCACTGCCGCGGTTGCCGAGGTTGAGCGTGTCGAACGGTGCCAGTGATTCGCCCAGCCCGTAGCGCAGCGTGGTCAGCGCGTGGATGCGCGGCGGCGCGGGCCAGTCGGCCGGCAGGAGGAAGGGCGCGGCCACCGGCACCTCAGCGGCGTGCCAACTCGGCCGCGCGCGCACTGTCTTCGCGCAATGCCGTCATCAGCCGCTGCAGGTCGGCCGGCACCGGCGCGCTGGCGCGCACCGGCTCGCCGCTGACCGGATGCAGGAATTCCAGCGTTTCGGCATGCAGCGCCTGGCGCTTGAAGGTGCGCAGCTCGTGCACCAGTTCGTCGGTGGCGCCCTTGGGTAGCTTGAGCGCGCCGCCGTACAGCGGGTCGCCGACGATCGGCGACTTCAGGTGCGCCATGTGCACGCGGATCTGGTGGGTGCGCCCGGTTTCCAGGCGGCATTCCAGCGCGGTATGCGCGCGGAAACGCTCGCGCAGGCGGTAATGGGTGACCGCATCGCGGCCGTCGTCGCGCACCGCCATCTTCAGGCGATCGCGCGGGTGGCGGTCGATCGGCGCATTGGCGGTGCCGCCGGACACCAGCGCGCCGACCACCACCGCCAGATACTGGCGATGCACATCGCGCGCGGACAATTGTTCCACCAACGCGGTCTGGGCCTGCAGCGTGCGCGCCACCACCATGACGCCGCTGGTGTCCTTGTCCAGGCGATGCACCACCCCGGCGCGCGGCACCGCCGACAGCGCCGGGTCGCGGAACAGCAAGGCGTTGACCAGGGTACCGTCCGGGTTGCCGGCGCCCGGGTGCACCACCAGGCCGGCCGGCTTGTCGATCACCAGCACCTGGTCGTCCTCGTACAACACGTTCAGCGGGATGTCCTGCGGCGCGGCATGGGTCTGGGTTTCCAGCACCACCTGCACTTGCACGCTCTCGCCGCCGCGCAAGGTGTCGCGCGGGCGCGCCATTGCGCCGTCCAGCAGCGCATCGCCGGACTTGATCCACTCCGACAGCCGCGAGCGCGAGAATTCGGGGAACAGCTCGGCCAGCACCGCGTCGAAGCGGCGCCCTGCGGCGTTGTCGGGCACGATGGCCTGGCGGAGGGACGGGTCGAGGGGTTCGGCAGATGGGTCGGACATGGACACAGGCACTCAGGCAAAAGCGGGAATTTGGGGGTCCGGGTGGCGGGAGTCAGTCGCCGGACAGGCCACTAGGCTATCATCGCGCTCTCGTTTTCCTGATGCGTCCTTCCCAGACCCATGATCCGACGGTCCACGTTTTCCGCGCCTGTGCGCCTTATTGCCCTCATGCTGGTCATGGCGTTCGTCGTCACCGGCTGCCATCGCGGTGCCAAGAAGAACCCGGACGAGGGCATGCCGGTCGAGCAGCTTTACGGCAAAAGCCACGGTCTGATGGAGAAAGGCAACTGGGCTGGCGCCGAAGCCAGCTACAAGCGCCTGATCGCCCAGTACCCGTACGGCCCGTACACCGAGCAGGCGATGATCGAAAGCGCCTACGCCCAGTACAAGGCCGGCAAGCACGACGATACGGTGTCCAGCGTCGACCGCTTCATCCGTACTTATCCGACCCATCGCAACATCGCGTACCTGTACTACCTGCGCGGGCTGGCCAACAGCAACCGCGACACGGTGTTCCTGCGCCGCGTGTGGTCGCTGGACCCGAGCCGTCGCGACCTGTCCTCGCCACAGCAGGCCTACAACGATTTCAATACGGTCACCGACCGCTATCCGAACAGCCGTTATGCCGCCGATGCGCGCAAGCGGATGATCGAGTTGCGCGACATCTTCGCCCAGCACGAACTGGACAACGCGCTGTACTACCTGCGCCGCGACGCCTGGGTATCGGCAGCGGGCCGTGCCAACTACCTGCTGGAAACTTATCCGCAGAGCGCCTTCCAGTACGACGCGATCGCCGTGCTGGCCGAGGCCTACACGCACCTGGGCAACAAGACGCTGGCCGCAGACGCACGCCGCGTGCTGGAACTCAACGATCCCAAGCACCCCTGGCTGACCGGCAACTGGCCGAAGTATCCGTGGGCAGTGCGCAAGCTCAACCCGTTTGCTGGCGAAAAATCCGCCGCGACCGGTCAGCACAATGCGCAGATGAGCCGCGACTGAGTCCGCAGCGACAGATGCATACCGAAGGGGCCGCAAGGCCCCTTTCTTATTGCCGCATGTCTGGTTGCAGCAGGCAGACCACAGCGAGCCGGAGGCCGCGGCGAGTCCACCGCAGTGCCCGGCAGCGCCGGCAGCGCCGGCCCGGCAGACCCGCCGGTCTGCGGGCGCATTGCAGGCCACTGCAAGGAACCGGCACCAAGTCACCGAACGGCGCGGACGGGCTGCCTATACTCGCCCCAGAACACGATCCGACTCCCTGCCGGCGCCAGCCAGGAAACCATATGTCCCGCTCCCCCGTCTCGCTCATGCTCGCCATGCTGGCGACGTTGCTGACCGCAACGGCCGCGCCCGCAGCGGCCGCGCCCATCGTCTACGGCGTCAACACGCACGACAATCGCCCCGGCTATGCCATGGCCCAGGCCGAGGCCCGCTTCCAGCTGCTGGCAGCGCGCAACCTGCGCAGCTACCGGTTCGACGTGGATCCGCGCGATTACGCAACGCTGGATGTGCTGGTCCCGCTGGCGCGCAAGTACGGCATCACGCTGCGCCCGATGGTCTACCCGATGTCGCGCGAGATCGGCTACCAGCTGGCACGTCGCTATGCGGCGGACATCAAGGTCTGGGAGATCGGCAACGAGCAGGATCTGGTCCGTGCCGAGGCCGATGCCCGCATCGCCGCGATGACCACGATGTATCTGGGCATGCGGCAGGCCTCCGACGAACTGGGCGCCGGCCTGCGCTTCACCATCAACATCACCGCCTGCAACAGCGACGACCGCAGCGCCAACGCACGCTGCCCGGGCGATCGCAATGGGTCGCTATGGTTTCTGGCCAAGGCCAAGGCGGCCGGCTTCAACTTCGACCACATCAGCTTCCACTACTACGCCTTCCACTACGATGCCGGCTACTGGACCGAGTTGTATCTGGGACAACTGCGCACCGCCGCGAAGACCTACAACACGCCGGTCTTCTTCAACGAGCTGAACTGCGCCGAGATCTACACCGGCAACACCACCGGCGGTAGCGAAGGCGATCGCGGTTGCTACGACAGCCTGGCGCAGCTGCTACGCAACGTGCGCGACAACTATGCCGACGTGGTGTCCGAAGTGAACGTCTACGAATTGCTGGATCAGACCACCATCCAGGGCGCGGAAGGCCATTTCGGCCTGATGTACGACCTGGCACGTCCGAAACCGACCCTGGACCTGCTCACCCGCTTCGCCCAGCAGCCGGCCACCACGGCGGCGGCCGATGCAGCGGGTTACTGACCGTAGTAGCCGTTGGTGATCGGATAGCGCCGCTCGCGACCGAACGCGCGCCGCGACACCTTCGGCCCCGGCGCGGCCTGGTGGCGCTTCCATTCGTTGAGCCGCACCAGCCGCAGCACGTGTTCGACCGTATCGGCCGCATAGCCGGCGGCGACGATGTCGTCGCGCGACTGCTCCTGGTCGACATAGCGATACAAGATCCCGTCCAGCACGTCGTACGGCGGCAGCGAATCCTGATCGGTCTGGTTGTCGCGCAGCTCGGCCGAGGGCGGGCGCGAAATTACTGCCGGCGGAATCACCGGCGCGCCGCCGACGGTATTGCGCCACTTGGCCAGACCGAACACCTCCGTCTTGTACAGGTCCTTGAGCGGTGCGTAGCCGCCGCACATATCGCCGTAGATGGTGGCGTAGCCGACTGCGTATTCGCTCTTGTTGCCGGTGGTCAGCAGCAGCCCGCCAAACTTGTTGGACAGCGCCATCAGGATCACGCCCCGGCTGCGCGACTGCAGATTTTCTTCGGTGATATCCGGCTGGGTGCCCTCGAACATCGGCCCCAACGCGGCGAGCAAGCCTTCGAAGGCCGGCTCGATCGCGATGGTTTCCAGCTTCACGCCCATCGCGCGGCATTGCTCCTCGGCCAGATCGTTGGACAGGTTGGCCGTATAGCGCGAGGGCAGCCGCACCGCGGTGACGTTCTCGCCGCCCAGCGCATCGACCGCCATCGCCAGCACCAGCGCCGAATCGATACCGCCGGACAGGCCCAGCCAGACCTTGCCGAAGCCGTTCTTGCGGCAATAGTCCTTTAGCCCGCGCACCACCGCGCGCCAGGCCAGCGCGTCCATGCTCTCGTCGCCATCGTCCACCCACACCACCGGGGTGAAGCTGCGCTCGCCGGCGGCATAGTCCACCACCAGCCACTGGTCGACGAATGCGGCGGCAGCCGGATGCACGGTGCCGTCGCCATCGGCCACCACCGAGGCCCCGTCGAACACCAGCGCGTCCTGCCCGCCGACGACGTTGAGATAGGCAATCGCCGCCCCGCTCTCGCGGGTGCGCTCGGCCAGCAAGGCATCGCGCTGCGCATGCTTGCCGCGCTCGTAGGGCGAGGCATTGGGAACCAGCACCAGCTCGGCACCGGCCTGCACCGTCCTGGCCAGCGGCTCGGCAAACCACAGGTCTTCGCAGATCACCACACCCACCTGCACGCCCTTGACCGTGACCACGCAGGCCTCGCCATCCGGGTCCACGTCGAAATAGCGGCGCTCGTCGAACACCGCGTAGTTGGGCAATTCGCGCTTGCGATAGGTCGCTTCGATACGCCCGTCGCGCAACACGCTGGCCGCGTTATAGACCACGCTGCCGGCGCTCTGCGGCCAGCCGACCACCGCGACGATTCCGTGCGTGCTGGCCGCGATGCGCGCGAGCGCTTCTTCGCAATGGGCGAGAAATCCGGGCCGCAGCAGCAGGTCTTCCGGCGGATAACCGCTGATCGTCAGTTCGGAAAACAGCACGATGTCCGCTCCGAACTCGTCCCGTGCCGCCGCGATGAACGCGATGATGCGGTCGGTATTTTGCGCCACTGCGCCGACCGGGAAGTCGAACTGGGCCATGGCGATGCGGAGGGTCTGGGACATATCGGCAGCCTTTTGCGGATTCCTACCGAATGCCGGAAGGAGGAAGAGAAGAGCGGGCGACGCACAGACGTTGCGCAATCGCTTCACACACATCGTTGGTGCGCACCAGCACCTCATTATTCCAGAAGCGCAGCAGCTGGAAGCCCTCTCGGTGCAGGAAGGCCTCGCGCACTGCATCGGAGGACGCATCCAGGTGCTGGCTACCTTCAAGCTCGATGATCAGTGCGCAGTCCAGGCAAGCGAAATCGGCGATATACGGCCCAATGGGACATTGCCTGCGAAACTTGCATCCCAACAGGCGCCGATCACGCAGGTGGTACCAAAGCAAGCGCTCGGCAGCGGTCATCTCGCGCCGCAGCGCTTTTGCGCATCGGATTTTTTCGCCAGCGCGCATTGGACGCTATAGAGGTCTACGGGAGCTCACAGCTTGGGGTGGGGCATGTGCGCCCGCTATCGGCTGTGGTCGTTTGGTGGTGTAGGGGAAAGCGGCCCTCACCCCTACCCCTCTCCCGCAAGCGGGAGAGCGGAAATCAAGGCAAAAGCAGGCAGTAGAACTGCCTTAACTGCTCCGCGCTCTTTCCAGGCATCGCTCTTTCATCGAGAGGCTTCCTCTAATTCGGCCTAGGCGTCTGCTTTTGCGTCTGCTTTTGCCTCTGCCTCTGCCTCTGCCTCTGCGTCTGCCTCTACGTCTGCCTCTGCGTCTGCCTCTGCGTCTGCCTCTGCCTTTGCCTCTGCCTCTGCCTCCGAGACTGTTTGTGCTTATGCCTCCCGCTTCTGCTTGTGGCTCTAACACCTCTGCTGGTTTTTTCTTTTGCTTTTGCTGTTGCTGTGATTGCTGTGTCCGCTGTATCGCTACAACACAAGCCACCGCTGCCACTCCCTTCTCCCGCGTGCGGGAGAAGGTGCCCGAAGGGCGGATGAGGGCAGCAAAACCAGCCCATAAAAAAGGCCACCCGAAGGTGGCCTCTCTCAACCCACACGCTTGCGCGCAGCGAGTGCTTACTTCACCAGCGCAGCGATCGCCGCACCCAGATCGCCCGGCGAACGGACGGTCTTGACGCCGGCCGCTTCCATCGCGGCGAACTTGCCTTCGGCGGTGCCCTTGCCGCCCGATGCGATCGCACCGGCGTGGCCCATGCGCTTGCCGGCCGGGGCCGAGGCACCGGCGATGAAGCCGACCACCGGCTTCTTCACGAACTGCTTGATGTACTCGGCACCGGCTTCCTCGGCGTCGCCGCCGATTTCGCCGACCATGATGATGCCTTCGGTCTGCGGGTCTTCGTTGAACAGCTTGAGGCAATCGACGAAGTTCAGGCCGTTGATCGGGTCGCCACCGATCCCGATGCAGGTGCTCTGGCCCAGGCCCACTTCGGTGGTCTGCTTGACCGCTTCATAGGTCAGGGTGCCCGAACGCGACACGATGCCGATCTTGCCCGGCTTGTGGATGTGGCCCGGCATGATGCCGATCTTGCACTCGCCCGGGGTGATTACACCGGGGCAGTTCGGCCCGATCAGCACGGTGTCCGGATGCGAACGGGTCAGCACGTTCTTGACGCGCAGCATGTCCAGCACCGGGATGCCTTCGGTGATGCAGACGATGACCTTGATGCCGGCCGCAGCCGCCTCCAGGATCGCATCGGCCGCGTACGGCGGCGGCACGTAGATCACCGACGCATCGGCGCCGGTGCTCTGCACGGCATCGGCCACGGTGTTGAACACCGGCAGGTCGATATGGGTGGTGCCGCCCTTGCCCGGCGTCACGCCGCCGACGACCTGGGTGCCGTACTCGATCATCTGAGTGGCGTGGAAGGTGCCCTGCTGGCCGGTAAAGCCCTGCACGATCACCTTGGTGTTCTTGTTAATCAAAACGGACATGGATAGTTCCTTCGGTGTCGTGGATCAGGCGGCGTTCTTGACAGCTTCAACGACCTTCTTGGCACCGTCGTTGATGTTGTCGGCCGGGATGATGGCCATGCCGCTGTCGCGCAGCAGCTGCTTGCCTTCTTCCACGTTGGTGCCTTCCAGGCGCACCACGACCGGCACCTTGACGCCCACTTCCTTGACCGCGGCGATGATGCCTTCGGCGATCATGTCGCAGCGGACGATGCCGCCGAAGATGTTGACGAAGATGCCTTCGACCTTGTCCGAGGACAGGATCAGCTTGAACGCCTCGATGACGCGCTGCTTGTTGGCGCCGCCGCCCACGTCCAGGAAGTTCGCCGGCTCGCCGCCGTTGAGCTTGATGACGTCCATGGTGGCCATGGCCAGGCCTGCGCCGTTGACCATGCAGCCGATGTTGCCGTCCATGGTGACGTAGTTGATGTCCAGCTCCGACGCGGTCACTTCGGTCTCGTCTTCCTGCGTCTTGTCGCGCATGGCGATCAGCTGCTTCTGACGGAATGCGGCGTTGTCGTCGCTGTCGAACTTACCGTCCAGCGCGTACAGGTTGCCGTCGTCCAGGATCGCCAGCGGGTTGATCTCAACCAGCGCCAGGTCCTTTTCGTTGAACAGGCGATACAGGTTCACCATGATGCTGGCGAACTGGCCGGCCTGCTTGGCATTCAGACCCAGCTTGAAGCCGAAATCGCGGCCGTGGTAACCCTGCACGCCCTCGACGAAGTCGACGTTGAGCGCGTGGATCAGCTCCGGGGTTTCGGCAGCGACCTGCTCGATCTCCACGCCGCCCTCGCTCGAAGCGATATAGGTGATGGTCTTGGTGCCGCGATCGACCAGGATCGACAGGTAGAGCTCCTTGACGATCTCGCCGGCGGTGGTCACCAGCACCAGATTGATCGGCAGCTCGACGCCGGCGGTCTGGTAGGTGGACATCTTGGTGCCGAGCATCTTGGCCGCTGCGGCTTTCACATCGTCGGTGGTCTTGCAGAACTTGACGCCGCCAGCCTTGCCACGGCCGCCCGCGTGAATCTGCGCTTTCACCATCCAGGGGCCCTTGCCCAGGGAGTTGGCAACTTCAACCGCTTCGTCCGGGGTCGCCGCGACCTTGCCGGCCGGGACGGGGATGCCGTACTCGGCAAGCAGCTGTTTTGACTGGTATTCGTGGAAATTCATGCGTCACCGTGGGAAAAGGAAACGACCGCTGCGTGCAACGCAGACCGCCAGGGCGGCACGTCATAAGACGCGAACGGGCCGCCTATTGTGGCCGACCACGCTGCGCTGCGCAAAATTCGCCGGCATCGCCCGCCCTTCCTACGCCTGCCTGCGGCCAGCCGCCGCCAGGCCCGCGCGCAGCGCAGGCGCCGTACCTGCCTATACTCGCGGCTTGTTCCAGCGGGGAAGTGGCTTGGCATCCAGCGCATCGCTTATCGACCGGATCCAGTCCGCGCCGCAGCGCGAGCTGTACTTCTTTTCGCTTTACCGGGTGCTGGTGGCCGGGCTGATCGCCGCACTGGTCTTCAGCCCGTTGTCCGACGCCATTCCCGAGCCACGTTACCCGCGCCTGGCCGCCGGTGTGGCGATCGGCTACCTGTCGCTGGCCATCCCGCTGCTGTTCTGGAGCCGCAACGAACGCCGCCTCACCGCCACCGTGCTGTGCGCGGTGATCGCCGACATCCTCGCCGCGACCCTGGCCACGCATGCCCTGCCCGGCGCCAGCGCCGGTATCGCGATGATGTTGCTGTTCAACGTCGCCGCCGCCTCGATCCTGCTGCGCCTGCGCTACGGCATGGGCATCGCCCTGCTCGCCAGCGCCGCCATCGTGCTCGAATACCTGTGGACCCTGCTCGAAGGCGCCGGCGCCACCCGTCCGGTGGCCGAGCTGGCCATGTTTGCCACCAGTTACGTCGCGGTGGCCTTCATCTGCGAACAGATCGCCGCGCGCGCGCGTAGCAATCAGGTGCTGGCCGAACAGCGCGGCGCGCAGGTCGCCAATCTGTACGAGATCAACGAGCTGATCATTCGCCGCCTGCGCACCGGTGTGCTGGTGGTCGATACGCATAACCACATCACCCTGGCCAACGAGGCGGCATTGGCGCTGCTGGGCGATGGCGACCAGCGCAACGCCCCGGCAGATCTGTCGCTGGCCGCACTCACGCCGGAACTGGCGCGTCGCCTGCAACGCTGGCGCAGCGGCTGGCGCCAGGAAGAAGCCCCGCTGCAACTGGGCGCCGACCGCCCGGAAGTGCAGCCGCGCTTTGCGCGCCTGCTGGCCGACAGCGACATGGTGCTGGTGTTTCTGGACGACGCCAGCGTGGTTTCGCGCCGCGCCGAATCGCTGACCTTGTCGGCGATGGGGCGCTTTTCGGCCAGCCTGGCGCACGAGATCCGCAACCCGCTGGCGGCGATCAGCTACGCCTCGCAACTGCTGGAAGAATCCCCGGACATCGGCGATGCCGACCGCCGCCTGCTGCAGATCATCCACCAGCAATGCCAGCGCACCAACGGCATCGTCGAAAGCGTGCTCGGCCTGGCCCGCCGCGAACGCGCAAACCCGGAAAACCTGGATCTGGCCGCCTTCGTGCGGCGCTTCGTGATCGATTACCGGCAGACCCTGTCGATGGAAACCGACAGCCTGGAATCCAGCATCCAGGGCAGCTCGGTGCATGCATTGGTGGACCCCAAGCACCTGCATCAGATCCTCACCGCACTGGTCCACAACGCGCTCAAGTACGGCCGAGTGCTGGACGAACCGGCGCGCGTCAAACTGCGCGTCGAGCGCCAGGACCGCATGGCGGTGATCGACGTGATCGACCGCGGCCCGGGCGTTCCGGACACCGTCGCCGCGCAGTTGTTCCGCCCGTTCTACACCACCTCCGAACACGGCACCGGGCTCGGCCTGTATATCGCCCAGGAGCTATGCCGCGCCAACCAGGCGCAACTGGACTACGTGTCGGTCCCCGGGGGCGGCGCGTGTTTCCGGATTCTGTTGCAGGGGCCCAATGGCCTGCTGGGCAAGTGAGTGATCGATCTGCGCTGTCGCACTTCGAGCATCGCTTGGCAAACTTGGCAAACAGCGCAGCTGCCAGGGAACCTCTGAACAACTCACCTACCATCTGGGGAAGCTTGTAGCCTCGCCTGATCCCGACAAGTGCCCTTACTTAAAATCAAGCGCTTACGCGTGACGCAGCCTGGCTCAGGCTCCGATCGAAGGCCTGAGACAGAGGCGTTCAGAGCCTCCCTAGAACCACATCAGGTGTGCGACATCTGCACGTGCGGATGAAGCCGCGTCCCCACATCGCCCCCCCTCCAAGACGACGACAGCCCTGCCCGCCAGGCCAACCCCACCGCGTTGGAGACGCCTTGCACCACATGCGGCGCGGCACCTATCCCTCGCTTCTGACTGGCACCCATCGGCGCACCTCGATCCGCACACACGCACCGAACATCCGCGTGAACCGTTTGGCACCAACGCGGCCGGCAATTGTCGACGGTCATCGCGCTGGGATATCGTGGGCAACATGAACGAACAGAAAAGTGCCCTGGTTGTCGATGACGAGCGTGACATCCGCGAATTGCTTGTCCTGACCCTGGGCCGCATGGGGTTGCGCATCAGCACCGCCGCCAACCTGGCCGAAGCACGCGAACTGCTGGCCAGCAATCCCTACGATCTGTGCCTGACCGATATGCGCCTGCCCGATGGCAACGGCATCGAACTAGTCACCGAAATCGCCAAGCACTATCCGCAAACGCCGGTGGCGATGATCACCGCGTTCGGCAGCATGGACCTGGCGGTGGAAGCGCTGAAGGCCGGCGCGTTCGACTTCGTCAGCAAGCCGGTGGATATCAGCGTGCTGCGCGGCCTGGTCAAGCACGCGCTGGAATTGAACAACCGCGACCGCCCCGCTCCACCGCCACCACCGCCGGAACAGGCCAGCCGCCTGCTCGGCGACTCCGGCGCAATGGAAAGCCTGCGCGCCACCATCGGCAAGGTCGCGCGTAGCCAGGCACCGGTCTACATCGTCGGCGAATCGGGCGTGGGCAAGGAACTGGTCGCACGCACCATCCACGAACAAGGCGCACGCGCGGCCGGGCCATTCGTCCCGGTCAACTGCGGCGCCATTCCTGCCGAGCTGATGGAAAGCGAATTCTTCGGCCACAAGAAAGGCAGCTTCACCGGCGCGCATGCCGACAAGCCCGGCCTGTTCCAGGCCGCGCATGGCGGCACGCTGTTCCTGGACGAAGTGGCCGAATTGCCGCTGCAGATGCAGGTCAAACTGCTGCGTGCGATCCAGGAAAAATCGATCCGTCCGGTCGGCGCCTCCAGCGAAACGCTGGTGGATGTGCGCATCCTCTCGGCCACCCACAAGGATCTCGGCGACCTGGTGTCCGACGGCCGTTTCCGCCACGACCTCTACTACCGCATCAACGTGATCGAACTGCGCGTCCCACCGCTGCGCGAACGCGGCGGCGACCTGCCGCAACTGGCCGCCGCCATCATCGCCAGACTGGCACATAGCCACGGCCGCCCGATTCCGCTGCTGACCCAATCGGCGCTGGACGCGCTGAACCATTACGGCTTCCCCGGCAACGTGCGCGAACTGGAAAACATCCTCGAACGCGCCCTGGCCCTGGCCGAAGACGACCAGATCAGCGCCACTGACCTGCGCCTACCCGCCCATGGCGGCCACCGCCTCGCAGCCAGCCCCGGCAGCGCCGCCATCGAACCGCGCGAAGCGGTGGTCGACATCGACCCCGCCTCGGCCGCCCTGCCGTCCTACATCGAGCAACTGGAACGTGCCGCGATCCAGAAAGCGCTGGAAGAAAACCGCTGGAACAAGACCAAGACCGCCGCGCAACTGGGCATCACCTTTCGTGCGCTGCGCTACAAGCTCAAGAAGTTGGGGATGGAGTAGAGAGGCCGGGAATCGGGAATCGGGAATCGGGCGTGGGGAGTGGGGAGTGGGGAGTGGGGAGTGGGGAATCGTAAAAGGCGAATGGTCGGTTTCGGCTGCTGTTTTGAGCAATCACAGGCGGTGCGGGGACGGGAGCGCCAGGACTGGAGCGCCGTTACGATTCTCCAACTTGACCCACCCATCCAGGTATAATTTGTCTCGGTCGCACATGCATGAGGAGCCGTCATGAAAAAGCCCAGCCTTGAGACCGTTGTCGAGCATTATCGCGCCACTCGCAGGGACAATTTTGCCGCCAGCCAACGCTTGGAAGGCATCAAAACCCCTGACACAGCTTCAAACAATCAGCGCCCCTTACCCAGCAAAGAGGCATTGCGCAAAAAGTACCTGGCCCTCTCCCGGCCAGGATGAAAGACAAGTATGCGGTCATTGCTGACCCTGCCTGCTATCCCGGCACAGGTGTTCTCCGGAACAAACTGAACATCGTCGACCCTGATGTTTTGGAGGCGGCAGAAGCCGCCTTTGCAGCAACCGCAGTGCAATCCATCGAACTCGGCGCGCCACCGTTCGATCTTGCTTATCTTTGCAGCCTGCATCGGCAACTGTTCGATGAAGTCTACGAATGGGCGGGCATGCTCAGAACCGTGGATATCGCCAAGGGCACCACACGATTTTGCATCAGCAGCCGCATTAAAGCCGAAGCGCATCGCTTGCTGAGCCAGCTGGACGCTACCGATCTGACCACGCTGCCTCGCTCCGCACAGATGGCGTTGGTCGCAGAGCTCTATGGCGAATTGAACATGATTCACCCGTTCCGTGAAGGCAACGGTCGGACGCAGCGCCTATTCTTCGAGCATTGGTTGCTGCTCAATGGACTGGCGGTCTCGTGGAGGCATGTGAGCGCAGGCACCTGGGTTGCAGCCTGCATCGCTGCCGTGTCATGCGATTACGTCCCGCTGGAAGAAGTCTTCGATCGCTGCATCACGCAGATCGAAGAACCGTCAGTCGATCAGGATCACGACTGACGCTCCACTCAGTCCTTGGTAACCCGATTGATCTCAGCCAAGCTGGTCACCCCATGCGCCGCCTTGACCAGCGCCGACTGGCGCAGATCGCGGATTCCGATCTTCTGCGCCGCCTCGGCAATCTGCATCGCATTACCGCCTTCCAGCACGATCGCGCCGATCTCGTCGTTCATCGGCATCACCTGATAGATACCGGTACGGCCTTTGTAGCCTTCGGTGCACTCCTCGCAACCCACAGCTTCATACAGCTCGATCCCCGCAGCGACCTGCTCTGCGGTGAACCCCTCCGCCAGCAACGCATGCTCAGGCAAGGTCGACTTGCGCTTGCAGTTGCTGCACAAACGCCGCGCAAGCCGCTGCGCGATCACCAACGTCACCGACGAGGTGATGTTGTAAGGCGCAATCCCCATGTTCATCAGACGCGCGATGGTCTGCGGCGCGTCGTTGGTGTGCAGCGTGGACAGCACCATATGACCGGTCTGCGCTGCCTTGATCGCAATCTCGGCCGTCTCCAGGTCGCGGATTTCGCCGACCATGATGATGTCTGGATCCTGGCGCAGGAACGAGCGCAACGCCGCGGCAAACGTCATGCCACGCTTGACGTTCTGCTGCACCTGATTCACGCCAGGCAACCGGATTTCCACCGGATCCTCGGCCGTGGAGATATTGCGCGTCTCATCGTTGAGGATGCCCAGCGCCGTATACAACGACACCGTCTTGCCCGAACCGGTCGGACCGGTCACCAGCACCATGCCGTACGGCTTGTGGATCGCATCCAGGAACAGCTTCTGCTGATCGGCCTCGTAGCCCAGCTTCTCGATGCCCAGCTTGGCCGCGCTACCGTCCAGGATACGCAGCACCACCTTCTCGCCGAACAGGGTCGGCAAGGTGCTCACGCGGAAGTCGATCTGTTTGGTCTTGGACAGGTTGAGCTTGATGCGCCCGTCCTGCGGCACCCGCTTCTCCGCAATGTCCAGCTGCGACATCACCTTCAGGCGTGCCGCGATGCGCTGGCTCAGCTTCACCGGCGCCTTGGCCACGTTCTTCAACAGCCCATCGATCCGCAACCGCACCCGGTAGTCGTCTTCATACGGCTCGAAATGGATGTCGGAGGCTCCCCGCCGGATCGCATCCACCAGCACCTTGTTGACGAACTTCACCACCGGCGTGTCGTCGCCCTTGGCATCGACCCCGGCATCCCCGCCAGCGCCCATGTCCTCGTCCCCGGTGGAGACGTCCAGATCCCCCATGTCGTCATCGTCGTCACCGAGCGATGAGCCAAGCGAGGCGTTGCTGGCCTGCCACTGCTCCAAGGTACGGCGGATCTGGTCCTCGTCCACCAGGATCGGCTCGACCACCAGATTGGTATGAAACTTGATGTCGTCCAGCGCACGCGTCTGGGTCGGGTCACTCACCCCCACGAACAATCGGTTGCCGCGCTTGAACAGCGGCAGCACCTGGTACTTCTGGAGCAACTCCTCGCTGACCAGCTTGACGGCGTTCTGGTTAGGATCGAACGACGACACATCCAGCAACGGCATCCCGAACTCAACCGAATTCGCCGCTGCAAGTTGTGAAGCTGTTACCAGCTTTTTCTCCGAGAACCATTGCGGTAACGGCACTTTGGCATTGGCGGCCTGCTCCATGGCAGTGCGTGCAGAGCCTTCATCAAGAGCCCCGTCCTGAACAAGACGTCGCGCGATACCGGTGATGCCAACCAGGTTGGCAGATGTCAAAGCATTCATACAGCCCCCTAGGATGCGGAGGCAAGAATAACCCATCCATTGAGCACACAGGGTATTGCAAAAACGCCGGCCTCAGTAAGCGCCTTCAACGTGACCTGCCCCCACTGACCGTCCCAGCCTTGCTAAAGGCACGGCCCTCGCCTAGCCCAACAAAACGGCATTGAACGAACCCGTCCATGGCCACTAAAAACCCACAAAGCGGTCACTAGTGGCATCGTAGCCGCTCAACCCAGCCCTTTCCCGCATACGACCTGCCTCGCGCCGTGGAACTACCCAGCAGACGCAATCTGTCTTCCCCCTCACAGGAGGCTACGCGGGGCAATTGGAGCGTTCAAAAAATTTGCTAGTCGTACTGGACCTCACGGAGAATCTGCAGCTGAAGGGCGGGGCGAAAAAGCAGAAAAATACTTGAAACTGAATTCAAATAGATATTCTCTACCCCCCAATTCGGCTCACCCACTCCATTGCTCCCGTGAACTTATTCGACTTAAATACCCCCGGGGAAAAGCCGGTGAAAATCACCGGCAAGGATTAGCAATTAATAAGTAAAAACTATCAGACACGACATTCAGCTGGAACGTATTTGTTGTTAGTAGCACTAGATACGGCACACTTCCAAGTAATCGCATCACTGGGCACAGTACCACCCTTAAGAGCAGCACCACCACTATTCGGAGTTAGCGTAAATGCAACGCCCTTCGCCTTGTCGGTCATCGTTACGGTAATTGCACCAGTTCCATCATCAACAGCGATCTTACTAACATTGGTAGTTGCAGTTGGCGGGGCATAGCCAGTCCCTAGGGCCGTAGTGCCATTGCTCGCGTTTTCAGCCACAACAGTCTTTGCTGCGGAGGCTAGAACCAGACCCTCAGAAACCCGCGATCGAACTGTGTAATCTTGGTAAGCTGGCAGTGCGATGGCGGCCAGGATGGCAATGATTGCCACAACAATCATCAATTCGATAAGGGTAAAGCCTTGCTGCTTCTTCATGATTACATCCCCTAGATGTGTTTAATAAAAATGGTTGCTGCGCGTCGTCGGCCGTCATGACCTAGCCGCCAGGTTTCTTGCAGGGTTAGTCAAGCAAATTGCGTGCCAATGCAACGTCCCTACCTATGAGCTACCCCGGGACCAAGCATCGCAGACCCAGAGCTGATTGGAAGCGCTAGCTTCAAGAACTGCGAGCCGTCTTGCAATGTGACGCAAGTCGTCACTTTTAGCCTCTACACGAACCTCATAAGGGCACTTCCCGGCAGTTCGAATCACCGTGTGAAGCGTGCCTAAAGGCGCTACTATAGGCATAGTTCCGGCCTGGGGATGGCCGAAGGGGAAAGTTATGTCTGTCGCGCGTAACGTGATCAAGAAGCAGCCGGCCGACCGAGGCAGCAGCTATATGCAACCTTTCATATGGGAAGGTATGGACAAGCGCGGCGTCAAGATGAAAGGAGAACAGGCAGCCCGCAACGTGAACATGTTGCGCGCAGAACTTCGCCGCCAAGGCATCACGCCTACTGTCGTCAAGCCAAAACCTAAGCCCCTGTTCGGCGCGGCTGGCAAAAAAGTCAGCTCCAAGGACATTGCGTTTTTTAGTCGTCAGATGGCAACCATGATGAAATCCGGCGTTCCCATAGTCGGATCGCTCGAGATCATTGGCGAGGGCCACAAGAACCCGCGAATGAGAAAAATGGTCGGCCAGATAAGGACCGATATCGAGGGCGGATCTTCGCTACATGAAGCCATCAGTAAGCATCCGGTTCAGTTTGACGAGCTCTACCGGAATCTCGTCCGCGCGGGCGAAGGTGCAGGCGTGCTAGAAACAGTGCTAGACACAATTGCCAACTACAAAGAAAACATAGAAGCATTAAAGGGAAAGATAAAAAAAGCATTATTTTATCCCGCAATGGTTATGGCGGTAGCTCTATTAGTAAGCGGAATCCTACTGATCTTCGTGGTACCCCAATTTGAAGATGTCTTCAAAGGGTTCGGAGCTGAACTTCCAGCATTTACGCAGATGATTGTTAATGCATCACGCTTCATGGTTTCATATTGGTGGCTAATGCTGATTGCGAGTGTTGGGGGGGTGGTCGGTTTCATTTTTGCCTACAAGCGCTCCCCGCGCATGCAACACGGAATGGACCGATTGATTCTGAAGGTGCCGGTTATCGGGCAGATCATGCATAACAGTGCTATCGCACGCTTCGCTCGGACCACTGCTGTCACGTTCAAGGCGGGTGTTCCACTAGTTGAAGCACTAGGCATCGTGGCTGGCGCTACCGGTAATAAGGTGTACGAAGAGGCGGTACTCCGCATGCGGGACGATGTATCGGTTGGCTATCCGGTCAACATGGCCATGAAACAGGTCAATTTGTTCCCGCACATGGTCATCCAGATGACCGCAATCGGCGAAGAGGCCGGTGCACTGGATGCCATGCTGTTCAAGGTTGCCGAGTACTTCGAGCAAGAAGTCAACAACGCTGTGGACGCGCTCAGCAGCCTGCTGGAGCCGCTGATCATGGTGTTCATCGGCACCATCGTAGGCGGCATGGTCATCGGCATGTATCTTCCGATCTTCAAACTCGGCGCAGTGGTTGGATAAGACGTAATGGCATTTCTCGACCAGCATCCCGGTCTCGGCTTTCCCGCCGCGGCCGGACTGGGACTGCTGATCGGCAGCTTCCTGAACGTGGTGATCCTGCGCTTGCCCAAGCGCATGGAGTGGCAGTGGCGGCGCGATGCGCGCGAGATTCTGGAACTGCCGGACATCTACGAGCCGCCGCCGCCGGGCATCGTGGTGGAGCCCTCGCACGACCCGGTCACCGGCGACAAGCTCAAGTGGTGGGAGAACATCCCCCTCTTCAGCTGGCTGATGCTGCGCGGCAAGTCGCGCTACAGCGGCAAGCCGATCTCGCTCCAGTACCCGCTGGTGGAGTTGTTGACCTCGATCCTTTGCGTGGCCAGCGTCTGGCGCTTCGGCTTCGGCTGGCAGGGCTTTGGCGCGATCGTGCTGAGTTGCTTTCTGGTGGCGATGTCCGGCATCGACCTGCGCCACAAGCTGCTGCCGGACCAGCTGACCTTGCCGCTGATGTGGCTGGGTCTGGTCGGCTCGATGGACAACCTCTACATGCCGGCCAAGCCCGCCCTGCTGGGCGCGGCGGTCGGCTATGTCTCGCTGTGGACGGTGTGGTGGCTGTTCAAGCAGCTCACCGGCAAGGAAGGCATGGGCCATGGCGACTTCAAGCTGCTGGCCGCGCTCGGTGCCTGGTGCGGGCTGAAAGGCATCCTGCCGATCATTCTGATCTCCTCGCTGGTCGGCGCCATCCTCGGCTCGATCTGGCTGGTGGCCAAAGGCCGCGACCGCGCCACCCCGATCCCGTTCGGCCCCTACCTGGCCATCGCCGGCTGGGTGGTGTTCTTCTGGGGCAACGACCTGGTGGACGGCTACCTGCACTTCGCAGGCCTGCGTTGACCGGGGCACGACGATGAGCGACTTCATCGTCGGCCTTACCGGCGGCATTGCCTCCGGCAAGAGTGCCCTGGCCGCCGAGTTCGAGAAGCTGGGTGTGCCGGTGATTGATGCTGATATCGTCGCGCGGCAGGTGGTGGCGCCGGGTCTCATACTTGATGGCATCACAAACCGCTTTGGCCAGGGCATTTTGTTGCCGGATGGCACGCTGGATCGGCAAGCCTTACGCAACATCGTCTTCGCGGATCCAACCGAGCGGAAAGCGCTCGAAGCGATCACCCATCCTGCCATTCGCACCGAACTGCAGCGCGCAGCCAAAGCGGCCAATCACCCCTACGCTATCGTAGCAATCCCATTACTCGCTGAAGCAGGGGCACGGGCGACCTATCCCTGGCTCGACCGCATCCTGGTCGTCGACGTACCGGTTGCGCTTCAACACGCCCGCCTGATGCAACGCGATGGCAGTACGTCAGTCCTTGCCGATCAGATGATTGCAGCACAAAGCTCTCGCACACAACGACTGGCCATTGCCGATGATGTGGCAAGCAATGAGGGCAATACCGACCAGTTGGCGCAACACGCGCAACGGCTGGATGCGACTTACAGAGCGGCGCTTCAAACCCATCGAATCGGGAACTAACGTTTGATACTCCCGTATACGATATGCGCCACGGCAGAACGGCCACCATCACATCGGTGAAAAATGATTTGGATGCAATGCATGGAATCCACTATTCCTGCACAGCAGGCCTGCCGGTACATGTGGCATGCGCCACTAACAGCGTGATGCATTCGAATCAGGAAAGTCACCTTTCGCCTGATTTACTTCCCTGCAATTGACATTGCAAACAACCAGTAGCAACCCCTGCCTCAAGGAGCGTAGAAACTCCTCTCATAGCGGTACCCACCTCCGTCAAACCGGTGGGTTTTTTGTGCCTGTTGGCAGGTGCAAGCCGACACGATGCCTGCGTCGGGAGGGCGGCTAATACAACACTCCTTCGGGAGAAATACGCCCGCCGGCTATGAGCGGTTTCTAACCTCCCGACATCCCGTCGCCGGCCGGCGACGTTGCCTGTTCTTCGAAGGAGGCGTTGTCATGGCAAATGTATCGATAGTGCAGGTGAGTGAGCATCGTCGCTCCATGGTGCTGGCGGAGGTGAGGCGATGAGCCGGGCGCAGTCTCCAATCGCCAAGCTGTCCAAACCAAATGCCAAACGCACCGCTACCGCCAAGCAGCCTGAGCGCGCGATCGATGCACAGCCCGTGCGGCTGGTTCCATCGCCCACCTTCGATGTGGACAACCTCGACTTCGACCATCGCCCCAAGCGCCGCGTGGACGATCTGCCGCCGCGCCCACGCCGCAAGGCGCGCACGCCCACGCGCTGCACAGTGGGTTATGCGTTCTACGAGGCCGAACCCGGCCGGCCGCACAGCCAGCGCATTCCCAGCGTGCGCTTGCGCGGGCTGTGGCTGGAGCAGTTGGGGTTTGCGGTTGGCTGCAAGCTGCAGATCACTGCGCGTGAGGGAGAATTGGTTGTGACGGTTGTACGCGCTCACACGCCATGAGCGACTGCCCTCCGCATACGGCGATCGTCCCCAGCGGTTCTGGCTCTCCCGCAGCTGGGGGACTAGAATCGAACCCACTCTTCGTGAGGTGCCTGCCATGTCCGCTCTCTTCAAACAGCAAGCTCACCAATTGGTGGATGCGTTGCCCGAAGATGCACGCTGGGAGGACCTGATCTACCAAGCCGCACTGCACCGGGCTATTGAAAAGGGGATCGAAGAGGCAGATGGCGGGCAGTTGATTGCTGCTGAGGATGTGCTTCGGCAGCTTGAATTGTCTGCGTGAGGGTGTATTGGACGCCAAGCGCCCACGCCAGGCTGCTGGAAATCCAGGCCTATCTGAAAGAGCATGCACCATCCATGGCGAAAGCGGTGACAGTCGCCCTGGCGCGGCGCGCATTGGAGCTGGGTCATTCGCCCGCGATGGGCAGAGCGCTGCCACGCTACGCACCCGCTGAGGTGCGGGAGTTGCTGGAACGCCCTTACCGACTGATCTACCGCGTTACGCCAACGCAGGTGGATATCCTGACGGTGCTGCACTACCGCCAACTGATGCCATCGGACCTGTCCGACCTACATCGTTGATCACCGCCGAAACGCCAACGTGGCAATCACGCCACGCTCCTGCCCCGGGCGCACACTCACCCGCCAGCCATACAGATCGCAGAGCCGGCTGACGATCGACAGGCCGATGCCGCCGCCTTGCGAGTGGCCGGCGTGGGTGCCGCGGTAGCCGCGCTGGAACAGTTTGGCGGCGTCCTCCTCGCTCAGGCCGGGGCCGGAGTCGATGACTTCCACCGCATCGCTCAGCACGCGCACGCGCACCTGGCCGTCCTGGGTGTACTTGACCGCATTGCCGATCAGGTTGCCTAGCGCGACCGACAGTGCGGACTCGGGGGCGTCGATGACCAGATCGCGCTCGCCTTCGATCAGCAACTCCAGTGGCTTGCCACCAAGTTGTGCGCGATGCGCGTCGATCAGTTGTTCGGCCACCTTGGCGACGTTGCTGCTGCCCTGGCCGCGTTCGTTGCGCGAGAGCAGCAGCAGCGAGCCGATCAGGTCGCTGCACTGCAGTTCGGCACGCTGGATGCGCTGCAGACGTTGCAGCACTTTTTCATCCAGGTTGGGCCGGGTGAGCAGCAATTCGGTAGCGCCACGAATCACCGCCAGCGGGGTGCGCAGTTCATGGCTGACGTCGGCGTTGAATTCGCGGTCGCGTTGCACGACTTCGGTGAGGCGGGCCGAATAGTCGTCCAGCGCTTCGGCAAGCTGGCCCACTTCGTCATCGGGGAAGTGCGCGGCCAAGGGCTTGGGTTCGCTGGTACCGCCGCGGTAAGCGCGCAGGCGCGCGGCCAGGTCCGACACCGGGCGCATGACCTTGGAGGCGGACCACCAGCCGATCAGCAGCGAAAATCCGCTGAACACCAGCACCGACAACATCAACGTGCGCTTGAGCTGGATCTCGCCCTTGAGCGTCTGGGTCATGTCGTAGGCCAGGAAGAACCACTCGCTCGGTGTCTTGCGCACGGCCAGCTTGTACGAATACGCGTTGCCGCTCTCGTCCACACCGGAAATGGTGTGGATGCCGTCGGGCAATCGGTACCACTCCGGCTGCTCCAGCCGCAGCGCGTCGAACTTATCGCTTTTGACCACGCGTCCACGCATCTGCTGCACCGGCAGATCGGGGTTGCGCAACGGGTCGGAATAGAAGCGCTGCGCGAACGCGTCGATATTGCGATTCATCACGTCTTCGACCAACTGGTTTTCCACGCGCGAGCGCGCCCAGTTGGTGGCGAAGGCGAACAGTGTCGTCAGGCAGAAGCCCAACAACACGAACGACAGGATGATGCGGCTGCGCAGGCGCCGCCGGTAGCGGCCACGCTTGGGAGCGGGCCGCACGCCGCCATGGCTTTCAGGCATCGGGCGAAGCGATGCGGTAGCCGATGCCATGACGGGTCTGGATCATCGGCACGTCGAACGGCTTGTCGACGACCGCGCGCAGGCCGTGGATATGCACGCGCAGCGAGTCCGAATCCGGCAACTCCTCGCCCCAGACGCGGGTTTCCAGCTCCTGGCGGGTGACCACGGCCGGCGAGGCTTCCATCAGCGCCTGCAGGATCTTCAGTGCGGTCGGATTGAGCTGCAACAGCTTGCCGCGACGACGCACTTCCAGCGTGTCCAGGTTGTATTCCAGGTCGCCGGTTTCCAGCACGCGCGTGTGGACGCCCTTGCCGCGACGCGACAGCGCGTTGAGCCGCACTTCCACTTCCTGCAGCGCGAACGGCTTGATCAGATAGTCGTCGGCGCCGGAGTCGAAGCCGGCCAATTTGTTGTCCAGCGAATCGCGCGCGGTGAGCATCAGCACCGGCGTCTGCTTGCGCGCTTCGTTGCGCAGCTTGCGACACACCTCGATACCGTCCATGCCGGGCAGATTGAGGTCGAGCACGATGGCGTCGAACTCGTGCACCACCGCCAGATGCAGACCGGTGACGCCATCGGCGGCAAAGTCCACGGTGTGGCCACGGTCTTCAAGATAGTCGCCCAGATTGGCGGCGATATCGCTGTTGTCTTCGATTACTAGAATTCGCACTGGAACCTCATTGGTTAAGCTGTTTTTAGCGCTGGCGCCGAGAAATTTCGTCTTGCCTCACAGTCGTCATCCGGCACGGGCGGCCGTGATCCACTGCTTGGTGCTCATCTGCAAAAACCAAGTGCGCGCTGGCGCCGGCACATCAGCCGGCTATTTTCGCTCGCCTTGGTCAAAATTCTGGTGACGACCTCCTGATCGCTGCCGATAGCGCCACGCCGTGCTGGCAGCAGCGTCGCGTTCGGACATGCCTTCAGTCGCGCCAGGATCCGGTCGATCACTGCCGCCACCTTAACGCGCTCATCCTGACTGATCCCGGAGTCTTTCGCGCCCTCCTCGGACCCGCGCGTACCTGATCTGCCAGCGGCTTGAATAGGGTGTCGGCGCTGCCCCGCGCAGCCACGTCTGGCTGTTGGAAGCACCGGGTACCCGTGGCCAGCCACCCCGCGCTCGATTGATTGGCCATGCTGACGCCTCCTTGTGTCTGACCGATTTAACATTTGGCGAATGTAGACGCGAACCCCGGGGGCGGCAAGTCGTTCAATAAAAAGGCCCAAGTGCGACACCGCACTTGGGCCAAAAGTTCATCCCGATCACCGTCACTGCCGAGAGCGGAGCTACGGTCGGGTGAGGCTAGCGGGCCAAGGATTACATTTTCGTTAATTTTTCGATAAGGGCGGCGACATACCGATCAACGGATCGACTGCTCCAGATGCTCGATGATGCTGGCCGCCACATCGACCCCGCAGACACCTTCCACCCCTTCCAGGCCAGGGGTCGAGTTGACCTCCAGCACCAGCGGCCCGCGCCGGGAGCGAATCAGGTCCACGCCAGCCACGGCCAGGCCCAGTGCGCGTGCCGAGCGCACCGCCACCTCCTGCTCCTGCGGCGTGGCTTCGGCCACGGCGGCGCTGCCGCCCAGATGCAGGTTGGAGCGGAAGTCGCCTTCGGCCGCCTGGCGGCGCATGGCCGCCACCACCCGGTTGCCGACCACGAAACAGCGCAGGTCCGCGCCTTCGGCCTCGCCGATGAACTCCTGCACGATGAAGTTGGCGTAGAGCCCACGCAGCGCCTCGACCACGCCGCGCGAGGCGCTGGCCTTCTCGGTCAGGATCACCCCGGCGCCCTGCGCGCCTTCGTTCAACTTCACCACGTGCGGCGGCGGGCCGAGCATGGACAGCAGATCCTGGGTGTCGTCAGGGTTGTCGCCGAACACGGTCACCGGCATGTCGATGCCTTGCGCCGCCAGCAACTGATGCGCACGCAGCTTGTCGCGCGAACGCAGGATGGCGTCGGACGGGTTCGGCGTATAGGTACCCATGAACTCGAGTTGGCGCAGCACGGCAGTGGCGTAACGGGTGACCGAGGCACCGATGCGCGGGATGACCGCATCGAAGCCGGTGATGGGCTTGCCCTTGTAGTGCAGGCTGAAGCCATCGGCAGCGATACGCATATAGCAGCGCAGCGGGTCGAGGATGCGCACGGTATGGCCACGCTTGCGCCCGGCTTCGATCAGCCTTCGGGTCGAATACAGCTTGCTGTTGCGCGAGAGGATGGCGATTTTCATAGCAGCGGGCACACGGCGCGGCCTGGACATGGTTCGGAGTCTGATGACGGGTGAGCCATGTCCGCGCCTCCGGCCGATCGCGCGTGCAAGCTGCAATCCTGCACTGCACGCAAACAACCCGACTGGTGTGCGACGGCCCGAGGATGGGACAACGTAGCGTCTCCAAGAACGTTGCGGCGACGCACGCACTGCGCAACCTCAACTGCATCGATGCTAGCAGGGCGCGCGCGCGGCACTCAAGCAACCTGTGCATGCGCGGCACAAGGTGCCGCATTGGGGTGATGGGCGACAAACCGGGCGCTACGTTACGCATGACGGATCGCATCGACCTATGGCACCGTGCGCAAAGCTCCCCTGTCCCAGCTATCCACGTCCAGCCAATGCGAGCATGGCTGTCGCCCTCACGCGGCACCCTTCCGGTCGTAACGCCTTTTGCACAGCTGAAAACGCAATGCTTGCGCCCCCTCATGCCGGCATGCCGGCGCACCCGAGACTCTTCATGCGACGTCCAGCAAGCGCGGCCTATGCCAACCCCTCCCGCATCCGCCAGGGACGCCCGTTTCCACGCGGCGCCATGTTCGATGGCAAAGGCACCAATTTCGCGCTGTTTTCTGCGCATGCCACACGGGTGGAGCTGTGCCTGTTCGACGAACAGGGCACCGAAGTCCGCGTCGACCTACCCGAATACACCAACGAGATCTGGCACGGCTATCTGCCCGACGTCAAACCTGGCCAGCGTTACGGCTATCGCGTCCACGGCCCGTATGCGCCGACCGAAGGTCATCGCTTCAACCACAACAAGCTGTTGATGGACCCGTATGCGCGTGAACTCGAAGGCGATCTGGTGTGGGCAGACGAGCTCTATGGCTACACCGTGGGCCATCCCGATGGCGACCTCAGCTTCGACGAGCGCGACAGCGCGCCATTCATGCCCAAATGCGTGGTGGTCGAAGATACCTACGACTGGGAAGACGACACGCAGCTGCTGAAGCCGTGGAATGAGATGGTGATTTATGAAACCCACGTACGCGGCTACACCATGCGCAATGCACAGGTGCCAGAGGCCGTGCGCGGCACCTTCGCCGGCCTGGCGCAGCCGCAGGTGCTGCAATACATCAAGGACCTGGGTGTCACTGCGGTCGAGCTATTGCCGGTCCATGCGTATCTGGACGACCAGCATCTGCTCGACAAGGGCCTGCGCAACTACTGGGGCTACAACACCATCGGGTTTTTCGCGTTGAAATCGCGCTATCTGGCCAGCGGCCATCGCGACGAGTTCCGCGACATGGTCAAGGCCATGCACAAGCAAGGCCTGGAAGTCATTCTGGACGTGGTCTACAACCACACCGCAGAAGGCAGCGAGCTGGGGCCGACGCTGTCGTTCAAGGGCATCGATAACGCCAGTTATTACCGCCTCGCCGAAGACAAACGCTATTACATCAACGACACCGGCACCGGAAACACGCTGAATCTCAGCAATTCGCGGGTGATCCAGTTCGTCAACGATTCGCTGCGCTACTGGGCGGGCGAGATGCACGTGGACGGTTTCCGTTTCGACCTGGCCACGATTCTTGGCCGCGAGCCGAGCGGTTTCGATCAACGTGGCGGCTTCCTGGATGCGTGCAACCAGGACCCGCTGCTATCGGAAATCAAGCTGATCGCAGAGCCATGGGACTGTGGCCCGGGCGGTTACCAGGTGGGCCATTTCCCGCCTGGCTGGACGGAATGGAACGACAAGTTCCGCGACAACGCGCGCGCCTTCTGGAAGGGCGACGAGGGCATGCTGGCCGAGTTCGCCACGCGCTTTACCGGTTCGGCAGATCTATTCGATCGTCGCGGCCGTCGTCCGTGGGCCTCGGTCAACTTCATCACCGCGCACGATGGCTTCACCCTGCGCGATCTGGTGAGCTACAACGAGAAGCACAACATCGACAACGGCGAGGACAACCGCGACGGTTCGTCCAATGACGGGTCGTGCAACTACGGCGAAGAAGGCGACACCGACAACCCCGACATCCTGCAGATCCGCGAGCGGCAGATGAAGAACCTGCTCGCCACGCTGTTGCTGTCGCAAGGTACGCCGATGGTGCTGGCCGGCGATGAGCGTGCGCAATCGCAAGGCGGCAACAACAACACCTATTGCCAGGACAACGCGATCACCTGGCTGGATTGGGAGAATGACCCCACCGATGGCCGCCTGACCGAGTTCGTCAAGGCGCTCACGCAGTTACGCAAGCGCTACCCGATCCTGTCGCGCGGCCGCTTCCTCAATGGCCAGTACAACGAGGAAGCCGGCCTGCGCGATCTCATCTGGCTCAATCCGGGTGGCAGCGAGATGGAAGAGGCGCACTGGAACGATACCGGCGCGCGCTCGGTGGGTTTGCTGCTGGAAGGCAAGGCGCAGACCTCAGGCGTCAAGGAACTGGCCAACGACGCCACCTTGTTGATCGTCATCAACGCTTACCATGAGGGCGTGACCTTCACCCTGCCCGCCACCGACGAGGCGGTGTACTGGAAGCTGGTGTTGTCGACCGACGAGGCGCTGGAAGTGGACATGATGCCCGCAGGCGCCAGCGAGTTTCTGGCACCGCCGCGTAGCGTCTCGGTGTTTGAGTGCAAAAGCGATCAGTAACGCTTGAGCGGTGAAACAAGCGCGCTGCCCGCTGATTTCTGGCGGGCGGCGCGTTTTTCACGTTGGCGTGCGGGCGATAGTTTGAACGCTTTCCACGCAACGCAACTGCAGTTTATTGGGGTATGCCGCTGCACAATCGAATGCCGCCCTATGTCGGCCCGGTTCAACCAGACACTGTGCCAAGCCAGGAAGAAGGTGGCAGCATTGCCCCTTGCCCGAGTTGAAACCCGGCCAAGTCAGCGACAGAAAGCTAACGGACGCGCAGGAACTGGAATGCAGGCCGGCAGGCTGCGAAAAAGTCTCGGTATGCACTGACGCGGCGCGGTTCCTGCAACTGCAACTGCAGATCGCGCAGGACCGCGAACGACGACTTCAAACGACCATGCGCCGATCGATCGCTGGCAAACACCCAACAAAAAGACCGTACCAGCAATGCCCTGACTTCAATAAACCTCAACCCGGATACAACGGAAACCGCTTGTCCGGATGATTGGCTTTCCATTCCTTGTAGGAGCTGGTGCCTTCCCAGGCCTTGAACGCCCGCGGCGTGCGACCGCGCCCGGACCAGGTCTCGCCGGAGTGCGGAATCCAGTATTTGGCCACGACTTCGCCGGTGGACGACAGCGGCCCCTTGGACTTGCCAGTCATCGCCAGGGAGGCGATCTGTGACTTCTGTTTTGCGTTGAACCGGCTACCGAACTGGGTGAGCACCTCGACAACATGGTCGAACGCTTCCAGCGTCTGGGCATACTTCAGCTGGGCCTCTTCCTGCTCCAGCTTACGGAGCTCCTCCAGCAATTTGGCTTTGGCGGCGGCGGCGGCGGGTGAGGCGGGCGGAACCTGGCGCATTGGCAAAACTAAAGGGTTGGGAGGGGTCAGCGAGTATTGCCGTTGCGAAGGCTAGCGTAAAGCGCCGAGTTTTACGTTGGTCTGCCGGCGCTCAGCGATGGCACTGCAGCGCATGCTCCCGGGCCATGGTCAGCACCGGCCCGATACGCCCGGCCCGGATCAGCTCGCTGCAATGCTTGCCAACAAATTCGACCCGTGGCGCAGAGAACCACTGCATCACCCGCTCCAGCTCACCGGCATTGATCGACCAGGCGTGGCACACCGTCTCGCCAAGTTCTTCGACGCCGATCAACCCCAGCTCACGGATCTGCTCGGCGTCGAGCGCGAACATCTCCAGCACCTTGCCCGCATCGTCCGGCGTGCCGAAGCCGGTGCTTATCTGTTGCGCCAGCCCGGTGCAGTAGGCCACCGAGGCCGCGCGTGCAGCCTGGGCGCGACGCATTCCCTTGATCAGCGCGCCAACAAGTTGGGAATGAGTGGTCGTCATGGTGCTCGCTCGATAATGGCTTGCACTATGCCTGTCATGGCGCACCTTCTCAATCAGGAAGTTCCCCACGACTGCGAAGGAAATAACGGAAAATGTTGGCAGCGATGCTCTACATGCAGTTACAACTGCAATCGTCGTCATTGTGTCTGCGAGGTCATCTTGCAAATGGATATTACCTAAATCGACCAGGCTACCCACTCCGTTTTACCGACCGAGACATGGCACGCCATGAAGATCGCCGAAAATCGCCGGGCATGAAAAGATGCAAAAACCTGTGAGAAATGCTTAACCGGCAATGCTCAGATCAAGCATCGCCGCCCGAAATTTTTCATACTTTCATCCATCCATTTCTGACTATTCAGAGACCAGGATGCCGGCGACGTCCCCCCGATTTTGAGTGGCGCCTCAGTTTGGAGTCCAATTCCCTACCCCGAGGAGATCGGACGTGAAGAAGCGCTTTACCGAGGAACAGATTATTGGCTTCCTGCGCGAAGCCGAAGCGGGCGCAGCTGTTCGAGAACGACCTGATCAAGGATGCGCTGCGAAAAAAGTGGTAAGCGCACCGGCGCGTCGTACGCTGGTGCGCGAGTGGATCGGGCGTGGCG
>NZ_JACHOF010000024.1:0-61838 GCF_014199765.1 Xanthomonas sp. 3058 | reverse complement strand
CCCATTCTTCGTCGGAGATATCGGTCGGATATGGCTTACGAGGCTTCATCCGCATACGTTAGCGTGACAAGAGCAAAGTTCATAACACGCTCTAGCCCTCGCTTGCAGCATCCGCGCAGCCAGCGGCCTTCTTCGCAGAAGGGCGTTGGCTGACGCGATACAATGACCCGTGGCACGAACCAAGCTCCCCATCGCTCCCGAAGCCGATCTGCTCAGCGTAGACGGCGAGCATCTGCGTCCGCTGGCCGAGCGCATGCGTCCGCGCACCCTCGACGAAATGGTCGGGCAGAAGCGACTGCTGGCGCCCGATAGCGCGTTGCGACGCGCTGTGGAATCCGGCCGCGTGCATTCGATGATCCTGTGGGGCCCGCCCGGCTGCGGCAAGACCACCCTGGCGCTGCTGCTGGCGCATTATGCCGATGCCGAGTTCAAGGCGATCTCGGCGGTGCTGTCGGGTTTGCCCGAGGTACGCCAGGTACTGGCCGAAGCTGCGCAGCGCTTCGCCAGCGGTCGCCGCACGGTGTTGTTCGTCGACGAGGTGCACCGCTTCAACAAGGCGCAGCAGGACGCGTTCCTGCCGCATATCGAGCGCGGCACGATCCTGTTCGTCGGCGCGACCACCGAAAATCCCTCGTTCGAATTGAACTCGGCATTGCTATCGCGTTGCCGCGTGCATGTGCTGGAAGGCGTTTCGCCGCAGGACATCGTCGAGGCCTTGCAGCGCGCGCTGCACGATCCGGAGCGTGGGCTAGGGCAGGAGACGATCCAGGTCAGCGATGCCTCGCTGCTGGAAATCGCCAGCGCGGCCGACGGCGATGTGCGGCGGGCGCTCACGCTGCTGGAGATCGCCGCAGAACTGGCGAGCGGCGAGGGCGGTGAGATCACCCCGCAGACGCTGCTGCAGGTGCTGGCCGACCGCACCCGCCGCTTCGACAAGAATGGCGAGCAGTTCTACGACCAGATCTCGGCGCTACACAAGTCGGTACGCAGCTCCAATCCCGATGCCGCGTTGTACTGGCTCACCCGCATGCTCGACGGCGGTTGCGATCCGGCCTATCTGGCGCGGCGGCTGACCCGCATGGCGATCGAGGACATCGGCCTGGCCGATCCGCGCGCGCAGAGCATGGCGCTGGAGGCCTGGGATATCTACGAGCGTCTCGGCAGCCCGGAAGGCGAACTGGCCTTCGCGCAACTGGTGCTGTATCTGGCCAGCACCGCCAAGTCCAACGCCGGCTACGCGGCCTTCAACCAGGCCAAGGCCGAGGTGCGCGCCACCGGCACGCAAGAAGTGCCGCTGCATCTGCGTAATGCGCCGACCAAGCTGATGAAGACGCTCGGCTACGGTCAGGACTATCAATACGACCACGATGCCGAAGGCGGGATCGCGCTGGACCAGACCGGCTTTCCGGATGCAATGGGCGAGCGGGTCTATTACACCCCGGTGCCGCGCGGGCTGGAGATCAAGCTCAAGGAAAAGCTCGATCGCCTGCGCGAGGCCAGGGCGCAGGCGCGCGCCGACAAGGGCAGGGCAGGCACTTAGCGCAGCGGCAGCTCGAGCGGCTGCCGCCACGACCGCAGCGACTCACTGCCTGTTGTCGTGGTCCGCGGCGGCGCTGCGCTGCGAGTCCGCCGCAGGCAGGTCGGCATGCCGTGCGGTGTCTTCCGGACCGATGCTACGCCGATGATGCTTGCCATCGCCGATGCGCTGCGCGTGATAGATGCCGCGATGGCCGGAGAACAGGTAGGCGGTGATACAGGCAACGGCGGCAAAGGGGGCGATGTCGGCGCCGAACAGTTCGACCGCCATCAGCGTCGAGGCGATCGGGGTGTTGGACGCGCCGGCGAACACCGCGACCAGGCCCAGCCCGGCCAGCATCGAGAACGGCAGTTGCAGCAGGGGCGCCAGTGCGTTGCCCAGGGTCGCGCCGATGTAGAACAAGGGAGTGACCTCGCCACCCTTGAAGCCGGTGGCCAACGACGCCACGGTGAAGCAGGCCTTGCCGAGAAAATCCCAGGGTGCCATGGGTTCGTGGAAGGCGCGCACGATCTCCGGGATGCCCAGCCCGATGTAACGCTGCGTGCCCAGCAGCCAGACCGCCAGGGCAATCACCACGCCACCCAGCAGGGGCCGCAGCGGCGCATAGGCGATCGCCTGCTTGACCGATTGACCCAGGCGATGCGTGGCCGTGGCGAACAGCCTGCCGACCAGGCCGAACACCACGCCGGCCGTCATCACCGCCAATACGCTGCCGACACCGACCGGCACGATGCGCTCGATCGCATAGTGCGTGTGGTGGATGCCCCAGGCCAGGCACACCTGATTGGCCACGATCGCGGCCACCGTGCAAGGCAACAGCGCGTCGTAACGCAAGCGGCCGATGACCAGGACTTCGAGCCCGAAGATCGCACCCGCCAGCGGCGTGCCGAACACCGAGGCGAAACCGGCGCTGATGCCGGCCATCAGCAGCAGGCGCCGGTCCTGGTGCAGGAGACGGAATACGCGCGTCAGTTGGTCGGCGAGCGCCGCGCCCATCTGCACCGCCGTGCCCTCGCGCCCGACCGAGGCGCCGAACAAGTGGGAGATCACCGTGCCCCCCAGCACCAGCGGCGCCATGCGCAGCGGCAACGTTTTCCGGGGATCGTGGATTTCGTCGATGATCAGGTTGTTGCCCGCGTCCACGTCCTTGCCCAGCAAGTGATAGACCAGGCCAACGCCGAATCCGGCCACAGGCAACAGCCAGAGTACCCATGCATGGCTTTCACGCCAGGCGGTCGCCGCCTCCAGCGCCAGCAGAAACAGCGCCGACGCCGTACCCGCCAGGACGCCCACCACGCTGGCGATCGCCAGCCACTTGGCAAGCTGTAGGAAAAGATCGAAATACTCGGGAAGGCGGAATCTGGACATGGCAGCCTGTCGCTCGGGACGTGAGGGCTGGCACGGCAGGGAGTTGTGAGCAGAGACGCGCCTACAATCCCTGGCCGGGCCAGAGTTCTTGTAGGCGTCATCAGTAGCGATCGCTACGGTTGATGGTACAGCGCGGAGGAACGCCATCTCCGAGAGGTCAGAATAATCCCGCACCGCTTGGGTGTCCAGCCGCTGCCTTGTGGCATAGCCCGACAAGCGGTCCGCTTGCCGACGGCAATGGATCGGTCGGAGACAGTGGATTGGAGCGCGCGCGCTCCAATCCATTCCGGGCCATCGCAGCGGCAGTCGCTGCCGGGCCGCTGGCTGCGCGGTTTACAGCGCCTCGATGATGCCCGCCGCGCCCATGCCGGTGCCGATGCACATGGTCACCATGCCGTACTTCTGTTGACGACGACGCAGGCCGTGCACCAGCGTGGCAGCACGGATCGCGCCGGTCGCGCCGAGCGGGTGGCCAAGCGCGATCGCGCCGCCCAACGGGTTGACCTTGGACGGATCCAGCTCGCTATCGCGGATCACCGCCAACGCCTGTGCAGCGAAGGCTTCGTTGAGCTCGATCCAGTCGATCTGGTCCTTGGTCAGGCCGGCCTGCTTGAGCGCCTTGGGAATCGCGGCGATCGGGCCGATGCCCATCACTTCCGGGCGCACGCCGGCCACCGAGAAGCTGACGAAGCGGGCCAGCGGGGTCAGACCGTAATCCTTGATCGCCTGCTCGGAGGCCAGTAGCACCGCACCAGCGCCATCGCTCATCTGCGACGAATTGCCGGCGGTGACGCTGCCGCCGAACTGGCCGTTACGGAACACCGGGCGCAGTTTGGCAAGGCCTTCGAGCGAGCTATCCGGGCGCGGGCCTTCATCGGTGTCGACCAGCCGCTTGCGCAGCGCGATGACGTTGCCTTGCAGGTCAGGTTGATGCGAGAGGATTTCGTACGGGGTGATCTCGTCGCGGAACTCGCCCGCCGCGATCGCTGCAATCGCCTTCTGATGCGAGGCCAGCGCGAATGCATCCTGATCTTCGCGCGAGACCTTCCATTCTTCGGCGACCTTTTCGGCGGTGATGCCCATGCCGTAGGCAATGGCCACATGGTCGTCGGCAAACACACTTGGCGACATCGCCACCTTGTTGCCCATCATCGGCACCATCGACATCGACTCGGTGCCGCCGGCCAGCATCAGGTCGGCGTTGCCCAGACGGATCTGGTCGGCCGCCATTGCGATGGCCTGGATGCCGGACGAACAGAAACGATTGATGGTCTGACCAGCCACGGTGTTGGGCAGGCCGGCCAGCAGCACGCCGATGCGCGCCACGTTCATGCCTTGCTCGCCCTCGGGCATCGCGCAGCCGATGATGGCATCGTCGATCCGCGACAGATCGATACCCGGCGCCTGCGCCACCACCGCGCGCAACACGTGCGCCAGCATGTCGTCGGGACGGGTATTGCGAAACACGCCCTTGGGCGCCTTGCCGACCGGCGTACGCGTGGCGGCAACGATGTAGGCTTCTTGAATCTGCTTGCTCATGGCTATCTCCGATAGCCGGGATTGGGGATTCGATATTGGGGATTCGTCAAAGCGAATCCCGATGCCCGAATGTGTCCTGCCCGGCGGATGAATTTGGTGGAGGCGAGAATGTTGGAGGGCAGGGGAGCCGCTGTTACGAATCCCCAATCCCGAATCCCGAATCTCAGTTCCTCAGCGGCTTACCCGTCTTGAGCATGTGCCCAATCCGCGCCTGGGTCTTTTCCTGCTGGGCCAGTTCGACGAAGTGCTTGCGCTCCAGCTTGAGCAGCCATTCCTCGTCGACCAGCGCGCCGCGATCGACTTCGCCGCCGCACATCACGGTGGCGATGCGGGTGGCGATTTCGTAGTCGTATTCGCTGATGAAGCGGCCTTCCAGCATGTTGACCAGCAGCATCTTGAAGGTGGCGATGCCGACGTCGCCGGCGACCTGGATGCGGCGTGCCGGCAGCGGGGCGCGGTAGCCGCCCTCGGCCAGCGCGCGCGCTTCGGCCTTGGCGATGTGCAGCGCCTCGAAGCTGTTGAACACCACCTTGTCGGTGCCGCGCAGCAGGCCCAGTTCCTGGGCGTTGACCGCCGAGTTGGAGACCTTGGCCATCGCGATGGTTTCGAAGGTCTTCTTCAGTTCGGCGAACACATCGCCGCCCGGACCCGCGGCTTGCGAGGCGCGCACGGCGATTTCCTTCAGTCCGCCGCCGGCCGGCAGCAGGCCGACGCCGGCCTCGACCAGACCGATGTAGCTTTCCAGCGAGGCCACGGTCTTGGCGCTGTGCATCTGGAACTCGCAACCGCCGCCCAGCGCCAGGCCGCGCACGGCCGAAATCACCGGGACCTGCGCGTACTTGATGCGCTGGCTGGTGGCCTGGAAGTTGGCGACCAAGGCTTCGAACGCATCCACCTTGCCGGCCTGCAGCAGGCCCAGCGCGCCAGCCAGATCGGCGCCGGCGGAGAAGGGTTCCTTCTGCTGCCAGATCACCAGCCCGGCGAAGTCCTTCTCGGCGCGGCCAACCACGTCCTGCAAGCCGTTGAGTACGTGATCGGACACGGTGTTCATCTTGGTCTTGAAGCTGACCACCGCGATGTCGTCGCCGTCGTGCCACATGCGCACGCCATCGTTTTCGAACACCGTCTCGCCCGGCGAGAACTGCTCGCCCAGGAGCGGATCGGGGAAGCGCTGGCGCTTGTAGACCGGCAGTGCCGAGCGCGGCAGCTTGGCGTCGCGCGCAGGGCTGTACGACCCTTCGGCCGCATGCACGCCATCGCGGCCATCGAACACCCAATTCGGCAGCGGTGCGCTGCTCATGCTCTTGCCGTTGGAGATATCTTCGGCAATCCACTGCGCCACCTGCTTCCAGCCGGCGGCCTGCCAGGTTTCGAACGGGCCAAGCGACCAGCCGTAGCCCCAGCGGATCGCCAGATCCACGTCGCGCGCAGTCTCGGCGATGTCGGCCAGATGGAAGGCGCTGTAGTGGAACAGGTCGCGGAAGCTGGCCCACAGGAACTGCGCCTGCGGATGCTGGCTTTCGCGCAGTTTGGCGAACTTTTCGGCCGGATTCTTGATCTTGAGGATCTCGATCACTTCCGGTGCAGCGCTGCGATCGGCGGTTCTGTAATCCTGTTTCTCCAGGTCCAGCACCACGATGTCCTTGCCGACCTTGCGGAAGATGCCGGCACCGACCTTCTGGCCGAGCGCGCCCTTGCCAATCAACGCCTCCAGCCACTTCGGCGACTTGAAATACTGATGCCACGGATCGTCCGGCAGGGTGTCGCCCATGGTCTTGATCACGTGCGCCATGGTGTCCAGGCCGACCACGTCCGAGGTGCGGTAGGTCGCCGACTTCGGGCGCCCGACCAGCGGACCGGTCAGCGCATCGACTTCATCGAAGCCCAGGCCGAACTCGGCGGTGTGGTGGATGGTGGACAGGATCGAGAACACGCCGATACGGTTGCCGATGAAGTTGGGGGTGTCCTTCGCATACACCACGCCCTTGCCGAGCGTGGTCACCAGGAAGCTTTCCAGCCCTTCCAGCACGGCCTTGTCGGTGCCCTTGGCCGGAATCAGCTCGGCCAGATGCATGTAACGCGGCGGGTTGAAGAAATGCACGCCGCAGAAGCGGTGGCGCAGTTGCTCGGGCAGCACGTCGGAGAGCTTGTTGATGCCCAGGCCCGAGGTGTTGGAGGCCAACACGGCGTGATCGGCCACGAACGGGGCGATCTTCTTGTACAGGTCCTGCTTCCAGTCCATGCGCTCGGCGATCGCTTCGATGATCAGGTCGCAATCGCGCAACTGCTCCAGGCCGCTTTCGTAGTTGGCCGGCGTGATCGCCTCGGCCAAGGCCTTGCTGGCGAGCGGGGCAGGGCTGAGCTTGCCGAGGTTGGCAATGGCCTTGAGCACGATGCCGTCGGCAGGACCTTCCTTGGCGGGCAGGTCGAACAGCACGGTGTCGACACCGGCGTTGGTGAGATGCGCGGCGATCTGCGCGCCCATGACGCCGGCACCGAGCACGGCGGCACGACGGACTAGCAACGGATTGGACATAGCAATTAGCCTCTTGGTCGAACGTTTACTGTGTGGAATGAGCGCGGAAACCGGGTTCCGCGAAACGAATGAGTTCGCGCGCGGCCCGCGCACGATGGTCGGCCTCGCTGACGCCGGCCGGGCGCTTGATCAGCCCGAAGTCGGCCATGGCGTAGGTGAGCGCACCGGCCAGAAAATCCAGCCGCCAGTACAGCTCTTCCTTGCTCAGGCCCGGCACGCATGCGGCAATGGCCTTGCCGAATTCACGCAGCACATGGCCGTAGTGGTCGGACAGGAACTTGCGCAGGTTGTCGTTCTTTTCGGCGTAGGCGCGTGCGATCACACGCACGAACGCACCACCGTTCTGGCGGTCCTGCGCCATCGCCAGGGCCGGCTCGACGAACGCGGCCAGCACCGGCGTCAGTTCGCCGGGGTGCAGGCGCTTGGCGGTCTCCAGCTGTTGCAAGCGGGCTGCGGTCATTTCGTCCATACGACGACGAAAGACCTCGTTGACCAGGTTTTCCTTGGAGCCGAAGTGGTAGTTGACCGCTGCGATATTGACGTCGGCCTGGGTGGTCAGCTGGCGCAGCGAGGTCCCGGCGAAGCCATGCTGGGCGAACAGCTCCTCGGCCGCGCCGAGGATGCGGTCCTTGGTGGAGAAGTGGGCGGGCTTGACCATGCGCTGGGTGGAACTCAATCAAACGATTGTTTGAGTCTACGGGCTGCCGGCAGGCGGGTCATGCGGCAACGCAGCACGATTCAGGGGGCGGTGTGCAAATCCAATGCCAAAGAGATAGAATTGACCATCGCAAAGAAGCCTAAGCCCGCGTTTTGACGCGGGTTTTTTTCATGTTAACCTCGGGTCTTCAGTGGCCCGCCCAACGGAGATCTTCCCATGGCGCTGGAGCGCACCCTGTCCATCATCAAGCCCGACGCCGTTGCCAAGAACGTCATCGGCGAAATCTACAGCCGCTTCGAGAAGGCTGGCCTGAAGGTCGTTGCCGCCAAGTACAAGCAGCTGTCGCGCCGCGAAGCCGAAGGCTTCTACGCGGTGCACCGCGAGCGTCCGTTCTTCAACGCGCTGGTCGAGTTCATGATCTCCGGCCCGGTGATGATCCAGGCGCTGGAAGGCGATAACGCCGTTGCCGCACACCGCGACCTGCTGGGCGCGACCAATCCCAAGGACGCTGCGCCGGGCACCATCCGCGCCGACTTCGCCGATTCGATCGATGCCAACGCCGCCCACGGCTCGGATTCGGTCGAGAACGCTGCCAACGAAGTCGCGTATTTCTTTGCCGCTACTGAAGTGGTCTCGCGCTGAGGCCGAGAGAGTCGAATCGTGAATGAGGTCGTGATCCCCTCCGTGCTGCAGGACGTTCCCGTCCGTGCCCCGGACCTGCGCAAGCAGAACCTGCTCGACCTCGATCGCGAGGGACTGGAGCGCTTCTTTGCCGACACGCTCGGCGAGGCGCGTTACCGTGCCCATCAGGTGATGAAGTGGATCCATCATCGCTACGTCACCGATTTCGACCAGATGACCGACCTCGGCAAGGCATTGCGTGCGAAGTTGCACCAGCATGCCGAGGTCCTCGTCCCGAATGTCGTGTTCGACAAGCCTTCTACCGACGGCACCCACAAATGGCTGCTGGCCATGGGCACCGACGGCAAGAATGCGATCGAAACCGTCTACATCCCCGACAAGGGTCGCGGCACGCTGTGCGTGTCCTCCCAGGTCGGTTGCGGCTTGAACTGCACCTTCTGTTCGACCGCCACCCAGGGCTTCAATCGCAACCTCACCACCGCCGAGATCGTCGGGCAGGTGTGGGTGGCCGCACGCCATCTGGGCAACGTGCCGCACCAGCAACGCCGTCTCACCAATGTGGTGATGATGGGCATGGGCGAGCCGCTGATGAATTTCGACAACGTCGTGCGCGCGATGAGCGTGATGCGCGACGATCTGGGCTATGGCCTGGCCAGCAAGCGGGTGACGCTGTCGACCTCTGGCCTGGTGCCGATGATCGACCGGCTCTCGACCGAGAGCGATGTGTCGCTGGCCGTTTCGCTGCATGCCGCCAACGACGCGCTGCGCGAGAGCCTGGTGCCGTTGAACAAGAAATACCCGATCGCCGAGTTGATGGAGTCGTGCGCGCGTTATCTGCGCGGCAACAAGAAGCGCGACTCGGTGACGTTCGAATACACCTTGATGAGGGGCATCAACGACCAGCCGGAGCATGCGCGCCAGTTGGCGCGGCTGATGCGCCAGTTCGACAATGCGGTGCAGTCCAAGGACGCCGGCAAGGTCAACCTGATTCCGTTCAACCCGTTCCCGGGCACGCGCTACGAGCGCTCGGGCGAAACGGAGATCCGCGCATTCCAGAAGATCCTGCTCGACGCGCAGGTGCTGACGATGGTCCGCCGCACGCGCGGCGACGACATCGACGCGGCATGCGGGCAGCTCAAGGGGCAGGTCATGGACCGTACCCGTCGCCAGGCGGAATTCCGCCGCACATTGGAAGGGCAGGCCGATCGAGATGCGGCAGCGTGATCTCGCGTTAATGGCGGCCGTGGCGATCGCGCTCAGTGCGGTCGGCTGCGGCGGTCGCAATGCCAAGGCCGGCTCGGTCAAGAGCGTGGAAGAAGTCGCGCCGATCTATTCGTTCCGCGACAGCAGCGCCACCAAAGACCGTCTGGCCGTGCAGGAAAAGCTCGGTCTGGCCGGCAACCGGCTGCAGACCGGCGATTACGTCGGCGCCGAACAGCAGGTACGCGCGGCCTTGAAGAAGGATCCGCAATCGGTAGATGCCATCGGCATGCTGGCCTTGATCCAGGGTGCCAGGGGCGATACGGCTGGCTCGGGCGCGTCGTATCGGCGGGCCGCAGAATTGGCCCCGCAACGTGGCGATGTGTTGAACAACTATGGTGCGTGGCTGTGCGCGAACGGTTCACCTGCCGAGGCGCTGACATGGTTCGATCGCGCCTTGGCCGACAGAAATTACGCATCTCCAGCCTCCGCGCTCGGCAACGCCGGTGGCTGCGCACTCAAGGCGGGCCAGCCCGAGCGCGCGGTCAGCGACCTGCGCAAAGCGCTCGAGCTGGATCCAACCAACGCGTATGCGCTCGAATCGATGGCGCGCTCCGAAGCGGGGCGTCGCAATTATTTTGAAGCGCGTGCATTTATCGAACGACGTCTGGCGGCTGCACCGGCAACTGCTTCCGTGTTACAACTCGCCATTCAGATTGAGCAAGGGCTCGGCGACAAGGTAGCTGCCGGCCGTTATCAACAGCGGTTGGTCAAGGAATTCCCTGACGCAGCGACCGCTAACTCCGGGGCCAATGCATTGTGACCAGTGATTCCAACCCGAACCTTTTCGAGCAGGAAAAGGGCTGTGGACAGCATTTGCGCGAAGCGCGCGAGGCAGCAGGCCTGAGTCTTGACGATGTCGCCGGCAAGCTGCACATGCCCACGCATGTGGTGCGTTCGCTGGAGCAGGAAGAATGGCAGCGCCTGGGCGCGCCGGTCTTCGTGCGCGGCCAGTTGCGCAGTTATGCCCGCTTGCTGCAGGTCGATCTGGCGCCATTGCTGCAACAGGCGACCATCGCGCCGATCGAGCCGGTCAAGCTGGTCAGCCACACCCATACCCCGCGTGCACGCCGCATTATTGAAAGCACCGCGCGCAAGGCGATGTATGTGGTCATCACCTGCGTGTTCGCGGTGCCGGTCTGGTATGCCACCCGTTCGCATCTGGACGGCGGCGCGCCCAGCACGGTCTCGCTGGACAGCATGCCGGAGACAACCAAGGCCGGAACGCCGGCGGATGCCGCAGCGCAACCGGCCGCCGTGCCGCGCGAACAGCCGGCGCCGTATATCGCGTCGATGACGCCGGTGCCGCGCGGCGACACCGCAACCGAAGTTCCTGCGGCCGATCCTGCCAAGCACGGCAGTCTCTCGCTGCGGTTCAGCGGCGACAGTTGGGTGCAGATCCTGGCACCGGATGGCACGGCGGTCGAAAAAGCCCTGATCCATGCCGGCGAGCAGCGTAGCTACACGCCCGGTCAGGTAGGGCGCATCGTGCTGGGCAATGCCTCGGCGGTAGAGGTTCAGCAAGGCGGCAGTATCGTCGATGTGAAACCTTTCCAGCGCGCTAATGTGGCGCGTTTTGCGGTATCCTCCGACGGCTCCGTGGTACCTGCTTCCGAGTGAAGCGGACTGCGGTTTTTCATTTTCCCCTTTTGATGTTCCGCGCCTCCGGGATGACGGAGCGAGAGTACGCATGGCGATCGACGATCTGCTGGACGAACACGAACAAGGCGAACGCGTTCGTTCCTGGTTGAGAAAGAATGGCGCAGGGCTGTTAGGCGGCGTCGTGGTGGGTCTGGCACTGATCCTGGGCTGGCAGTGGTGGCAGAAGCACACCAACACCGCACTGGTGGAAGCCAACACCCGTTACGAGTCAGTGGTGAAGTCGATCCAGGGCAAGGACCTGGACAAGGCGGCCAAGGACATCGTGGCACTCGACGACGGCAAGGGCGGCATCTACGCCGAGCTGGCGGCGCTGCGACTGGCCAAGGCGCAAGTGGACGCTGGCAAGCATTCCGAAGCGATCAAGACCCTGCGCGACGTACCGGCCGAAGGCGAGCTCAAGCAGATCGTGCAGCAGCGTCTGGCACGTGTGCTGACCGAAAGCGGCAAGCCCGACGAGGCGATCAAGCTGCTGGCCGATGCACAGGATCACAGCAGCCTGGAGATCCGCGCCGATGCGCTGGTCGTGCAGGGCAAGACCGATGAAGCGCGTGCGTTGTACGCCAAGGCATTGACCACGGTGGATGTGGCCTCGCCGCAGCGCCGGTTGCTGGAAACCAAGCTGATGGATGTGGGCGGCAAAGTGCCCGATCCGGCGGAGCAGATTTGATGAAGCAGGACACCATGTACAAGCGCATTGCGTTGATCGCCCTGATGGGCATGTCGTTAGCCGGTTGCAGCACGGTCAAGGGCTGGTTTGCCGGGAAGGACGCTGCAGCCAAGAAGGCGCAGGAACCTGCCGAGCTGGTCAAGTTCGAGCCGTCGGTCAAGGTCGACAAACTCTGGTCCACCGGCGTCGGCAAGGGCGAAGGTCATATCGGCGTGCGTCAGCGTCCGGCCGTGGCCGATGGCAAGGTGTATGCCTCGGCGATCACCGGCGGCGTGCAGGCATTGGACCTGCAGACCGGCAAGCGCGTGTGGGAATACAAGCCCAAGAAAGAAGAGCGTAACGATCGCAAGTTCAAGCAACGCCTGTCCGGTGGTCCCGGCGTAGGTGAAGGCCTGGTCGTGATCGGTACGCTGTCGGGCGACGTGATTGCGTTGAACCAGGCCGACGGCACTGAAAAATGGCGCGCCAAGGTGCCCAACGAAGTGATCGCCGCACCGGCCATTGCACAGAGCCTGGTGCTGGTGCGCAGCAACGATGGTCGCGTCAGTGCTTTCGACGCCGCAACCGGCGAGCGTCGCTGGTTCCATGCCGAAGAAGGCCCGACCCTGTCGGTGCGCGGCAATGCGCCGATCGTCACCGGCCCGGGCGTGGTGTTCGTCGGTAACGACAGCGGCACCTTGAGCGCCCTGGCGTTGCAGGACGGCCGCCCGTTGTGGGAACAGGCCATCGGCGTGCCGGAAGGTCGTACCGAGCTGGAGCGCATGTCCGATGTGGACGGCGCACCGGTGCTGGACGGCACCACGTTGTATGCGACCAGCTTCAAGAACGAGACCCTCGCACTGGAAGGCCCCAGCGGTCGTCCGCTGTGGACGCGCGACCACGGCGGCGCCGGCGGTGTCGGCGTGTCTTCCAGCATGGTGGTGGTTTCGGACAATGCCGGTTCGGTGTGGGGCCTGGACAAGAGCAGCGGTGCGGCGATGTGGTCGCAGGCTGCGCTGGCCCGCCGCTCGCTGACCGGAGTGGCCATCCAGGGCGATTACGCCGTGGTCGGCGATTACAAGGGTTATCTGCACTGGCTGAAACTCAGCGACGGTGCACTGGCCGCGCGCGCTCGCGCTGGACGCGACACGCTGCTGGCGCAGCCGGTGGTCGTCGATGGCATTCTGCTGGTACAAAACACCGACGGCGATCTCACCGCCTTCCGGTTGGCACAATAAGGACCTTGCGATGCTGCCCCTGGTCGCCCTGGTTGGACGGCCCAATGTCGGCAAGTCCACCATCTTCAATGCGCTGACGCGCACCCGTGACGCGCTGGTCCACGACCAGCCCGGCGTCACCCGCGACCGTAACTACGGGGTCTGTCGTCTCGACGAGGAGCGCCCCTTCATCGTCGTCGATACCGGCGGTATCGCCGGCGACGAGGAAGGCCTGGCCGGCGCCACCGCGCGTCAGGCACGCGCTGCCGCTGGCGAAGCCGATCTGGTGTTGTTCGTGGTCGATGGACGCGAAGGCGCTTCTTCGCTCGACGACGAGATCCTGGCCTGGCTGCGCAAGTTGGCGCGGCCGACCGTACTGGTCATCAACAAGATCGACGGCACCGACGAAGACACTGTGCGCTCGGAATTCGCGCGCTATGGCTTCTCCGATGTGGTGGCACTGTCTGCCGCGCATCGGCAGGGCATCGACGAACTACTCGAGGAAGTCGGCGCACGCCTGCCCGAGGAAGGTGCCGGCGAGCTGCTGGATACCGACCCGGCGCGCGTGCGCATCGCCTTCGTGGGCCGCCCGAATGTGGGCAAGTCGACGCTGGTCAATCGCCTGCTCGGCGAAGAGCGCATGATCGCCTCGGAAGTGCCGGGCACCACGCGCGATTCGATCGCGGTGGACATGGACCGCGATGGCCGCCAGTACCGCTTGATCGATACGGCCGGTCTGCGTCGCCGTGGCAAGGTCGAGGAAGCGGTGGAGAAATTCAGCGCGTTCAAGACGCTGCAGGCGATCGAGCAATGCCAGGTCGCGGTGCTGATGCTCGATGCCGGCGAAGGCGTGACCGATCAGGACGCGACCATTCTCGGTGCGATTCTGGATGCCGGTCGTGCACTGGTGGTGGCGATCAACAAGTGGGACGGGCAGAGCGATTATCAGCGGGCGCAGGCCGAAGACCTGCTGTCGCGCAAGCTGGGCTTCGTCAGCTGGGCCGAGGCGGTGCGGATTTCCGCGTTGCACGGCTCGGGCATGCGCGAGCTGTTCCAGGCGATCCATCGCGCGCACGCCTCGGCCACGCACGAATTCAGCACCAGCGAAGTCAACCAGGCGCTGGAAATCGCCTACGAGACCAATCCGCCGCCGAGCATCCGTGGCCATGTTTCCAAGCTGCGTTACGTGCATCCGGGTGGCGCCAATCCGCCGACCTTCATCGTGCACGGCACGCGCCTGAAGGTGCTGCCGGAGTCGTACAAGCGCTATCTGGAAAACTTCTTCCGCAAGCGCTTCAAGCTGGTTGGCACGCCGGTGCGTTTCATCTTCCGCGAAGGTGCCAACCCGTTCGAGGGCAAGAAGAACACGCTCTCCGAGCGTCAGGTCGCGCGCAAGCGGCGTTTGATGCGGCACGTCAAAGGCAAGTAGGCAGGAAGATCACGCCTGGCGAGCTATCGCCAGGTGCAGACCGGTGGTTGCGCCTGTAGTACTGCAGCGTGGTCGGGTCATCGATGATGGTTGCCTCTGTCTGATCACAGCGAGGCTGTTTGCGGGTCGTCGCTCGGGGCCACCGTGGCGCGCTGGTATCCTTCGCGCCATGAACGATTATCCCTCCCGCATTCCCTACGCGCAGGCGCTGCAGATCCTGCGAACCGTTGCGGCCAATAGCCGTCCGCCCGATGAGACCATCGCCACCTCGCGCGCCGATGGGAGGATTTCCGCTGCCGATCTGATTGCTCCGCTGGCCTTGCCGCCGTTCGCCAACAGCGCGATGGATGGCTTTGCGTTGCGGCATGCCGATGTCGCTGGCGGCGATGCGGCGTTGCAACTGGTCGGCGAACAATTCGCTGGCGAACGTTGGACCGGCACGTTGCGTGCGGGTCAGTGCCTGCGCATCACCACGGGCGCACCGCTGCCCGATGGCGCCGATACCGTGATTCCAAAGGAAGATGCCGATGCGCGCGACGGCGTGGTGCGCTTCAGTAGCACGCCTGTATCGGGTGCGGCTGTGCGCCTGGCCGGCAGCGATGTGCGTGCTGGTGATCTGGTAATACAGACCGGCCAGGTGCTGACGCCGGCGCGGATCGGGCTGGCGGCCGCGCTTGGTGTATCGCGGCTTGCGGTGGCGCCACGGCCCACGATTGCGGTGCTGGCCACCGGCGATGAGTTGGTGGAGCCGGGCATGCCGCTGGGGCCGGGGCAGATTTACAACAGCAACCGCGACATGCTGATGGCGCAGTTGCGCGCATTGGGATATGCGCCAACCGCATGGCCGACCTTGCCGGACGATCCGCAGCGCATTCGCACCATGCTGGAAGACGCGGCGGCGGCATTCGATGTGGTGATTACCTGTGGCGGCGTGTCGGCTGGCGAAAAGGACTATCTGCCGCAGCTGATCGGCGAACTCGGCCGCATCCATTTCTGGCGTGTGCGCATGCGCCCGGGCATGCCGGCGGTGCTGGGGCAGATCGGCCGCTGTCTGGTGCTTGGTCTTCCCGGTAATCCGGTCTCGGTGCTGGCGACGTTGATCGCCTACGGCGTGCCGTTGCTGGATGGCTTGCAAGGGCGTAGCGAGCCGCGTCCGGTATGGCATGCGGCGCTGGCGAGCGCTTGGGAAAAACGCCACGAACGCCTGGAGTTTCTGCGTGGGCGATTGCAATGCGGCGAAGACGGACGTCTGACTGCGCTGCCGCATCGTGGCGATGCATCGCATCTGCTGCGCGGTGCCGCCGACAGCAATGCCTTGATCGTGCTGCCGGAGCAGGCGCGGCGCTTCGAGGCAGGCGAGATCGTGCGCGTGATTCCCTATGCGCTTTGATCGCTGGTTGCGTTAGAGACAGATCTCGTCATGCGCTTGCCGTCTGCAGTGCCTGTGTGGGGCGATGCTGCGAGCGTCAACCATATCCACCGGCGCATGTGCAGATCGCCGCTCTCAGCCGATGGCGCTGCCGCAGAACACGGCGTAATCGGCATAACCGGGAAATGCAACGCCGGGCGCGCAGACCGGGCAATGCGGATCGGGTGGCAGGCGGATCTCGCGAAAACGCATCGCCAGCGCGTCGAAGCTGAGCAGGCGGCCGGCCAGGCTGTCGCCAACGCCCAGCAGCAACTTGATTGTTTCGGTGGCTTGCAACAGGCCAATCACCCCGGGCAACACACCGAGCACGCCGGCCTCGGCACAGCTGGGTGCAAATTCCGGCGGCGGCGGTTCGGGGAACAGGCAGCGATAACACGGCGCGTGGCCGCGATTGCGGCCGGCATCGAACACGCTCAACTGCCCTTCGAACTGCTGCACGGCGCCGTAGACCAGCGGCTTGCCGAGCTTGACGCAGGCATCGTTGAGTAGATAACGCGCAGGAAAGTTGTCGGCTCCATCGACCACCACATCCACGTCCTGCAGCAGTGCTTCGACATTGCTGGCGGTGACGCGTGTCTGCAGTGCTTCGACCTGCACGCGCGGATTGAGTGCGGCGATGCGCTGCGCCGCCGAGCTGACCTTCGCAACGCCGACACTGTCTTCGGTGTGCAGGATCTGGCGTTGCAGATTGCTGCGGTCCACCAGATCGTCATCGGCGATACGCAGATGGCCGACGCCAGCGGCGGCTAGATAAAAGGCAGTCGGCGAACCAAGCCCACCCGCGCCGATCAGTAGAACGCGCGAGCGTGCCAGCCGTTGCTGACCGGCGACCCCAACCTGTGGCAGGCGCAGATGGCGCGAATAACGTTCGAGAAAGTCCTGTTCGTCTGCGGGAAGCGTCGGGCGCACCAGCGGCAGGCCGTCGCTCGCCCATGCGGTGGTGCCGCCGATGACCGAAGACACCCGTGTGTAGCCCTGCGCCCGCAACAAATCGGCGGTGTGTGCCGAGCGTTTGCCGCTCTGGCAGATCAACACGATCGCGCGGGTCTGCTCGGGCAAGTGCTGCGCAGGCGCCAGTTCCAGATCGTTTTGCGCAATCGCCAACGCGCCCTCGGCCTGACCGCTGGCACGCTCGTGCAGCTGGCGGATGTCGATCAGCAAGGCGCCTTGCAGCGCAAGCGCGCGGGCGTCGGCGGCGGAGAGATGATGGCTGCTCATGGGCATATTGTCGCGCAAAGTCGAACGCCGGGCAGTGTGGTGCGCGGGCATTGGCATCAGGCTCGGCTTTGCCAGATTGGCGACGCCGGGCAGCTTGCTGCTGTCAGATCGTTGCAGGTGGTATGAAGGGCAGCAGAGCACGCTGAGGCAGCTCCGCAATGCTGGAAAACCGCGACGTCCCTCCAAGTCTGGTTTAGGGTAGCTAAAAAGCTTAGCCAGCAGTCGTCAGGCGGGTACGGACGGCCCCAAGGAGCCGGAAAGTACGGGGCGCACATTCCGGGCACCGAACGCGCCGGCATGTCGGCTGCGCAGTAATTTTATTTGCCGTTCTTGGATCAAGAACTAAAATAATTGAGGTTCGCGCATCAATATTGCGCGAAGTGTGCTTTTTCCATCCACCCACGTGCCAGGATCGGCATGCGATCGACGACTTCGCGGCCGAAGATCACTTCAGACACAAGTCCCATGTTCAGCATATCGATCATGCGACACAAATAAGATTTTCCGCATACCCACCAAGTAAAGTGAGAGTCCACAATTAGCACATGTTCGGCCCGCACTTGCTCGTTCTGCTCTAACTCATCAAGTTCAAGACCGTCCAGCAATGTTTCATACACGCCATCGGCGACACGGCTACCGAAGGTAGTGGTGTAGTAATACTCTTTGATTTCCCATACTGCTATGGGATTGACCGCCGAAGGAAAGGCGCCATCAACGCGGCGGGCCAGAGTGCGTAGCGGGACGCCATTACGAGTGAAGGTTGTCAACTGGCCTGGTGCGTAGTCGCACACCGCGTTGCCAATGGCTTCATACACCAGCATATTGACCAAGCCCGTCAGAAAGGCTGGGGCGGCCATCGCGCCCCTCTGCTTGTTCATTGGGATTGGGCAGCACCTCGGCGGGTTCACGCGTGCATACAATTGGTCAAAGAGTGCCCTGGCTGCAGGGCCGTCCATGAGGTTAGGCTCCACCTCATTGATGAGAGCACAGGCGCGATAGGAGAAGTAGTATTGGAGTCGCGTGCCCAGCTCGGTTGGGCGACCATTGAACAGTACCAGTGACGGATTGAGTCCCAGATTAGCCAGCCCTGCGGCCATCTGTTCAACGGTGTGAACCTTCACTGTGCTGGAACCCCTGGGCGCTCCCCAGACTGCCCTGTTCGTGTATCCCAGTTTTTCTGACAGCGTGCGAACCAGCGCCCAAAAACTCTGCGGCTGCTTCATGAACTCTGGATTTCCCCTCACCGCTCCCCCTTCTCGAATAATGAAATCAAATCATGGAGACTGACGCCCAGGACTACACACAGATCAGCCAACTCAACAAGGTCCAGTCGGCGTTCGCCGCTTTCATACTTGCTTACATAGGATTGCGGCTTGCCCAGGGCGTTTGCCACATCGGTCTGAGTCAGGTCGGATTGATTCCGCAGATCGCGAAGCAGGTGAGCAAGCAGCGCGTGGCGGTCTTGAGCCTTAGTCATTGGTACAACTGTAGAGCGGGCTTGCTATCTATCCCAATTCAGGATATTCTTTGCGCATGAATAGACTGACCCGCTTGTCCATGCCGAACGGCAACTTCAAGGGCCAACTTCTGAAATGGGTGGGCAACAAGCAGCGGTTCGCTGGGGAGTTGATCTCTTACTTCCCCCGCACCTTCAACACCTACCTTGAGCCATTCGTCGGCAGCGGCGCCGTGCTGGGCACGCTCGCGCCCAAGCGCGCCATTGCTGGCGATGTCTTCGGGCCGCTTATCGATATCTGGACGACTCTGAAAGACGATCCGGAACGAGTGATTGCCTGGTATCAGGAACGGCATGATCTTATCGATGAAATGGGCAAGGTCGACGCATATAAATCTGTCTTAGCCTCATATAATCGTGCTGCCAACGGTGCTGATCTGCTGTTTCTTTCACGTACCTGCTATGGTGGCGTTATCCGCTTTCGGAAGTTTGATGGCTTCATGTCCACTCCTTGCGGTCCCCATCGTCCCATGCCGCCCGATAATTTCGCGGCTCGCGCGTACAGTTGGCAACAGCGCATCAAAGGGACGCAGTTTCACCATGCTGATTATCGCGAATTGATGGAGCGCGCTAGACCTGGGGATTTAGTTTACTGTGATCCGCCCTATGTGGACTCGCAGTCGATCCTGTATGGCGCGCAGAGCTTTCGGCTGTCGGATTTGTTTGACGCCATCGCGGCGTGCAAGCGGCGCGAGGTCTATGTGGCCTTGAGCATCGACGGTACGAAAAAGTCAGGGAATAACATCGTGCGAATTGAGCCGCCCGCTGGCCTGTTTGAGCGCGAAGCGCTGGTGAACTGCGGCCGATCCATGCTGCGCAGGTTTCAGATGGACGGCCGAACGCTTGAGTCCGAATTGGTGGCAGACCGTCTACTACTGACCTACTGATTTGTTAGCAACCTAGTGGCCTGTGTTGCCAGAGTGGTGGGCTGGCGTGTTGGCGATTTCCCTCACGAGTTTGTGTGCTTTGCGGCTCACGATTTGGAGTTTCCCAAATGGACTGCAGGAGATGTCAAACGTCTGCCTCCAAGGCAGAGCCGGGAGAGTTCTCACAATTTCAAAGCCATTTGCGTTGCGTGATCGTCAGCAATCCGTAGAAGGTTGTGGCGCATCACACATGCCGGGTGAGACGTCAAAAATGCTCCGGATCATTGCGCTGCGATGCCGCATTGCCACGCATGCACGCGGCGCCCTGGAGGCCGGTATCCTAGCCATGTCATCCATTGGTCGGACGTCGCCTCGCCCATGATCAGCTACGCCCATGCCCTTGCCCTGGTCCATCAGCAAGTCGCCGTGCTTGCCAGCGAGTGGGTGGACAGTGCCGATGCCGAAGGGCGTGTGCTTGCGCAGCCATTGTCGAGCCCGGCCGAACTGCCGGCCTTCGATAACAGCGCGATGGATGGATTTGCCTTGGCCACTGCCGGCTGCGGCGCGCTAGCCGGCAGCACGCATGTGGTCGGCGGCGCCATTGCAGCAGGCGAAGATGCCTTCAGCGCTGCGGCGGGTACGGCGTGGGAGGTGATGACGGGTGCCGGCTTGCCGCTGGGCGCCGATACGGTGGTGCCGATCGAGCACGTGGACATTCTGGAGCATACGCAGACACGGCCCAGTCGCATCGTATTGCGTGCGGATGTGCGCGCAGGGCAGCACATCCGTCGTCGTGGCGAGGATGTGGCGTTGCACGATCGCGTAATCGAGGCCGGCACGGTGCTGCGCGGCGCGCATGTGATGTTGCTTGCGGGAGTGGGATGCGAACGGGTACAGGTGGTGCGACGCCCGCGCGTGGCGTTGATCGCCACCGGGCGCGAGTTGGTCGGCGATGCCGCGCAGCCGTTGCTGCCAGGCCAGATCCGCGACGGCACCAGCAGTTACCTGCGCAGCCAGTTGCAGGCTGCCGGCGCAGAGCTGGTGTGGCAGGGCCAGGTAGGCGATGACGATGCCGCGTTCGATGCGGCACTCATGCGGGCGCGTCAGGCCGGCGCCGATCTGATTCTCAGCACCGGTGCGGTGTCGCGTGGTCGCTACGACTTCGTGCCGGATGCGTTGGCGCGGCATGCGGCGGCGTTGCTGTTTCACAAGGTCGCGGTGCGGCCCGGCAAGCCGGTGCTGTTGGCGCGGTTTGCCGATGGTGTCTTGTACCTCGGTTTGCCGGGCAATCCGATGGCCAGTGCTGCGGGGTTGCGTTTTTTCGCGGAGCCGGCGTTGCGCGGAATGCTCGGCATGCCGGCCGAACGCGGCCTGCGCGTGGCGCTGGACACTCCGCTGGATGCTCGGCCGCTGTGGCGCCAGCATCTGCGTGCGCGTCTATGTTGCAGCGAGGCAGGCGTGCTTGCGGTGCAGGTGTTGCCGCAGCAAGAATCGTTCCGCGTGGCGCCATTGCTGCAGGCCAATGTGTGGGCGGTGGTGGAGCCACAGGACGATGCGGCCGTGCCGATCACGATGGCCGAGGTGTTCGGTTTGGGCCATCTGCAGCCTGCCGCGCCGGTCTTGATGCCGTGATCGCTGCCACGCACCGCACTGCATGGGCGTGCGCCGTATGAGCGCCGCACCCCCATGGACAGGCGTGGTGCTGGCCGGTGGCCGCTCCTCGCGCATGGGCCAGGACAAGGCGTTGCTGTCATGGCGTGGACGTCCGCTGCTCGAGCACATGCAGGCGGTGCTGCGCGAGGCTGGCGCGCACGCCGTATTGATCAGCGGTGCGCGTGCCGGTTACGCCGGTATCGCCGACACGCAACCCGATCTTGGCCCTCTGGGTGGCCTGGTCAGCGTGATCGAGCGTGTCAGCGATACGACGACCCTGGTGGTGGTGCCTGTCGACATGCCGCTGCTGTCCAGGTCATTGCTGGACCGTTTGCTGGCGCCATCAGCGCAGCGCTGCGTCGCGTTCGAGGACGAGATGTTGCCGATGCGTCTGTGCGTGGATGGCGCCGTGCGCGGCGCGCTGTCCCTATTGATGGACGGTGATGCTTCGTCGCGTTCGTTGCGCGCCCTGCAGCGCTCGTTGCAGTGTCATCGCGTGGCTGTCACCGCCAGCGAACGCGCTGCGTTCGTCAATTGCAATACGCCCGAGCAGTGGAGTCAGCTCATCCATGAAAATCCAGCTTGAAGGTCAGCATGTGCGGTTCCGCATCGACGAGGCCGAACTGGCCGAGTTGCTCGCCGGCCGCCGCGTCGAGAATCTCAGCCGCTTGCCGAGTGGGCAGGGTGCGCGCCTGGTGCGCCACAGCGTCAGCCTCACCGGCGGGCACGCCGCCTGCAATTGCGCCAACGATCATTGGCAGTTGTCGGTACCGCGCGATGCGTTGGAAGCGCATGCGCGACAGTTGCCGAGCCGTGACGGCTTGAGTTTCAGTTTCGACGCAGGTGCCGGGCATGCCGAACCCACGGTGCTGCACGTGAGCTTCGATATCGATGTGCGCGACAGTGCGCGCAAGCGATTTCCGAAGGCATGATTTCCGAGCGTGCGATCGGGCCAATGCGTGCGCGTGGCTTACGCGGCAGTCTGGGTTGCTGCTGCAACGCCTGGTACACGGTCGCAGGCCAGGCCACGCTCGCGTAGCGCAGCTTCAATTGCAACAGCATCGGCATCGTCGTAGCCGGCACCGCTACGCAATGCCACCACGTGCAGGCCGTCGTTGGCCAGTTCGAGAAGGAGTTGGTGTTGGGCGTTGGCCGATTGCGGCAACACGCGGCGGGAGGCATCGCGTCGTGCCAGTTCGAGCACGGCGTCGGGGATATCACTGTCGATCAGCAGCACGTCGGCCAGATTCATCGCACGCAGCGCCTTCAAGGTCAGCAGCCCGGGATCGCCCGGGCCGGTGCCGACCAGTTGCACGCTGCCACGTGCCGGCACCGCGCCGGCATCGTCCAGTGCCGCGGTGAACGCGGTTTCGGCGGCGTCATCGTTGCCAGCCTGCAGCAGCAACGGCACCTCGCCATCGATGACGCGATCGAACCAGCGCCGGCGCCGATTCATGTCGGGGAACTGGCTGCGGATGCGTTCGCGGTGGCGTGCGAACAGTCCGGCGAAGCGGCCGACCGAGGCATCCAGTTCACGCTCCAGCCGTTCGCGCAGGCGGCGTGCCAGCATTGGTGCGGCGCCTGCCGAGGAAATGGCGATGACCAGCGGGTCGCGGTCCACGATCGCCGGCACTTGATAGGTCGAGAGCTCCGCGTCGTCCACCACATTGACCAGGCGCTGACGCGCGCCGGCAGCGGCGGCGACACGGTGATTCAAATCGCCGTCGTCGGTGGCGGCGACCACCAGCCAGACGTCATCGATCCAGGCAGGATCGAACTCGCCGCCCAGTTGCTCGAAGCGGCCGGCCTGCATCAACACGGCAAGCTCCGGCGACAGCGCGTGTGCGTACAGCCGGATATGCGCACCGGCCTTGAGCAGCGCCAGCACCTTGCGCGTGGCGACCTCGCCACCGCCGATGACCAGCACGGCACGGGCTTGCAGGTTTGCGAACAGCGGAAACAACGGCATCAGACGGACTCCGAAAAGATGGCTCGCACCGGCGGCATGGTGCATGGCTCCCTCAGGCCACGTCCACACGCGTGACCGCCGCCACTGCGTGGTTTGTTGATCAACGATACCGAAAGGCAGATCGGCGAACTGTGCCGTGCCTTGGCGCGCGACGATATGGCCGCGGTCGGTGGGTTGGCACATGCGCTGCAGTGCCGGCGAGCGGACGTGGTGGAGATCGATGCGGGCTGGACCGATGCACACGGCGAGCAGGGCAGGAGTGCAATATTTGCACGGCGAGCGCAGCTGTTTTTTCCGCATGTGCCGGCCGTGCACCGGATTGCTTGAGTTTGCGAGTTGGCACGATTGTTGCGTTACCTCAATCACCAATGGCGTAACCGAAGCATCGAGAGGAGGCACAGTGGAAGACGTACAGAACGTTACTCGTAGCCGGCGCGGCTTTGCCGCATTGGATCCTGAAAAGCGCCGCGTGTTGGCCAGTAGCGGCGGCAAGGCAGCGCACGCCAGCGGCAATGCGCATGAATTCACCAGCGACGAAGCACGTGAGGCAGGTCGCAAGGGCGGCCAGGCAGTGAGCCGCGACCGCGATCACATGTCGCGTATCGGCAGCAAGGGAGGCCGCTCCAAGCAGGCCAAGCCGCAGGAAGAATCCGCGTAAAGCACGCAATCGGCACGCCACTGGCGTGTGGCTCTTTAGCGCGCTGATACACGGCTGATACACGAGGGAGGGGCACGCCCCCGCACCGCTACGGGGCGGGGGCGTGTCGTTATGAACGCCATGTTTGTACGGTTCGATGACGCCGGTGCAGGCAATCGATTTCATGGCACGTGTGGCAATTTCTGAATGGATGCACAGCTGGCGCGAGATGGCCGCCGACAGTCCGATGCGCAACGCATTCCCGGCCGGTCGGAAATTTTTGCATTCACTCCCAGGCATTGAGATCGATTGCAGGGAAAATTTTCACTCTTGTCATGTATGCCGGCACGGTGTCGGCAAGATATGTACGCATCGGTCCATCGCAGACATCGTTGATCGACCCCCTGACGTGCTACCTCGCGCATTCGGATCGTCCGCCAAGCATTTGCGTTCGGTAAGGCGCTGCCAGTCTGCCCAACAAACCTTGGAAATTTTCCAGCTCCGACGAGATCATCGACGGTGCGATGACCCGTTGTGGGTTCGAACACCGGGCGATCGCCACCTGCACGACATTGCTCGCTGCCGGAAGGACGGTGGGCGATAGCGAAACGTCGTGCGTGTGCGAGCTGCTGCTGCCGCAGGAACAGGCGATGGCCGACTGTCGCTGAAGCATGTTCACGCATTGAGCGAAAATTTCTGGTGCGCGATGCGATCCCGGGCGTCACCGCAAACACGTGATCGGCTGACACAGGCTGGGTCGGCAAACTCGGCATCTCCAATCGGCTTGGCACTGCGGGGCCTTGCGATGTCTGCGCCATGTCCGGGCAAGCGTCAGTGTCGGGTGCGCACATGCTGCGTGGGGCTGACGCGCTGCTGCGTTGGGTTTACTCTTTCCGGTCTTCTGGCAGACGGTTGCTCACGATGACAGCGCACCTGACTTATCCGATCGGCACACCCGGACGTGCGTGGGGCGAGCAGGAACGCGCCGCATGGTGCGCGCGTCAACTGCAACAGCGCAGCTATGCAAGCGATGTCCTGCAGCCGATCGATGCACTGGATGCACGCTACACACGCGTGCGCTACGGCACGATCGGCCAGGCGCCCGAGCAATACCCACTGATGGCACTGCGCAGTGCCAACTGGGATCCATCGCTGCCCTGCGCACTGGTCACCGGCGGCGTGCACGGTTATGAAACCAGCGGGGTCCACGGTGCATTGCAGTTCCTGCAGCAACGCGCAGCGGACTATGCCGGCCGGATCAATCTACTGGTGGTGCCCTGCGTCAATCCGTGGGGGTATGAGCGTATCCAGCGCTGGAATGCCGAGGCGATCGACCCTAACCGTGCATTCCGCGACAACAGCCAGGCCGCGGAGTCGGCCGCGCTGATGCAGTTGGTCGCCGCAACCACCGGGCAGATGTTGGTACATATCGATCTGCATGAAACCACCGATAGCGACGAAAGCGAATTCCGGCCCGCGCTGGCGGCACGCGACGGGCTTGCCTTCGAGCCGGGCAGCATTCCCGACGGTTTCTATCTGGTTGGCGACAGCGAGGACCCGCAGCCGGCATTTCAGCAGGCGGTGATCGCGGCGGTCGCAGAGGTCACCCATATCGCGCCGGCCGATGCGCAGGGGCAGATCATCGGCGCGTCGGTCGTCGGCCACGGCGTCATCAACTATCCGGTGCGCCGCCTTGGCCTGTGCGCCGGGGTCACCGATGCGCGCTACCGCACCACCACCGAGGTGTATCCGGACAGCCCGCGCGCGACGCCTGCGCAATGCAATGCAGCCCAGGTGGCGGCGATCTGCGCAGCGCTGGACCATGCGCTGGCGCACAACTGAAGGGCAGGGTGGCAGCGTGCTGCCCGGCTCACTTGCTTGGAGAACGCGATGACGCAGGACACAGGCTGGCACGGCGGGATCTGGCTCAACCGGCCGAAAACGCTGCAGATCAGTGGCGACACGCTGGATGTGGTGACCGAGCAGGCAACCGATTTCTGGCGCGAGACGCATTACGGTTTTACCCGCGACAGTGGCCATTTTCTCGGCATGCAGGCACCCTGCCGCTTCACTGCGCAATTGCGGGTGCGTGCGCACTACGAATCGCTTTACGACCAGGCCGGCATCATGGTGCGCGTGGACGCGCAGCATTGGCTCAAGGCCGGTATCGAACTCAGCGATGGTCGCGCCATGCTCAGCAGTGTGTTGAGCAACCCGCTGTCGGATTGGTCAACAGGCCCATACGAGGCCGACCCTGAGGATTTCTGGATGCGTGCGACCGTTGCCGACGGGGCGCTGCGCCTGCAGGTATCTGCCGATGGACACAGCTGGCCGCTGGTCAGGCTGTGCCCGTTTCCGGTGGCAAGCGGCTACCTTGTCGGCCCGATGTGTTGCACACCTGAGCGCGCCGGCCTGAAGGTGGGCTTCTCGGAGTGGGCATTGACTGCACCGCTCGGCAAGGATCTGCACGATCTGAGTTGAGTGCGCGTTTGCCGCTTACTGAAAGAAGCTGTGCGCTCTGTGCCGGTAGCCTATCGCGCCAGCACCCGACGGCGCGGGCGCGGCTGTCCCCACGCCGTCAGCCGCACATCACGGCAGGCATTTGCGGCGTGCCGCATCGCGCACGTAGTCCGCAATCAGGTGGGCTTCCATCGGTTTGGAGAGCAGATAGCCTTGCGCCTCGTCGCATCCCCAACTGCGCAGCAACGCGATCTCGTCGGCATGTTCGATGCCTTCGGCCACGGTGCGGTACCCCAGTGCACTGGCCAGGCGTACCACCGCTTCTGCACGCACCTGCATGCCCGCCTTGTTGCCGATACCGGTGACCAGCGAGCGATCCAGTTTGAGCACGTTGACCGGCAACTCGGTGAGATAGCCGAAGTTGCTGTAGCCGGTACCGAAATCGTCGATGGCCACGCTCACTCCGGCATCGCGCAAGGCGCGCAGCCGTGGCACTGCCTCGACATTGCTACGCAACCAGCGGCCTTCGGTGATTTCCAGTTCGATCCGGGTGGTCGGAATCGCCAGCGTATTGCAGCGATTGATCACGTCCGCAGCGAGATTGAGGTTGCCGAAATCGCGCGACGACAGATTGATGGACAAGCAGACATCAAGCCCCTGTGCGCGCCATTGCGCCAACTGCACCAATGCGCTTTCGATCACCCAATTGGTGACGGTACACATGAGCGCGGTCTTTTCGAACAACGGGATGAATTCGTCCGGGCCGATCGGGCCCAGCATGACGTGATGCCAGCGCAGCAGGGCTTCAAACCCTGTGACCGACAGATCCTCCAGGTTGATGCGCGGCTGGTAGACCAGGCGGAAATCGCCTGCTTTCAATGCCTTCTCGGCGTCCTGCGCCAGCCGGTAGGAGCGTTGAATGGCATCGTCGTGGGAGGCGTCGTACCAGCACACGATGGCGTGGTGATTGATTGCATCGCCTAATGCAACCAATCCCTTGCGCATCACATCGTTGGTGTCTGGTAGCTGCGGTGCGAAGCGCACGACGCCGGCATGGAAGGTCAGCGACATCGGGACACCGGCGGCATCCACCGGCAGCTGCAACATGTCGCGCAGATCGAGCAACAGGTCTTCCATCTCGTCGGGTGCCGAATTCAGCAGGAAAAATGCAAACCGCATCGAAGCCACGTGGTACACGGTGGCCTTGCCGCGCAAGGCGCGCGTCAACACGTAGCCGGCATGACGAATCAGCTCTTCCAGCGGCTGCATGCCCAGCGCCTGATGCGCCTCGTTGGCAGCCTGGTTGTCGTAGACCTCGATAAAGGCGGCAATCGTCGGCAGGCAGTGGCTACCGAAGGCCAGTGCGTCCAGGTCCGATTGCAACTGCCGGGCATTGAGCAGCCCGCTGTGCGGTTCACGGCGGCCGGCGCCAAACTGCAGTTCGAGTTGCGCCGCTGCCACGTTGGCAAACATCAGCAGCTGTTGATGCTCCTGACTGGCCAGGCGACGCTCGCGCGTATCGATCACGCACAACGTGCCGGACACGCCGGTTTGTGGCGTGCCGACCGGCACGCAGGCAATGAACCGTGCCGGCAAGCCGGGAAATGCCGCATCGCCCAGTTGAATCGGTTCCAGCGCTGCACCCTCTATCAACTCGGACACGCCATTGCTCGCGGCAGGAACCTGTTGGCACAGCGCAATTGCCTGTTGCACATGCTCGGTGCTGATGCCTCGTGCCGCCAGCACACGCAACCGACCGCCTTCGGTAATGGTCAATGCCGCCGCAGGCGCCACCAACGCGTGGCAGAGCAGACGTGCGATCTGCTCCAGCGGCTCCATTCCGCCGAGATCGATCGGCACTCCCGACCAGTCGAATTGACGGCCCTGTGTTTTGTCGTCCAGCACAAGCGTCATGTCGTCAGGTTCCGTGTTGAGGATCACATACCACATGGCCACTAGAAACAAACCGAGGTCATCGATAAGTGATGAGCGTCAAAAACACAAGTGCAAATTCGCTCACCGGCGACGATGAAACGTGCCGTTACAGCGGGGCGGGCTCGACAATAAAATGACTCGCGACGATGACGATATACACCTCAGGGACGTGGATCGATGGCTTTTTTTTTGCATTGGTATTATCTCTATAATTTGCAGGATGGGCTGGCAGTAAAACGAACACATCCGGAATAAAACGGGCTCAAGGGGGAGGTGCTTCTCGTTGCGTCACTTTATTGTTCCGTTCGTTTAAGGCTGTAGTGGTTGCATGAGGTCGCTTTCGCGAAGCGGGATGACTCATTCGATTGCATGAAAATCGACATATATCCCGGTGTTTTACGCCGATATTCTGTGATCAAGTGGCAACTCGATGTCGGGGCAGGAACTGGCGGGCGCAAGCAAACAGGCTCACATATTGCGTATTTATAGCGGAAATCGGCGTGGTTAGTGATATCCGGCACATTTCGGTAACATCGCTTCGTGTGTTAATCCGCCGTGATGACGAATAAAAAAGTGGTATTAAACGGCATGCACTGATTGATCTGCGTGTGTGTGGACGTCGAATTAAACAGACGCGGCAGTAAATCCAAATCTTGTCTTGGCGGGTATGCACGGGGTGCATGTCCGTCTCTACGTGGCAATCAGGGGGAAGCAATGAATCGTGCATTTGCGCTGGTCTGGAATGCAGCAATCGGCAATTGGGTCGTGACGCACGAGTTGGTGCGTCGGCGGCGCAAGCCCGGGGCAACCCGCCGCAGTTTGCCGTGCCTGGTCGTCCTGGCGGTGGGGGCCGCCGCACCTGTCCTGGCCTGGGGGGCGTGCACGCCAGCGCTCCCTGCGGCGGGCGCAACCGTCAACTGCACGGGGCTGCCAATCACCAGCAACAGCTTCGCAAGCGGCGCAAACAGCCTGACCGTGAACGTTGCCGCAGGCACGCAAATGACCGCCGGGCTGCTTGGGGGCACCGCCGTTGCGCTCAGCGGCACCAATTCCACGTTCAACAACAGCGGGACGGTCGATCCGTCGGTGCTTGGCCTGTTGTCGGTATTGAGCACCGGCGTCACCATGGGGAACGCCAGTTCCACAGCGGTGACCGCCAACAACCTCGCAACTGGCGTGATTTACGGCACCGGCGGCGTGCTTGGAGCAAACCTGCTCAATCTCGACGGCATGGCGCTTGGCATCACCTCGGCCAACACTGGCGTCGTGCAGATCAACAACGCCGGGCTGATCGATAGCCGTGCATTGTTGGATGTGTCGGTACTGAGTTCCGATACCCCGGTGATTGCGGTGACCGGCGGCGGCACCGTCAATGCAGTCAACACCGGCACCATCAACGGCCGCGTGGGCTTCCAGAGCTCGACCACAGGCAATACCTTTGTCAACGCCGGCACCATCAACGGCAGCGTGTCGATGGGTGCGGGCAGCACCAACAGCTTCACTGCCGTGACGGGCGGCAGCGTCAACAGTGGCGGTGGACTGGCGCTGGAATTGCTGGGCCCCGGTGGCTTGCTCAGCTTTGCGCAGACCGGCGTGGTGGATGGCGGTGCAGGCGGAACCAATACGCTGATCCTACAAAACGCGGCAACGGGGACCGGCAGCGGCAGCACCGGCGTCGGATCGCTGAGCACGGCGCAATACATCAATTTCGGCAGGTTGCGGGTCAATAGCGGCACCTGGTCGGTGGGGGGCGGCAGCAACTTCGGCACCAGCGCACTCAATGGCGGCGTCTTGCAGTTCGTCAATCCCGCGCAGCTGGGGACCAGCATCACCGCCAACGGTGGCGCGCTGGAGGCCACTGCTGCCGGGCTCACCCTCAATCCCACAGCCGGTATCGCGCTGGGTGCGGGAGGCTTGACCCTGCAAGGCAGCAACAGTTTGACGGTGTCCAGCCCGATCACCGGCACTGGCGCACTGACCAAGACCGGCACCGGCGGCGTGAGCCTGACCGGCGCAAACACCTTCAGCGGCGGCGTCAATCTGGTCGGCGGCGCGCTCACTGTCAGTAACAACAGTGCATTGGGCACAGGAACCGTCAACGCCTCCGGTGGCAGCCTGCTGGCAGGTGCGGCAGTGAACCTGGCGAATGCGTTTGTGCTCAACAACGCCGTCAGCATCGGTGGCGCAAACGCGATACGGCTTGGCGGCACGGTCAGCGGGACCGGCGCGCTGACCAAGGTCGGTGCGGGCACGCTCACGCTGGGTGGCACCAACACCTATGCCGGTGGCACCACGCTGGGTGCAGGCACGGTGCTACTCGAAACAAATACGGCGCTGGGTGCCGGTACGGTGACAGCTGCCGGTGGGCAGTTGGATACCACCACTGCGCTGACCCTGGCCAACAACGTTGCGCTGACCAATACCCTGGGCCTGGGCGCCAGCGGCAATGCGCTGACCTTGACCGGCACGCTTGCCGGCGCTGGCGGTATCAACAAGACCGGCAACGGCACGCTCGCACTCAACGGCAGCAATACCTTCACCGGCGGGACCACGCTGGCATCGGGAACCTTGCAGCTCGGCAACGCCAGCGCCTTGGGTACCGGTGCATTGAATGTCACCGGTGCGTCCAACCTCAGCAGCAGTGCTCCGTTGAGCGTTGCCAACAACATCAGCCTTGATGGGCCGTTGAACTTCACCGGCGCGCAGGCGCTGACGCTGAGCGGCACCATCAACGGCGGCGAGGGCCTGATCAAGAGCGGCGCAGGCGATCTCACGTTGACCGGTAACAACGCCTACACCGGCGGCACCACGCTGAGCACCGGGCGCTTGGTGGTCGGTGCGAATGCGGCACTGGGCACCGGCACGCTGACCGCAAGCGGCGGCCAACTGGATGCAATCGCTGCCACGACACTGGGCAATACGATTGCGCTCACCGGCACGCTGGACGTGGGCAGCAGCGGCAACGCATTGAACCTGGCTGGCACCATTGGCGGTGCCGGCGCATTGAACAAACTCGGCACCGGCACGCTCACGCTGGGCGGCCTGAACACCTACACCGGTGGCACCGGTCTCAATGCCGGCACCTTGCAGGTGGCCGGCGGCGCGGCACTCGGTACGGGCGCGTTGAACGTCACCGGCAACGCGACGCTGCAAAATACGGCAGCCACCTCGCTGAGCAATGCGATTGCGCTGACCACCGGCGCATTGACCCTCAACGGTGCGCAAGCCCTGACGTTGAGCGGCGCTGTCACCGGTAACGGGAGTCTGATCAAATCCGGCAGCGGCGATCTCCTGTTGAGCGGCAACAATCTGTATAGCGGCGGCACCACGCTCAGCGCGGGCAAGCTTACGGTGGGCAGCGACACCGCACTCGGTACCGGTGCACTCACTGCTGCGGCCGGCACCACGCTGGACAACGCAACCGTGAGCACGCTCGCCAATGCGATTGCGCTGGCAGGACTGGTCAATGTGGGCGGCAGCAACGCGCTGACCTTGACCGGTGACATCAGCGGCGTCGGCAGCTTGAACAAGCTTGGCCCGGCCAGCCTGACCCTTTCGGGTAACAACGGCTACACCGGCGGCACGCGCCTGAGTGCAGGCAGCCTGATCCTGGGCAGCGACACGGCGTTGGGTCTGGGCACCTTGACGGTGGCCGGCGGGTTGCTCGACAGCACCGCCGCACGCGTCGTCGCCAACAACGTTGCGCTGGAAGCGGATCTGCAGCTCGGCGGCAGCCAGAATCTCACGCTCAACGGCGTGGTCAGCGGCGTAGGCGGTGTTGTCAAGGACGGCACTGCTGCATTGACGCTGGGTGGCGCCAATACGTTTGCCGGCGGCGTGGATCTCAATGCAGGCAGCCTGCTGATCGGCAATGGCGCAGCACTGGGCAGCGGCGTCCTCACTGCGGCAGGCGGCACGCAACTACAAGCCACCACTGCAACGACCATCGGCAACGACGTCGTGGTGAATGGTGCGCTTGCGGTCACCGGCAACAACGCTCTGGGCATGACCGGCGTCGTGAGTGGCGCAGGCAGTCTGGTCAAGCAGGGCACGGGTGCGCTCACGTTGAGCGGCAACAATGTGTATGCGGGTGGCACGTTGCTGGACGCCGGCACCTTGGTGGTCGGCAGCGATACCGCGCTCGGCACCGGCACGCTCACTGCTGCCGATGGCACGCAGCTCACTGCAAGTACCGCAGTGACCTTGCGGAACGCGCTCAGCGTCGCCGGTCAACTCGGCATCGATGGCCAGAACCTCACGCTCGATGGCGCGATCGACGGTGCCGGCAGTCTGATCAAGAACGGCACGCAAACGCTCACGCTCAATGGCAACAGCAGCTGGGCCGGCGGATTGCAGTTGCAGAGCGGCGCATTGGTGGTCGGCAGCGACACCGCATTGGGTGTCGGCACGCTGACCGCCGCAGCTGGCACCTCGCTGGATGCGAGCACCGCCGTGGCCTTGGCCAATGCGGTGGCGCTGGATGGCGCAGTGACGCTGCCCGGAACGCAGGACATCACGCTCAATGGCGTCGTCAGCGGCATCGGCAGTCTCGATAAACAAGGCGCGGCCACGCTGACCTTGAGCAACGCCAATACCTTCAGCGGCGGTGTTGCGCTGAATGCAGGGCGTGTGGTGCTTGGCAACGACAGTGCGTTGGGCGTCGGTGGCCTGCTAGTTGGCGGCGCTGCCGAACTGGATGCCACGACCGCGCTGAGCTTGGGCAATACGGTGCAGTTGAACGATCAGCTCACGCTGATCGGCAGCAACGATCTCAGTTTGAACGGCGCCATCGCCGGCACCGGCAGCCTGATCAAGAACGGCACGACCACGTTGTCGCTCAATGCAACCAACACGTACAGCGGCGGCACCACGCTATCGGGTGGCACCATTGCCGTTGGCGCGAACGATGCGCTTGGCACCGGCAATCTCTCGGTCGTTGGCAATGCGACGCTGAGCAATGCGATTGCGGTGGCCTTGGGCAACGGTATCGATCTGGGCGCAACGCTCAGCGTGGACACCGCAGCCGACATGCTGGCCAGCGGCACCATCAGCGGCGCGGGCGACTTCATCAAGACCGGCGCCGGCACCTTGACCTTGAGCGGCAGCAATACCTACACCGGCCCGCTGGCGATCCAGGCCGGCACGTTGGTGGCCAGCACCGGCGCGGCGCTGGGCAATGCCAGCAACGTGGATGTCGCGGCAGGGGCGCTGTTGAACCTCACCAACGGTGGCCTGATCAACGTGCTCAGCGGCGCCGGGAATGTCGACACCGATGCGGGCGGCACATTGCAGCTGGGTGGCGGCGACTTTGCCGGCAGCCTGGGCGGTGGCGGCAATCTGGACAAGGTCGGCACCGGCACCGTGCGCTTGCTTGGCACCAGTGCGATCGGCGGCACCACGCAGGTCAGCGGCGGCACGCTGGATGTCATTGGCAGCCTGGGCACCAGTGCGTTGAACGTGGCGCTGGGCGGCACCTTGACCGGCACCGGCACCACCGGCAGCGTGGGCAGCAACGTGACCATCGCCGACGGTGGCCGGCTTGCGTTGACCAGTGGCTCGTCGCTCAGTGTGGGCGGCTTGTCGCTGGCGTCGGGTGCGTTTGTGGATGTTTCACTGGCAGCACCGAGCAACACGCGGCTGTTGGAGGTCAATGGCAATCTCACCCTGGACGGCACGCTCAACATCACCGACATCGGTGGCTTCGGCACTGGCGTCTATCGCCTGATCGATTACACCGGCCTGCTCACCAACAACGGCCTGGCTATCGGCCTGTTTCCCGGCAGTGTGGATATCAGTCAGCTCGCCTTGCAGACCTCCATCGGCCAGCAGCTCAATCTGGTGGTCACCGCGCCCGGCAGCATCGTGCAGTTCTGGGATGGCGTGCAGACCACCGCCAACGGCACCGTCGATGGCGGCTCCGGCACGTGGGGCGCTGCGACCAACTGGACCGGCCAGGACGGCAGCGCCAACAGCACCTGGCAAGGCGATTTCGCGGTGTTTTCCGGCACTGCCGGCACGGTGGGGGTGCAGGGCACGCAAAGCATCGGCGGCCTGCAGTTCGTCACCGATGGGTATCGCGTGACCGATGTCGGCGCAGGTGGTCTGGCGGTGACCGACCCGCTGACCGCGATTCGCGTCGATCCTGGTGCCACTGCCAGCATCGATGTCGCCATCTCCGGCGTGGGCGGGCTGCAGAAACTCGACACCGGCACCCTGGTGCTGGATGCGGCCAGCAGCTACACCGGCGGTACCGCGCTCAGCGGCGGCACCCTGGTGCTGGGCGATGCGCAGGCGCTTGGCACTGGCACGCTGACTGCGTCAGCTGGCACCAGCCTCGATAGCAATCAGGCATTGGCGATTGGCAATGCAGTGGTGCTCGATGGTGCGCTGAGCTCTGTCGGCAGCAACGATCTGACCCTGGCAGGCACGATCAGCGGCGTCGGCAGCCTGATCAAGAACGGTGCGTCCACGCTGACCCTGGACGGCGCCAACAGCTACGTCGGTGGCAGCGTGTTGAACGCCGGCACCCTGGCGGTCGGCAGCAACACTGCGTTGGGCGTGGGCAGCTTGTCGGTGCTGGGCAATGCCACCTTGAGCAATGCGATTGCGCTGGCATTGGGCAACAGCATCAACCTGGGCGCCAATCTGACCATTGCCAGCGCGGACGATCTGGCATTGACCGGCGTCCTCAGTGGCGCAGGCGCGTTGACCAAGACCGGCGCGGGCAGCTTGACCTTGTCCGGCGCCAACAGCTTCAGCGGCCCGGTATCGGTGCAGGCTGGCGTCCTCGCCACCGCTGCCTCCGGTACCTTGGGCAACACCGGCACCGTGGACGTCGCGGCAGGTGCTGCGCTCTCGCTCGGCAGCAATGCGGCGCTGGGCGCGGTGACCGGGCAGGGCAATGTCGCGGTGTTGGGCGGCAACACGCTGCAGCTTGGCGTCAACAATGTCAGCAGCACCTTTGCAGGCACCTTGAGCGATGCCGGCAATCTGGACAAGGTCGGTACCGGCACGCTGCAGCTCACCGGCAGCTCCTCGCTCGGCGGCACCACGCAGATCACCGCGGGCACGCTGGACGTGGATGGCACCCTGGCCAGCGCAGGCGGCCTGACCGTGGGCACCGGCGGCACGCTAAGCGGTAGCGGTGTGGTCGATGCGGCAGTTACGGTGAACAACGGTGGCCGTCTGGTGGTGACCAGCGGGTCGCAGTTGACCACTGGCAACCTGAGCCTGGCGACCAACGCCACGCTCGATGCCTTCCTCGGGGTGGCCAGCCAGACCGGCGTATTGGCGGTCAATGGCGACCTCACCCTGGACGGCACGCTCAACATCACCGACATCGGTGGCTTCGGTACCGGCGTCTATCGCTTGATCGACTACACCGGTGCCTTGACCAACAACGGCATGGCCTTCGGCACGCTCCCCGGCACGCTGGACCCGACCCAACTGGCGCTGCAGACCGCACTGGCCCAGGAGGTCAACGTGGTGGTGCTGTCGCCCGGCAGCAACGTGCAGTTCTGGGATGGCGCGCAGACCTCGGCCAACGGCAGCATCGAGGGCGGCACCGGCGTATGGGTCGCAGGCGCGACCAACTGGAGCGCGATCGATGGCCTGACCAACAGCGATTGGCAGAACGGTTTTGCGGTATTCGCCGGTACCGCCGGCAATGTGGGCGTGCAGGGGACCCAAGGCATCACCGGCATGCAGTTCGTCAGCGACGGCTATGTGCTGAGCGATGCCGGCGCCGGTGCGCTCAGTGCCAATGCAGCCAACACCATCATCCGTGTGGATCCCGGCGTCACCGCCACCGTCGATGTGAGCATCGGCGGCACCGGCACGGTGCAGAAACTCGATACCGGCACGCTGGTGTTGAGCGCCGCCAATACCTATACCGGTGGCACCGCGCTCGGTGGCGGCAGTTTGATCCTGGGCGATGCCCAGGCCCTGGGCACCGGTACCCTGACTGCGGCAAACGGCACCAGCCTCGATACCGACCAGGCATTGGCAGTGGGCAATGCGGTGGTGCTCGATGGCGCGTTGACGGTGCTCGGCAGCAACGACCTGACCCTGAGCGGCGCGATCAGCGGCGCAGGCAGCCTGCTCAAGACCGGTGCGTCCACGCTCACGCTCAGTGGCAACAACAGCTATGCCGGCGGCACTGTGCTGAGCGATGGCACGGTCTCGGTCGGCAGCGACAACGCACTGGGCACCGGCACCGTGTCGGTGATCGGCGATTCGGTGCTGAGCACTGCGGTGGCAGCCGCACTGGGCAATGCGGTCACATTGGGCGCAGCGCTCACGGTCGACAACCCGGCAGACCTCACCCTTGCCGGCAACATCAGCGGCAGCGGTGCGTTGATCAAGACCAACACCGGCACGCTGACGCTGGATGGCAGCAACAGCTACACCGGCGGCACCACCCTCACTGCCGGCACATTGGTGGGCGACAGCGCCAGCTTGCAGGGCGCCATCGTCGACAACGCCGCGTTGGTGTTCAACCAGACCGCCAATGGCGTGTTCACCGGTTCGATCACCGGCACCGGCAGCGTCACCAAGGAGGGCGCAGGCGCGCTACTGCTCAACGGCGCCAATGGCTATACGGGCGGCACCACCATCGCGGCCGGCAGCTTGATCGGCGACACCACCAGCCTGCAGGGCGATATCGCCAACAACGCGGCGCTGGTGTTCAACCAGACCACCGGCGGCGTGTATGCCGGCACGCTCAGCGGCACCGGCTCGCTGGAGAAGGCCGGCACTGGCGCGCTGCAATTGCTCGGGCCCAACACCTACACCGGCGGCACCATCATCAGTGCCGGCAGCCTGATCGGCAACACCACCAGCCTGCAGGGCAATGTGGTGGACAACGGCACACTGGTGTTCGATCAGGCCGCCGATGGCGTGTTTGCCGGGGCGGTCAGCGGCACCGGCAGCGTGATCAAGCAGGGGACGGGGACATTGACGCTGGTCGCCCCCAACACCTACAGCGGTGGCACCACCATCGCCAGCGGCAGTCTGGTCGGCAACACCACCAGCCTGCAGGGCAACATCGTCGACAACGCCACCCTGGTGTTCGACCAGGCCGGCGACGGCACGTTTGCCGGCAACATCAGCGGCAGCGGTGCATTGATCAAGACCGGCACCGGCGCAGTCACCCTGGACGGCGTCAATGGCTATCTCGGTGGCACCACCATCAACGCCGGCACGCTGATCGGCAATACCACCAGCCTGCAGGGCACTATCACCGCCAACAGCGCGCTGGTATTTCAGCAGAACACCAATGGCACCTACGCTGGAACCTTGTCGGGCACCGGTAGCCTGCTCAAGGATGGCGCCGGGACCTTGCTGTTCACTGCAAACAGCAGTGGTTTCACTGGACCGACCACGGTTGCCGCAGGCGTCTTGAGCGTGGGCAACCCAGCCAATCCGGGCGCGGCCTTGGGCGGGCTGGTCACGGTGGCGCCGGGCGCCACGCTTACCGGCAGTGGCAGCGTCGGCAGCCTGGTCTCAGGGGGAACCGTGGCGGTGGGTGGCAGCAACGGCACGCTCAGCGTCGGCGGCAATGCCACGGTCGGCTCCGGCTCCACCTTGCAGGTGACCCCGAATGCCGGCGGAACGATCACGCCGGTCACCGTGGGCGGAACGGCCACGTTGGTACCGGGCAGCACCTTGCAGCTGATTCGGGCAACCGACTTGCCGTTGTTCACGCAGATTACGGTGATCAATGCGGCAGGCGGACTCACCGGCCAGTTCACCAACGTCGTCTCCGACTACGCCTTCGTCGATCCGAACGTCAGCACCACCGCGACTACGCTGTCGGTCTCGTTCGGCCGCAATACCGATGCGATGGTCGATGCAGTCACCGCGCCCAACCATCAGGCGACTGCAGCGGCCGTGGATGGACTGCCGACCACCAGCCCTGTCTACCAGGCGGTAGTGCGGCTACCCGACGATCCGGAAGCGATCCGCACCGCGTTTGCCTCCCTGTCCGGCGAAAGCCATGCCAGCACGGCAACCGCATTGCTGGACAGCCGCTTTTTGATGAGCGGGGTCGGCAACCATCTGCGTGGCGACAGTCAGGACACCCGGGTCGGCGACACCACGGTGTGGATCACCGGGCGCAGCCTGCCCAATCGCATCGACGGCGATGCCGATACCGCGTCGGTGCGGCGCGAGGACAACGGCATCATGGCTGGTGCGGAACGCCGCGTCGGCGAGCGCAGCGTGGTCGGCATTGCAGTGGGCAATCAGGACATCGAAAGCGTGTCGCGCGCGTTGGGCGATCGTGCCGATGTCGATGGCACCCACGTTGGCGTGTACGGGCAGGCCGATTGGTCCGCGTTTTCCCTGCAGGGTGCGGTGGACTATGCGGATTACAACGTGGACAGCACGCGTCGGGTGATGTTGCCCGGCGTGCTCGAAGAGCGCTTGACCAGCAACTACGACGCACAGGCCGTCACCGTGTCGCTGGAGGCGTCCTGGAACCTGCGCACCGGCAACGCGGTGTACAGCCCGTTCGTCGCGGCCGAGTACACACGTCTGAAGACCGACGGCTTCAACGAGCGCGGCGGCATTGCCGGGCTATCGGTGGACAGTGCCGAGGACGACTACACCAACAGTACCGTGGGTGTACGTGGTCGCTGGGAACTGGGCACGCGTACGTCGATGTACGCCGCGGTAGGCTGGCGGCATGCGTTCGGCGACCGTTTCGTGCAGCGTTCGGCAGGCTTTGTCGACACCGACGCGAAGTTCACCGTGCAAAGCGTCACGCTTGCCAAGAATGCGCTGGTCGGCGAAGTGGGGGTCAGCCTGATCACCTCGCCCAACAGCCGCTTGGCGTTGTCGCTGCAGGGACTCAACGGCGATGGCCAGACTGCGTATGGCGGCCAGGCGACCTGGGGGGTGAGTTTCTGATCGCTCGCCGGTAAGCAGGAAAAAAGAACGCCCCGGCATGCCGGGGCGTTCTTTTTCCTGTGCGCTCGCAGAGCGATTTACGCATCGCTGCGTGAGTAGGTTGACTGCAGTGATGGCGTGCAACGAGAAGCACGTATCGCGCGGTCTGCGCTGGTTGCGGATTGCATCGCTGCCGAAGTGACCCTCACACCGCGGCGCGTGGCTTTGCCTGCTCGCATCCACACCTGCTGCACGTGGCAGCCAGCGGCGATGCAACGCAGGCATCGCCATCACGACCGCGACGCCTCATCGCCTTACAGCCCGATCCGCTCTGCCAGACGCACCAGCTCGGCCAGCGAACCGGCCTGCATCTTGCGCATGGCCTGGCCGCGTCGCACCTTCACGGTAATCTCGCTCAGGTTCAGGCGCGCGGCCACCTGCTTGTTCAACAGGCCTTGCACCACCAGCCGGGTGACGTCCTGTTCGCCGGCGCTCAAGGCATCCCACCGCGCACGCAGTTCCGCTGCAACGGCCTGGCTCTGGCGCCGTGCGCGGTCGCGGCGAATGCCGTCCTGGATCGCGTCCAGCAAGGCCTGGTCGCGGAACGGCTTGGTCAGGAATTCGATCGCGCCGTTCTTCATCGCTTCCACGCCCATGGCGATGTCGCCGTGCCCGGTGATGAAGATGGTCGGCAAGGTAAAACCCGAATCGACCATGCGTCGATGGAACTCCATGCCGCTCTGGCCGGGCATGCGGATATCCAGCACCAGGCAGGCCGGTGCGTCTGGCAGAGGATGGGCAAGAAACTGATCGGTAGAACCGAACGCGCTGACTTGCAGTCCGACCGAGGCGAACAGATCCTCCAGCGCGGCGCGCATCGAGGCATCGTCGTCGATGAGATAGACGATGGGTGCAAGCTCGCTCATGCGTTGTGCTCCGTGTTGACCAGCGGCAGCCGCAGGCCGAAGCGCGCGCCGCGCGCGCCGGCCGGCTCGGCCCAGATCTGCCCGCCATTGGCCTCCATGATGGTGCGGCTGATGCTCAGGCCGATGCCCATGCCATCGTCCTTGGTGCTCCAGAACGCATCGAAGACATGCGCCAGTGCCTCGTCCGACAAGCCGGGGCCGGAGTCCTCGATGCGCAGACATGCCCATGCACCGTCGATATGCGAGCGCACATGGATGCTGCGCGTTTCGTCGGGCATGGTCGCCAGTGCCTCCACTGCGTTGAGCAGCACATTGCCGATCACCTGCTGGATCTGCACGCGATCGGCAAGCACGGCGGGCAGGGTGGGGTCGAGCTCCAGCGACAGCGCAATGCCATTGCGTTCGGTTTCGCCACGGGTGAGCGCAATCATGTCCAGCAGCGTGCGATTCAACTCCATTGGCTGGCGCTGGCTAGCCTCGCCGCGGGCCAGGGCGCGCATGCGCGCGATGATCGCGCTGGCACGGCCGGCGTCGGCAAGCATGCGTTCGACTGCGGCATCGGCCTTGGCCAGGTTCGGCGGTTGCTGCGCCAGCCAGCGTTGACAGGCGTTGCCGCTGGTCACGATCGCGGCCAGCGGCTGATTGACCTCGTGTGCAATCGACGCGGCGAGCCCGCCCATGCTGCCGCTGCGGGTCAATCGCAACAGCCGTGCCTGCGCGGCGTGTGCGCTGGCTTTTGCCGCTTCCATCTGCACCGCAAGATAGGTGGTCACGGCCACCACCACCGCGCTGATGCAGGAGTTGATCACGCCCACGCGGTAGCTGCCGGCCGGGGTGAGATGGAAACTGAGCACGATCAGCGCAAGGCAGGTGGCCGCCAGCGCCACAACACCGGGACGCGTCAGCAAGCGCACCGACAGCAACACCACTAGGGTGTAGAACAACGCTGCGGCCACCGCATAGTCGGTGATCGTATCGGCGACGAAGATCGCCGCCATGCCGGCCGCCAGCCCGGCCATGCCGAGCAGGTCGGTGCGGGTGGGCGGCGAACGGAACAGGGAGGTCAGGCGCATGCGGGCGATTGTCTCAGCTGCCGGTTGCAGCGTTCCACAACGCCCGCTGCACGTCGGGTTCGGTTCACGGAGCGGCTGCGGCAGCCGGCGACCACCAGGCGCCGCCACCCAGCGCCTGATACAGCGCCACGGTGTCGGCATACCGTGCCGCCTGCGCCTGGATCGTGCTGGCCTGCGCCGTCCGATAAGCCTGCTGCGCCTGCAGCAGGTCGGCCATGCCGACCGCGCCCACGGCCTGCTGACGCTGCACCGCTGCCAGGCTACGTTCGGCCAGCGTTTGCGCATCGGCGGTGGCGCGCACTGCCTGCGCATCGCTCTGCAAGGCCGCCAGCGCATTGGCGACGTCGCCGAACGCACCCAGCACCACGCTGCGGTATTGCGCCATCGACTGATCGTAGGCAGCCTCGGCGGCATGTTGCTGATGCGCCAACGCACCGCCATGGAACACTGGCTGCAACAGGCTAGCGGCCACCGACCACTGCGTATTGCCGGCGGCAAACAACCGGCCGAATGTCGCTGCCGAGCCACCGGTCGCCGCACTCAAGGTGATCGCCGGCAAGCGTGCGGCCACCGCCACGCCGACCAGTGCGCTGGCCGCATGCAACTGCGCTTCGGCCGCACGCAGGTCCGGGCGTCGATCGACCAGTTGCGAGGGCAGCGACAGCGGCAGTTGCGCAGGCAGATGCAGCGTGTCCAGCGTAAACGCCGCGCCGGCGCCTTCGCTCGGCAAGCGACCGACCAGGATGGCGAGCAGGTTGCGCTGCTGCTCAAGCTGTTTTTCCAGCGCAGGCACAATCGTCCGCGCCTGAGCAAGCGCACTGCGTTGCGCGAGCACCTGCGCCAGGCCGACGGCGCCCAGCGCCTGTTGGCGTTCGGTGATGGCGCAGAGCCGTTCGGCGATGGCGACCTGCGCATGTGCGGCATCCAGTTGCGCGCGCAGGGCAGCGTCCTGGATGGCGGCGTTGACCACGTTCGCGGTCAGACTCAGATACGCCGCATCGCGCTGATAGCGCTGCGCCTGCACTTGTGCACCGGCCGCTTCCAGTTGCCGCCGCGTGCCGCCGAACACATCCAGCGTGTAGCGCACGTTGAGTTGTGCGGTGCGCAGCGCATACGGTGTGTTGTCGCCGGTTTCCGGCGTGGGCACAGCGGAATCGCGTTGACGGCTGGCATCCACCTGCAGATCGGCCTGCGGGGACAGCACGCCACGTTGCGCAGCCAGACTCTGTTGCGCCTGCCGCAGCGCGGCATCGGCGGCCTGCAGATCGGGGTTGGCCTGCAGCGCCTGATCCACCAATGCATCGAGTTGCGGCGAGCCGAAGGCGCGCCACCACGCCGCCGGGACGTCCTGTCCGGGCACGAACTGCTGCACTGCGCCGCCTGCCACATCGGCCGCTGCGGTACGGGCCGGCATTGCGGCAGGCGTGTAGCGATCGGTGTCGGGTGGAGCGGGGCGATGAAAGTCCGGGCCCACCGCGCAGCCGCCAACCGACACGGCAGCGGCCATCGAGATTGCAATGCGCAAGCTGCAAAACCGGCTCATGCAATCTGCTCCCGGCGGGGCTGACGCGAGGCGACGAAGGTTTCCATCAAGTAGTACAACGAAGGCAACAGGACCAGGGTGAGCACCGTCGCGGTGACAAGACCGCCGACCACCACCGTGGCCAACGGACGCTGCACATCGCTGCCCAGGCCGGTGGCCAGCATGGCCGGCGTCAGCCCCAGTGCCGCCACCGTTGCGGTCATCAACACCGGACGCATACGGCTGACTGCACCGGCCACCACCGCCTCGCGTAGCGGCATGCCGGCGTGCTCGCGCAGCCGATTGATCTGCGCCAGCATCAGCACCGCGTTCAGTACCGCCACCCCGAACAGCGCAATGAACCCGACGGCGCTGGAAACGTTGAGCGTCATCCCGCGCAACTGCAGCGCGGCCAGCCCACCGATCATCGCCAACGGGACCGCCGCCAGCACCAGCGATGGTTGGCGCAGATTGCCGAATGCTCCGAACAGCAACACGAACATGATGCACAACGTGGTCGGCAGCACCACCATCAAACGTGCCTGCGCACGCTGCAGGTTCTCGAACTGCCCACCCCACACCAATTGCAGATGTTGCGGGTCGACATGCACCCGGCGGGCGAGGGTGGCCTGCGCATCGTCGAGGAAACTGGACAGGTCGCGGCCACGCACGTTCAAACGCACGATGATGTTGCGCCTGCCCATCTCGCGCACGATCACGCTCTGGCCGCTGGTGGTCTCGATGCTGGCCACCGCCGACAACGGCACTTCCGCACCGCTGGATGTGCGCAGGCGCAACCCACCGATCGCTTGCGGATCGTTGCGGTAACGCGCAGGGAACCGCACTGTGAGGTCGTAGCTTTTTTCGCCCAGATACAGTTGCCCGATCGGGCTGCCTCCGATGCCGGTGGAGATCAGGTCGGAGACATCTGCCGCATTGATGCCATAGCGCGCAGCCGCCGCACGGTCGAAGCGCACCCGCAGATTCGGCAACGGCGGCTCCACATCCACGGCGATGTCCACCGCACCCGGCACGTGTTTCAGCGTGGCCGCGACCTGTTCGGCAACACCGCGGACCTGCTGCAGATCGTCGCCGAACACCTTGACGGTGAGATCGCTGTGCGCCCCCGACAACTTGTCCTGCACCCCATCGATCATCGGTTGCATCATGCTGACCGTGTAGCCGGGCATCTGTGCATAGCGCTTGCCCAATGCAGCGATCAGCGCCTGCTTGTTCATCCCCGTTGGCCATTGGTGATACGGCCGCAGTCCCACGCTGGCTTCGATATGCGACGGCGTCCAGTAATCGGTGCCATCGTCGTTGCGCCCGGTCTGGGTCACCACGTACGCCACTTCGGGAAATTCCAGCGTGGCCTTGCGCAAGGCATTGGCCATCGTCGCGGCCTTGTCCAAGGTGATGCCCGGTGGCATCTGCACCTGCAGCCACAGCGAGCCTTCGTCGATATAGGGCAGGAAATCGCGGCCGATGGTGCTGCCCAGCACTGCAAGCACGCTCAAGGCAACCGCAGCGGTTACCAGCAGCCACGGGCGCCGGCCGACCGTGTGCTCCAGCAAGCCGCGATAGCGATGGCCTACCACTTCCAGCACGCGGTTGTGAAACATCTTGCGCGGTTTGCGGAATGCCAGCCACGCCAATGCCGGAATCAACGTCAACGCCACCACCAGTGCGCCGATCAGGGCGGCGCCCACGGCGTAGGCCATCGGCGAGAACAGCTTGTACTCGATCCGCTCGAACGCCAGCAGCGGCAGATAGGCACAACCGATCACAGCCATGCCGAAGGTGATCGGACGCGCCACCTGCAAGGTGGCTTCGATCGCATCGAACGCCGTCAACGCACGCTCACTGTGCTGCTCGCGCAGGCGCAGGACGTTTTCCACCAGCACCACCGCACCATCGACCAGAATGCCGAAATCGATCGCCCCCAGCGACAGCAGATTGGCCGGGATCTTCAGGTGGTGCATGAAGATGAAGGCGATCAACAGCGATAGCGGAATCGTCAACGACACGATCGCCGCCGCACGCGGGCTGCCCAGGAACAGCAGCAGTACCACGCATACCAGCAACATGCCTTCGGTCAGTGTCGCGCTTACCGTGTGCAGGGTGGCATCGATCAACCCGGTGCGATCCAGGTACGGCACCAGCCTGACGTCCTTGGGCAACAGACTGCCATTGAGCTCGTCCACGGCAGCGTGGATGCCGTTCAGGGCGATCGACGGGTTGCTGTCCTTGAGCAGCAGCGCGATGCCTTCGATGGTGTCGGGGTTGGCGTCCTTGCCCAGGATTCCGCGTCGCTCCACGTTGTCGTAACGCACCTGGCCCAGATCCTTGACCAGCACCGGCACGCCATTGTTGCTGCTCACCACCACATTGCCGATGTCCTGCAACGAGTGCAGCAGGCCGACGCCGCGAATCACATAGCTCTGCTCGCCGCGGTCCATCACGCTGCCGCCGCCATCGGAATTGTTGCTGGTGATCGCGGTCTTGACCTGCTGCAGCGACACGCCATACCGGGTCAGACGATCCGGCTCCACCGCCACGGTGAACTGCGTGGTGAGCCCGCCGAAGTTTGTGACATCGGCCACGCCTTGCACCTTTTGCAGGCGCGGAATCACCGTCCAGAACTGCAGGTCGGATAACTCGCGCAGACTGCGCGTTTTCGATTCCAGCGTATAGCGGTAGATCTCGCCGGTCGGCGAGGTATACGGATCCAGTCCGGGAACTGCGCCATAGGGCAGGGTGACGCCCTGAATGCGTTCGAGCACGCGCTGGCGTGCGAAATACCCATCGGTTCCGTCGTCGAAGACCAGGGTGATCAGCGATAAGGCGAACAGGCTGCGCGAGCGCACCACGTGCAAGCCGGGTGTGCCCATCAAGGCGCGTTCCAGCGGAACGGTGATCTGTTGTTCTACTTCTTCCGCACCCAGGCCCGGCACCTGGGTGACGACCTGCGAGGTCACATCGGCGATATCCGGATACGCCTCCACCGGCAGCTGCATCCAGCTCCAGGTGCCATACAGGGCCACCAGCGCAAAGACCAGCCAGACGATGCCGCGCCGATGAAAACAGTTGGTGATCATCGACTCAATCATTGAGCAGCGCCCCGTCCTTGACCACCACGCGCTCGCCCGCACTCACCCCGGACAGGAGTTCGGTCTGCCCGCCCAACGTGCGTCCGGTCGATACGATGCGCGAGACATAAACAAACGGCGCGGTTTCGACAAACACCCGTGTATACAAGCCGATCTGCAGCAGGGCGGTATCCGGCACCACCAATGCCGGCTGCGGATGCGATTGAAAGTCGGCGCGCGCAAACATGCCCGGTTTGAGCAGCCCGTCTTGGTTCTTCAATGCCACCCGCACCTTGAGCGTGCGGCTGCCGGTATCCAGCAGATCGTCCACATGTTGCACCTGGCCAACGAAGCGCTTGCCCGGGTACGCATCCAGCGTCGCGCTGACCGGTTGGCCTTCAAAGACCTGGCCGACCTCGTGCTCCGGCACGCTGGCGGTCAGCCACACGCGCGAAATGTCGGCCACCGTCATCAGCGGGGCCGCGGTGTCGTTCCAGAACCCGCCCAGCGATGCGCTCATCTCCACGACGCGGCCGGCGATCGGTGCCCGCAGCGCGTAGCGCCGATGCGAGGCGGCCTGCGTCGGCACGCCGAGTTGCGCCAACCGGTCGCTGGCGGCACGTGCCTCGTTTTGTGCACTGTCGAAGGCTTGCTGCGCGCTTTGCACATCCTTGGCCGCGGAAATCCTGTCGGCATCCAGTGCCTGTTGCCGCAGCAACTCCTGGCGCGCCTGATCCAGCGCCGCACGCGCCTTGCCGGCATCGCTGTAGGCATTGGCCAGTTCGGCTGAGTCGATCACGCACAGCACATCGCCCACCTGCACGGTGTCGCCCAGCGTTTTGGGAAGCTCGACCACACGCCCGCCCAACGGCGGCACTAGCCGCATCAGCCGTTCGGGCAGCGCGTCGATCACCGCCGGCATCTGCAGTGTCGGTGCGATGGTCTGGCTGCGCACAGCCTGCACGCGCAGGCTGGCGCGCAGCGGCGAGTGCGCCGGCACGATCACCTGATTGCCGGTGTGGATCAGCAGTGCAAGCGGTGCGGGCGGCGGCGGTGTGGCAGTGCAGCCAGTCAGCAGGCTGCCGACGCAGGCCGATGCCAGCGCGGTACGCAGGAAGATGGACGACATGCTGTGACTCGAACGGGAATGGGCTAAAGCGGTGCGACGACTCCCTGACGTTGCGGCAGCGGTGCGGCAACGTCGCGCGGAGGTGTATGGCGATCAGCGCGAATGGGTGCGACGCCTGCGCATTCCACCGACAATGCCGACCATCGTTGCGTTGCCGTGCGTCCTGCAAGTCGTCTCGATGGCGTGCATGGTGCCATGCAGCAATGCGGCAAAACCAGGGGTTTTCAGCTGTTTTCGGCAGTCCATGCACATAGCCCGGATATACCTTCGTATCGTCCGTGTTCCGGCATGGCGGCAGGCGCTGCGGCCGCAACGGGACCATTCGCCTCGAGGTTCGCGCTCAACCGACGACCAACAAAAAGGCCCCGGACATGCCGGGGCCTTTCGTTCACTGCTGACACGCCATAGGGTTAGCGGAACATGCGTGCATGCTCACACGTGTCCCGCTCCCGCACTCAGAACTGCCAGCGCACACCGATATTGGCGTTGGTGCTGTTGGCATCGGAACGACCGCGCTCGGCGCCCACATTGCCGTAGATGGAGAAGGCATCGTTGAGCTGGTAACGCACGCCGACCGATGCACGCAGCGACTGCCTGGACACCGGCTCGCCGGCCACGTTGAAACGCGCTTCCGGCAGGCCGGTGAACCACGCGGTGAAATCCGAGCTCGGGTTGCCCAGCAGCGAGCGGTAGGCGATCAAACCGTCCAGGCCCCACTTGCCGCGCGCCAGATGGCCACGCACACCCACCTCGCCGTAGCCGGCGCGCAGCGTGTCGCTGTTGGCGCTCAAGCCCAGCCCGGTGATCGAGGCCTCGCTGAAGGCATCCTGGGTCTGGCTGACCACACCTGCGGCCACGAACGGCGACAGCCCCGCATGCGGCATCAGGCCGACTTCGGCGCGCAACGACCAATTGGTGTCGTGGCGACGATCCTGCAAGCGCTCGCCAATGCTGCCGGCCTGCACGTTGCGTTCGGTTTCCACGTTGCTCATGCCGTACGAACCGATGCCCGACACGTACGCCTGGCCGATCGGCTGATACAGGTATGCGGTCATCGCATAGCGATCAGACCGCAGGCGGCTGGCCGATGCCGCGATGGTTGCGCGGTCCTGGCCGGAGCTCAGTGCCGCACCGACGATGGTGCCGGCGTTCCCCATCGGCAGGTCCACACCGATGGTGGTCGCCTGCTGGGTGTAATCGGCCGACGCAAACCCGCTGCGGCTCAGATCACCGTCCAGGTAGCTGCCCTGCATCCACGTCGTCAACGTGGTGGTGTCGGCAAGATAGGGCAGGCGGTCGGCCGCCACACGGGCGTCGTTGAGCGCGGACTGGAAGCCCAACGTGCGCTCGATCCCGTGCACCTGGCCGGCCAGGGTCGGCAGCGACGCGGCAACCTGTGCATCGGTGGCGCCCAGCAGCGAACCGGTGGCGCTGATCAAACCGCCCAGGTTGTCGGTATCGCCGGAAGCCACACGCGTATCCAGCACCTTCACCAGCGCATCGGCCTGCGTGGCACCGTTGACCACCGCTTGCGGCGCACCGGCCGCCTGCGCGCTGGCAGCGGAAGCATTGCGGGTCAGCGTGGCGGTGACCGTGGTCGGGTCGTAGGCCAGCGCGGCCGTCCAGAAGAAATTGTTGGCGTACTGCACACGATCGAACGTGCCTTGCACGACGCCGGCCTTGACGATCTTTTCGCTGCTGCCGACGCTGTAGCCCGCCGCTTCCGGCAGCAACAGCAGATTGCCCTTCAGGCTGGCCTGGCCGGTGACGGTCAGACCCTTGCCCAATTCGAGGGCGGTGGTGCCGGTCGTGTTGACCAGGCTGTAATTACCGTTGATGACACCGCCGCGCGATTCGAACGTGGCCGAGTTGAGCACGAGCACGTCCGAGCGCAGGCTGCCGGACAACGCCAGCACGCCGTCGCTGATGCTGGTGCCGCCGGTATAGGTGTTGTTGCCGCTCAGCGTGAGCTTGCCGGCACCGTTCTTGGTCAGGCTGCCCGCGCCGGCGATGTCGTTGCTGAAAGTGCTGTCGTAGCCGGAGCTCACGTTCGCCGACCAGTTGCTGGCGAATTGGCCCGGACCCTTGATCGCCTTGGCCGCATTGACCAGACCAAAGCCATACAGCGCATCCACGCCGGGATCGCCCAGGTCGGTGGCGGTGGTCAACAAGGTCTGCTGCAGGTTGGAGGCGCTCATCCACGGATACACGCCCAGCACCTGCGCGGCGATACCGCTCACTGCGGCGGTGGAGAACGAGGTGCCGGCGATCTGGCCCTGCAACTCGGTCCCGGCCAAGGCCGGCGCGGTGTAACTGCCCGGCGCCACCAGGCACCACTGCGCGGCAGCGCCGCAATGGTTGGAGTAGCTGGTCAGCCCGGCGGCATTGCCGGCGGCGTCGATGTTGATCGCGCCCACCGCCAGCCAGTTGTTGCGCAGGCTGGCTTCCTGCACCGGCGTGGCTGCCGGATAGGATGCTTCGCTCGCCCCTTCGTTGCCGGTGGAGGCCACGATCAACGCATCGGCCTGCACCAACGGGCTCAATGCGTATTTCCAGGCCAGTGCAGCGTTCGCACTGCTGGCCGCATCCGCATACGAGGCACCGATCGACAGGTTGGCGATGCGCACGCCGGCTGCAGCCAGATCCACCGCTGCGCTGCGGGTCTGCTGGGTGCCGCAGGAATTTTCGGCGCAGATGCGCGCATAGAACAGGTCTGCATCAGGCGCGACACCGCCGGCAAAACCGTCTTGCGCGGTGCCCAGCACCAGTGCCGAGATGACGGTGCCGTGGCCACGCAACGCGTTGGAGGACGACTCCGGCGTGCCGGGGCTGGCGGTGTAATCGGTGAATCGATCGACCTTGCCGCTGATCGGCGCGTAACTGGTGACCAGGTTGTCGTCCAGCACCGCCAGCTTCACGCCCTTGCCGGTCGCACCGGCCTGCTGGGCCAGATCCGCATTGGTCGGCACCAGCAGGTTGCTGCCAACACCCTGGTAGCGAGCCGGCGCCGGGGTTGGCGTCGGCGTCGGGGCCGTTTTGGGCAGCGGATCGGCGGTTGTTCCCGGCGTGGTGGGCGCTGTAGGGGTGGGTGCGACCATCGTGCTCTGCGGCGGGTCACTGCGGACGTTGCCACCACCACCGCCGCCACAAGCGGTCAGGACAAGGCAGGATGCGATGGTCGTTGCGAGTAGCGAGCGATTCATAAGTTGGTCGGTTCCAGTCATTTGGTGCGCCGCTACAGCTGAATATTCGAATTTGGCGCAAGAGGTTCCAGCGCCGGCAGTTCGCAGGCGAGGCGTTTAATTTCACGTCTTATTCACTTTTTATTGCCGGCACCTCCTTCCCTTAGGAGATGCGCTACGGTGAACCTGGCAATCCTGCGGAGTGGTTTGCGGACTGCTTACGAGATTGTTTAACGGCGCTGGCCAATAACTCTAAAATCTGAATGGTCAGTTGCAATTCAGAGAAAAAGTCAATCGATAGTCACTTCCGACTTAATCAATAGCCAAACGCAATTAAAATCCGCCTAGCAATCTCTACGGCATAGAAACGTGATAGCGAACGCTACAATAAACCATCACATTTCTCAGAGGGCGGCAATCCTAAATGCGACGTGTAGTGCAGGTAATCAGGGAATCACGTCTAGGATGTCGGAAACTTTCTGACGGGCTGTAGCGGATTCAAGCGTATGTCAGTGGTTCTAACGGACTCTGCCGTAACAGCGTTCGATCTTCGCATGTTATTCAGACATGGCTTGAATTGCCTGCCTCGATACTTGCGGGTTATCGATAACTGAATCGGAATTTATACTAGGCAGTCGTTAGCGGCGTCAGCCATTGTGCGTAATTCAATGCTTTTCCTACAAGGATTCCCCAGAGTGCATGGCTTGGGAATCAATTCGGATTGTGAATATTCAACAAAGCGCAAGACTGGACCGCGACGGTTGACGTCACCGCAACAGGCAATTGAGCGGAAACTTATTCAATACAGATAGGGCGCTGAAATGCACCACCAAGACGCAGGGCGCTGCGGCCGATTGCTGGAATGGCGTACACATCCGTGGGCATGGCTGCTGCCGGACCGGACAACGCGCCGGCTCAAGCAGCGTGCGTACGCGGTGCAGCGGCCGAGACGCCGTGATTGCGTCCGTCGATCAAGGCCAAGAGCGGTGGCACACGCTGTCGGCGCATATCGGCGGTTGTTTCAGTGCCCTGGGACAACACAGCCGCAGTGCGCCGGTTCCGCAGCACCGTGCAGAACCACGGCGACGCCGCACAGATAAGCAACAACCGCAGGCGGTACCGTAACGCCGTTACGAATTCTCGATCGGCACCGGCGTGGTCGCCAGCATCTGCGCTTCCAGGCGCAGCAGATATTCGCTGAACCCGCCGGTGGCGCGGGCGTTGCGGCGGGCGCTGGTGTTCACCACGGGCGCGACCAGGCGCGCGATCTGCATGCCGGCGCGTTCCAGCGCGCTGACAAGTTCGACATCTTCGCTCGACGTCACCGCAGAGAACCCGCCAGCGGCCAGATAGGCGGCAGCGCTCATGCCAAGGTTGGCGCCATGGACGTGCGGATGCCCATCCTGGCGGATTTCGCTCTGCAGGAAGGCGTGCTGCGTTTCCGGCCGGAAGTCGTGCCAATCGGTCACCTCCACAACGCCGCAGAACACATCTGCCGCACAACCGAGCTGCGCCGTCAGCCAGTCCGGCGGTACGCAGCTGTCGGCATCGGTAAAGGCAAGCCAGCGCGCACCGCGTGCGATCGCCACCGACGCTGCTGCGCCGCGCGCCATGCCCACGCCGCCGCTGGTCTTGAGCGTCATCACCCCATGTGCGCGCGCGATTGCGCCGGTCATGTCGGTGCAACGGTCGAGCGCGACATGGATTTCCACCGGCTCTCCACCCAACTGCGGATGTCTGGCTGCCAGCAGGACGGATTGCAGGCATTGTCCGATCAACGCTGCCTCGTTGTGCGCCGGAATGGTCACCGCAATCATCGCAGGCGCTCTTGCTGGGCGATCGAAGGGCCCGCCATCCATGCCTGCAGGAGGAAATCGGCATCCTGGTAGGTACATAGCGTCGGCAACGCCAATCCGTTGTCGAGTGCGTGGTGTATCTGCTCGGCGCTGCGCAGCGCACCTTCAAAATCATGTCGCCAATGGCAGGCGATCAGGCAACCGCGCGCGCTAAGCGACTGGGCAAAACGCGAGATGGTGTTTTCAAAGGCTTGGTCGTCGAGGTAGTAGCCCACTTCGCTGAAGACGATCAGATCGAAGCTGCCCTCAGGCCATTGCAGCGGATGCGCCGCTTGCCGCAGTACCACGTTGTGCATCTGCTCAACGCGCACGCGCGCCAGCTCGACCGCCTGCTGCGAAACATCGGTGCCCAGCAATGCCGCGCAGCGCGCACCCAGTGCTGCGGTCAGTTCACCATTGGAGCAACCGAATTCCCAGCCATGTTCAAACATGCGATAGGGCAGGGCGCCAAGCAGGATGTCGCGCTTGCGCTGCTCGTACCATCGGGAGCGATAGCCGAACGGATCTTCATCGGCATAGAGCGCATCGAAATGCGCCACGTTCAGCGCGGTCATCGGAAGAAGACCTCAAACCGGCGTTCAAAACGTTCCAGCACATGCGGCGGCAGGATGGGATTGGCGATAGCAGGCGTGCACTGGCCGGTTTGCGTGGCGAACCGGGCGATGGCGCGCGTCTTGGCATCGGCAATGTCTGCCGACAGGTCGAAGCGCAACGCGCGCGCGTCCTCGAAGACGCCGTCGCCGGGGCGCGACCAGTGCCAGGCCCAGACCGGATACTGCAGCAGACTTGCCGCGTGCCGGTTACATGCCGTCTCGGCCGCACGGGCGGCCGCTTCGTGGTCGGGATGGCCGTCGCGTCGCCAGGTCACCAACACCAGGTCGCCTGGCTGCAACAAGGTGCCAAGCGCATCGGCAATGCGATCCTGCAGGGAGGACAGCGCGCCGTCGCCCAGTCCGAGATGCACAACCGACGCCACCGGCAGGCCGAGCTCGCCCACGGCGTCTTCCAATTCGCCGCGGCGGACAGGAGCGAGCAGACGCGGCGCCCAGCCAGGCGCGTCGGGATAGGCCAATTCGCCGTCGGTCAGCGAAACGATCCGTACCGGCAGGCCGGCAGCCTGCGCGGCGGCAATCAGTCCACCACAGCCGAGCACCTCGTCGTCGGGATGCGGCGCGACAACCACCAGGCGCGCACTGTCCTGGATGAGCTGGGCGAGCGAGGCGCGCGGCATGTCTTGCAGGCAGGAGGCCTGTCGCCACTCCTGTTCTGGCGTGCCCGTGCCGTGGATCTGCTGTCCCATTAGAGGGTCCATGTGCGGTCCTCCGCATGGCATAGCTCACCCAGTGCCTGCAGGTCGCGCTCGGCATGATGCTGTCGAATGAACACCGCCAGATCTGCACACCGCTGTGCGTGCGCGCGGTTGCCGCACAGCGGGCCTGGCCCGAGTGCGCGTGCGACACGGTCGATGGTGTCGCGCGCCAGCGTTTCGACCACGCTGCGCGCCTGCAGCACCGCACGCAGATGCGGTCGACCCGGATGCGTATCGATGTGCTGGGCCAGCTCGCGCAGCAAGGCGCCGGCAGCAGCCAGGCCGGCATCGATGGCGCCCAGGTGTGCCGCCGCATGCGGGTCGCGGCCGCTGCGCGGCGCGGCACGCAACAGCTCGGCGACAGCGGCGGTCGCGCCGAACCAGCAGGCCGCGATGCCCGCGCCGCCGTGCCAGAAGCCGGGGCGTTGCAGATAGCTGCCGGGTGCTCCGACCTGAGTTGCGGGTGTGGCGGCGAAGGTGACGGTCGCGGTCTCGATGTCTTCCATGCCGATCGCCTGCCAACCGCTGGCATCGATGCGGATGCCCGGTCGATCCAGCGCTACGGCGAACAGGCAACTGGCGCCATCGTGCTGGGTGGTTACCAACGCATGGGTCACCGACGCGGCGCCCGAGCACCACGCCTTGGTTCCTTCCAGCGTGCTGCCGGTGAAACCTAGATCGACGCCGGGAGGCTCCGCCGCCCACACCGCCCAGCGTTGTCCCGGCGCCATGACGTCGGCGGACAGATCCGCGCAGATCGCTTGCGCGTCGTAATGGGCTTCCAGCAATTTCGCCACGCACAGGTCTTCGGCGGCGATGGCGGCCAGGGCCTTCCAGCGTTCGAGTGTTTGTCCGCGTCCTGGCAGGGGCAGGGACGGATGCGAGGCAAGCCAGCGATCGGTCAGTGCATGGTCGAGGCCGTTGCTGCGTGGCGACGTGTCCGGTTCGGCAGACACCGGATGGTGCGAAGGAATACATACGCTCATCGCAAAAAACTAAGCAGCGCGCAGTGCAAACAGTGTGATGCAGCGCGAGAAATTGCCGCGGCGCGGCGCTTGTGCGTGCGATGGCTGCGGCGCGGCGCAGGCCTTGCGCAATCCGGGGTTTGCAGCGCTCGCTTGGGCGGCAGGCAGATCGCAGCAAACATTGCGGGAACGGCGTAGAAAAACGCAAACCGGCGGGCATCGCTGCCCGCCGGTTTGCGTCGTCGTGATCGCTGCCGATGACTGCAGGCAGGTGCTCACGGTGTTCTGCACCGAGCTGCGGAACGCGGCCACGCCATCGAGATAAGCGAAGCCGGTCGGCAGTGCCGGACGCGTGCTGGAGTTGTGGAAGATGCCGAACAGATCCTTCAACGACTGGATATGCGCAGCGCTGCCGTTGCCACTGGTGTAACCGGTGCGCGCGGTAGCCCTTGGCGTGGAACCCTATCGCACCGTCGCCAATACCGCGCATATTTGCGGTGGCGATGAAGGCACACCGATTCCACGTCAGGTGGAAAGATCCTCTCATCACCGTACCCATCACATGACAGCTGGCAGCATCGGGCCATGTTTCGACAACGCCCCAAATGAGTCCGCTATGAATTCAACCGCCATGCCTGCCCGATGCTGGGCCATCCATCCGTTCCATGCAGCCGTGCTCGGCGGTGTGTGGCCGCTGTTTCTTGGTGCATTCCTGAGCGATTACGCGTACTGGAGCAGTCATCAGATCCAGTGGGCCAATTTCGCGGCGTGGTTACTGATCGGTGCGATGGTACTGACGACCATCGCACTGCTGTGCGCAATCATTGGCTTGGTTCGCGGCAGCCGCAACGTCATCTACCTCATCGCACTCGGTGCGGCATGGATCGCTGGCTTCTTCGACGCGCTGCATCATGCGCGTGATGCCTGGGCCATTATGCCGGCAGCGTTGGCCTTCTCCGCGATCGCAACCCTATTTGCGCTGGTGGCCACCTGGTCAGGCCTGTCCGGGCTGCGCGTGGGAGGTGCACGATGAAGCACACCATCTCCGTCTTGAGCGTCTCCATCCTTGCGACCGCGCTTGCAGGCTGCGGGCAGGCGCCCGATCTCAAGCAACACGGTGCAAGCCCGGAATTGCCCGTGCCGGATCGGGGCTTATTGCCCGACATGACGATCGCCAAGCCCACAGCGTGGGGCGAGCGTAAACCCACCGTGCCTGCGGGCTATCGCATCTCGGCAATCGCCACCAATTTAGGCATTCCACGCCAGACGCTGGTGCTGCCAAATGGCGACATCCTGGTGGCCGAAGGGCGGGGCGGTGGCGCGCCGAATCTCAAGCCCAAGGATGTGATTGCCGGCGCGATCAAATCCAAGGGCAACACCTCGGTCAAGAGCGGCAACCGCCTGACGCTGCTACGCGATGCCGATGGCGACGGCACCTACGAGCTCAAGACCATATTCGCGGACAAGCTCAACGCGCCATACGGGCTTGCACTGATCGGCAACGCACTCTACGTCGCAAATCAAGATACCCTGGTGCGATTCGACTATCGCGACGGCCAGACCAAAGCCAGCGCTGCGCCGAGCAAGGTCACCGATTTGCCGGCAGCCATCAACCATCACTGGACCAAGGCCCTCACCGCCAGTGCCGATGGGCGCTATCTCTATGTCGCCATCGGCTCCAACAGCAACATCACCGAGCGCGGCATGATTGCCGAGGTCGATCGCGCGCAAGTCTGGCAGGTGGATCCGGCAAGCGGCGCGCACAAGAGCTACGCCACCGGCTTGCGTAATCCCACCGCGTTGGCAATCCAGCCCGGTAGCGGGACATTGTGGGCAGTGGTCAACGAGCGTGACGAAATCGGTCCGAACCTGGTTCCCGATTACCTCACGTCGGTGCGCGAAGGCGGATTCTATGGCTGGCCATATAGCTACTGGGGCAAGAATGTGGACACCCGCGTGATGCCGCAGGATCCGCAAAAAGTGGCCTCGGCGCTCGTGCCCGATTATGCATTGGGCTCGCATGTCGCCGCATTGGGCGTCGCATTTTCATCCGCTGCGATGGGCGCAGCGTTTGCCGATGGCGTGTTCGTCGGCGAACACGGCAGCTGGAACCGCGCCCCGCCGGTTGGATACAAGGTGGTGTTCGTGCCGTTCCGCGACGGACGCCCGGCAGGTGATCCGATCGACTTCGTTTCCGGCTTCTACGGCGACGATGGTTTGACCCGCGGCCGTCCGGTGGGCGTCAGCGTCGACCCGCGCGGCGCGCTGATCGTTGCCGACGATCTGGCCAACACGATCTGGCGCGTCACACCGGAGACTGCGGCCGCTTCGCCGCAATAAGCGCTGCAATGGACGCTTGCCTGCCCGGCTCCTTGAGGAGTCGGGCAGGTTTGCAGCACGGCTGCTGGCGTGTACTGCTTAGTGCGTCGGCCATGAACGCATACAGCGTGCTTCCTGCGCACGAGCACTGGCGCGATAGGCAATTTCATCGCGTTCGCCTACAGTGCGTCCCCCGCGCTGCATATCTGGCGTGGGTGTCATGCGCAGGATGTCATTGGCAACGCAATCGGCTGACGAGCTGAAGACAAGGCAAGCGCAGACGGACCTGGCTTTGCCGATCGCCCAGGGAAATTGTTGTTGATGTTGTCCAGATGTTTGCTGTTTCTTTGCATCGCGCTATTCGCTTCACCCGTTGCTGCAGTAGCGCTTGTCGGCCGGGTCACCGTGACCGATGGCGACACCATCACCTTGGCGCACACGCGTATTCGGTTGTGGGGCATCGATGCGCCGGAGAGCGCCCAGCAATGCACCTCCCGCGATGGAACCGCGTGGCCATGCGGTCGTCGTTCGGCTGCGGCACTCGATGCCTATGTAATGGACAAGACGGTGCACTGCCAACCAAAGGACACCGACCGCTATGGACGCATCGTTGCCGAATGCTTCGTGCAAGGGCAGTCGGTCAACGGCTGGATGGTCAGCGCGGGCTGGGCGGTGGCGTACCGCCAATACGCCACCGCGTTCGTTGCAGACGAACGCGTCGCGCAAGGACAAAAACGCAATATCTGGCAAGGAGCCTTCCAGATGCCGGTCGACTATCGACGCGGCAAGCGCAACCAGCCTACCGCTCGCGCTAGCGCCAAGGTGCAAACGCTCGCGCCTGGCAACTGCGCCATCAAGGGCAATATCTCAAGCACGGGCAGCAAGATCTTCCATGTGCCGGGACAGCGTGATTACAACCGCACCAGCATCTCTCCCAGGAAGGGCGAGCGCTTTTTCTGCTCCGCGCAGGAAGCGATCAACGCGGGATGGCGACGTGCGGCACGCTGAAGCAGCGTACGGTCCAGTGGGTGCCAAAACGCGGGGGGATCTCACTGCAATCAGCGCTCGGCCGTGGGCAATACACGCGACATCGACATCCTGTCGCTCCGAATCTTACAGCCAAGGCATTGAATTCATCAGCGAAAAGTCTGCTCTCAGCTGCGCCACGTCTTAATCGTCCAAATCAATCATCCAACCAGCCTGCGATCGAGGCATGTTCAGCTACACCGTTGTAATCGTGATCCTTGTATTTGTAACCTTCGGCCCTAACCCACGCTTCTGGAAGAAGATTCAGAGTCTCCATCAGCTGGCTGTCGCTGCAGTGTTCTTTCAGGCATTGCAGAAAGATAAACTGACCTCTCATGCAGGTGAATAGCAAAAGCGGATCCACAAAATCATCGTGGAAATCGAGATGAACTTTTTCTTTTATCCTCTCGTCCACGCGTGTGTCGTCGTGATTCCGGACTGCCTCAAGGATGGCAATATGTTTGTCAGATCGCCGCTCGTGCGACAGCTTCCACAAAAATGCCTGTGTGCGTTCTACTCGCGCCGCATCAAGGTGCTTTGCCCACGCATGATCGTGTTTGGCCCAATGCAGCGTGCTATCCCAAAGATGAGGCAGCAAATCAGGCGAGTAGATCCCGTTGTAGCCGTTCTTGATCCACCCTCTCAGGGCATTCCCATCGTCTTGCGGCGCCGCTTCAAAATAGGAACTGCGAAAGCTCAGGGCGATACCGGTCCAGTCGACGCTCCAGGCATGAATGTCGGGATGGAATACGGCGTCCGGAATCGTATCCAGGGCTAACCGACACTGGCTCCTGAACAGGCGTTTTTCTTGAATGTTTAGGAAGGACGTCTCGAACAGGTCGTCTGAATAGCTCAGGGCGAATACGGAAAGCATCTGGCCAAGGTCGTGTTCGCCAATCATGGTGTCGGATCCCATCCACCTTTCATGGAAACATTGGACGTCGCAAGAACACACGTGGGTGTGTCAGGCGTGGGGCAGGCCATTGCCGCAACACGTCGGAGACGAGAAGTCGGGAGGGAGAAATGCACAGACTCATTTGCCGGGATGCAGGCAGAGCAGCGCAGCACACTTCAATGACGCCTGGCCGGCGATCGCTGCACATCGAAGAAAAAGACACAACCCCGCCAGGAGCGAGGCCGTGTCTTAGGCAACGTGACGCATGTCTAGCTCATGCCTGTGCGGTCTTGCGCGTGGCGAACTCAGGATTTACGGCAGATCGCACTTAAGCTTTGCATCCACATAGTAGGGCTTGGGAACATCCGGATTCTTGCTGGTCCGTTCGAACACCACTTCGAACGATTCCATATCCGGCTTGCCCTGACGTTCGGTGCAGGCATCCTGCAATTTTTTCTTGACCGCCGCGATACCCGCATCGCGGTTGGCACCGTCGGCGCTGTTGGTCAACTGGCCAACCTCTGCGAATGCCAACGGGCTGGCGCCCAGCAATCCAGCGACCATGAGAACGTGCAGCTTCTTCATACAATCTCCTTTGCTATGTCGATATCCGTCGTGTCCGGCGATGCGGTTTGCCACACGGCCCTGGCTGGGCTGGCTACCTCATCCGGCGCGACGACAGGATAGGGCAGGCGAGTTAAGGCTCCGTGGGGATGCGACCGCTTGCCAGCGTTGGTGATCGCAACGCCGGCTTCGGCTTCGCGCAGGAAGCCAATGATCTGTTCCTTGGAAAAGCCTTCTTCACGTCCAATCTCCTCCGGGTAGGGAATTGGACTCCAAACTGAGGCGCTACTCAAAATCGGGGGGACGTCGCAGCCTCGCAATCTGGTGCAACGACTCGCCCTGCCGCCAGCGGTCCCACATCAGGGCCTTGTGGCTGTCGGTGTACTGAATCCTTGTCCTTCGCTTCATCCGCAACACTCCTGCTGCTTGGGCAGCTGTCTGTGTTTCATCGAACATATGAAACCGCCACCCAAAGCGGACACCACGGGCGACGACTCAGCGCCATTTCGTCGGCGATCCGGGTGATTCATCGGCGGCTTCTGTGGCTTGGTCGCAAACGGATCGCCACGCCCCCGCGCGGATGGCAACTTGCAGCGGCCATCACGTCGACCTGGAGCCCCGCATGACCCCCGTTGCCCTGTATTCGCCCGATCCGGCCCGCGGCTGGCTGCCCTGGGCCTGGCTGACGCCGATCCTGATGATCCTGTTCAACGCGGTACCGGTGATCGCGCTGGACGGGTGGATGCAGTCGCAGCATTGGTCGACGCCGCGCGGCGATCCGATCGGCCTCGCTGGCTTGTATGCGCTGCTGTGGATCGGCTTCGCGCCGACGCTGGCGGCCGTGCTCGCCTGGGTACGCTTCGTCGAAGGGCGCTCGCTGGCGAGTATCGGGCTGACCGGTCCGTCGCCGCTGAAAACCTTCCTGCGCGGACTGGCCGTTGGATTCGGCACGATCGCGCTGGTCGTAGTCGCGATCTGGATGGCTGGCGGCATGCAGGTGGCGGGCTTGGGGCAGGCCTGGCGGTCGCCCGTCAGTCTGCTGCACATCGGTCTGCTGCTATTGAGTTTCATGTTCCAGGCGAGCGTGGAGGAAGTCATCTTCCGCGGCTGGATGCTGTCGGTGGTGGCGCGCAAGACCAATGTCGCGGTGGCAGTGCTGCTGGTGTCGCTCGTTTTCTGCTTCCTGCATTTCAGTCCGCACCAGCCGCCCCGGGTCATGCTCGGCACGTTCCTGTTCTCGCTTCTCGCCTGCGCCTGGGCGCTGCGGACCGGCAATATCTGGGGCGTGATGGGCTGGCACGCGGGGTGGAACTGGTTGCTCGCGACCGGCTTCGAACTGCCCGTCACCGGCATGGATGCGCACTTGCCGGCGCTGCTGGTGGCGCTGCGCCCGCAAGGCCTCGACACCCTGACCGGTGGCGCGCAAGGGCCGGAAGGCAGTTACCTGTGCAGCGTCTTCCTCGTCGCCGCGATCGCGTGGATCCAGTGGCGAAAGACGCGCGGAGCTCAGAACTTCTCGCCGACCAGCAGGTAACGCCACTGCCCGGGCGGCATCGCCCCGTCCGGGCCCTTGCCGATCGGATGCTGGTTCGCGCCGTACCGGCGACGACCAAGCAATGGAGCGTCTGCTAGCGCTCGGTGGGCCGATCGACGCTCCGCTACGGGGCTTCTCGGTATCGACCGACCCGCGGCCGGGCCCTCGCTAATCGAGAAGGCCTTGCGTCTGCGGCGGACGCGCCAGATCGCTCCACTCATCGCGCGCGGCGCCCTCGAAACGGAGGTTGCTACGAAGCTGCAGACTGATACGCCCAGGGTTTCCTAGACATCTCATAGCCATGGAAAATGGCAGATTCGGAGGTGTCCATAAGCAGCAAGCGGTATACGGATGAGTTCAAGATCGAGGCGGTCCGGCAAGTGACCAATCGTGGTTCAAGGTGGCAGAAGTCGCGGAGCGACTGGGTGTCACCACGCACAGCCTCTACGCCTGGCTGCGCACGTTCGGCAAGCCTGGCGTGGTGCAGCGCGCCGAGGTGAACCAGAGCACCGAGGTTCGGCGGCTGAAGGCAGAGTTGCGTCGAGTGACCGAGGAGCGCGACATCCTAAAAAAGGCCGCCGCGTACTTTGCCAAGGGGTAAAGGCAAAGTACGCCTTCATGCAAGCCCACTGCGGGGAATTCAGGGTGTGTGCGATGTGCCGGGTGTTGCGGCTCAACCGGGCGGGTTATTACGCCTGGTTACGCTCGCCCGACGGTAAGCGCGCAAAGGAAGACCAACGCCTGCTGGGATTGATCAAGCACCACTGGCTGTCCAGCGGCAGTGTCTATGGGCATCGCAAGATCACCATGGATCTGCGCGATTTGGGTGAGCGTTGCAGTCGCCATCGGGTGCATCGGCGGATGCGCACCGAGGACTGCGTGCCCAGGTGGGCTATGGTCGCAAACCGCGCTTCCATGGAGGAATGCAGTGCAAGGCGGCGGCCAACCTGCTTGACCGGCAGTTCGACGTGACGGAGCCGGACACGGCCTAGGTGTTTGATCCCAGGTTTTGATGGTGCATTATTTTCCCTCAAATGGAAGGAAGCACTATGGGCCAGGTTCTGCACGGGAGCGCCACCACGACAGAGGCGATCCGTCGAGCGATACAACATAGTCAAGAGAGCCTAAGAACGCTTTCCAAGCGCTACGGCATCAATCAAAAGACAGTGGCGAAGTGGAAGAAGCGGACCTCGGTCGCCGATTTGCCAACTGGGCCGACGCAGCCGTGTTCCACCGTGTTGTCCGTTGAGGATGAGGCGGCGATCATTGCTTTCCGCAAGCACACCTTGCTGCCGCTGGACGACTGTCTCTACGCACTGCAGCCTAGCATCCCGCATCTGACACGCTCCTCGTTGCACCGCTGTCTGCAGCGCCATGGCATC
>NZ_JACHOF010000023.1:0-64383 GCF_014199765.1 Xanthomonas sp. 3058 | reverse complement strand
CCTCAGCGTCACCGAACGTCAGTTGCATGGATCACTCCTCAACATCAGGCGGGTAGTGTCGCGTATCTGTGGTGCGTTGTTCAGAGGTTCCCTAATGGTGCAAGTGGCGCAAGTGGCACATCAAGCCCCCGCGTGGATAATTTTCAGGCCGCGCCAAAATCTAGCCCCCGCTGTTCCCTTGATTGACTGGAAATTCTCAGGCCGTTCCGCCAACCGCTGCCCCAGTGTTCTCTGTGACAAGGCATGCTCTCCCGCTTCCGTGCACCATGCCTTGTACGCCGAATACAGGAACGCTGCTGGCACGGCGGAAATTCCATCGATCACACACCGCTCATCAATGAACGTGCCGACGTGATCACTGTCCGTGCGGTATTCGCTGGTCGCCAACGCCACATCCGCAGGTTCAACGAAACCATGCGCGTGGTAATCCGCCCAGCCATCCAGGCACCAGTTCAAGATTCCCGGAAGCTCGCCAAGCAACTTTTCAGGCAGACTCGCATCGCGCTCATTGGCAGGGATCGTCTGCGTGAAAGGGACCAACTTTAATCGCCGCCAAATGCCATCATCGTTGCCACGGATGCGCGGCCGGTGATTGGTTTGTAGGAAAAGCAGATGCGTGGGAACGAACTCGAAAAAGTCGCCACGCATCAATCGCGCTGTCAGCTTGTCTCCACCTGTGAGCTGCTTTACCAGATCCTCGTTCAACCGCGCCCCTTCGCCGGTTTCGCTGGCGACCACAAGGCGCTTGCCATGTAGTGAGGCAACGCCCGTTGGATGCTGCTGCAGAGGGTTTGCAATCAGCAAGCCCGGCGCAGCCACGCCGGCATAGTCGCCCATGAGCGCTTGCAGTGCGCCCAGGAACGTAGATTTGCCGTTCGCTCCTGAGCCGAAGGCGATAGGTAGAATGTGCTGCGTGCGAACACCGCTCAGCATGTAGCCGGCCAGCTGTCGCAGATAGCGCACCATTTCCGGACGCGCACCCATGATGCGATGAACGAACCCGTCCCACAGCGGTGAACGCGCATCCGCGTGGAAATCCACGCTCGCCACCTTGGTCAGTAGGTCGTCGCGCGCATGCTCACGGAACACACCGCTGGCAAGGTTATAGACGCCGTTACGAAGGCCGATCAGTAACGGCTTTGCGTCTATGGCCTCAGCTGGCTGGGAAAAGTACGGCTCGGCCAGTGCCAGCGTGTTATTTATCGTGGCGCGGTTCTCGCTGACACGCGCCCACGCATAGCGCGCTTTCTGCACCTTCTCCCGGCGTTCGCGTTCTTGCTTGTCGCCCACTGCTTCCGCCACCCATGCGTTCAGTGCATCGGCCTCGGCGCGAATAACCGCGCCCAGCTTGTACGAGAATAGCGCCACAACGTGATCGTCCTGCACCCAGGGACCGGCATCCCACGCGTGCCAGCCCAAGCCTTGCACGAACATCAAGCGATCATCGGCCAACTGGCACAGGCGCTGCGCGTTACCTAACTCGCTGACCGGATCGTGTTGCGAGTCGGACTGGAACACCAACTGCGTGGCGGGCTTCTCTACGTACACGCGCTCCTGCAATGCGCATGCCTTGGCGATGGTGCCGCTCAGGTAACTATGGTGATCGTCCCACTTGGCGCGCCTCAGACCACTGCGACGCATCATGCGCTCGATGCGTGGTGCATCGCAGCCGGTCCAGAATGCAAGGTGCTGCGCGAGCGCGGCGTCATGCTCACTGTTTTGATCGGTTGTCCCCTCCCAGAGCGCACGCAGCGTTGCACGCGTTCCGAACGCAGCGGCTGCGGAAGGCTTGGCGCGCAGCATGCGTTCAATCAACACATCATCGTCTTCCGGGCCACGCCACTCTGCGCGGCGCGCCCCTGTGCCTGTACCGGGAAGAGTAGGTAGGCGGCGCGGCTGGAAGTGATCGGCCACAAGCTGCGCGAAGGCGACATCACATAATGTGTCAGCATTGCCCACCGCTTGGCCGCTCAGGCCGAAGGCGATGCCACGGGCTTGGGTGTACAGCTCGCCCACCGCGCTACGAGTGGAATGTCGTGGCACCGGGCCGGCAAGGCGACCAATGACGTGCAGTCCGGTGCAGCTGCTGGACACCTCAACGAACGCGCCAGGGAAGCGCGCACACAAGGCTTTGGCCTCGGCGGACCAATTATCACCTTCGCGCACATGATCGAGGTCCAACAGGAAGTAGCCGCACCCAGCATCGAAGCGGAAGCCCAGCGCGTGACCAGGCTGGAGCGTGATGACCGCCTGATCGTACGTCATATCGAACGAGTGAATTCCGTTCGATCCGACTGGCATCTTCTTGAACTTGGCGCCGTCTGGCGTGAGCGCAAAGTGGCCCCACGCCGGCAGGCTTCGCAGCCCACCAATCGCTTCATCGAATTTCATGGGGATTACCTCTTGCCGAGCGTCGCCAGCGTGATGGCCGCATCCAACGCTGCACGGCGCACTGCGGGATCGCGGTTCAGCTGCGAATCGACGTACAGGGCGCGGGCGTTGTAGGAATAAAGCGAGTCCAACAGTTTGCGGGATTGGGGATTGAGCCCGGCGCGGATAGATAGCACGCTATAAGCACGCACCCACTCTTCTTGAACCTTGTCCCAGTTGTATTTCTGGGCCAGGTGGAACAGGTGACTTTCCGGGATAAAGTTCAACTCATGCGGTTGCAGCTTCATGGGCAGCCCCCTTATTGCGCACATGGGCTTCGTGATAGGGGGCTAGCAGTAAGCCCATTGCGATAGTTATTTCTTGTTTCAGTGCAGGCTCGACGCGCTGGACGACCATCAATGCAACGGCGGCATGCATTGCAGCAGGCGGCACAAAAAAGTCGAGTTGCTCCAAACTCCCCTCAGCCGCTACCGCAAGGGCATGGATATAGCCGCGGAAATGCGCGCGCTCAGTGCGCTTGGGTTTGTGATCAGCTTCCATTGCATCGATCAGCTCGGAATGATCAAGGCCGCTCATGCCGCCACCTCATCCAGCCAGCGGCGCACGTCGCCCAACCGCCACGCGGTAATACCGGGGCTGACCTTGATTGGTGCAGGAAACTCCCCAGATTTCACGCGCGCCCACATGGTGGAACGGCCAAGAGGAATGATTGAGAGGACAGCGGGCTGGCGAATCAGTGCGCTGTCAGGCGCGGTATTAAAGTCGATGTTTTTGGATTTCATGGGACCGTCTCGGACTGTGGAGACGTATCTTTGACAGCTTCGGGATGCGGGTCGAAAAAATTCCCGCAAGAATTCAGCGCCCCTTCCTCGCACGCTCCAACTTATCGAGGGAAGCATCCCATTGCGAAACAATTTTCTCTCTAAGCGCGGCCCTAAACTTACCTCTCTCCAATCGGTTTAGCTTGGCATCTTCAATCACTACGCTAGCGATTTCTTTGGCCATAGCTGCGTAATGCGCATGATGTTCGTGCGACGAATCAGTGAGCGCTAGGGTCAAGTAGGCCAAAACTTCATCGGGCGTCTTCTTTGTTTTGCCGTTTTCATTTTTCTCCCGCCACACATGGCCTACATAAGCCCACCAAATCAGCTTTGCGGCAGCATCTGGTGCAACGTCGCGCTCATCCTCCAAATTGCCTGCCGTCATGAGTCGGTCGTAGTCTTCCGGCGCAATCATGTCAAAAAGCCCTGCGGCTGCATCGTTCCATCGTGGTGGGCGTCCGCGCTTCTTCACTGACATGCGAATTTCTCCCAATCCAGCATCATTTGGCGGCGCTTGTCGAACAGATCGCCACGCCGATATGCGGCTTCAACTTTGTTTCCAATTGTGTGCGCCAAGGCCATTTCCGCAACGTCGCGGGGATAGTCTGTGCGTTCGCTACACCAGTCGCGGAACGTGGAGCGGAAGCCGTGCGGTACGGCATCCACCTCCATGCGCTTCATCACGGCGGACAGCGACATGTCGGACAGTGCGCCGCCACGCACGCCGGGGAAGATATAGCTGCATCCGGCCATGCGGGGCAGGGCGGAAAGAATCTGTAAGGCGCGTGGCGATAGCGGGACGCGGTGTTCCTTTCCGGCCTTCATGCGCTCGCTGGGGATGATCCACGTATCGCCTTGAATTTCGTCCCACGCCGCGCCGCGTACCTCACCGGATCGCGTGGCGGTCAGAATTACGAACTCAAGGGCGCGTGCGCTGATCCCCTCGCGTTTTCGCAGCGTTGCCATGAACTCGGGCATGGCATCTATTGGGACGGCTGCGTGGTGCGTGGTCTTTTTCACCTTGCCGGGTTTCGGCAGAACCGCATCCAGATTTCCACGCCAGCGCGCCGGGTTATCACCTTTGCGGTAACCGCTTGCCGTTGCCCACGCCAGCACTGCTTCAATACGCATGCGCAGCCGGCTGGCGCTCTCCGTTTTGGTTGTCCAGATCGGCGACAACACGCCAACAACGTGTGGCAATTGCACCTGATCGACAGGCATGCCAGCCAGCGTGGGGAACGCGTAGGTCGCCAAAGTGCTGCGCCATTGGTCACCGTGTTTCGCCGACTTCCATTCGTGGCGCTTGGCTTCGATTGTCTGCTCTGCGCACCACTTGAATGTGGGCGTGGTCTTCAACTTGCCACGCGCAGCTTTGCGCTGCTCGATAGGGTCAATGCCTTCCTCGATCTTGCGGCGTGCCACGCGGGCGCGCTCACGCGCTTCTGCCAACGGAACGTCGGGCCAGCCACCCAGGCCCATGTCACGGCGGCGGTTGCCGACCATCACGCGCAGCACCCAGCTGCGTGCGCCGGTCGCGCTCACTCTCAAATACAGTCCCGTAGCACCGCCAGCGGCGTGTAAGCCGGATGGGAGTCGCGGCACCATCACTGCGGCCAATTCTTTTGTCTGTTTCGGCATCGTTCCATCATCCCGCCCTACCGCTTTCCAACTGGCCTGCCGGAATCAATTCCAACATCTATGCCAACGAGAGTGGGGGCGATTGGATGGTACTACACTGGACGCCATTGGACATGTGAAGTCTTAAATATCAACATGTTACGTTTTTCGCTGGATCGCATGGGATGCGGTTGGATATGGCGGATACTTTCACTCTCTCCGCCAGGTCTCGCAAACCCCCTGATTTATCAGGGGGTTTTGCTTTTCTGGGAGAGAAAAGGCAGGACGCAAATCGGGACACAACCCGATGCGAATTCCCCAGCATCTCATCGGCTCTCCCGCTGGGCGTTGGTCTTTCCGCCAGCGATGACCCAACCCCTAAAAACAGTCGCATCGTAACGTAGAGACTTGCCCGATATGGGCCCCTGTCATTCGATATCGATTACACCACCGCGACCTTGACCTTGAACACCTCAACAGCCCGCATAAGTTGGGTGGAGTGCTCTTCCAGCGAGTGTGCGGCGGTGCTCGCAGCTTCGACCAGGCTGACGTTTTGCTGGGTGGTTTCGTCCATTTGGGCGATGGTCTGGTTGACCTGTTCGATGCCGCTGGCTTGTTCCTGCGAGGCGGCCGAGATGTGGCCCATGATGTCGGTGACGTGCTGGACGCTGGTGACGACCTCGCCCATGGTGGTGCCGGCCTTGTGTACCAGCGCAGAGCCGTCGGCCACGCGTTGCACGGAGTCGTCGATCAGGCGTTTGATTTCTTTCGCGGCATCCGATGAGCGGTGCGAGAGCGTGCGCACTTCCGAGGCCACGACAGCGAAGCCGCGTCCTTGTTCGCCTGCGCGCGCGGCTTCCACAGCAGCGTTGAGGGCGAGGATGTTGGTCTGGAAGGCGATGCCGTCGATGACCGAAATGATGTCGGCAATGCGCCTGGACGCCGCTTCGATACCAGACATTTTTTCCACGACCTGGCCGACCACATCGCGACCTTCCGAGGCGATCGAAGCTGCGCCGAGTGCGAGTTGATTGGCGCGACCTGCATGCTCGGCGTTCTGTTTGACGGTGGACGTCAGGGCTTTCATCGACACTGCAGTGCGCTCCAGGCTGGCTGCCTGCAGTTCGCTGCGTCGCGCCAGTTCCTGGTTGCCTGTGGCGATATCTTCGGCGGCAAAGTCGATGCTGTTGGACGTGGTCTGGATATGCGTGACGATATCGGTGAGGCGGTGCACGGTGCTGTTGGCGTCGTCGCGCATGGAGGCAAAGACGCCGTGGAAGTTGCCGGACATGCGCACGGTCAAATCGCCATCGGCGACCGAGTGCAGCAAGTCGGAAAACTTGCTCAGGTTGCTGTCGGAGGTGCCCATCATGGTGTTGAGGTTTTCGACCATCAGGCGGAAGTCGTGCTCGAACTTTTCCGGCTGGCCGCGCAGCGCGAAGTTGCCGGCGCATGCCGCCTGGGTGAGTTGCTGGATCTGCACGTTGATGGCGCGCAGGTTCTGCTTGACCTGCTGCATGGTAGCGGTGATGGCGGCTTTTTCGCCGGGATACTGCTCGATTTCCGGTGCCAGATCGCCGATGGCATAGCTGCCCATGACCTCGGTGATGCGCAGCTGAGTCTGCACGTGCGCATGCACCAACGCATTGGTGTCCTGCACCATATGCGCATATTCGCCGGGAAACTGCTGCGCGTCGGTGCGGTAGCTGATCTCACCTGCGTCGTGACGGGCGGCCATGTGGCGTTGCGCGGAGATCACCTCTTGCAGGCGACGCTGCATCTGCTGCATGGCGCGCAGCAGTTGTCCGGATTCGTCCTTGCCGGTCGTGATGTCCTGGCTGCGCAAATCGCCGTCGTTGATGCGCTCTGCCAGGCGCAGCGATTGACGCAGCGGCAGCACCACGCTGCGTGTCAGCAACCATGCAATCGTCGCGCCCAGCAACAAAGCGATTACCGTGGAGATCACCATGAGCATCGCAAAGCCGCGTGCGCTGGCCATGGCATCTTTGGCCGCTTCGCCGTTCTTGGCTTCCTGCAAGTCGATAAAGGCGTTGATGCTGGCCAACCAGGCGATGAAGGCGGGACGTGCCTCCTGCAGCAGGCGTTGCTCTGCGTGCGGTTTGTCTGATGCATCGCGGAACGCGCGCACTTGCGCGATCAAGGGAATGGTGCGTTGCTCGATGGCCTTGATCTGCTGGAGAATGGCGTTCTCCTTCGGATCCGAAGACGCCGCGATCATGTCGTCCAGCGGCTGTGCAGAACGTGCGTAGTCCGCCGCCAGTTTGTCGATCGATTGCTCGGCGGCGCGGCGGTCTGCCGGGTCGTCCATCAGTACCACGTCGCGCAAGGCGATCGCGCGGTCGTGGACGCTGCCGCGGAAGTTGATGGCATAGCGTTGCTTGACGCTGTTGACCTGGTTGATGGCAGTGAGTTGCTGGTCGATGCTCTGTACGCGCTGAATACCGACGACGGTCAGCATCACCATCAGCACGATGATCGCGAGGAAGCCAAGCGCCAGGCGCTGACCGATGCGCAGATTCGAAAAGAAGGACATAGGGGTTCTATCGGTGATCCGACTAGCGGGAGAGCGGGAAATTCCCGGCGACAGCAGGGAGGCGAAGGCACTCGGGACACCAATGCGTCAGCGGCGCTAGCGCTGCTACGGACGTGTCTCGACGCGTTGGTTAGCGACCGCAACCGCGGGAAATGAAACGGTTGGGTTCGTTTGATTCAGGTGCGGTTGCTCTGGGTCCGGTGGTTGCACGCATCGCGCCACGATCAGGCGCGCCGCTGTATGTGTGGGTCTGCAACCCGCTGTCGGTGCGGATCTTCGACCGCCGTGCAATCGGACGTGCGCTGACGCGCGCGGTGCAATGCCGTCAGCCCGCCAGGCGAGGCGGCGTTTGCAGGTGAGTCAACGTGTCTGCGGGCAGCCGTGGAATCAGCAGGGCAGGGGCGCCCCAGCGTGGCAATGCCCTCTGCCGCAGGGCATTGCCGTCATCGCGTTTTGCCATCCGCAGCGAGGGCACTGGCGATTGTGCAGTGGTCGGTTTCGGTCGTCGCCCGACAGATTTGGTGCCTCGATCAACGGCGTCATCAGCGTTGCGGCGGAATTCCGTACGCTCGGCCGACTGGTGGATGTCAACGCGCCCTGCAGCAGCCGAATGCCAAGCCGGCCATGTGGGTTCATCAGTCGCTGCCCGATTCTCGGAGCGCCCTGGCCTTGTTCGACCATCGACCATCGACTGCATGGCGGCGGCGTAGGTGGCAAATGCGCTCCCCAGGGTGTCGTTGCAGGCGATCTCGTTTGCCAGGACATACCCGCCGGTAACCGCCAACGTGGTGCCGATACCGGCCAGCGGTGTCGCGCACCAGGCTGCATCGCCGGTCAGTGCCACACGCCCCTTGTGCCAGCGTTGCACGCGCACTTGCCGCAAGGCAGCGAAGTAAAAATCATCGGTACTGTTCATGCCATCCAGCACACGTGCCGCCTGCCAGCCGGCATCGGCGCAGCGCGCGTGCAGATAGGGTTTTTGTTGTTCGACGCTCCACTCCTGCTCGCCTTCGGGCTGTTTTTACAGACAGCGGATGGCGCGTGCGGTGCCGTGCCGATCCGGCCGTAACGAAATGCTGCGGCCGCCAGTGGCGTGATGCCAGCGCCACAGACGGTCGTCGTCGGGGGTGCGTGCAATGGTGAAGTAGGCGATGGTCAGATCCATCCACCGCGGGTCGTTTTCGCCGGGCAGGTGGCGTTGCAACATCGGGCCTTTCCAGGACAGCAGTATGATCGGGCCGATCAATGTCAACGAGACGCCATGCGGCGGCAGCTGTGCATCGACCAGCCGATTGAAGACCCGTGTCGCGTGATTGGCCAGGTAACCCGGTGCCACCGCGGCCAGGGGGATGAGTTCATGTCGATCCTGGATGTGCGCAACCGTGCAATACCTTGCGGCCATTGCGCGATTTTATCGGCGCCGCACGCGCACCGGGCGTCCTTGATCGTCCTGGTGCTGCGGTCAGGGCGGCAAGGCGTGGTCGTTGCCTTCCTGCAGGCTGCTGGCGCGGCGCCGCTGCTGGCCTGGACGCGTGTCGGCCGGGCTTGATGCCCATCGTCACAGCGGTCCTGTACCGTAAGATGGTGGGCCGGCGCGAGACTGCGCGCGCCTGCTGGATACCGTCTCCCCGGATGGGACGCGGCTGACGGCTAGCCGCTTTCGCAGGCGCTGGGCACGGGTGGTAACTGATCTCTTTCAATGGTTCGAAAAGATGCACGACTGGTTGATGGGTAATCTGGCCGCGATCTGCGCTGCATGCGCGCATGGCGATACGCGCCGGGAGTGCGGCAGGTTCGTTGCGCGGCAGCACGCCGCATGAGCACGGCGTTCCCGCATGGCGACAGCGCCATGGCGCAGGAGGTGCGTGCGTACGACTGGACATCCACGCCGTTGGGGCCTTGTGCGCAATGGCCATCGGCGCTGCGCAATGCGGTCAATCTGCTGCTCAGTTCGCCGGAAAGCATGTATGTGGTGTGGGGCGAGCAACTGATCTTCTTCTACAACGATGCTTACGCCCCGATCCTGGGGCCGCGGCAAGCGCAGGCCTTGGGCGCGCCGTTGCGCGAGCTGTGGGCCGATGCCTGGGAGGCGGTGCGTGCGCCGGTCGAGGACGCGTTTGCCGGGCGCGCGTCGCGCTTCGAGGAAGTGCCGATCGGCATGAACCGCTACGGTGCGCCGGAAGATACCTGGTGGACCTTCTCGTTCTCGCCGATCTACCTGGACGATGGCCGCGTAGGCGGCGCGTTCTGCGTCACCAACGAAGTGACCGATCGCAAGCTGGCGCAGAACCGCCTGGCCGATGAACATGAGCGGCTGATCCGGTTGTTCGAGCAGGCGCCGATGTTCATGGCCTTCCTGAGCGGGCCACAGCACCGGATCGAGTTCGCCAACCCGTGCTATTCGCGCCTGATCGGCCACCGTGACGTGATCGGACGTCCGCTGGCCGAAGCGCAGCCCGACGCGGTCGAACAAGGGCATTTGCAGCGCCTGGACGAGGTGTATCGCTCCGGGCGCGCGTATTCGGCCAATGCGCTGCCCTACAACGTGCAGTCGGTGCCGGGCGGGCCGATAGAGCGGCGTCTGCTGGATCTGGTCTATCAGCCGATTGCCGGCGCCGATGGCGCTGTCTCCGGCATCTTCGTGCAGGGCCTGGACATCACCGATCGCATCAGCCTGGAACGCGCCGTGCGCGAGGCCGAGGTGCGCAACCGGCAGATCCTCGACAGCGTGATGGACTACGCGATCATCGCCACGGATCTGCAGGGTCTGGTCACCACATGGAACGAGGGAGCGCAGCGCACTCTGGGCTGGAGCGAGGCCGAAATGCTCGGCCAATCGCTGGAGCGCACCTTTACCCCGGAAGACGTTGCACGCCGGCAGATCTTGATCGAGGCGGCTGCCGCGCTGGAAAGCGGCAGCGGCATGGACGAACGCTGGCATCTGCGCAAGTCCGGCGAGCGTTTCTGGGCCAACGGTTCGTTGATGGTGCTGCGCGACGAAACCGGCGCGGCGATCGGCTTCGTCAAGGTGCTGCGCGACCGAACCGCCGAGCGGCTGGCCAGCGAGGCGCTGCGCAAGAGCGAGCGGCGGCTCGATGCGCTGGTCCGTGCGGCGTCGCAATCGATCTTTTCGGCCAGCGCCGATTGGCGTGAGTTGCGCCAGTTGGTGGGCGATGGCGCACTGCGCGATGCGCTGCCGGCCACGCCTTACTGGCAGCAGGACAGGGTGCACCCGGACGATCGCGCGCGTCTGGCGCAGGCGATTGCCACCGCGATTGCCGACAAGACCGGCGTGGATATCGAATACCGCGTGCGCGGGCCCGCGCAGAGCGTCGGCTGGACCTTGATGCGCGCGATTCCGTTGCTCGATGAGCGCGAGCAGATCGTGGAGTGGTTCGGGACTGCGGCCGACATCACCGATAAGCGCATGGCCGAAGAACAGCTGCGCCAGCTCACCGAAACCCTGGAAGAGCGCGTGCGCGAACGCAGCGCCGCGCTGTTGCTGGCCGAAGAAAAGCTGCGCCAGAGCCAGAAGATGGAAGCGGTCGGGCAACTGACCGGTGGACTGGCGCACGATTTCAATAATCTGCTGACCGCGATCAGTGTCGGATTGGAACTGCTGCAGACGCGCATCGAACAAGGCAAGTACGACCGCCTGGAGCGCTACGTGGAGATGGCGCAATCCAGCGCGGCGCGTGCCACGGCACTGACCCAGCGCCTGCTGGCGTTCTCGCGTCGGCAGACATTGGCGCCGACCGCGCTGGACGTGGAATCGCTGGTGCGCGGCATGCACGACATCATCGCGCGCACGCTGGGTCCGTCGATCGTCTTGCAGCAGCGTTCGGCGGACGACCTGTGGAAGGTGCTGGTGGATGCGCCGCAGCTGGAAAACGCACTGCTCAACCTGTGCATCAACGCGCGCGATGCCATGCCGGATGGTGGCGAGCTCACCATCGGCATCCACAACCGTGCGCTGGATGACAGCGCTGCCCAGCAACTGGACATGCCGGCTGGCGACTACGTGTGCTTGAGCGTGCAGGACACCGGAACCGGCATGACCGCCGAGGTGATGGCCAAGGTGTTCGAGCCGTTCTTCACCACCAAGCCGATCGGGCAGGGCACCGGGCTGGGGTTGTCGATGATCTACGGGTTTACCCGGCAATCCGGTGGCCATGTACGGATCGATTCGGAAGTGGGCGTCGGGACCGTCATGGCGCTGTATCTGCCACGTTTCAGCGGTTTGCTCGCGCACGAGGATGTGCTGGCGACGGATGCGCAACCGCAGCGCTCGGTGGCGCGCAGCCGTACCGTGTTGCTGGTGGAAGATGAAACCCCGATTCGCGTGCTGATGTCCGAGGTGCTTACCGAAGCCGGCTACCGCGTTGTCGAGACTGCCGAAGGCAGCGCGGCGGTGGAGCGCCTGCGCTCGCATGAAGACATCGATGTGCTGGTGACAGATGTCGGTCTGACTGGCGGATTGAACGGGCGCCAGGTCGCCGATGCGGGCCGCCAGTATCGCCCCACATTGCCGGTGCTGTTCGTCACCGGCTATGCGGCGACCGCTGCGGTGGGCGCAGGGCAACTGGACACCGGCATGGAAGTGTTGACCAAGCCGTTTCTGGCGGCGGATCTGGAGCAGCGCGTGGCGCAACTACTGGAGCGTCAACCGCAATGATGGCGCTTTGTGGCAGCCGGCAAGCCTGATATCGCAACCGGCAGCCTGCAGAAATTGCTCAGTCGGGTTCGCCTACAGCGCCGTTTCTACGACGCCCAGCAGGTCGCGCAATGAGAATGGCTTGGTCAGCAGGCGCATACCGGTATCGAGAAAATCCGCGCGTTTGGCAATGGCGCCTGCGTAGCCGGTGATGAACACGATGGGCAACGCGGGGTACAGGCGGCGCGCGTTATCGGCCAGGTCGCGGCCATTCATGCCGGGCAGGCAGATATCCGATAACAGCAGGTCGAAGGGGCGCGCCGATGCCAGTTGTTCCATCGCCTGCTCGGCATCTCCCGAGGTGACCACCTGATACCCCTCGTCACCGAGGATATCGGCCGCCATTTCGCGGATTGCATCATCGTCTTCGACCAATAGAATGCGTGCGTTGCTTGTTACATCGTTCACTGCTGTCCTTGAGCACGCGCGACAACGCGACCTGCTTCAGTCGCAACGCTATCGGTGCCCATGTGATGGATGTGTGGGAGTCACAAAGCCGCCGGAGCGCAGTTGCGTGACCAGCCATACTGGCGCTCGCTATGGCCTGTCCGCTTTGAAAGAGCCCCAACGCCAGGCGCACCAAAGGGTGGTCTTGCGCATTGCGTCAAGCAAAACAAGCTGATCAGTTCAGCCCAGGGCGCCGGAGTATTACGTGCGCGTGATAACTTAACGTCATGGAAAATTCGACGCCTAAGATCGCAAATCGCATCACCACTGGGACCGAGGGGCTCGACACCATTCTGCGCGGTGGCCTGCCGCCGAATCGTCTGTACCTGCTTGAGGGCCAGCCAGGGTCGGGCAAGACCACGTTGGCGCTGCAGTTCCTGCTCGATGGCGTAGCCAACAACGAGAGCTGCCTGTACGTGACCTTGTCGGAAACCATCGACGAGCTCAACGAGGTCGCTGCCTCGCACAATTGGTCGCTGGAGGCGCTGAGCATTTTCGAGCTCGCTTCGGCCGAGGCATTTCTGGGCGACGGGCGTCAGCAATCCATTCTGCACCCGTGGGAAATGGAGCTCGATGGCACCGTCAAGCTGATCCAGGCCGAGATCGATCGGATCAAGCCGACGCGCGTGGTGTTCGATTCGCTGTCCGAGTTACGGCTGCTGGCGCAGGATGCGCTGCGCTATCGGCGGCAGGTGCTGGCGCTCAAGCAATTCTTTGCGCCACGCAATATCACCGTGTTTCTGGTCGATGATCTCACCGGCGAGAACGGGCAGCGCGACGCGCATCTGCACAGTCTGTGCCATGGGGTGATTTCGCTTGAGCGCATGACGCTGGACTTCGGTGCAGCGCGTCGGCGCATGCAGGTGCAGAAGCTGCGCGGTGTGAATTTCATCGCCGGTTATCACGATCTGACCATCACCACCGGCAGCATGCGGATCTATCCGCGCCTGATCGCGTCCGACCACCATGTGCCGTTTGTCGGCGACCCGGTGTCCAGCGGCGTGGAGCGCATCGATGCGTTGCTGCACGGAGGGCCGTTGCGTGGCACCAGCACGCTGCTGACCGGGCCGGCCGGCTCCGGAAAGACCAATGTGTCGCTGCAATACGTCAACGCTGCCTGCGAGCGCGGCGAGCATTGCTGCATCCTGGAGTTCGACGAGCGCACCGGTACGTTGCTGACGCGCGCGCAGAGCCTGGGCATGGATCTGCGCAAGCATCTGGACTCGGGCATGCTGGAACTGCATCAGATGGACCCGGCCGAGCTGACTCCCGGCGAGTTTGCCTGGGCAGTGCGGGCCAGCGTCGAGGAGCGCAACTGCCGCATCCTGGTGATCGATAGCCTCAACGGCTATCTGTCGTCGATGCCACAGGAAAAGCAGCTGATGCTGCAGATGCATGAGCTGCTGTCGTATCTCAACCAGAGCGGCGTCACCACGTTCTTGATCAATCCCCAGCATGGTCTGGTGGGCACGATGTCGACCGGCAATCTCAATATCTCCTACATGGCCGACACCGTCATCCTGTTCCGCTTCTTCGAGGCGCAAGGGCGGATTCGCAAGGCCTTGTCGGTGATCAAGAACCGGAGTGGCGCACACGAAGATTCGATCCGCGAATTGCGCATCGGCAGCGGTGGTATCCAGCTGAGCGAGCCGCTGGACAAGTTCCACGGCGTGCTGACCGGTACCCCGCATTTCGTCGGAGACATCGTGCCACTGCTGGATGGCCCACTTGACCACCTGTGAGCCGGACGGTTCCATCGTCCACATCATCGCGCCGTTCGGTCGTGATGCCGACAGCATTGCCGGTATCGTCGGTCAGCGAGGGCTGACGCGCCGGGTCTATGGCTCTCTGTCCGCGTTGGCAGAAGATCTGGTCGATACGTCCGGCATGGTGGTGTTGACCGAGGAGGCGATCAGCGGCGACCTGCATGCGTTGTCGCAGGTTCTGCAGCGGCAGGACGCATGGTCGGATATTCCGTTCGTGCTGCTGCGTGCGCCGCGCGGAACCCATACCGGGCGCCGCGCCGATGTTCCGCCGGAGATGACCAACGTCATCGAACTGGAGCGGCCGCTGAGTTCGGCCTCGTTGCTGAGCGCCATTTCCACTGCATTGCGCTCGCGGCAGAAGCAGTTGGTGATTCGCGACCAGATGATGCAACTTGCCGAGAGCAAGGCCGCATTGGCGTTGAGCGAAGCCGAACTGCGCCGGGTCACCGATGCGTTGCCGGTGCTGATCGCCTTCATCGACAAGAACCTGGTGTATCGCTTCGCCAACCGCTCGTACGAGGATTGGATCGGCATCCCGCCGGAGGACGTGATCGGGCGGCCGTTGGCGGAGGTGGTCGGCCCCGACGTGGTGACCGAACGCCGTGCCTGGATCGAAGCGGCATTGGCCGGGCAGTCGTTGACGATGGAAGCGAGCTGGCCGCATGCCGATGGACGTCGCCGCGATGCAGAGATCCGCTACATGCCGCGCTTGGATGCCCAAGGTCAGGTGGATGGCTTCCACGTGTTCGCCACCGATATCACCGCACGTGCGCTTGCGATGGAGTCGATCCAGCAGCAGGCCAGCCTGCTTGAGGTCAAGGTGGCCGAGCGCACGGTCGAGTTGCAGCAGCAGATGCAGGCGCGCGAATCCAGCGAAGCGGCGTTGCGTCAGGCGCAGAAGATGGAAGCGGTGGGCCAGCTCACCGGTGGCATTGCGCACGATTTCAACAACATGTTGACTGGCATTTTGTCGGCGCTGGATCTGGCGCGGTTGCGCATCGATCAAGGCCGCACCGAAGGGTTGGGACGCTTTCTGGACGTGGCCTCGGCCTCGGCGTTGCGAGCAGCAGCACTCACCCAGCGCCTGCTGGCATTTTCGCGCAGGCAATCGCTGGAAGCGCGGCATCTGCATTTGAACGACCTGGTGGTGTCGCTGCAGGAGTTGCTGATGCGCACCCTGGGCGAATCGGTACGCCTGGAGACGGATTTGTGCGCAGAGCTGCCGCAGGCCTATGTCGATGAAAACCAGCTGGAAAGCGCGCTGCTCAACCTGGCCATCAATGCCCGCGATGCGATGCCCGACGGCGGGCAGCTGCGCATCACCACCCGTCATCTGCTGGTGGACGCACAACCGCTCGAACTCGGCCGTGGAGTGACGCTGGCGCCGGGCAATTACGCGGTGGTGTCGGTTGCCGATACCGGTACCGGCATGCCGGTGGACGTGCTGGAGCGGGTGTTCGAGCCGTTCTACACCACCAAGCCGATCGGGCAGGGCACCGGTCTGGGCATGTCGATGATCTATGGCTTCATGCAGCAGTCCAACGGACAGGTCTGGGTGGAGTCGCAGATCGGCGTGGGTACCACGGTCAGCCTGTACCTGCCGGCGGGGGTGGACTCGCACACCACGTTGCCGCAGCCGCAGGCCGGTGCGGTGCTGGCCGGGCAAGGCCAGCAGGTGTTGGTGGTGGAAGACGACGAACAGGTGCGGCTGCTGGTGACCGAACTGCTCAACGAGCTGGGCTATCAGGCCGATGTGGTGGCCGACGCCGATGCGGCGCTGCCGATCCTGGCCTCATCGCGACAGATCGACCTGCTGGTGACCGACGTGGGCTTGCCGGGACTCAACGGGCGCCAGCTGGCGGAAATTGCGCGGCAGTCACGTCGCGATCTGCCGGTGATCTTTATGACCGGCTATGCGGAAACCGCGCGTGATCGCGGCGAATTTCTCGCCGAGGGCATGAGCATGATCGCCAAGCCCTTCACGCTGGGAGAATTCAGCGGCAAGTTGCAGGAAGTGCTGGGCCCGTCGGCCTGAGTTTGGTGCGCGTTCCATCGCGGCCTTGACGCAGGCGCCATTGTGGTGGGCTGGCGTCACGTGTCGTTGAACGCCGACCCAGCCTGCGGCTGCGATCAGGGCGCTGCGCGGCTGGACTGGCGCGCGCTTGCCAGCGATTCGGCCACGGCGATTTTTTCGGCCACCGCCCGTTGCATCGCGGAACCGTTGTCCAGCAAGCCATGCAGGTGGCGCCAGTGTTCGGTGGCAGCGCGGTAGTCCTGCTGCTGGAAGTCGCTGATGCCGAGCAGCCACAGGGCGCGTTGATGGTCCGGCTCGCGTGCGATCACCTGTTGCAGGCGCGCGCGCGATGCGGCGTCGATGGCAAAATCGCTGCGCGTGCCCATGTCTGCCGCGATCCAGCCGACGATGGCAGCGCTGTTGTCGGGGGCGAGATTGAGCGCTTGCGCATAGGCGTTGCGTGCGTCGGCAGCGCGGTTTTCCTGCTCGTGCGCCTTGGCCTGCTGCATCCAGGAATCCAGCGCCTGCCGTTGTGCCTGCTCGGCCGGATCAATGACCTGTGGTTGCGCGCTGGCTGCAGCAGGCGCATCCGGTGTCGCCTGCACTGTCTGTTGCGCTGGCGCAGCGTAGACGCGCGTTGTGATCGCGTCGGGCGTGCCGACCAGGTGGTACAGGCCGGCGGTGGCGATCGGCAAACCGAGCACCAGCACAATCGGCAGCGCATAGCGTGTGCCGCGATTGCGCGTTGGCCGGCGCAACAGCGGCACCAGCAACAACAGCAGTGCGATCACCAGCAGCGCCGCACTTATGCAGTAAAAACCCTTCATCACCACTCTTCCTCGGCTTGCGGCGCGACCGGAGTGCCGGCACGCGCACGTTTGCGCACGGTGTGCAGCACCACGCCTGCCCCCGCGCCCAGCATCAACAGCGGGCCGAACCACAGCAGCCAGGTGCCGCGCTTGACCGGCGGGTCGTATAGCACGAAGTCCGAATAGCGCTCGACCATGTACTGCTTGATCTGCGCATCGCTGTGGCCGGCCTGAATCTGTGCGAAGACCTGATGACGCAGATCGCGCGCCAGTTCGGCATTGGAGTCGGCCAGGTTCTCGTTCTGGCATACCAGGCAGCGCAGTTGTGCGGTCAGCCGCTGATAACGCGTTTCCTCGCTGCGGTTCTTGAACGGCAGCGGGTCCACTGCCTGCGCCGCCAGCGGTGGTGCAAGCAGCACGCCAAGCAGCAGCACCAGTAGCAGACGCAGTTGCCGGCCTTGCAAACGCCAGTGCCAGCACCGCGAGAGACAAGCCGGCATCACTGCGCGCCCTTGGGCAGCGCGGCGATGGCAGGCAGCAGTGCGTCGTTGATGACATCGGGTGTGAGCACGCCGATGTGTTTGTAACGGATCACGCCTTGCGCATCGATGAGAAACGTTTCCGGTGCGCCGTAGACGCCGAAATCGATCGCGGTCTGGCCAGCCTCGTCCGCTATCACCACGGCATACGGGTTGCCGTATTGCGCAAGCCACGCCGTGGCATCGGCGGGCGCGTCCTTGTAGTTGTAGCCGATCAGCGGCACACCGAGCCGGCTGGCCTGCGCCATCAACACCGGATGTTCGTGCACGCATTCGGCGCACCAGCTGCCGAACACGTTGAGTACGTAGGGCTTGCCCAACAGCTGATCGCGGCTGACACGTTGTTCGGGCTGGTCCAGCCGCGGCAGCGAAAACGCCGGCGCCGGCTTGCCGATCAACGGCGATGGCACATCGCGCGGGTTGTGCTGCATCGTCCAGTAGATGCCGAAACCGAACAGCGCCGCCAGCAACAAAAAGCCCAGCAAGGGCAGCAGACGGTTCATGCGTGGGATTCCTGCGCGCTGACGAGGGTGTCGTGTGCCGGCGATGTGGCCGCCTTGCCCGCGACGGCAGGCGCACGAAAACGGCGTGCGCAGGCGCTGACAAAGCCGCCCAGCATCATCAGCAGGCCGCCGGCCCAGATCCAGCGGATAAAGGGCTTGTAGTACAGCCGCAAGGTCCAGTCGTATTCGATGTGCTGGTCGTCCAACGGCTCTCCCAGTGCGACATAGAGATCGCGGCTGATGCCGGGGTCGATCGCCGATTCGGTCTGGATGCGCTCGCTGCTGTACAGGCGTTTTTGCGGATGCAGCAGCGCAACCACCTTGCCATCGCGACTGACCTGCACGCTGCCTTGTTCGGCCTTCCAGTTCGGCCCATCGATCAGTTGCACGCCATCGAAGCGGAAAGCGTAGCCGGCGATCTCTGCGCTCTCGCCTGGGGCCAGCCGCACGTCGCGTTCGACCGACAGGCTTTCAGAGACCAGCACGCCGGCAACGAACACCGCCACACCCGCATGCGCAAGCAACATGCCGGCCATTTCAGCGGGAAAACGCCGGCCGCGCGGCATTTCGCGCCAGCGCTTGTGCATGTACAACGCGGTGCCGGCGGCCACCCAGGCGGCGACGCCGATCCCGGCAAGCGCCCTGAGTTGACCATCGGCAAACAGGCTGCCGACCAAGGCGCACGCAATCGCCGCGATACCGGCGCGCGTGCCGAGTTCCTTCAGTGGCGCCGGCTCGGCCTTGCCCCAGCGCAGGTAGGGGCCAAAGGGGAGCAACAGCACCACTGGCAGCATCAGCAACGGGAACAGCAAGCCAAAGTAGGGCGGCCCGACCGAGACCTTGCCCAGGCCAAACGCGTCCGCAATCAGCGGGAACAAGGTGCCCAGCAACACCATCGCGGCGGCCACGGTGAGCAGCAGATTGCCGATCAAAATGCCCGTCTCGCGCGAGGCGGCGGCGAACGGTTTGCCGCTGGCGATCTTCGGTGCGCGCAAGGCGTACAGCAGCAACGAGCCGCCCACCACGGCCACCAGGAAAATGAGGATGTACAGCCCGCGTCGCGGGTCGGCGGCGAACGCATGCACCGAGGTGAGCACGCCCGAGCGCACCAGGAAGGTGCCCAGCAACGACAGCGAGAACGCCAGGATCGACAGCAAGATCGTCCACGCACGCAGGCTGCCGCGTTTTTCGGTGACCGCCTGGGTGTGGATCAAGGCGGTGCCGACCAGCCATGGCATGAAGCTGGCGTTTTCCACAGGGTCCCAGAACCACCAGCCACCCCAGCCCAATTCCGCGTACGCCCACCAGCTGCCGGCGACGATGCCGGCGGTGAGGCAGGCCCAGGCCACGTTGGTCCACGGCCGTGCCCAGCGCACCCAGGCCTGTTCCAGTTCGCCGCCCAGCAACGCCGCCACCGCAAACGCGAATGCGACCGAGAAGCCGACGTAGCCGGTGTACAGCACCGGCGGGTGGAAGGTCATGCCCGGATCCTGCAGCACCGGATTGAGTTCGTTGCCGTCCAGCGGAATCGGCGACAGCCGCCCGAACGGATTGGAGGTCAGCAGGATGAAGGCCAGAAAGCCCACCGACACCAGCCCCAGCACCGCCAGCACGCGCGCGGCGAACTGCTGCGGCAGATGCCGGCTGAAAGCGGCCAGCAACACCGTCCAGGTCGCAAGAATGGCGATCCACAGCAGCAACGAGCCTTCGTGCGCGCCCCACACCGCGGCGAAGCGGTAATACCAGGGCAGGGCGATATTGGCGTTGGCAGCGACATAGGCCACCGAAAAATCCAGCGACAGCAGCGACCAGGCGAGCAGGCCGAACGCCATCCACACGAATACCGCTTGACCGACCGCCGCAGGCCGCGCGATGCCCATCAACGCGGCATTGCCGCGCCAGGCGCCGACCAGTGGCAACACGCCCTGCGCCAGCGACAGCAGTAATGCCAGGATCAGTGCGATCTGGCCGAGTTCAGGCGTCATAGGCGAATCGCATCGTGCAACGAAGAAATATCATCGAGTGATTGAAAGCCGTGCGCGCAGCATCAACGCGGCGCCGGCAGCGGCACGGCGGCGGCGGGAATCGGCTTGCCGACATGGCCTTCGGCCATCGCCTCTTTCAGTTCCTTCGGCATATAGGTTTCGTCGTGCTTGGCCAGCACTTCGCTGGCGACAAAGCGCCCGCCCTGCATGCGCCCGTTGGCGATCACCGATTGGTTGTCGCGGAACAGGTCCGGAAGAATGCCGGTGTATTCGACCTGGGTGGCAGCGTGCTTGTCGATGACGGTGAAGTCGACTTTGAGGCTGTCGCTGGCGCGCCGGATCGAGCCGGCCTTGACCATGCCGCCGAGGCGGAACTGCTGATAGCTGGCCGCTTCGCCGGCATGTACCTGGCTGGGCGTGAACAGGTAGCTCATGTTCCGCTGTAGGGCGAGCACGATCAGCGTCACCGCCAGTGCCGCGGCAGCCAGCACTGCGAGCACCAGCCATAGACGTTGCTTGCGAGTGGCATTCATGGCGCGTCCCGCTCCAGTGCAGGTGCCGGTTGATCGCGCGTGCGACGCGGCGCCTGGCGTTGCAACTGGCCGCGCAATTCGCGCGGCAGACGGCGACGACGCACCCACGGCGAGATGAGGTCGGCCAGCAGCACCAGCACGAACAGCGCATAGGCGGTCCACACGTATTGGCCGTAGCCGCCCATGCTCAGGAAGCTGTTCATGCGGTGCGCTCCATCAACACGATGCGGCGGACCCAGTCCTTGCCGCTTTCCAGTGCCAGCAATTCCACCCGCACACGCCCGAACAGGCTGGCGAGGTAGTAGAACTTGGTGGCCAGCATCATCGTCAGCAGCGGCCACAGCATGTCCGCGCCCATCTTGGAAGGGCCGAGCAGGCGCACGGTAGAGCCTTGATGCAGCGTGTTCCACCACACCACCGAGTAATGCACGATGGGCAGATTGACCAGCCCCACCAGCGCGAGCAAGCCGGCCGCACGCATCGCCTGGCGGCGGTCTTCCACCGCGTAATACAGGCCAAGCACGCCCAGATACAGAAACAGCAGCAGCAACTCCGAGGTGAGCCGCGCGTCCCAGGTCCACCAGGTGCCCCACATCGGCTTGCCCCACAGCGAGCCGGTGCACAAGGTGATGAAGGTGAAGGCCGCGCCGATCGGCGCCGAGGCCATGGTCACCACTTCGGCCAGCTTGATCCGCCACACCAGCGCAATGAACGCTGAAACGCCCATCGCCGCGTAGATGAAAAGACTCATCCAGGCGCTGGGCACGTGGATGAAGATGATGCGGTAGGCATCGTGCTGCTGATAATCCGGCGGCGCCAACACCAGCCCGCCGTAAGCGGCCACCGCGCCGAGCAGCAAGGCCAGGCCTAGCGCCCACGGGCGCACGATCCCGGCGAAGCGGTAGAAGGTCGGCGGCGAGCTGAGTTGATGCAGCCACAAGGGAATCCACTTGGCCATGCCGGTGTCGTCAGTTGGAATGTTTGGCGTGCGAGGTCAGCGCGTCGACTGCTGCGCCGGCGTTCACCTGCAGCTGTCCTTCAGACATCTTGCTGGTGCGTTGCATCAGTTCGCGCAGGGCGGTCGCGTCCATCGACGGCGACAACGACAACAGCAACGCGGCCATGCCGCTGACATGGGCGGTGGCCATCGACGAGCCGGAGGTGAAGTCGTAGCGGCCGTTCGGCTGAGTGGTGAGAATGTCCTTGCCGGGCGCGCTCAGCACGCCGGGCATCGCGGCGGTCGCGCTGCTGCTGCGGACCACCAGCACGCCGGGGACGTCATTGGGAAAGCCATCCAGGCGCCCATTCGGCGGCATCGCGGCCACCACGATGCGGCCCTGCTGCACCAGATGGAGCAGCATTTTGCTCAGCAGCGGATCGGCCGGGCCACCCAGGCTCAGATTGATCACGCGCGCCGAGCTGTTGTTGATCGCCGCCAGCGCCTTGGCCAGGGTGAAGGTATTGCAGCGCGCAGTGGCACCGACAGTTGGCGCATACCAGCACGCCTTGTAGATGCTCAGCATGGCCTTGGGCGCCATGCCGACGATGCCTTGATGGTTGTTGCTGCCGGCAGCAATGATGCCGGCCACTTCGGTGCCGTGCGAATCGCTGCTGGTGGTGATCGAGCTGTCGTCGACCAGATCGTGCACGTCACGGATGCGCGATTTCAGATCCGGGTGAGTAGTGTCCACGCCGGTATCGACCACCGCCACCACCACGCCGCGGCCCTGGGTGACGGTCTGCGCGCTGGCCGCATCGGTGGCGATGAAGCCGCGTTGCATGTCCACGTACGGGTCGTTGTAGCCGGACAGCGAGGTGGTTTTTTCGGAGGCGTCGGCAGAAAACACCGAGAAATCCTGTACCGGTTGCACCAGCTCCACGCCTTCGTCGTCGGCCAGCGCGCTGACCAGCGCGTCGCGCGACACCCCCGGTGGCGGCTGCAGCACGGCGCAATACAAGCCCAGCGAGGTGATCGGCCAGCCGGAGACTTCGCGCAGCTTGTAGCGCTGTTTGATGGCTTCCATGCGTGCGGCGGCCTTCTGGCCGGCGCCGTAGTAGCTGGAGGCGTAGCCGATCAGGCTGGAGCCGGCGCGTGCCGGTGGTGCGGTGAGCGGGTTGGCCACCGCCAGCAGGATATCGCGGCTGCTATCGGGCGTATGCGCATCGGCCTGCGCCGGCGCGGTGCTGGGGGCGACAGTCTGCGTCGCGCCCTGCGGCACGCTTTGGGCGCGCCCATTGGCACAGGTGCCCATGCCGATGACGGCGGCGATCAACCCGAGTGCGAAGAAGCGACTCATGGTGCCGACACGATCTCGGCCAGGCGGATACGCGGGTTCGCACGCAGTTGCTGCACGGTCTGTTGCGGCTGGGCCGGCGGCTGCGGTGCGACAGGCACCACGGTGTAGGCGCCCATTTCGTTGGGGCCGCCGACCACCTGCAATTGCTGCACATGCAGCAGGCTGTCCCAGTCGGCCACGGTCATCTTGGCATCCGGCACCACGCGGATGGCGCCGTTCGGGACCGGCCAGGCGGTGGCGCTGCTGAGCGTATGGTAGTCGTGCGAGGGCGCAGGCGAGGCCAGTTTGACCCCCATGACGCCCAGGCCGATCGCCTGCACCAGGGCGGCAGCGGCCAGTGCGCGCACCGTCCAGCTGCCGGAGCGGGGTGCCGCCGGGACCGGCGCGGGGGCGGTCTGCTGTTCGGGCGTATCCAGGCGGCCGAGCAGGCGCAGCAGGCCGGCGTTGGCGTCCAGTTTGACTGCCGACGGCAGTGCCAGCGCCTGCCGCAGGCGGTTCTGCTGCGCGAATTCGGCGCTGCACGAGGCGCATTTGGCCACGTGCGCGATCAGCCAAGCGCTCTCTTCTTCGCTGGCGCTATCCAGCAATACCGCCGGCATCAGTTCCCAGGCGTGCGAGCATTCCTTGCCAGGCGCGATGAAAAACGTCTTCATTGCATGGTCTCCGTATAAGGTGCGTCGCCGGCCAGGCCGGGTAGCACATTGCGTAATTTGACCCGCGCATGGAACAGCCGGGCTTTGATGGTGCCGATCGGGCACTGCATGATTTCTGCGACTTCTTCGAGCTTGTGACCAACGCCGTAGACCAGTTCGATCACCATGCGCTGGTCCGGCGACAGCCGCTGCATGCCTTTGTCGAGCCAGTCGCGCAGTTCGCGGTCGTCGTTGTCGTCGGCGCTGGGGGCGTGGTCTTCGACCTCGGCGGTGTCGTCGATGGCTTCGCCGTCATGCTGGCGCAGGCATTTGAGCCCGCAGCGATAGGCGATGCCCATGATCCAGGTCGACACCTGCGAATCGCCGCGGAAGTCGCCGGCCTTCTGCCAGGCGATCCAGAAGCAGTCGTTGATGGTTTCTTCGATGATGTCCGGGCGGCGGGTCAGCCGCGACAGGAACCGGCACAGCCGGCCGTGGTAGCTGGTGTACATGCTTGCCAGGGCGGCACGATCGCCCGCGGCCATGCGCCGTAACAGCATGCGGTCGGTGGCATCACCCAGGTTATCGGAATCATTCATCGAGGCAGGCACGGCAGAAGACGCATGTCAGTGCCCGGGTGCGGGCAAAAGGTTGCAGGTGGATCAGAACGTGGTGGAGGCCGTGCCCAACCAGGTTGTTTCGCCGGGGCCACCCTGCATGCGCGGGGTGCCGCTGCTGGTGAGGATGCGTTCCAGCTTCAGCGTCCATCGTGCGCGGCTCCACTTCAGACCCAATTGCCCGTACTGATAGCGGCCGGACGCGGCGGAGCCGTAGGCCATCGCCGGAAAACGCGACGAACCGGCGCCGATCAGCAGGCTGATATCGTCGCGAAGCGGGAGACTGGCGGTGGCGTCGAAGGCCGCATTCCACGGCGACTGGTCCGCGCGGGGGAAGTTGAAGGTCGATAGCGAAACGGTCAGTACGTCGCGGTAGGACCAGGAGAGGCTGGCTTCCTGGCGGTCGAAGGTGCGTGTGGCCTGGTCGGTCGGGTAGCCGTAATACAGCAGGCTGGCCTGCATCTGCCAGCGGTCGCCCAGCATCCAGGCGCGTGCGGCCTGGACGGTGACTGCCACCGGCTTGCTCAGCGAGGGCGATTGCAGCGCGAGCGAGGTCGAGACCGACCAGCCGGGCGCAGGCAGCCAGTAGCCGGCCGCCTGCAGCGTGACCTTGTTGGGCGCGATGGAAATGCCGCGGTCGATCAGTTGCGAGGTCACCGCCACCGCGCCGCCGACATTCTCGGCCATGGCAGCGGCAGGGCTGACGATCAGGCCCAGCAACAGGCAGTGCCGCAGTGCGGCGTGGCGCCTGGCGGCGTGCTGACACATGCAACGCCGCCAGGCGCTGGCCGCTGCGTACTGGCGTCGCCGCAGCGACAGGCCCGGGATGTTCCATAGCTGCCCGCCGCAGGTGCAACGACGCCGCGTTCGGAAGGGGGATGTCCTGGCAAGCGAAACGGTGGGCAACGGATCGGCATCTACGGTGAGCGGGGCGCAATATTGCCTGATTGCATCGGGCAGACCGCCGCGAGCACGGCGGTTTTGTTCATATTCGCGAAGGAGTCGCTGCCGGCAATGCGGCTTGCGCGATCCCTTCCTGCGCGCTGGTTGCCTCGGATGCCGCCGGCCAGGCAACCCTCAGTGCAGTGTGTTGAGGTAGGCGATCAGTGCGTCGAGTTCTTTCTGATCCTCCAGGCCTTCGTACTTCATCTTGGTCCCCGGCAAGGCCTTGGACGAGGACTGCGACAGATAGGCCTTGAGCTTGTCGGGCGTCCATTGCCACTTGCTGCCCTTGAGCGCATCGGAATAGTTGCTGTAGTCCGCCAGGCTGGCGGCCGGGCGGCCGGTCACCCCGAACAGGGACGGGCCTTTCTTGTTCTTGCCCTGGGCGGCGCTGTGGCATTCGGCGCATTCGGTCATGAAAACGCTTTTTCCGTCGCCTGCACGTGCGCTCGGGGAAACCAGTGCGCCGGCCAGCAGCAGGCCGGCCAGCGGGGCGCACAACAGGGTGTTGCGAAGTGACTTCATGGGGGTCCTTACGTGTGCGGGGGAATCAGAACGCGACATTGACCGATAGCGCGAAGCTGTCGAGATCGCGCGGATTGGTGATCGGATTACCGCCACCGAACACATTGGTCGTGCTGCCGTTGAACTTGTCAAAGCGGAACCAGGTGGCCGCGAAACGCACGTTGGCGTTGGTGGTGTAGGTGCCTTCCTTACCGAACGGGGTCCAGTACAGCAGGATCAGATTGGCGGTGGTGTCGGGGATGCCGTAGGGCAGATAACGCGCCCCATCGAACGAGCCGCTGTTGATCAAGTGCGCTGCGAGCACCCCGTAGGTCTGCTTGAACGCGTAGTTCATGCTGATGTTCTGGTCGCGCACACTGCCGCGGTCGCGCGGGGACATGCTCGGATCGATCGGCAGCAGCGGGCTGCCGTATTTGCGGCGCTCGTAAATGTTGACGTAGGCCAGCGACAGCACGTGCTCGCGGGTGCCGAGAAACTGATAGGTCAGGTCGTAGCCCAGGTCGGTGAAGTCGTCGCTGGGTCCGCCGCTGCGCAGGCGTTGGCGACGGCTGGTCATCGCGGTCAGGCCGGCCGAGAAGAACTGCCGCTTCATGTCCTTCATATAGGCAAAGCGGGCGTAGCCGGTGTCGCTGAGCTTGCCCGGGTCGTTGTTGGGGTTCCAGCCCAGGTGGTCCTGAGCATCGGCGGACAATGCGCTGTAGCTGCCGACTTCGCCGTACCAGTTGCGGTCGAACAGACCGTACACGCTGGCGCCGATCACGCGGTTGGACAGCGCCGACGAACTCAACATGCTGGCCGAACCGGCATTGGAGACCGGGCTCAGGGTCGATGCATTCGGCAGCACATGGATCGGATCGGAAATGCCGGGGTTGTTATTGATGCTGACGCCCACCATGGCGTCCTTGCCGGCCAGCTGGAACGGCGTGCTGACGAAACGCAGATCCACATCGTCCAACTGGGTGTTGAAGTTGTCGTTGCCGCCGTTGTTGGAGCGGATCTTGGAGTAACCGCCGATATGGTCGTTGACCCGGCCGGCCAGATACAGATCGCCTTCGTTGACGCGTGCGCTGCTGTCGCCGCGGCTGGGATTGCGCCGCGTCCAGGTGACCTGGCCGGAGACCGGGATCTTGGTGCCGTTGCCGTCGGTATCGGTAAAGCCGCCGAGTTTGAAGCGCATGCCGTACGGCGTGAGCGAGGGGCCATAGGAACCGACATGGCAATCCGCGCACGACGAGCCGGTCTGGCGCGCGAACGCGGGAATCGCCTGCGCCTGCGTGCTGGCCAACAGCAACAACGGGCCGGACACGCACAACAAGGACGTCAGGGAGGCGGCACGCGTGGCGGCAACGCGACGCGGAGCGGGCTGGGAAGTAGGCATGGAAAGTCCTTGTTCGACGGTACGGGGTTCGGGGCTGCGGGAGCGGGGGATGGCTGGAAATTCAGCGGAGTTCATCGGGATTTTTTCGGTAGCACGCGATGCAGCAAGCCATCGCCAAGCACCAGGTGATGCCAGAGCGCGGCGCCGATATGCAGGATCACCAGGGCCAGCAAGACCCAGGCGGCATTCAAGTGCCAGGTGCTCAAGGTGTCGGCCAGGTCCTCGTCCGGCGCGACCAGATTCGGTAGCGTCAATCCAAACAGGTGGACCGGTTTGTCATAGGCGTTGCTCAACGACCAGCCGATCAGCGGCAACGCGACCATCAGGCCGTACAGCGCAAAATGGGTGGCGCCTGCAGCCAGCCGCATGATCAGCGGCGACGGCGGGCCGGGCGGCAGCTTGCGCAGCCGGAGGCGCAGGCCCACGCGCAGGACGAAGAGAAAGAGCACCATCAAACCGAAGTGGCGATGGCCTTCCATCAGCCACTGTCGCAATGCGCGTCCTTCCAGTTCGGCGCGCAGCAAAATCAGTGTGGCGGCCATGACCAGGCACAGCACCGTCAGCCAGTGCAGCACGCGCATCGATTTGGGAAGTGGAATGACCTGCGCAACCGGCGGCGCTGTGGACCTGTCGGTGGCGACGGTGTCGGGTGTCTGGTGGGATGAACGCATTTGGTCGGTGTGCTCTGGTGCTGATCGTTGGTTCCGGCAGTGCCTCGTGCGCTGCCAGGCCTGGCTCCCCACGCCGGCCGATCTGCGGCCAGGTGAACGTGCACCGATATGTGCGGGCAAGCCGGTAAAAGGTTGCATCGCCTTGCGGGGATTGCGCCGCAATCAGTGCGCATCCGCGTCTGTTGCGCATGCGCGTACATGGGTTCGCAGTGCCGTGACCTGGTGCAACCTTTCACGCATCCCGCTGCACTCAGGCATGTCGCACTACGTGCAGTCAGCGGTTACGCCCCCGGATCATGGCCATCGAACGCATCCAGTTGCATACCCACGGTGACGATCGCGGTCTGCTCATTTCGTTGGAGCAGCAACGCAACGTCCCGTTCGAGATACGGCGGGTGTATTACCTGTTTGGTACCCGCGATGGCGTGCATCGTGGCCAGCACGCGCACCGACAGCTCAATCAACTCGCCGTCGCCTTGTGTGGCTCGGTGACGATCCTGCTGGACAGAGGCGACGGCAATGGCCAGGAAGAAGTGGTGCTGGACGATCCTTCGCAAGGCCTGCTGCTCGGCCGCATGGTGTGGCGCGACCTGTACCGCTTCAGCGCAGACTGCGTGTTGATGGTGCTGGCCGACCAGTTCTACGACCCGGCCGATTACATTCTGGATTACGACGAGTTTGTCAGCGAAGTGCGCGGTGAAAGCCGCCTGGACGCACGCAGGCTGGAAGCATGAGCGTGCATAAGCCACTGGTGATCATCGGGGGCGGCGAGTTTGCGCAGATCGCCTGCGAGTATTTTCAGCACGATAGCGATTACACCGTGGTCGCCTTCAGTGTGGAGCGCGACTTTCTGCGGCAGCACACGCTGGCCGAGTTGCCGGTGGTGGCCTTCGAAGACCTCGAACAGCACTATCCACCCGGGCAGTACGAGGTCTTCGTGGCGATTCCGGCCACGCAGCTCAACCGCCTGCGTACACGCTTCTTCCAAGACATGCTGCGCCGCGGTTATCGCTGTGCCAGCTATGTCAGCACGCGCGCGTTCGTCTGGCGCAATGCGCAGATCGGTGCCAACTGTTTCATCTTCGAAGGCAATGTCATCCAGCCGTTCACCCGTGTCGGCGACAACTGCATTTTGTGGAGCGGCAACCACATCGGTCATCGCACCGTGGTGCAGGACAACGTGTTCATCGCCTCGCACGCGGTGATTTCCGGCTATTGCGAGATCGGGCGCGGTAGCTTCATCGGCGTCAATGCCACGCTCAGCGACAAGGTGCGCATCGCCGCAGACAACGTCATCGGCGCCGGCGCGCTGGTCACCCGGGATACCGAGGCCGAGCGCGTGTATGTGGGCTCGCCGGCGCGTGCGGTGGCCGGCAGATCCAGTTTCGACGTGGAGCTCTGACGCATGTTCGCCTGGACCAAGCGGGGACTGGTGTTCGATGTCGCGCGCGATGGCGTGGGCGGCTGGATGCAGCATGCCGCGCTGACGCCGACGCCGCACCGCGTGTCTGCGCAGGTGTTGCGTGTGTATGCGGGTTTTCGCGATGCGCAGGGTGTGAGCCGGATCGGGTATGTGGACGTGCGCGCCGATGCACCGACCCAGGTCGCCGGTGTCAGCAAGCAGCCGGTGCTGGACATCGGTCGCGATGGCTGCTTCGACGACAATGGCATGATTCTGGGCGATGTCGTGGCCGGGCCGGATGGCCTGTACATGTTCTATGTCGGCTTTCAGCGCGTGGCCAAGGCCAAGTTCCTGGCTTTCACCGGGCTTGCGGTCTCCCGCGATGGTGGAGAGAGCTTTCAGCGCCGGCAGGACACGCCATTGCTGGATCGTGCCCCCGGTCGCAGCACGATCGCGGCGGTGCATTCGGCGCGCTATGAAGATGGCCGTTGGCGGCTGTGGTACGCGGTGGGCGACGATTGGGAAACCATTGGCGGCCAACCGTACCCGCGCTACCACATCCGTTACACGGAGACCGACGACCTACGCTGCATCCCCATCGATGACGTGGTGTGCCTGCGTCCACGCGATGATGAATATCGCATCGGCCGCCCGCGCGTGTATCGCCTGGGCGATCGCTACCTGATGTATTTCACCCGTGGCGACACGCACGGTGGCTACTTCCCCGGGATCGCCTTCAGTGACGATGGTTTGCAGTGGGAGCGCGACGACACCCGGCTGGGCTTGCAGCTCTCCGAGCATGGCTGGGATGCGCAGACCTTGTGCTACCCGGCGTTGATCCAGCAGCACGATCGCGTGCTCATGTTCTACAACGGCAATGCCATGGGCCAGGCCGGCTTTGGCCTGGCCGACGCCGCGCTGCCGTCGGACCTGCAGGGGCGTCATGTTTTCGGTTAGGTCGTATGCCCCCAGCGATGCGCCGGCGTGGGATGCGTTGGTGACGACCTCGCGCAACGGCAACCTTTTGCATCGGCGTGGCTACATGGACTATCACGCCGACCGCTTCGTGGATGCATCGTTGCTGGTCGAACGTGGTGGCGAGGTAGTGGCGGTGTTTCCGGCCAGCGTGCAGGGCGATTGCGTCAGCAGCCATGCCGGGCTGACCTATGCGGGCTTGCTGTCGTCGTCTGCCTTGCGTGCCGGTGCCACCTTGCAGGTGTTTGAACAGATTGCCGCGCACTACCGCGCGCGCGATGTGCGCGAGATCGTTTACAAGCCGGTGCCGCATGTGTTTCATGCGTACCCGGCCGAAGAAGACCTGTATGCATTGCATCGCCTGGGTGCGCAGCTGTACCGGCGCGACCTGTCGTCGGTGATTGCGCTGCGCGAGCCCTTCGCGTTCAGCGCCGAGCGTCGACGTTCGCTGGTCAAAGCGCGCAAGGTAGGGATGCAGATCCTGCGCGGCACACGGCTCGATGCGTTTCATGCCTTGCTAACCCAGGTGCTGCAGCGGCATGGCGTGGCGCCGACCCATCGGCTGGATGAACTGGAACTACTGCAACGCCGGTTTCCGCAGCACATCGTGCTGCATGAAGCGCGCGCTGAGGGGCAGCTGGTGGCTGCAGCGCTGGTCCTGGATTTCGGTCGCAGCGTGCACACCCAGTACCTGGCGGTTTCCGAGCGCGGCCGCCAGCTGGATGCACTGAGCCTGCTGCTGTCCGAGCTGATCACCACGGTATATGCGCAGCGCCATTACTTCAGTTTCGGCATCTCCACCGAGCAGGGCGGGCAGGTGCTCAACGACGGCCTGGTCGAACAAAAAGAACGCTTCGGCGCACGTGCCGTGGTGCAGGATTTCTATCGGTGGACCTTGTAATGGATGTACCGTTTCTGGACCTGCGTGCAGTCAATGCGCGCTACGCGGATGAACTGAAAGTGGCTGCCGCGCGGGTGATCGACGCCGGCTGGTATGTGCTCGGACAGGAACTGGCCGCGTTCGAAGAAGAATTCGCCAGCTACTGCGGTGCTGCGCATGCGGTGGGGGTAGGCAACGGCCTGGATGCGTTGTCGCTGATCCTGCGCGGTTACCGCGAGTTGGGCGTGTTGCGCGAGGGCGATGAAATCATCGTGCCGGCCAACACCTTCATTGCGACCTTTCTGGCGATCAGCCAGAACCATCTGGTGCTGGTGCCGGTTGAGCCGGATCCGCTGACCTTCAACATGGAGCCGGCCAGCGTTGAAAAGGCGATCGGCCCGCGCACGCGCGCCATCATGGCAGTGCATTTGTATGGGCAGTTGGCCGACATGGCCGCATTGCAAACGCTCGCGCATCGCTACGGGTTGCTGCTGATCGAAGATGCGGCGCAGGCGCATGGCGCAAGCATGCATGGGCGACGTGCCGGTGCCTTCGGCGATGCGGCGGCGTTTAGTTTCTTTCCGACCAAGAACCTTGGCGCACTGGGCGATGGCGGTGCGGTGGTGACCTCGGATCCGCAGCTGGCCGGGCGCGTTCGCGCGCTGCGCAATTATGGGTCCGAGATGAAGTATCACCACATCTGCCAGGGGGTGAACTCCCGGCTGGACGAAATGCAGGCCGCCTTCCTGCGGGTCAAACTGTGCTATCTGGAAGACGAGATAGTGCGGCGACGCAGTGTGGCGCAGCGCTATCTGCAAGGCATCGACCATCCCTTGATCACGCTGCCCACGGTGGTCTCCGCGGAGCGGCATGTCTGGCATCTGTTCGTGGTGCGCAGCCCGCAGCGCGATGCCCTGCAGGCGCATTTGCTGCGCCAGGGCATCCACACCCAGATCCATTACCCGGTGCCGCCGCATCGGCAGCCGGCCTATACCACGCTGGGCGATACCTGCCTGCCGGTGAGCGAGCGCCTGCACCAGGAAGTGCTGAGTCTGCCGATGGGCCCCGCACTGGACGACGCGTCTGTGGCGCATGTGATTGCCGCATGCCAAGCGTTCGGCACCGCTGCATGAATCTTGTGCGCAGCAGCGCGTACACCGGCGTTGCCACGCTGGCCAAGCTGCTGGCGGCGCTGGTGGTGGTCAAGCTGGTGGCGGTGTACGCCGGCCCGCAAGGGGTCGGCCGGCTTGGCCAGTTCCTCAATCTGATGTCGGTAATGGCGGTACTGGCGGGCGGCGGGATCAGCGCCGGTATCGTCAAATACGTGGCCGAGTATCGCGACGACGCCCCGGCGCTCGCACGTTTGCTCAGCGCAGCGCTGTGGTACGCCTTCTGCGCGGCCTGCGTGATGGCGGTGCTGGCCCTGCTGTTCAGTGGTGTCATCGCCGAGCGCCTGCTGGGCGATGTGGCGTATCGGCCGCTGATCTGCGTGCTGGCGATCGCGCAGTTGGGCATTGCCCTGGTCAATTACATCCTGGCGGTGATCAACGGCTTTATGGATGTTCGCCGTCTGGCGTTCGTGCAGGTCAGTGGCGCGGTATTGAGCGTTGCATTGGTTGCGTGGCTCTCCAGTCAGGGGCAGTTGCAAGGCGCGTTGCTGGCGCTGGTGCTGGGCCAGGTGCTGTGGTTGTTGGCCGGCGTGCCGGCACTGCGGCACAGTCCGTACTTTCGGCGCGACATGGTGCGCTTGCGCTTCGACGCACCGATGACGCGCAAGCTGGCCGCGTTCTCGGCGATGACGCTGACCTCCACGCTGGTGCCGCAGTTGGTGGTCATTCTCGTGCGCGACCATCTGGCGTTGCAGTTCGGATGGCAGCAGGTGGGGTACTGGCAGGCGGTCAGCCGGGTGTCGGATGCGTATCTGCTGTTCTTCGTCACCGCCATCAACGTGTATTACCTGCCCAAGTTGGCGTCGTTGCAGGATCGGGCGGCCCTCGGGCGTGAGTTGCGGGCGGCGTATCGTTATGTGATGCCGGCCGTGATCGTGATGGCGCTGGGCGTGTACATGCTCCGCGATTGGGTCACCTGGCTGCTGTTCGATGCGCGATTTGTTGCTGCAGCACCGCTGTACGGCCCGCAGTTGCTGGGCGACGTGGTCAAGATCGCAGCGTTCGTGCTGTCGTACGTGATGCTGGCCAAGGCGATGACGCGGTTGTTCGTCATTTCCGAGTGCGTGTTCGCTGCCAGTTATCTGGCGCTGGTGTATCTGTTCACTGCGCAGTTCGGGCTGATCGGGGCGATGTACGCTTTTGTCGCCAACTACGTGTTGTATCTGCTGTTCAACATCGTGGTGGTGCGTCGCTATCTGGTGCTCACGCCATGAGCGATCCCATGCAAGCCAGTGGACGCGCGAGCTGGCCGCTGGTCTCGGTGCTGATTCCGGCCTTCAACCATGCGCAGTTCGTGCAACGGTGTCTGGACAGCGTGTTGGAAGACCCGTACCCGTGCAAGGAGATCGTCATCATCGACGACGGCTCCAGCGACGCCACGGGCGAAAAGATCGCACAGTGGATTGCAATCCATGGACACCGGCTGCCGGTGCAGTTCGTGCAACGCGACAATCGTGGTGTGGCGGCTACGCTCAACGAACTGGTGCTGCGCGCGCGCGGTGACTACCTGCGGCTTGGCGCGAGCGATGATTATCTGTTGGCCGGCGGGTTGGATGCGCAGGTGCGTTACTTGCGCGTACATCCGCAAAAGCTGGCGGTGATTGGCGATGCCCGGGTGGTCGACCAGCAGGGGAAGATGCTGCACGGCAGCGCCATGCGCGATCTGCATCGGGTCAATACCGATGCGTACCGCTCCGAGTCCGGCATCCGCCGCGCGGTGATCCAGCAGTGGGCGGTCAGTGGTGCGGTGGCCTTGCTACGCCGCAGTGCCTTCGATGCGCGCACCGGCTGGGACGAGTCGCTGCGGATCGAAGACTGGGATTTTTTCCTGCGCCTGGCCGCACGCAACGCGCTTGGTTTCGTCGACGTGCCGGTATGTGCCTACCGGTTGCATGGCAACAACCTCAGCAAGACCGTGAACGTGCCCGCGCGTATCGCCAATCTCAGCGAGTCGCGTCAGGTGGCGCTACGTTGTGCAGACCTGTTCGAAGAGCCCGAGCGCAGCTTGCTGCGCGCGCAGTCGCGCTACATCGCGGCCAAAGTGGCATTTCTGCAACGCCGGCCGCATGCGCTGATCGGCCACTTGCTCGCCTATGGCTGGTTGTCGCTGCCCGCCAGGTGGTGCCACAGGCACGCGCGCTCTGCGGTGGAGCCTGCATGAGTACGCTCTTGCGCCGGCCGGCGACCTATCTCGCACTGCCGATGCTGCTCAGCTGTGCGCTGACACTGCTGACCTATACGCTGCCCGGCCATTATCTGGAAGGCATTGCGCTGCTGGCCGTTGCCGCTGCTGCGACCTTGCTGCTGGATACCATGCTGCGCACCCAACTGCCTGCGGTGCAGCGCTTTCGCAGCTATCGCTATGCCGGTACCCGCGATGCATTTGTGGTGATGGCGCTGGCGGCCGTGGTGACGCTGTTCTGCATCGTGGATGTCGCGCTGTTTCCGATTCCGTTGTTCAGCGATCCATCCTCGTATGCGACCTTGAGTCCGTTGCGTTCGCACGTTCGGCACATCTCCAACATGTGCTGGATCCTGCCGCCGGTCGCGCTGCTTTGCGTGCGGCACCGCGGGCTGCGCGCGGCGATGGTGGTGCTGGGATTTGTGTTCCCGATCGTGGTGATCGACCGCAACCGCATCTTCGCTGGGCTATTTTCTTTCGTGCTGGTGATGCTGCTGCGCCGTGATCCTGCGCGCCGCTTGCCGTGGAAGACCATTGGCTTGCTGGTGCTGGCCGGTGGCGGGGTGTTTTCGATTCTCGGTGCACTGCGTTCCGGCTCGCTGGCGACAGTCACCTTGCCGTTCGGTGCGTTTTATCGCGCCATGCCGCAGGGCGTGCAGTGGCTGCTGCTGTATATCAGCGCCGGGCCGTACAACTTCGGCGCGATCCTGGCCAAGGGCTACGTCAACGCCAGTTTTCTGGTCAATCAGCTGGTGCCCTTCAGTGGGTCGATCGCCACCGCCGGCACCAGCATTCCGCTGGATGCGCCCAACATCAACGTGGGCACCGAATTCTTTCCGTTTCTGATGGCCTGGGGCGCGCCGGGTGCGCTGACCGCGCTGCTGGCGTTGTATTCGGGCCTGCTGTGGAGCGTGCGCTTGCTCAACGCCTCGCTGTCGATCTTCCATGTGCTGATCTTCCTGCGCATCGCCTACGCCTGCCTGATGGCGCCGTTCGCGCCACAGGCCTTCACCTGGACCAACTTCGGTTTCATCGCGCTGTGTCTGGTGTTGCATGCCTGCACGGTGCTGTTGCCCAGCCGCAATGCGGCACCTCCCGTTGCTGCGTAGTGCGCGGCAGCTTGATTTTTCACCACGTTCCAGAGCCGGTGCACCATGAATCAACACGACGACATCTATCTGATCGACCTCTGGCGCATCCTGCGGCGCGAATGGCGCTGGGCGCTGGCCGGGCTGGTGATCGTGCTAGGCCTGACGTTCGCTTTCACCCGGCTGGCCAAGCCGCAGTGGGAGGGCACCGCGTGGATCCAGGTCGGCGAAATCGGTCCAACGCCGGCCGGACGCGATCCCAAGGTCGAACCGTTCCAACGCGTGATCGATCGCATGAAGACACGGCTGTTTCAGGATGCAGTGCTGCGTCAGGCCGGTGTACCGCTCAACAGCCGCGCTGCGCAGCTGTATCGCGGTAGCCTTAAACCGGATCCTGACCCATACGCGAATCTGATCGGCGTGACCATTCGCGCCGAGTCGCCCGGGCAGGCGCGCAAGCTGGCGATGGCCACCGTGACCGCACTGCAGATGCTGCACGGCGACACCAATGCGGTTGCATTGGAACTCGCACGCACGCGCTTGCGAGGCTTGAATGAAGACCTGCGTGCGGCACTCAGTACCCAGGCGCAACTTCAGCGGCAATTGCAGGCCGGGCAGGGTGCCACTGCGGCGACGCCTGCCCAGGTATTGGCGGGTGTGTTGCTGACCGACAGCAACACCACCATCCGCGCGTTGAAAGCCGAGCGTGACGATCTCAACGCGCGCCTCACCACGCGCTACACCTATCAAACCTCGTTGGCGTGGCCGCTGTATGTGCCCGATCGCCAGGCCTTTCCGAATGCGATCACCGCCTGGGCTGTCGGCTTGCTCGCTGGCGCCGGATTGGGCGTGCTCGCGGCGGCGTTACGCAACGCATGGCGACGTCGCACGGTTGCGGTCACGGGCGCTGCCGCCTGAACGCGGCGGTAGCTGCTTTCAGGTTGCAGATCGCTCACCACGCTGCAACCAAAGCCGCTGCGCGTGGCACTCACCAGACAATCAAGCGGTGCCGCGTTGGCGGTGTTGCGTCTGGAGAGTGTCGTGAGAATAGCTGCACTGGTGGGGGAGGCTGCGCATGTCGATGGTCAATGAGCATGCGGCGCGTGGCGGCACGGTCGCCCCGGAGCGGTTGCTGGAAACACAACGTGCCTTCGATAGCGTCGCCCCCGACTACGACGGCCCGCGCGGCAACAACGCGCTGATCCAGCGCATGCGCACCACGCTGTGGGACACGGTTGCGGCCGAGCTGCCGGCCGGCTCGCGATTGGTGGATCTGGGGTGCGGCACCGGTCTGGATGCCGGCGAGTTCGCGCGCCGCGGCTATAGCGTGCTGGCCACCGACTGGTCGCCGGCCATGGTCGAACGCACCCGCCATCGCGCGGCTACGCAAGGTCTGGAAGCACGCCTGACCGCCGCGCACGTGGGCATCCAGCAGCTCGACCAGCTGGAGGGCACCTTCGACGGCATGTACTCCAACTTCGGCCCGCTCAATTGCGCGCCGGATCTGCCGGCAGTGGCTGCGGAGTGCGCGCGTCTGCTGCGCGCCGATGGCTGCCTGGTATTTTCGGTGATCGGTCGCATCTGCCCGTGGGAAATCGGCCATTACACATTGCGCGGTCGCTTCAAGCGCGCAGCGGTGCGTGCCGCGCGCGGAGTCACCGCAGTGGGCATGAACGGCCATACCATCTGGACCTGGTACCACCTGCCGCGCGAGTTCTATCGCGCCTTCAACAAGCACTTCGTGCTGGACAGCTACCGCGCCTTGAGCCTGTTCCTGCCGCCGCCTTATCTGGTCGAGTTCTGCGAGCGCTATCCGCGTCTGTCGGCAAAATTGGGCTGGTGCGACGACCGTCTGGGCGGGCTGCCACTGCTGCGCGACATGGGCGACCACTTCCTGATCGTGATGCGCAAGCGCTGAGTGGAGACGCCGATGTCAATGGCCGATGTCTGTTTGCAGGGCACCCGCGCAATCACCCTCGCAGGCCCCTCGCGCGCCGCAGTGACAATACGCGCAGGCCGTTTCGGCGGCACGCTCGGCACCGGTAGCCTGCGGCTGGATTTGCAGGGCCATGTGTTGGCGCCCGGGCTGATCAACGCGCATGACCATCTGCAGGTCAATTGCGTGCCGCCACTGCCGCAAGGCGCACCGTTCGCCAACAGCTACGAATGGATCGAGGCGTTTCAGGCGCATTTTCAGCATCCCGAGGTGGCGGCCGCATTGCGCGTGCCCAAGACGGTGCGCTTGCGTCACGGCGGGTTGAAGAATCTGCTGGCCGGCGTCACCTGCGTGGCGCAGCACGATCCTTGGCACGCGACCCTGGACGCGGCGAATTTTCCGGTCGGCTTGCTGCGTGAGTTCGGCTGGAGCTACGCGCTGGGCTGGACCGGTTACGGCCCACCGGTGCAGGGCAGCTTTGCCGCGACCTCGCCTGAACACCCCTGGATGATCCATCTGGCCGAAGGCACCGATGCGGTGGCGGGGGCCGAACTGGACGAGCTGGATCGGCTCGGTTGCCTGGCGTCCAACAGCGTGCTGATCCATGGCGTGGGCATGGGCGAGCGCGATATCGAACGGGTGATCGCGCGCGGCGCGGCGGTGGTCTGGTGTCCTTCGAGCAATCTGGCGCTGCTGGGCCGCACGCTGGATCCGTGGCGGTTGTGCATGGCCGGGCGCCTGGCATTGGGAAACGATTCGCGCATCAGCGGCGCACGCGACCTGCTGGAAGAACTGCGCATTGCCGCCGACAGCGGGCTCGCACCGGATCTGCTGCTGGGCATGGTCACGCAGCAATCCGCGCGCATCCTGCGCATGCAAGCGCGCGGATGCATCGCCCCAGGCGCTGCCGCGGACCTGGTGATCGTGCGCGATCGCGGTGGCGACCCTGCCGCCAGCGTTGTCGGTTGCCAACGGAGTGCGCTGCGCGCAGTGATCCGCGATGGCGCCCCGCGCATCGCCGACCCGGATTTTGCCGAATGGTTCGACGCCGCAGGTATCCAGACCGTGCCAGTGCTGCTGGACGGCCGCCCCAAACTGCTCGACGCCAGCTTGGCCGATCCTGCGGTGCTGGCACTGGAACCGGGCCTGCAGCGCGTGTCGCAGGCAACGCAAGCGCCATCCATCACGATGGCCGCCAATGGTGCGGTGTCGTGAACGCGGTACCGACACTCGAACCGGTAGCAGCGTATGCGTTATGGGCACAGGCGTATCCGCCGCACGCGCATAACCCGGTGATGCTGGCCGAAGAACGCGCCATGCTCGCGCTGATGCCCGGCACCTTGCAGGGCCAACATGTGCTGGATGCCGGCTGCGGCAGTGGTCGCTACATGCTGCATGCGTTGCGGCGTGGCGCGTTGCATGTCACCGGCGTGGATCTGTCGCCGCAGATGCTGCAACGCGCCGGCGCCGAACTCATGCACGATTGGCCAGCGGCACGCGTGAGTCTGCAACAAGGCAGTCTCGATCAATTGCCGCTGCCTGATGCACTCGCCGATCTCAGCGTCTGCGCTTTGGTGGTTGGGCATCTGCAACAGCTCTGGCCGGCGCTGGAAGAACTGCATCGGGTTACCCGCGTGGGCGGTCTCGTACTGTGCAGCGATGTGCACCCGATCGGCCATGCACTGGGCTGGCGGCGTGATTTCAAGGCCGACGGCCAGCATTACGCAGTGCGGCATACCCAGCATCTCTACAGTGACTGGCATGCCGCCTGCGCGTCGCTGGGCCTGGTGATCGAAGCGGTCGCCGAACCGATGCTGGACCCGGCCGATATTCCCCCCGGCGCTCGCTTCGATCAGGCTGCGTTGCAGGTACCGGTCGCCTTGGTGCTGCGGCTGCGGCGCATCGCGTGAGTGACGTGGTTTTCATGGCGATGCCGGATTACAGCGGGTCTGCGGCCTGCAGGCGCTGCGCTCGGGGTGGCATGCGCTGCCCGAAAGACTGCGCCACCGGCATTGCAGAGCGTGCATGCCAGCGGCTGTCTGCGCCATGAGCCTGCATGTGGCGCAGCTCAATCTGGTGCCGACGCCCGATGGTTGGAGCGTGGAACAGGTCTTCGCACAGTGGCCATCGCTGGCCGATATCGCCGAGGCGGTGACCAGCGCAGGGGTACGGGTGACGGTGATCCAGTCCTGCGCACTGAACACTCGACTCACACGCCAGGGTGTGGACTACCGCTTCGTCGCATTGGGCGAACGTGGTAGCACCCTGCGTGCACGCCGTCTTGCGGCCATGCTGCGCGAGATCGACGCCGACGTGATCCATGTGCACGGCCTGGAATTTGCCGGTGATGCACGCCGGCTTGCGCGCCTGTTGCCGCAGATTCCCATCCTGTTGCAGGACCATGCCAATCGCCCGCCACGCTGGTGGCGCCGGATCGTCTGGCGTGCGCGCTACGCGGCGGCTGCCGGCATCGCGTTCACGTCACTGGAACTGGCCGAGCCATTTCGACGCGCGCGGCTGTTTCGATCCAGCACGCAGCTGTTTGCGATTCCCGAATCGAGCAGCCGCTTCTTCACCGGCGATCGCCTGCAGGCACGCGAGCAGACACGTCTGTCTGGCGACCCGTGTGTGTTGTGGGTCGGCCATCTGAGCGCTGCCAAGGATCCGCTATGCGTGCTCGATGCCATCGCCATGGCGGCGCCCCTGTTACCCGGGCTGCGGCTATGGTGCGTGTTTGACCAGGCACCGTTGATGGAGCAGGTACAACAGCGCCTGCGCGTAGATGCGCATCTGGCGGACCGTGTCCAGCTGCTGGGCAAGTTTGCGCATGCGCGTGTGGAAACCTTGCTGCGCGCCGCAGACCTGTTCGTCTCTGCCAGCCATGCGGAAAGTTGTGGTTATGCCGCACTGGAGGCCTACGCCTGCGGCACCTTGCCGCTGTTGACCGATATTCCGGCTTTCCGTGCGCTCAGCGATGCCGGTGCGGTCGGCGAGTTGTGGCCGGTGGGCGATGCCTCGGCCCTGGCGGAAGTACTGCTACGTGTCTCGCGCCAGCGCCCCAATCGCGCGCAGGTGCGCGCGCATTTCGATGCGCGGCTGTCCTTTGCCGCAGTGGGACAACGCTGGGCAAGCGCTTACAACCAATTGCTGGCCGCCGTGCCTGGACGAACCGCATGAAACTGGCCTTGGTGGTACCGGGTGGCGTGGACCGCAGCGGCGAAGTTCGTGTGATCCCGGTGTTCCTGACCCTGATCGAATGGCTGGCGCGCAGTCACCAGGTGCATGTCTTTGTGCTGCATCAGGAGCCGATGCCCGGCACCTGGACATTGCGCGGCGCCACCATCCATAACATCGGCGCGCAACGCACTAGGTTGCGTGCAATCAATGCCATTCGTAAGGAGCATCGGCGCGCACCGTTCGACCTCATCCAGGCGATCTTTTCCGGCCACTGCAGCTTGATCGCGGTGGCCGCTGCCAAGCTGTTACGACGCCCAAGCGTGGTGCATATCGCCGGTGGCGAGCTGGTCGCATTGCATGCCATCGGCTACGGTGGCCGGCGCCGTTTGCGTGGCCGTCTGCGCGAAGCGGTGATCCTGCGCCTGGCCGATTGCGTCACGGCCGCCAGTGCGCCGATCGTCGATTCGCTAACAGCACTCGGCATCCGTGCGCAGCGGGTGCCCCTGGGGGTGGATCTGCGGGCCTGGCCTGCGTCCGCGCCGCGCGCGCGCACCGGCGAGGTCGCACGGTTGCTGCACGTGGCCAGTCTCAATCCGGTCAAGGACCAGACCACCTTGCTGCAGGCCATGGCGGCGCTCAAACGCGCCGATGTTGCCTTTAGCCTGGACGTGGTCGGCGTCGATACCCTGGATGGCGCCATGCAGCGCCTGGTGCAACAGCTTGGGCTGAGCGAGCAGGTGCGCTTTCTCGGGTTCAAGACCCAGCGTGAGTTGCGCCCGATCATGCAATCGGCCGATCTGCTGGTGCTTTCCTCTCTGCACGAAGCCGGGCCGCTGGTGCTGCTGGAAGCAGCGGTCACGGGTGTTCCGACCGTGGGCACTGCCGTGGGGCATCTGGTCGAGTGGGCGCCGATCTGTGCACTGGCGGTGCCGCCTGGCGACTGGGCCGGATTGGCCGAAGCCGTCCGTCAGGTGGTGGCCGACGACGAACTGCGCTTGCGCCTGGCCTGGGCCGCGCAGTGCCGTGCGGTACGTGAGGACGCGGCGTTGACCACGCGTCTGTTCGAAAAGCTCTATCGCCAACTATGCGAGCAGCGTCCGCTGCACTGAGTGCGCAGCCCGGAGCAAGACAGCGATTACGCGCCTCGACAGCGCGCAAGCACGCCTTGCATCAACCGACAGCGCTCGGCAAAAATCGTGCGATGCAGATCGCAACGTCACCGCAAACCCACCCAGGACGTGGTGCAAGCCATCTGCTGTCTCACACCGGCTGCAGATATCCATCCAGCGCCGCACGCACCACATACAACATGTCGGTGCGCGGCACCGGCCGGGTCAGGCGCGTCATCAGTCGGCGTGCCTGGGTCTGCCGCACCCACGGTTGCCCTTGAAGCCACAGTTGTGTTTGCAGCATGTCCGCACGTTCCTTGCGGCTCTCCGCCGATGGCGCAACGCGATTGTGCAGATACTGCCGCGCCTCGCTCAGCGACCGCGACCATTCGATGCCGGGTAGTGCCGGCAACCACAGGTTGGAGCATGAGGCCGTGGTCAAGGTCTGGCTGGCCGCACGCATGCGCAGCAAGCGCGGGCAATCGGCGTGCAGGCGCGCCATCACCGCCGCCGGCACCACGCTGCGGTAGTAGCGTTGCAGCAGCAGCAGCGGCGGCAATGCCCACCACGGCGACACGCGCGAGTCTTCCCACAAGTGGTCCCAGTCGCGCTGCCCCATGCGTGTGGCAAGCAGCGCAAGATCGTGCAGATGCATCAGCCGGATGCTGCGATGGCAAATGCCACCGGCGGCGTGCAGCAGCAGATGCAACATCAACGCACCGATGGACGGGTAGGAGTTCAAGCCAGGCTGCGGGCGCTCCGGCAGGATATGTGATGTGATGTCCACGCTGTGGACCGGCAGGCGTTCCTGGATCCGCGTATGCAGCTCGATATTGATCGGCGCATCACGGTGCTCGCCCAGCCCCGCAACTGCTTCGCCGTGTATCGGCTTGAAGACCTGGTGCTTCCATTGTTCGAACGAGGCCACATAGCCGAGGTCGCACAGCAGTGCAGCAGCGGCGGGCGCATCCTCCGGCGTCACCAGCAGATCGATATCGGCCATCGGGCGGTCGCCCGGTAGATAGACGCCAAGCCGATGCAGCGCGGTGCCTTTGAGCCCGACCAAGGCGATCCCAGCCGCACGCGCTGCGGCATCGATGCGCGTGAGCAGGATGGCGATACGCCGATGGCGGTCTTCGACATGCCGGCGTTGCTCGCTCAGAAACCTTGTCCAATCCGGGTTCTGCCACAGCGAGCGACGCTGCAGCAGCGGCGACACGCCATGCGCAGCGGCCGCGGCGGCCGCCAGCTGCCATTGCAGCCGATCCCACTGCGGCACCGCTTGGCCCGGCTGCGCCAATTCCTGGGCCAGCCGTTCGGTGGCCGTGCGCAGGCCGTGCTTGATGGTGCGAAGGGAGTGCTGCATGCGGGCGTGATCCGAAAAGACGAGGTGGGGTTTCGACGGCAAGGCGAAGCGTTGCAGTTCAGCCGACCAGCACGGTCGCCAGCTGCAGCGGTTGACGTGCAGCAACGCTGGCCAGCGGTTCATTGCGATGCTGTTGTTCCGATGCGATCAGTGCGGACCAGCGTGCTTCCAGGCGATCCGATGCCTGCGCAAACGCATCGGCGGTCATCGTTGCGCGGGCCTGTTGCAGATCCACTTGCGTATGAAAAAGATCGCGCACGCTGCGATAGAACTCCGAGTCGTAGGCGCCATGGAACATCATCGCCAGGTCATCGCTGTCCTGCCAATGCGTCTTGCCGCCCAACTGGTTCTTCACTTCTTCGTAAAATTTGGTGCCGGGCAGGGGATAGGACACGCTGACGCCGATGATGTCCGGGTTGGCCTGCGTCACCAGGGCGCGCGTGGCCAGGATATCGTCGAGTTCTTCGCCCAGATAACCGAGTTGAATGAAGAAGCCGACGCGAATGCCGCGCGCACCCAGGCGTTCGCGTGCGGCGATCACTTCGCCAACCGTGGTTCCCTTGGTCATCTTGTCCAGGATGCGCTGGCTGCCACTTTCTGCACCCAGCCAGGCCTCTGCGCAGCCGGCGCGCGCCAGAGCCGCCACCATGCGCTCGCTGGCCAGATCGGCGCGGGTCTGGATGGTGAAGGGAATCGCGCCATCGGAATCGGTCAGACGTTGTGCGAAGGTTTCCACCCAGTCGATGTGGAAGCCGAAGATATCGTCGGCCATCCAGATGTGATCGGGCTGGAAGCTGCGCTTGAGATGGATCATCTCGGCGGCCACGTCTTCGGCGCCGCGGCGCTTGTAGTGGTTGCCCCAGATGGGTTTGGCGCACCAGTTGCAGCGAAACGGGCAACCGCGCGAGGCCGCCATGTTCAGGCTGAAATGGCCGTGCCGTTGCTGCCAGAAGCGTTGATAGCGAGGCATGTCGACCAAGTCCCACGCAGGCAGGCCGCTCAGGCGTGCATCCGGCGGTTGTGCGCCACGATGCGGGCGTGCCTCGGCAGGTTGGTCGGTGGCGATGCGCGCCACCCCCGCCAGCCAGGCCTGCGTGTCGATGGTGGGATCGGCTTCGACGCGCGTCACCAGTTCAAGCAGCGGTGCGATGCCTTCGCCAATCAACACCGCGTGCGCGCCAGCGGCCAGAAACACCTCCGGGTTGTCGGAGGCATCCGATCCTGCCACCAGCACGCGGCAACCAGCCTCGCGCGCCTGGCCAATCATCCGGCAGGCGGCCTCGCGCATCCGGTTCAGGCACATCTTGGTGAGAAAGTTGAAATTGTCCTCGTAGAACACCACCAGGTCCGGCTGCGCAGCATGCAAGGCACCGGCGTAGTCCTGCACATCGTCGGCAAGCATCGCGTCGAACAGGCTCAAGGTGTGGCCACATTCACGCAGCAACGCCGCGACCTGCAACGTTGCCAACGGTGGATATGGTTTGCCGCGCTCCCACTGCTTCGGGTCGTAACGCAGAAAATACGAATGACTGACCTGGATCTTTAGCATCTGCACAAGGCTCTCGTTCTGTCGCCAGGTGCGCGCAGCAATGGCGTGCGCAGTCACCGGCAATCGGCTTGGCAGTAGGTGCGCAGGCAGATGCGTTTGGTTGCGCCCAGACGACGTGCGCTATGCCAAGCGTTGTACAGGTGCGCCGATGGCCGCAGTGCAACCTTTCGCTCGCTGGCTGGCACACACTGGCTGATCGATGCAATGGATGAAGGGCATGCAGCACTCGGCCGCGTTGGCGGAACTATTGCCAGTAAGCGGGACCGCACGTTTGGCGGCGCACAGCGATGCGGTATCGGCCGCAGATCCGTTCGGCGAGCGACGTATGCGCCGTTTCGTTGTGCGCCGGCAGATTCTCGGCGCGCTGTTCCATTTTGAAAGCGATAGCGAAGCGTTGCTGACGTTGGTGGATACCGCTTTTGCAAGCCTGCCTGCGCATTGTTTACCTGCTGCGCCGGAGTTCCACATCACGCTGGATCTGGTGTCGCGCGGCCAGGCGCCATCGAGCGCAGAACCGCCACCAGTGCGCACGCATGCAAGCGGTGGTTTGTTGTGCGGTGTCATGGATGCGTGCAATTACCTGATGCTGTCGGTGCCCGAGCGGCGCGCCATGCTGGTGGTGTCCGAGGACATGCTCGCCCACGCCTATCACGTGCGCTATGAGCTGATCGAATTTGCAGTGTTTCTACTGGCTGCGCGCGGAATGGGATTGGTGCCCTTGCACGGCGCCTGCGTCGGCCGGAATGGACGCAGCGTGCTGTTGCTCGGCGCCAGCGGTGCGGGCAAGTCGACGCTGGCGCTGCACAGCCTGCTGCATGGCCTGGACTTCATCGCCGAAGACGGCGTGTTCGTAGCGCCGGAAAGCCTGCTGACCACCGGCGTTGCCAACTTTCTGCATCTGCGTACCGACGCGCTTGGCCTGCTCGATGTGGATACCCGCGCGTGGATCAGCGCATCGCCCACCATTCGCCGCCGCAGTGGCGTGGAAAAGTTCGAGATCGACATCCGCCATGGCCGTGCACATCTGGCGCGCACGCCCTTGCAACTGTGCGCCGTGGTGATGCTGCGCGGCACGCCTGCCAGCACGTCGGCACAATGCCTGCTGCCAACGCCGGTCGAACACATTGCCGACGCTCTGGCGGACGACCAACCATATGCCGCCGGCCAGCCAGGGTGGCAGCGCTTTGTCGAGCAGGTGCGGCGCGTCGGCATGTTCACGCTGTGGCGCGGCGCGCATCCGCAGGCATCGGTGGATGCACTGCTGCAGCTGTTGCGATGAGAGCGCGCATGGCGCCAAGAGTAGCTAGCACCGCTACTGCGCCGCCACTGCCAGGCGCGCACGGCCGATGCCGGCAGTCGGCATACAGCATGTGGACACCCGGGTTCCTTCGCCCCGTGCACACGGACCTGACAACCGCTCGCTACGTCGTGTCAGCCGTTCTACGGCGTTGTGCGATCCACACGCCTGCCAGCGTACCGATGCGCCCCTTGCACGACATGCATCACTGAGATGCAGACCTCCATTCCTCGCGACCACATGCGTGCCAGCGTGCGCAATTTTGTCGGCACGCTGGTGCCTGCGGACATGCCAACCATCGCGCTCTATGTCGCGTTGTCATTGGCCGCTGCCTTGGCTGGCAGCATCGTGGCGGTCTGCCTGGTGCCCTTGGTGCAACCCGGCCACAGTGTGCAGCTGGCTGGTTATCGGCTGGCCTTGCCCGATGGTCTGCCGATACAAGTGGCGTTGTTTGTCGGTATCAGCATGGTGTTTGCGGCACTGCGTTGGCACAGCGCACGGCTGGCCGCGCGGCTGACCAGCCGCTACGCGATCGGACTGCGCCGCCGCGTGCATGCCGCATTGATCGATGCACCGCTGCCAGCCTTGTCCGGCGCCAGCTCGGCAGAGATCGCCAACGTGCTCACCTACAACATCGAAATCGCCACCCAAGGTTTCAGCGCGATGCTGCAGCTGCTGGTGGCCGGCATCACTGCGCTGGTGAGCCTCAGCATTGCGATGCTGATCGCTCCCGCGCTCCTGATCGCCATGCCATCGCTGGTGGTGTTGGCCTGGTTGGGCGTGCGCATCTCCAGCAGCGATGCGCAGGCGCGCATCAGCCGCGACTACGTGGCCGACATGACCCGCCTGTTCTGGTTGAGCGAAGACTTCCCACGGCGCCTGCGGCATGTGCGCTCGTTCCAGCGCGAAGATGTCGAAACCAGCCATTACGAGCGCATTTCCATGCGGCTGGGGCAGGGCTACGCACAGCAGCAGGAACTGGTGGCAGGCAGCCGGCTGGTGCTCGAACTCACTGCCGTGGCCGCGATCGCCGGCATTCTGGTGCTGGCCAATCTCTGGCAGGGCGCCGACCGCGCCGCATTGATCACCGTCAGCCTGCTGCTTGGGCGGCTGCTGCCATATCTGGTCACCACGCGACAAAGCGTGCAGCAACTGCGCTCGGCGTGGCCGGCGTTGCAGTTATGGCAGCGCTATCTGGACCTGGGGAGCACGCGGACGCAGGCCGCTGCCGAAACCGCAACGCCGTTGCCCGCCACGCTGCATCTGGAATATATCGGCCTGGCACCGCCGCTACCCAGGCTGGACCTCAAGCCGATGATGCTGGTGCCGGGCGAAATGCTGCTGGTGGTCGGGCCATCCGGCATCGGCAAAAGCAGTCTGATGGATGTGCTCTCCGGGCAGACGCCGCCGTCGCAGTTCACCGCGCATATGTCCGGGCGCCGGCTGGATTTTGCCGCGTATCGCAACTGGGTGCGGCATAGCGCGTACATCGGCCAGGGCGTGCGGCCGTGGCAGCGCAGCGTGCGCGATTGTCTGGACTGGGCGCTGCCCTGCACCCCGGATGCATGCATGTGGGAAGTGTTGGCCGATGTCGGTCTGAGCGCGCGTCTGCAGCGCGAAGGGCAAGGTCTGGACACGCCGATCAACGGTCCGGATGGGCGCCTGTCCGGTGGCGAATCGCAGCGTCTGCTGTTGGCGCAAGTGTTGTTGCGCAAACCGACCTTGGCGGTGCTGGACGAAGCCACCAGTGCGCTGGACGCGGATGCCGAACGTCAGGTGTTATGCATGCTGCGGCAGCGACTGCCGCAGACCGTGCTGGTGGTGGTGTCGCATCGCACCAGCCTGGCCGCGGTGGCGGACCGCACGGTTGCGCTTGCAGCGGGCGTAACGTTAGCCGCGCAGGCAGCCGTCCAACCCCCTCCAGTCACACACGCTGGCGCGTAAAGCCACAAGGTTCACGCGCGGGTGCACCACGATTAGCCGGCAATCTCCTCCAGCGCACGATTGCGTGTACGCGGCCCGAACATTGCAATCACGCTCGCCACGATCGACATGCTGATCGCGATAAATGCCAGCACGCCATGGCTGCCGACCTGGACGAGCAACCACCCGATCAACACGCTGCTCACCGCCGTGGACAGGCGGCTGAAGGAATAGCAAAAGCCCACTGCACGCGCGCGCAGTCCGGTCGGGAACAGCTCGGCCTGATAACCGTGATAGGCAAAGCTCATCCAGGCATTGCAGAAGGCGATCATCGCCCCGCACAGCACCATGCCGATCGCCTGATGCTGCTGCGAAAACAGCACGCCAAACAGTACCGCGCCCACGGCCGATGCAGTGATCTGCCATTTGTTTTCCCAGCGCTGCGCAAAGCGCAGCAACAGCAGCGGCGCCAGCGGGTAGGCCAGCGAAATCGCGAACGAATACCCCAGGCTCTTGTTCACGCCGGTGCCTTGCGCGGAGATCAATGCCGGCAGCCAATTGCCGAAGCCAAAAAACCCGATCGCCTGAAAGATATGGAAGACCACCAGCATCCCGATGCGCCCGCGATACGGCGCGCGCCACAATACCGAGGCCTGCGTCTGCTGCTGCAGTTGGGCGGTTGCTTGCGGCGTGGCCAACGGCGCACCCAGATCGCGTTCGCACTGCGTTTCCAACTGGCTCACCACCGCATCCGCTTCGGCATGACGTCCCTGCGCAGCAAGCCAACGGGCCGATTCCGGCAAACGGTTGCGCAACCACCAGATCGCCAGCGCGAACACGCCACTCAGCAATACCACCCAGCGCCATCCGCTCACGCCCAGCGGCGCATGCGGCACCAGCAGCCACGCGGTCAACGCCACCGTAGGCACTGCCAAAAACTGCACGAAGAAGGCGAACGCGAACGCGGCGCTGCGCATATGCCGTGGCACCAGTTCGGACAGATAGGTGTCGATGGTCACCAGCTCGATGCCCAAGCCGATTCCGACCACAAAGCGCATCACGATGACGCCGGTTGCAGTGCTTTGCAGGCCCATTGCAACAGTCGCGGCGGTGTACCAGATCAAGGCGAAGGTAAACACCAGCCGGCGCCCAAAGCGGTCTGCGAACGGGCTCAATAGCGCGGCGCCGACAAACAGGCCCAGAAACGTCGCCGCCGCAAATGCGGCCTGGTCGGGCATGCCGAACGCGCCATCGGCGCCGCTGGCAAAGATGCCGTCGCGGATCAGGCCCGGACTGATGTAAGCGGTCTGGAACAAGTCGTACAACTCGAAGAATCCGCCCAACGCGAGCAGGCCGACCAACCGCCACAACGTCGCGGTGGCCGGCAGGCGATCGATGCGTGCCGCGATGTCTGCGACGCCGGAAGCAGGGTCAAGCGGAGTGGTGGAAGCCATTGTCGTGTGGGCGCAGTCAGGGCGGCGACCATCATAGCCAGCGGTCCGAGCGATCGGCGCTTGCGCTTCGCTCGCCGCCGTACATGCGCGCATGCACTTCGCGCTGGGCTCAGCATGTTCGCGTGTGCTATGGCTGCGCGCAGCGGACACCAGATCCGGGCTTCGGCCACGCCTCGGGTTTCCGCCCCTGCGGCCAACCGGCGTAGCCCAAGAAGCGCGCTTCCCGCTGGCGATTGCGCGCGCAGCACGGTCGAGGATGTCTGGCGCGCCAGTACCGCAAGCATCGGCGGTGCTGCGGGGCGGGGGATGGGGAGGCGGTCGGTGCCGATTGCGTAGCGTCGTTCGCTTCCGATCCACAGACGCCTCACCCCGGCCCGTAGATCGCAGTCCGATGCGGATCGCAGGCGACCCAGCCAGACCCCGACCTGCACCTGTCATTGCAGAGTCCGCTGGGCCGGGCGCGGTGTTCGATTGCTGGAATGCTGTAATCCCCTGAGCACCGTCCAGGTGGGTGGCAATGCCATCCGGTCAGCCCCATGTCTTGCACATCACTCATTCCCCGGAGTCATCCGATGACGCCTATTTCCGTGCTCGACCTGGCGCCGGTCTGCGAAGGCAGCGACACCACCCACGCCTTCGCCAACATGCTCGATCTGGCGCAGCACGCCGAACGCTGGGGCTACCGGCGCTACTGGCTGGCCGAGCACCACAACATGCCGGGGATCGCCAGCGCCGCCACCGCCGTGCTGATCGGCCATGTGGCCGGCGGCACCAAGACCATCCGCGTCGGGTCCGGCGGCATCATGCTGCCCAACCACGCGCCGCTGCAGGTGGCCGAACAGTTCGGCACGCTGGCGTCGCTGTATCCGCAACGCATCGACCTGGGCCTGGGCCGCGCGCCCGGTACCGATCAGCCCACCGCGCGCGCCTTGCGTCGCTATTTCGACAGCGCCGACCACTTCCCGCAGGACGTGGCCGAGTTGCTGCGTTACTTCGCGCCGGCCGTGCCGGGACAGTTGGTGCAGGCGGTGCCTGGCGCCGGGCTGGATGTGCCGATGTGGTTGCTGGGATCCAGCCTGTTCAGTGCGCGCCTGGCGGCGGCGATGGGTTTGTCGTTCGCGTTCGCCTCGCACTTTGCGCCCGATGCGATGGACGAAGCGGTGGCGATCTACCGGCGCGAATTCCGCCCGTCGGCGCAGTTGGCCAAGCCGTACGTGATGCTGGCCTTGAACGTGGTGGCAGCCGACACGCACGCGCAGGCGCGCCGCCTGTTCACTACCCAGCAGCAGAGTTTCGTCAACCTGCGTCGCGGCAAGCCGGGCAAGATTCCCGCGCCAATCGACGATATCGATACATTCTGGCAACCGCACGAACGTGCCGGCGTGGAGCGTGCGTTGGCGTGCACGGTGCTGGGCGATGCCGATCAGATCGCGCAGGGCGTGGCCGAGTTCATCGACCGTCATACGCCGGACGAGTTGTTGTTCACCGCCAACATCTACGACCATGCCGCGCGTTTGCGCTCGTTCGAAATCGCCGCCATCGCTTGCCGCGAGTTGGACGTGACTACTGCGTGATTCACGTCGCTTTGCGTTGCAATCCGCTCAGATGGGCGCATCTCCATCGGGAACACACACATGCACCCTGAGCAACGCAACGAGAGCATCAAGCAGTTGGCGGAATTGATCCGCGGCGTGGACATCGCAATGTTCACGACCGTCTCTGCCGACGGCAAGTTGGTGAGCCGCCCGTTGGGCACACAGCAAGTCGAGTTCGACGGCGACCTGTGGTTCGCCACGGCCGCCGATAGTCCGAAGGTGGCGGAAATCGGTGCCGATCCGCGGGTCAACGTGGCCTATGCCTCCGCCTCCAAGAACAGCTATGTCTCGGTGGCCGGCACCGCCAGCGTGGTCAACGACCGCGCCAAGATCGAGCAGCTCTGGTCGCCGGCGATGAAGGTGTTTTTCCCGGGCGGCAAGGACGATCCGAACCTGCGTCTGATCCACGTGCGCGCCGAATCGGCCGAGTATTGGGATGGTCCGAGCGGGCTGCTCGGCAAGGCGCTGTATTTCGTGATGACCGCAGTGACCGACGATACCGGCAGCCTGTCGGACAACCGCGTGGTCGATCTCAAGTAACAACGTCAAAACAGCTGCGCCGGTCGTCGTGCGCTCAGCGCCAGGCGGCCGGCCACCAGCCGCCGATCAGGTCCACCAGCTGGTCGGAGGTGACCCCAAACACCGCCACCGACACCAGCGCGGCCGCCCAGCCAGCCAGCATCAACGCGCCGTCGCGCTCGAGCAGGGCCAGCGCGAACAGCAGCAGGATCAGGCCGAAGAGGTAGTTGGTGAACGGGATCGGCAACGTCAGCAAGAAACCGACCAGCACCAGCAGCAGGCCGGTGAATATCTGTGCCGGTATCCTGTCCAGCATGCCGTGCAGACGCGGCTTGAGCAGTCGATCCAGGCGTTGCAGGGTGGGCGCCAACCTCGCGACAAACCGCTGGCTGGTGCTGCGACGCGGCCCACGTTCGCCGATGAAGCGCGGCACCCAGGGCTTGCGCAGGCAGCACATCATCTGGACGCCGATCAGCATCGTGAGCGGGCCGCTGATGCCGCCGGCCACGCCGGGAATGGGAATGAACGACGGCAGGATCGCCAGAAACAGGAACACGCCGAACGCGCTCTGCTGCAGATCGGTGAGGATCTCGCGCACACGCAGTACGTGGTTGGGATCCCCTTCGCTGAAGGCCGCCAGCAGGCTGCGGATGCCTTCGTTGCGGTAGCGCATCTGCGCGTCGCCCGCATCGCCCGACGGCGGTGCGCCGTTATCCGACGATGTCATCGCTGCCCTCGTCGCCAACGCGGCTCAGCAGCAACTTGTCCACGCGCGCGCCATCCAGATCGACGATCTCGATGCGCCAACCAGCCCAGTCGAAGAATTCGCCTGCCTGCGGAATGCGCCCGAAGTAGTAGATGCACAGGCCGGCCAGGGTGTGGTAATCGCCTTCGTCGGCTTCCGGCAGTTCGGCGCCCAGCACCTCGCGCAGTTCTTCCACCGGCAGCGAGCCGTCGATCAGCAGCGAGCCGTCGGCGCGCGTAATCACCAGCGCGTCTTCGTCGGTGTTTTCCACCGCCTGCAGACGGCCGACCACCGCGCCCATCAGGTCGCTGATGGTCACCAGCCCGCGGATTTCGCCGTATTCGTCGACCACCAGGGCCACCGACTGCTGCTCTTCGCGGAAGATCTCCAGCAGCTTCATCGCATGCGTGGATTCGGACACGAACAAGGTGTCGCGCAGCGCCTGGAACATATTTGCGCCGTGACCGTCCATGCGCGTCACCAGCGATTTGACCTCCAGCACGCCGGCGATGTCCTGGTCGCTGCCGCGATACACCGGGTAGCGCGAGAACTCGTGCTCGCGCATCACCTGCAGATTGCGTTCCGGCTCGGCGTTGGCATCCAGCCAGGCGATGCGGTTGCGTGGGGTCATCAAGCTGTCGGCGGTGCGATCGCCCAGCCGCATCACGCGGTTCATCATGTCGCGCTCGTGCGAATCGATCACCCCGGCCTCGTGGCTTTCGGCCACCAGCATGCGGATCTCTTCTTCGGTCACCGACGCCGACTCGTCCTTGCCCATGCCCAGCATGCGCAGCACCAGCCGGGTCGAGCGCGCCAGCACCCATACGCCGGGCGCGGCGATCCTGGCCAGCCAGGCCATCGGCACCGCGACCACGCCGGCGATGTTCTCGGAGTTGCGCAGCGCCAGCCGCTTGGGCACCAGCTCGCCGAAGATCAACGTCAGGAAGGTGATCAAGGCCACCGCCAGCGTGCTGCCGATCACCACCGAATACGGACGCGGCTTGCCGACCAGTTCGAACGAGGCCGACAGCGCCGGGAACAGCTCCTGCAGCCATGCGCTGATGGCCTCGCCGATCGCCTCGCCGCCGAACACGCCGGTCAGGATGCCGATCAGGGTGATGCCGATCTGCACGGTGGACAGGAAGTTTTCCGGGCTTTCGGCCAGCGCCAGCGCACGCGCGGCACGCTTGCTGGAGCCGGCCATCTGCTTCAGGCGGCTCTTGCGCGAGGTCATCAACGACATTTCCGACATCGCAAAGAAGCCGTTCAACAGGATCAGCGCGATGACGATCAGAAACTCAACCACGGGCGTCTTCCCCGGTCAGTGAAGGGGAGGGCGGGCGAGCACTGGGTTGGCCGGCGCGCGCGGAGGCGGGGCGGCAACGGGGGAATATAGGGTCGTCTTCCATAGGGTGCGCCCGAAGGCGCGCAGGCATCTTAGCAAAACTGGAGGGTGGTTCGAGCCGGGAAATGCCGATGTGAAGGCGACGACGGGCACCGAGATACCAGACAGGTCACGGAACGGTCATAATTCGCGCTTGGCGTCCGTCTCTCCCTCGACGGCAGGAAGTTCTCCCCCCATGTTCTCGTTGCAGACCATCTTCGGTTCCGGCAAGCAGTTCTATGCGCTCCTGAACGAAGCGGCGCAGGCCGCCTACGACAGCACCAAGGCGTTGCACGCCATGATGCGCGAGTCGGACCGCCAGCCCGCGCTGGACGCGTTCAAGCTGGCCCGCCTGCGCGAACGCGCGGCCTCGGACAAGATCGGCCAGGCGCTGGTGGACAGTTTCATGACCCCGATCGAGCGCGAGGACATCGAAGCGCTGGGTTCGGCGCTGTACAAGATTCCCAAGCAGGTCGAGAAGTTCGCCGACCGCTATTCGCTGGCCACCCAGCACCTGGAACATATCGACTTCGCCCCGCGTGCGGCGATGCTGGAACAGGCCGCTGCGGTGGTGGTGGAGATGGTGACCGACCTGCCGCACATGAACATCGATCGCATGACCGCGCTCAACGACAAGCTGCGCATGCTGGAAAACGAAGCCGACCGCTTGATGCTGGAGCTGTACCGCGACATCTATTCCGGCCGTCTGGACACGCTGCAGATGTTCCTGCTCAAGGAGTTCTTCGAGATCCTGGAAAAGGCCATCGACCGTTGCCGCGAGGCAGGGGTGGTGGTGTACCAGATCGTATTGAAGAACAGCTGAGGTCGCCGCGTGCTTACCCTAGTTCTGGTGGTGGTCCTGGCGGCGTTGGTGTTCGAGTTCATCAACGGCTTCCACGACACCGCCAACTCCATCGCCACCGTGGTCGCCACCAAGGTGTTGTCGCCGGGCTGGGCGGTGATGCTGGCGGCCGGCATGAACCTGATCGGCGCGCTCACCGGCACGGCCGTTGCGCTGACGATCGCCTCCGGCCTGCTCAACACCGAGGTGGTCGACGTGACCCCGCAGGTGATCCTGTGCGCGTTGCTGGGCGGCATCATCTGGAACCTGATCACCTGGTGGAAGGGGCTGCCGTCCTCGTCCTCGCACGCCTTGATCGGCGGCCTGTGCGGCGCCGGCCTGGCCGCGGCGCATAACAATTGGGATGCGCTGATCTGGTCGGAAAACATCGGCAACTGGGCCAAGAACAAGGGCCTGTTGTGGAAGGTGTTCGTGCCGATGATCACCTCGCCGATCGCCGGGTTCCTGCTCGGTATCGTGGTGATGGTGCTGCTGTGGGCGATCATCGCCGGCATGGCCAAGCTGGGCGGTCCGATCGGGCGGCTGGCGCGGCCACGCTGGGTCAACGCGTTCTTCGGCAAGGCGCAGATCGCCTCGGCCGCTTACATGGGCTATGCCCATGGCCACAACGACGCGCAGAAGACCATGGGCATCATTGCGATGACCCTGATTGGCGCGCAGTCGACCGGTGCGCTGGACGATCTGCCGGGCTGGTTGTCGTTCCTGCATCCGGGCACCGGGCTGGCCGCAGGCGCCGGCATCCCGATGTGGATCGTGCTGACCTGCGCAGTGGTGATGGCGGCCGGTACCGCCTCGGGCGGCTGGAAGATCATCAAGACGCTCGGCCACAAGATGGTCAAGCTGCATCCCATCCACGGCTTTGCGGCGGAAACCAGCTCGGCCACCGTGCTGACCGTGGCCGCGCATTTCGGTATGCCGGTGTCGACCACGCACAGCATCTCCACCGCCATCATGGGCGTGGGCTTTGCCAAGAATCCGCGCTCGCTGCGGTTGGGCGTGATCGAGCGCATCGTCTGGGCCTGGATCCTGACCATCCCGGCCGCCGGTGGCGTGGCGTATCTGATGCTGCGCTGCTTCGAATGGTTCGGCTGGACCTGAGCCATGTCGCGCCGTGGTCACCTGGGTCGGCGAGGATGCGCCAGGTGATGCGGTGGATCGTTCGATCCACCTCCGGTTTTCCAACGCGTCCTGCCTGAGGAAACGCGCCGATGATGCTTGCGCTGGTGTGCGTGCTGTTCCTACTGTCCTGGCTGATCGGCCGCCGTCGCTGGGAGCGCAGTGCGCGCGTGCTGGCCGCAGCCACGCTGGCGTTGTTGCTGCTGGTCGGCTGCGGGCCATTGGCGAGCTGGATGCTGCACGGGTTGCAGCAGGCCGGGGTCAACGATTTCAACGACTGGCGCGCACGCAACATGATCGTGTTGCTGGGTGCGGGCACGGTGCGCCCCGATGGCCCTGATGCCACCGCCGAGGCCAACATGTTCGCCTATGGCCGCATCGTCGAGTCGGCGCGGTTGTACCGACAGTGCCGTGCGCATGGCGGCGACTGCAAGATCGAGATCAGTGGCGGCGACGCGCGCGGGCTGGGCCTGTCCGAAGCGGTGGTGTATCGAAAGGTGCTGATCGGGTTGGGCATCGAGCAGGCCGATCTGATCATGGAACCGTCCAGCATGAACACCTGGCAGAACGCGCAATTCAGTCAGCCATTGCTACGCAAGTACCGCCCCGACCGGGTCGTGCTGGTGTCCTCGGCCACGCATCTGCGGCGCGCGGAGCTGTATTTCCGCCATTTCGGTATCGACGCCACGCCGGTGCGCTCGGATTGGTTGACCGCGTCCTGGGCATGGTTGCCGCAGAGCTACAACTTCACCGTGGCCGATGTCGCCTTGCACGAGTACCTGGGCATCGCGCGCTATCGCGTCTACGAGTGGTTGGGCTGGAATGTGAAGGCCACTCAGCCTGGCGCGTTGTGAATCGGGAATGGGGAATCGGGATTCGTAACGATTGATGCGCGGCCGAGGGCTGCGCAGAGGCGCGACCGGCCGGAAAAATAACGGCTCGGCACGGTGATCTGCGATTACCTGCGCACGCGCTTGCCGCAGCTGGCGTGATGCATCGCCAGCCGCGTAGGCGGCCGGCGATGGCGGGGCTCAGCGTGTTTCGTACATCGCCTTGACGTCGTTGCGGAAGGCGGCCTGGCTGTCGGCGCGGTTGTAGAACATGTGGCCGCCGGGATATTCGCGCACCTGCACGCGCTTGGGGTCGCTGCCCATTGCCGGCATCTGGTCCACCGTCAGCACCGAGCCCATGAACGGGCAGGAGAGGTCGTTCCAGCCGTGCGCGATCAGGACGCGCAGTTTAGGATCGATCGCTACCGACTGGCGCAGCTGCGTCACCGCACCCTTGCGCAGTTCGTCGTCCCAGTCCCACAGCTTGTTGACGTCGTAATTGAGTGCCTGGTAGCGCGCATCGACCTTCCAGCCGACCACGCGGGTGACAAAGTCCACCATCGCGGTGGTGGTCGGGGCGATGATGCTGTCCAGCAGCGGGTCGTTGGCGCGCTGCTCGGGGTCGTTGGGGAACGGGTCGAATGCGGTCACGTTGGAGTCGTAGCGGCTACCCAGCTCGCCCTTGTCGCGGAACACCTCGCGCAGATAGGCCTGGGTTTCCAGGCGTCCGCCGGAGCGCCGCACATAGGCCGGATCCAGTCCGGTCATGCGGGTGACCTGCTGCAGCATCGTCTCGGTGGCCTGCGCGTCGGTGCGTCCTTTCATCAACGCCACGGCGTAGTCGCCACGGGTGTAATCGATCACCTGACGCATCGCGCTGTCGCTGAGCTTGCCCTGGCGTTCCAGGTGCGCGGCGGCGATCGAGGGCAGCGTCATCATCCATGCCAGCGGCGACACGTCGCTGTTGTCGTCCAGGGTGGGATTGAGATACGGCGACACCAGCACCACGCCGTTCATCGCCACGCCCAGCCGGGTCTGCAGGTACTGGGTAATGCGCGGGCCACGGAAGCCGCCATAGCTTTCGCCGACCAGATATTTGCGTGCCTGCAGGCGGCGGTTCTTGAGCAGCCAGTCGTAGACCACGCGCGAGAGATATTCCACGTCGGCCTGCGGGTTGTAGAACTGCTTTTTGGCCTCGTCGTCGCCGATCAGGCTGCGGCTGAAGCCGGTGCCCACCGGGTCGATGAACACCAGGTCGGTGAAGTCCAGCCAGGTGCCCGGATTGTCGCGCAGTGCGGCCGGTGCCGAGGCGCTGTCGCCTTCGGCGCCGAAGCCCACCACCTTGGGTCCGATCGCGCCCATGTTCAGATACACCGATGACGCGCCGGGCCCGCCGTTCAGTGCGAACGTCACCGGGCGGGCCTTGCCATCGACGGTGTAGGCGGTGAACACCACTTCGCCAATCGTCTTGCCCTGCGCATCGCGCACCGGCAGCGTCCCGACGGTTGCGGTGTAGCTCAGCGTGCGACCAGCCACGCGCGTGCTCTGCCGCACGCTGGCATCGGCCGGCAGCGGGGCGGGTTTGGGAACGGCTGCCGTATCGGCTTTTGAGGCGCTTTTACTGTCGGTGGTATCGGGCGCATCGGCCAGTGCGGTGCCGCTGAGCAGGACACAGGCCAGCAGGCTGGCGCGGAGAAGAGAAGGCATGAGCATCGATGTCAGTGCAGGGAGCGACGATGCTAGGCCGCTGCAGCGATTGATGGATGTGCAGAAAGGCATGTCTGTCGCGCAGACCGATGCACGATGCGCACGGGTGAAGCGGTAGCTGCGGGCGTCGCTGGACCTGACGCGATGAAGGGCGTGCGTTGCCGTGGCATCCGAGGATGGTGCGCAGACGCTGGGCATGGACTGGTTGGCGCGCTTGAACGCCATGCCGGAATAAGCAACGCGCCGCGCGGAGGGCAGGCGCCTCAGTGCACTTTGTCAGTGCACGTTGAAGACGACCATGCCGAACGCGTCGCCGCGCATCTGCACAGGTGCATCCTCGGCACGCACCTGTCCGGTCACGCCACTCCACGGTGCCTGGCCAGGGCGAACAATCCGGCAGCGGCCAGATCCTCCGCGTGCAGCTGAGTCTTTACGCCGGCGTGTTGCAGCGCCAGCGCATACCGCTGCGCCAGCGCCGGACTGCCGACCAGGTGAACGATGGCGTGATTGCCGCGTTGCTCGCGCAGTTCGTGGCCGATCAGCAGCCCCGACAGGTAGGACGGCAATGCGGTTTCGGCGAGGCGGTCGAACAGGCCCAGCGTGCGTGCGCCGAACAGGTGATGGCTGAGACCGCCGGGTTCGGCGCTGCGATCGACACCGTGCAGAAATGCAGCGGTATCGAGCTCGCCACGGTCATCCTGCATCAGTTTGCCAAGGATGCTGTGCTGGCGAAGCACGGCATACAGCTCGCCGGTCATGGCGGTGGCGAAGTCGGTCAGTTGACCATTGGCGATATGCGCCCATTTGCTGTGCGTGCCGGGCAGACAGGCGACGTGCGCGCCGTCGCCGAGCGCGGCGATCAGGCCGACCAGCTGGGTTTCTTCGCCACGCATGACATCGGGCACGCCGTGCTGCGCGCCGGTGCTGAGGCCGGGCACGAACCACAGCGTGCGGTCGGGCAGCAGGTCGTCGTGGCAGCGCATTGCCCGGGCGAGTGCGGCAGGATCGACCGGGCACGGTAGATAGGGCTGTTCGATCCATCCATTGCGGCTGCCGATCATGCCCGACAGCAGCAACGGGCCGTCCCAGCCGTCGATCAGGTTGTGCAGCACCTCGGCAAAGCGGCCCTGGCAGGCCAGGATGCCCTCGCTGCTGCGACGTTGCTCGCGTACGCCGCCGTCCGCATCGAGCAGGTAGCCACGCAGGCTGCTGGTGCCCCAGTCGATGGCGATCACGTGCTGGCCACGCGGCTCTCGGGCAGGCCGTTGATCGGTACATCGCAGGTATACAGGCCGCCGGCTGCGGGGGTGCGCGCCAGCTCTTCGGCGCTGTGGTCCAGGCGCGAGCTGATGATGTGCAGGCGATCCAGCGCGGCGCCGCCGAAGGCACTGCAGGTGGGGTGCTTGACCGGCAATTGCACGATGCGCTCCATGCTGCCATCAGGGCGATAGCGGACCACGCGCCAGGCCCGCCACTGCGCATTCCACAGATGACCGGCGCTGTCGATGATGGAGCCGTCCGGCTCGGCGTCGTCACGGTCCAGTGTGGCGAATACGCGCGTGTTGCCGGTCTGCGCGTTGTCGGCGTCGTAGTCGCAGCACAGGATCTGCGGGCGCACCGAATCGCAGTAGTACAAGGTGCGGCCATCGGGGCTGAAGCAGATCGAATTGGGGATCGACACGCCCGGCAGCGGCAGGGCGCGCAGGCCGTGACGCAGCGAGAACTGGTACATCGCCCCGCGCGCGGCCTTGTCGTCGTGCTCGTCCATGGTGCCGAACACGAAGTTGCCGTTGCGATCGGCGCGGCCATCGTTGCTGCGCGTGAGCGGGTTGTCGGCTTCCACATCGGCCAGGTGTTGGAGCGGCAGTGTGTCGTCGTCGGCATTGTCCGGGTCGGCGATGCAGATCGATTTGGCCAGCGCGATCAGCACGCGGCCGTCGTCCAGCAGACCGATGCAGCCGGGGCGATCGGGCAGCGTCCAGTAGTGCGTGTGCGCACTTTGCGGATGATGCCGCCACAGGCGTTTTTCGCTGATGTCGACCCAGTACAGCGCCTGGCGCTGCTCGCACCACAGCACGCCTTCGCCATGCGTGCAGCGGCTGTCGACCGCCAGCACGGCGGTGTGTTCGATCGTGCTCACCATTCGGCGATGCTGCCATCGCTGTGACGCCACACAGGGTTGCGCCAATCGGGCGGATTTTCGTTTGCGCGCTTGAGCATGTCTTCGTCGATCTCCACACCGAGCCCGGGCTTGGGCAGCGCGGCGATACTGCCATCCACACACTGAAAATCGTCTTTATTGATGACGTAATCGAGCAGGTCGGCGCCTTCGTTGTAATGGATGCCGATGCTCTGTTCCTGCAGCACCGCGTTGTGCGAGACGAAGTCCACATGCAGGCAGGCGGCCAGCGCGATCGGGCCGAGCGGGCAGTGCGGGGCGAAGCCGACGTCGTAGGCTTCGGCCATTGCGGCGATCTTGACGCACTCGGTGATGCCGCCTGCATGCGACAGGTCCGGCTGCACCATGCCGATGCCGCCGGCGCACAGCACGTTCTTGAACTCGAAGCGCGAGAACATGCGCTCGCCGGCCGCCAGCGGGATCGAGGTGCTGGCGGCCAGGCGCGGGTAGTATTCGGCCTGTTCGGCCAGCACCGGTTCTTCGACGAACAGCGGCTTGAACGGTTCCAGTTCGCGCAGCAAGGCCTTGGCCATCGGCGCGCCGACACGGCCGTGGAAGTCGATGCCGAAGTCGATGCTGTTGCCGAAGGCCTCGCGGATTTCGGCGACCTTGACCACCGCCGCATCGACCGCGCGCGCGCTGTCGATCAGTTTCATTTCCTCGGTGCCGTTGAACTTGAAGGTGTCGAAGCCCAGTGCACGGTAGTCGGTGATCTGCTGGATGATCGCGCCCGGGCGGTCTCCGCCGACCCAGCGGTAGGTCTTCATGCGATCGCGTACCAGCCCGCCCAGCAACTCGTACACCGGCACGCCCAGCGCCTTGCCCTTGATGTCCCACAACGCCTGGTCGATACCGGCGATGGCGCTCATCAGGATGGCGCCGCCGCGATAGAAGCCGGCGCGGTACATGGTCTGCCACAGGTCGTTGATGCGCGCCGGATCCTTGCCGACGACGTAGCCGGCAAGTTCGTGCACGGCCGCTTCCACGCTGCGCGCGCGGCCCTCGATGACCGGCTCGCCCCAGCCGGTGATGCCCTCGTCGGTCTCGACCTTGAGGAACAGCCAGCGCGGTGCGGCGTGGTAGGTGGTGAGGCGGGTGATCTTCATCCTTGGCGTTCCTGATAGGCCTGCACGAAGGCGCGTGCATGCGTCTTGGTCGTGTCGAGCGATTGCGCGGGTTTGTACAACTCACCACCGATACCGGCACCTGCAGCGCCGTGCGCCATGAAGCCAGCCAGCGTCTGCACGCTCACGCCGCCGACCACGTAGACCGGAATGTGCTTGGGCAGCACCGAACGCAGGGCGCGCACATGCGCCGCGCCATAGGTCGCGGCCGGGAACAGTTTCAGGATGGTGGCGCCGGCATCGATGGCGTCGAACGCTTCGCTGGCGGTGGCGAAGCCGGCCACCACGGTGAGCCCGCGTGCGACCGCATGTCGGATCAGCGACGGGCGCGTATTGGGGGTGACGATGAAGCGCGCGCCGATTTCCGCCAGGGTGTCGACGTCTTCGTTGCGCAGCACGGTGCCGGCACCGATCCAGGCGCGTGCGCCGTAGGTCTGCTGGGCCAGGGCAATGCTCTCGACCCAGCGCGGCGAGTTCAGCGGGATCTCGATCGCATCGAAACCGGCATCGACCAGCGCACCGACATGGTCGAGCGTTTCTTCCGGCGTGATGCCACGCAGGATGGCGATCAGCGGCAGGGCGAACGGGCTGGCGGTGGTGTCTGGGGTCATCGTGTTACTCGCGAGAGAGCGTAAAGAGCGGCCGTCGGCGACCAGGTGGTCGGCGAGGTCGGGAAACGTGCGCAGCCGGGCAAGGCGACGGCCCGATGCGCGCGGCGCGCGGCACGGCATGCCGAAGGCCTGGCTGCAGCGCTTGGAGATGCAGCCCAACCGGGTGCAGTTGGCAGGCAAGTTGCGGTCATCGTCGTCCACCTTCGCGTGCATGGCGTGCGTGTTGCCACCTTGTGGAAGATGGGGCGTGTCGGGCCTGGCCGCGCTCGGAAGCCGAGGGCGGGTACTGCGGCGCTCGATAGCCTCGCGCGAGGAGATATGTGCTGCAAATGAAATTTTAGGCATATTCTATTCCTCCTGCGAATACACCTGCGTGGCGATCCCGATGGCAAATTCCAGCACTCCCTGGTTCAACGCGGCGCGGCTCAAGACGCGCCAGCTGCTGCTGCTGCTGCATCTGCACGAGCAACGCTCGGTGCTGCGCGCGGCCGAGGCCGCCAGCATGACCCAGCCGGCCGCCTCCAAGCTATTGGCGGAAATGGAAGACATGCTCGGCGTGAAGCTGTTCGAGCGGCACGCCCGCGGTGTCGAACCCACCTGGTACGGCCACGTGCTGATCCGCCGCGCCCGCGCGGCGATGTCGGAGATCGGCCGGGCCCAGGAGGAAATCGCCGCGCTGCGCGCCGGACGCATGGGCCAGGCCTCGATCGGCACCGTGGTCAACCCCGGCACCAACCTGGTGCCGCAGGCGATCGCCGAGGTCAAGCGCGAGTTCCCGGACATCCTGGTGCGGGTGGAAATGGATTACAGCCGCCCGTTGGTGGCCAAGTTGCTCGATGGCCAGCTGGACATCGTGATCGGGCGCATCCTTGGCCCGGAGGGCGTGGGCGAGCTGGAATTCGAGCCGTTGGCCGACGAGCCGCATTCGGTGATTGCGCGTGCCGGCCATCCGTTGGCCAGCCGGGCCGGCCTGCAGCATGCCGATCTGGTGCGCTACGGCTGGGTCCTGCCGCCGGCCGACAGCGTGCTGCGCGCGCGGCTGGATTCGATGTTCATGGAGCACGGCGTGCAGACGCCGACCAATGCGATCGAAACCTCGTCGTTGCCGGTCACCGCGACGCTGCTGCGCGGTACCGACATGTTGACCGCGTTGCCGGTGGAATCGGTGGCGCCGCTGATCCAGGCCAAGCTGCTCACCGTGCTGCCGATCGAGCTGGGGGTGCGCATGGAATCGTTCGGCATCATTCGTCGGCGCGATTACATCCTGCCGCCGGGCGCCGAGCGCATCTTGCAGGCGCTACGCAGCACGGCGCGGCGGTTGTATCCCGGTTTGCGGGCGCCGGAGTCGTCGGTCTAGCCGGTTCTGAAAATCCGCTGCGTCGGACGGCAAGCGGCGCTGCTGTTTGCACCGTGGGCCGCAGCATGATCGGCCCGCGCCAGGCCCGCAGCGATGAGCGATGCGATCCAGAGCGGCAGCCAGCGCGGGGTGTCGCCGACAGTGGCGCAATGGCGCGCAAGGCATCGGCCTGGTCGTTGAAACGGCAGGGGCGCCATCGTGCATCGCCGAGCTGTCTGGCCGCAGGAATCAGCGCTGTTTGACCTGCCGATACTGCCGGCGATCGCCGTAGACCTGGCCCTTGGTCTCGACGTTGGCGCATAGCCGGCCGTTGCACAGCGTCACGTCGGCGGCGTTGTAGGCGCGCAACAAGTCCGCACGCACCTGGTTGTCTTCAATTTCCTGGCGATAGTGGGCCAGCAACCATGCGCCGCCGCCCAGCAACACCAGCAGACTTCCGACCACCACCGCCGCGCCTTTCCATAGCAGCAGGCGCTGCGCCCGTTCGATGCGCTTGAGTTGATCGGACAGGGACTGCGCACCTCCCCCGATCAAGCTACCAGCCTGCTGCAGCCGCTTCTCGAAACCGGCAACCGACGGGTCCATCCCCTGCTGGATATGTCTGACCACCGTGTCGGGGACACGCTGCATGGTCTGTTCGGCCGAACGGGTCATCACCCCGGGCAGCGACTGCGCCACCTGCTCCAGCTGCTGCGCAAGGCGGCGTTGCTGTTGTTCCATATCATTGCAGCGGCGCTCGAACTGCTCCATAAGCGCGGCGGTCTTGCTGACCAACGTCAGTGGATCTTTTGCATCCATTGTGCATCCTGCCTTTGCTGCTGCCAGGTGTTACATGCTGCGCCCACCGATGCGCATCGTCTCGTGCTGCTGTTGTTGCTGTTGCTGCGCCTGCATCGCCTGCTGCGCTGCCTGCTGTTCCTGCTGGTTTACCGTGTCGATGGCCTCGGCGCGCAACGCGCGGCCGGGTGGTTCATTGGCCAGGATCTGCGTCATCTGACGGAATTGATCGCGGTCGCCATTCTGCGCGGCGGCCAACATGCGGTCCAGGAATGCGTCCGGGTCGTCACGCAAGGATGGCGGCTTGTCGGCCGC
>NZ_JACHOF010000022.1:0-66455 GCF_014199765.1 Xanthomonas sp. 3058 | reverse complement strand
GCCCATTCTTCGTCGGAGATATCGGTCGGATATGGCTTACGAGGCTTCATCCGCATACGTTAGCGTGACAAGAGCAAAGTTCATAACACGCTCTAGGCATCAATTGGCTCTGCGCCGAACAAGATGATACCAAGCGCCTTCCGATTGGGAGAACCAACGGCCGGTGCGATCCCAGGAAATGCATATGCCGTAAAGCTAGGCTTCCCTTTGCTAATAAATTCTAATAATCGTTTTCGGTGATCGAGTATTGTATCGGCTGACAAGCTGTCCGCTTGTGCATTCGTCAATGTCGGAACGACGAACGTGACAGCAATCTTTCGATCAAACTTGTCTCCGGACTCTACCGAGCGGGCAGCATCATTGATTGAACGCTCGGAGGCTTTAGTAAGCCGAGTTGTCGACGAGGATGTAAGTGCGACTCTTAGAAACTTTGCTTCGATCTCGTGGTGACGCTTGTCCCGCCAAATTCTTAGATCAGATCGACCTTGGTATATCTCGTCACTATCAGTTTTTGCGTACTTATCGGAGCGGCACTCTTCTAAAGCGACCCATCCGTTCGCAGTTGCTGCGGCCGCAAGAAGGCCAACGTTCGTTCTCTCTTTGTACGAATAGACGGCATGTTTCTCTCCCGTGACCCGATGGACGCGCTCGACCAAGAAAACCCATTGTTCCAGCAACTCGCGCCAATAGCCGTAGCGGCGTCTTGTCTTAACGCTTCGCATCAATTGTTCCTTTGATGGACCCAACGGTTCAATTAAAGCAGAAACTTGAGCAGATTGACTTCCAAAAGATGCTCTCTGCCTTGCTCAACATTGTTTCTTCCCCCTGAAGAAATGTGTGGCTTTGCGGCTGCATTAATACTGCGTGCCTTGATCCTCGCCGAGTTTTTGGATTGCGTCAATGCGCTTGCGCGAGTGATCGTTGGCTTTATCGGCTTTGCTCTCATCCGCCCTTCGGGCACCTTCTCCCGCGTGCGGGAGAAGGGATTGGTGAGTTTGGTTATGGGATGTTTTTTGTCGTTGGCGCGGGGGTTGGGGTTGGTAGCGACAGCTTATTGTTGAGGTCGGTGATCTCTGCGGTGTTGCCATCGGTGATGACGCGTAGTTGCACGGCTTTTAGGTTTGCGGCGTTGGTTAGCGGCAGGCGCACCTGTGTGGTGATTGGCTGCAGATCGCGTGGCGCGGCAAGCGCCGGAAACCCTACCCGCGCCAACTCTTTCCCATGCCCATCCTCCAACACCACAAACCCGGCAGGTGCATCGGCGTGGCCGAGGCTATGCACCGTCACCTCAATGGCATCTGCGGTCACACGCACATCGCCGTGGCCGATGCCCAGGTCCGGGCGTAGTTCGACCGGGGTGGTGGCTGCGATGCGCTCGAGCTGCAGGATGGTGGTGCGGCCTGCGGGGAAGTCGATGTCGATGGAGGCGCTTTTTTCGAAAGCGCGCTCTTGCGTCTTGGCGCTGCTGTCGAGCTTGCCGTCATTGCCTTTGCTCACGCCCTGGGTGATGCGCCATTGGCCTGGGGCGACATTCCAGCCGGTCATGCTGGCGCGCTGCGCCTTGTTGGAGGTGTTGTAGGCGATGACGGTGAAGCGATCTTGCTGGGGCGCGGGAATGGCGATGGCGACCTGGGTCGCCGCTTCTGGATCGGCGAAGCGCCAGCTCACGGTGTGGCCGGGGTAGGTCTGGTTGCGCTTGAGGGCCACACCGCCCAGGCGTGCGCGTTGCAGGTTGACCGTGGGGGATTCCACGCGGTCGCTCCACCAGTGGCCTTCGGTGTTCATGTAGAAGTTCTGCAGTTTCTCCCGCGCCTCGCTGCGGTAAATGGCGGCGAGATACTCGAGATTGCCGGTCTGCTCCCAGGCGACATGGTGCGGGAAGTCCGGGGCGCTGCCGTCGTCCTTGTTGGCGGCATCGATGAGCTTGCCGCTCCAGTCGCTGCGCTTGCCCATGACATTGAGGAAGTTTTCGTTGAGCAGGGAGAGGCCGTTGGGGCCGCTGTTGGCCACGCGGTAGTCGATGGGCTTGAGATAGCGCTGCTCGCCGGTGAAGCGGTAGGCGGCCCAGAAGGTGTGCAAGGTGTCGGCGCCGCCGCTGCCTTCGAACAGTTCGCCGCCGCGGGTTTTGCCGGTTTGCCAGTTGATCTCGTTGGGCAGCGCCCAGTTGCCCTTGGCGTTGGTGTAGGCGTGGGCGAGATAGCCATCCGCTAACCCGGTGACGATGCGGCGGCTGTTGGGGTCGGCGTTATAGCCGCCCAGCAGGATGGCCGGGTGCACGATGGGGAAGGAGTACGGTTTTTGCCATTGCCAGTTGGGCTCGCGGTAGACGGTGCGGCCGCCGAACCAGTTGCTGGCAAACAGCAGGTGGCCTTGCGGGTTGACCTGGATGATGGTGTCGAAGGCCTTGACGGTTTCCATCAGGCGCTCGACGGTGCGCGGGTCGCCCCAGTTGAGGTACAGCAGGGCGCTGTTGAGGTTGATGCCCTCCTCATACGAATGCAGTTCGTCGGTTTCGATGGTGGACAGGCCGTTGGTGAACATGCCGTTGCGGTAGTTGGCATCGGACAGCGCCAGCATGGAGGCGTTGAGGAGGTCCGGGTCCACGCCCATCAGGGCGACGCCGGGCCATTGCTGCACCAGGTCCGAATCGTCGGAGATGCCGCCGCCGAAATCGCCGTAGGCCACCTGGCGCTGCTCGATCCACCAGCGGATGTAGCGGCGGGTGGCGCTGAGGTCTTGCAGCTGCCAGAACGCCCAGGCGGGCACGCCCTTGGGCACGGTGGGCATCTCGACAGGCAACTCGCCCTGGTTGGCGTAGCTGATGTCGTTCCAGTACTGGCGGCCGAGGGCGTGGTCCGGGTCCACGCGCAGCAGGTCGGTGATGTCGGCATCCAGGCGCTTGTAGAGCAGCTGGCGCTTGGAGGTGGTGTGTTCTTCCACCAGAAAGCCCCAGTTGTCCTTGACCTGGTTGAAGCGGTCGGCGACGTGCTCTGTGATGGCCTCGGCGCGCGGCTTGAACACCAGCTGCAGCTGGGTGCCGTCGAGCGCGTTGGCATCGAAGCCGGGCGCGGCGGCGGCGATGCTGAGCATCAGGCTGTCGTTGCTGAGGATTCTGTCGCGCAGGTCCAGCCACAGCGTGCGGGCCTGGCCGGGGGTAACCGCGACCGAGACATCGATCATGTCGCGCGCGGGCCAGATGGGGTCCTTGATGCGGATGTTGAGCGGGATGCTGCCGTTGTGGGTGGCCGGCAGGTTGAGCGCCGGCAGGGTGATGGCGATGCCGTCCAGGCCGTCGTGCATGTTCTCCCAGCCGTAGGACCAGCTGCGCATCAGCGCCTGGTCCGGCGGCGGGTCGCCCAGGCTGGAGGGCACCAGGATGTGCACGATGGGCTGCTGCGCGCTTGCCGCGGCCTTGTCGCTGGGGCGCTTGCGCGCCGGTGCCTTGGTGGGCAGCGCGATCACGGTCTGGCGCTCGCCGGGCGGGTAGCGGCCGGCGATGACATCGCGCAAGGGTGCGAGGTTGTCGTAGTCGGGCTGGATGTCGCTGCGCACGGTGTAGCTGAGTTGCGCGCTGCCTTTGGGTACCTCGCCCGGTTGCACGTTGTAGGCCCAGATTTCCTGGATGGGGGTTTCCTGCGCGGTGTTGGCAAATCGCAGGGTGCCGCTGCGGCGCTCGGGGAACTGGTCCACGCTGCGCACCACGCCCTGGCTGCGCGCGAACAGCGGCTGCGCCTGTGCGTTGGGCGCGGCGTAAGTGGCCTGGCCGTAGGCGGCGCCGCGCAGTTCGATGCGGTTGAACGGTTCGTCCGGCAGGGTGAGGTCCAGCGCCTTGCCGCCTTCGACATAGGTGTTCCAGTCCGGCAGCTGGAAGTAGTCGTCGCGCCCGGGCAGGCGCGAGCGGTTGTAGACGCCGGGCCAGGTGGTTTCGGCGATGCCGTCGGTGGCCTTCCACATCCATTGCTTGAGGTCGCGTGCATCGGCGAACTCTACCTTGCGGATGCGGGTGACCGGTGCGTCCAGCAGTGGTGGTGCGTGGCCGTTGTCCCAGCCGAAGCGGTGCAGGAAGGCGGCGTGTTGCGCGTTGCCGGTGGGTGCTTCAGCGGTGGCGGGCTCCTGCAGGCGTGCCAGCGCGGCGGCGCCGCTGGCGTCGAGCATGCGGTCGTAGATGCGGATCTCGTCGAAGTCGCTGCCGCGTAAAAAGTTGTAGCGGCTCTGCACCTGGTGCGGCGACATCACGCGGCCAGCCAGGCCGAACTGGTCCAACGCGGCATCAAAGTCGAGCGCGCCGCCGTTGGCGCAAGGCGCACCGCAGTCCACGCGTGCGGCTTCCTTGCCATCGACATACAGGCGCACGCCGCGGGTTTCGTCCCAGGCAAACGCAATGTGGGTCCAGTCGCTGGCAGCCGGGGCCTTGTCGAGCTTGAAGGAGACGCGGGTGCGCGCCAGGTTGGCGTCGGTGACGAAGGCATCGAAGCCGTGGCCGTTCCAGTCGATGCGCAGCCAGGCCATGTCCCAGCTGGTGTGGTCGGCGTAGCCGACACGGAAGATCACGAATGGCGCCTCGCCCACCGGGTAGCGCGAACGCCAGAAGAAGCTCAGCGTGCCGCGTTGGGTGTAGAGATTACCGGGCGCATTCCACGACAACACGCCGTCATCGGCCCATTCGATGGCGTTGCCGCGCTTGCCGGTGGGCACCAGGGCGATCTTGTCGCGGAAGTTGGGCACACCGTCACCACGGGCCACATCGGCCTGCAGGCTGCGGTCGGCCGAGACCCGGAACAACAGCTCCGGCGCGGTGGTGGTGGCCGCGCTCACCGGCAGCGCGATCAGGCACAGCATTCCCAACAAAACCTTCGACACGCTCACCTCGTCTTATTCGAAACGCAAAACAGTCACCGCACGCGTGGCGCGATGGCCAGGACACCGTGACACACCGTTGGCTATGCGCCGGCTGGAAATTCGCCCCTCAATCCCGTACCCGGCCGGGCGTTGTGCAACGGATGGACCACGCGGTGCGCGCCGGCATTGCATCACGTCGGTCAACACCACACCCTCCCGGTTGTCATACAACAGACGCTGATTCTGTAGGCGTTGGGCACGCGCCCACAATGCGGCATGCAGCGGCATGACGCGGTTTTCTGTCCTTGCGGGTTTGCCGGGTGGACGTGTCGATGTTCCTGGCTCAGGCCAATGCGATGCGGCCGTTGCTGCGCACGGATGCAGGCGATCGCCACACGTACGCGTCGGTGCAAACGGATCTGCATGCTGCCTGGTCCTCCACGGCACTGGCGGCGAACCTGCGCGGTCTTGCCACAGGCCAGCGGTGTCGAACCCACGTGGCTGATGCGACGCCTGCACGTGTTATCCGCCGCTCCATGAGCGCACCATCGCATCGCCTAATGGTCCGAATGCGCGCCACCCGCGGCGATCGACCGAAAGAAAAAAGCCCGCTGCGCGTACACGCAGCGGGCCGGCAACCCTTAGTACTTGTAGCGCAGGCCCAGCAGGTACTGGCGGCCGGTTTCGGTGTACTGCAACGGCAGCTGGCCGGTCCGCGGCGACGACACCCATTCGTCGGACGCTTCGTTGGTGAGGTTGATGCCTTCCAGGCTCAGCTCCAGCTGCTTGCTGATCTTGTAGCGCAGCGAGGCGTCGATCATGGTGGTGCCGGTCATGCCGTGCACGCCATCCACATTGAACCCCGCTTCCGTGCCGGGGGCCTGGGTCAGGTAATCGTCGCGGTTGGTGGCCGAGACGCGGCCTGCGAAGCTCTCGCCCTCGTAGAACAAGGTCGCATTCCACGACGAGCGCGACAGCCCGGTCAGGTCGTTCTTCATCACCGGTGCGCCGGTGCTGGCCAGGTACTGGATTTGCGAATCGACCCAGGTGTAGTTGAGCTGCACGCCCAGGTTGGCCCACTTGCCCGGCAAGAAGGTGAATGGCTGGACATAGTTCGCTTCCACGCCCTTCAACTCGCCGCCGGGCGTATTCAACGGAATACTGAAGGTGAAGTCGTCGTTGACGGTGGCGCCGGTGCCATCCAGCAACGAAACCGGCAGGCCACTGCTGGAATACGGGCGGACTTCGCGTGCGGTCTGGATGAAGCTTTCGATGTCCTTGTAAAACACGCCCACACCGAGCATCGCGCCTTCGTTGAAGTACCACTCCAGGCCGAGATCGACGTTGGTGGCTTCGATCGGATCCAGATCCGGGTTGCCGCCGGCCACGGTGCGTGCACCACCGGCCACCGCCACGGTCACGCCGGGCGTCAGACTGCCCAGGCCGGGACGCGACATCACCTTGGCCGCGCCCAGACGCAGCAACAGGTCGGGGGTGAGCTCGGCGACCAGGTTGAACGAGGGCAGCGTGTTGTTGTACTTGCGACCGACCGTGGTCAGCGACGGAACGTTATTGATCAACGCATAGCCGGTGGACTCCTGCTCGGTACGCACATAGCGCACGCCGAAGTTACCCGACAACGGCAGCGAGCCCAGATCGGTAGAGAATTCGCCCATCAACCAGACGCCGCGATCCTTTTCTTCGACACTGCGGCTGTTGTTGACGCGCGGTGCTACAGCATAGGTGCCGGTGTTGCTATAGATGCCGAGCTGGTCGGCCACTGCATCCAGATTGGGCACTACCCAGTTGGACGGGCTGCCATTGATGCCCTTGAGCCCAGCCTGCTGGGTCAGGTCAGTCGGCACGATCCTGGTGCCGTCGGCGAAGGTGGGCACGGCCAATTCATTGGCGCGGCGCAGCTCGACGGTACTGAAGGTGTAGTCCTTGGCCAGCACGCCGCCCTTGAGGCGGAAACCCGGGCTGATGTTCCAGTTGAAGTCGATCTGCGCGGTGTCGAAGTCGTTGTCCACCGACTGCGGACGCAGACGGATCTCGGCCAGTTCCCAGCCGGCGGGATTGGTCGGGTCGATACCGTAATTCAGCACCGGCGCGCGATTGTTGCCACGGTAGTCGTAGCTGTACCCGTCGACGTCGTACTTGTCCATGATGATGGTGGTCTGGATCGGGTTCTCGTGCGCCGAGCGCGAGGTGCCGATGCGGCCGGACATGGAAAAGGCATCGTTGAAGCGGTGCTCCAGATCCAGGCTGACCTGCTTGAACTCGGTGTTCCACTCGTCGTGGCGGTTCTCCGAACGGATATCGACGTTGTCGAATTCGCCGTAGACCAGTGCGTTGTTGCGGATCTCGCCGTTGCGCACGATGGTGGCCGGCTTGCCGTCGCGCTCGGGCCGGCGCGGGGTCAGGCCATCGCGGTTGCGGCTGAAGGAAATCGCCTCGATATAGCGCTCATCGCGCTTGGCATCGATCTTGGAGTACAGCGCATCCAGCGACACGGTGGTGCGGTCGGTCGGCTTCCACTGCAACGACCCGGTGACGCCCAGGCGCTGCTGGTCGTGTTCCATCTGCACGTAGCGCGGGAATCGCGGGTGGTACACGTCCGCCGAACGCGCGGCGGCGAACGGCGAGGCCGCACTGAAGTTCCCGTTGCTCGGACCATTGGCCCAGCGGCCGGTGTTGGAGCCTTCCTCCAGCACCTGCCGCTCGGTGTAGGCCACCGACAGCAAGGCGCCGAAGGTGTTGTCGGCCCAGGTATTGGCGATCAACGCGGCCACACGCGGGTTGGCCTTCTCGGCCATGGCGTTATAGGCGGCCTGGCTGCTGGCGGCGAAGGTGAAGCCGTTGTAGTCGAACGGACGCGCGGTACGCAGGTCGACGGTGGCGCCGAGCGAGCCTTCTTCCACGTCGGCCGAGGCGGTCTTGCGCGCGATCAGCTGCGAGAACAGGTCCGAGGCGAACACATTGAAGTCGAAGCCACGGCCGCGGTTGGTACCGCCGCTCTGGTCGCCGGCGCCGACGGTGGTCAGCGCTTCCATGCCGTTGATGCGCACGCGGGTGAACTCCGGGCCCAGCCCGCGCACCGTGATGGCACGGCCTTCGCCGGCATCGCGGGTGATGACCACGCCGGGGATGCGTTGCAGCGATTCGGCCAGGTTGAGGTCGGGGAACTTGCCAATGTCCTCAGCGACAATGGCATCGACCACGCCGGCTTCGCCGCGCTTGATGTCCAGGGCCTTTTCGACCGAGGCGCGGTAACCGGTCACCGTGACGGTGTCCAGGTCGACGGCCGGTTCGGCGGGTGACTGTGCAACGTCTTGTGCCGCCACGTGGCCGCTCAGCGCCAGGCCGATCGACAATGCCAGCAAGGTAACCGGTGTCTTCCGGTTGGTGGTCCGAAATTGCATGTCCTCCCCTCCCAAGGGTCCATGAACAATGTGAAATAGCGGGATGTGAGCGGCAATGACACCGCTGGTCAAAACGACGTTACCAGCTGAATCACTCGGTAACATCTTGCAGCGCAGCAGAAAACGGCAGCGAATTTGCCGAAAAGGGGTGCAAGGGGTCACTGCACGTCGCATCATGGTCATGTCAGCTGGTGGCCAGTGCCAGCCAAAATGACACCGATGGTCATCCCAATGCGCGACGGTCCCCCATCCCGTGGCGCACCACATAGCCGAGGTAATTGCCACATGAGTCGTGCCCGTATCCTGTGCTTTGGAGAGTTGCTGTTGCGCCTGGGGGCGCCCGGTCATGAACTGCTGTTGCAGCAGCCTCGGCTGGATGTGCATTGCGGCGGCGCGGAGGCCAATGTCGGCGTGTCGCTGGCGCATTTCGGCCACGACGTAGCCATGGTCAGCACGGTGGCGGACAACGCCCTGGGTGCCGCCGTCCTGGGCGAATTGCGGCGGCACGCGGTGGATACCCGAAATGTACGACGCGTAGACGGCCGCATGGGGCTGTACTTCTTGACCACCGGTGCCATCCATCGACCCAGCGAAGTGGTCTACGACCGTGCCGACTCCGCGTTCGCGCTCGCGCCGGCCGATGCGTACGACTGGTCGAGCCTGCTGCAGGGCGTGCAGTGGCTACATCTGTCCGGGGTCAGCCCGGCGCTGGGTGCCGATGTCGCGCAGGCCACGTTGGCGGCGGCACGCGCCGCACGTGCGGCCGGGGTCAAGGTGTCGTTCGACGGCAATTACCGTCCGAAGTTATGGCAGCGCTGGCAGGGCGACGCGCGCGGCATCCTGCATGCGCTGTTCGCGTGTGCGGATGTGGTGTTCGCCGACTACCGCGATATCGGCGTGGTGCTGGGCGGCGAGTTCCCGCAGGACACGCTGGAAGCGCGCGTGGAAGCGGCCGCGCGGCAGGCGTTTGCGGCGTTCCCGCAACTGCAGTTGATGGCCTGCACCCAGCGCGTGGCGCACAACGTGGACCACCACAGCCTGGGCGCGATGCTGGTGCCGCGCAGCGGCGAGGTGGCGCGCGCGCCGAGCGAGGAACTGACACCGATCATCGACCGCATCGGCGGCGGCGACGCGTTTGCCGCCGGCGTGCTGCACGGCCTGATCGAAGGCTGGCCGCTGCAGGACACGGTGCGCTTCGGCCTGGCCGCCGGCTGTTTGAAGCATTCGATCCCCGGCGATTTCAATCCGCTGTCGGTGGCCGATGTGCAGGCCTGTGTGGGGGATGCGCGGTTTGATGTGAAGCGGTGAATCGGGAATCGGGAATCGGGAATCGGGAATCGCAAGAGCTTAAGGGCGCTGGCTTTCGGCGCTCTTTCCCAGTTGGTTGCCTGCAAAGCGCGATGCGCTCAGGGCCGATGCGCCTGCGGGCGGCTGGCAGATGCCTGCTAGGTGTTGTTCGCTGCGCTCATGCGCTCAGGCAGGCGCGCGGGCGCGGCGTTTGTTGGTGATCCAGTTGAGTGCTGCGCCCAGCACCACCACGCAGAGCGATGCCGGTACGCTGAAGAACAGCGTGATCAGCAGTGCATGGTTCCAGGGCGGTGCAGAGGCGTCCTGCATGACCACGGTGCAGACGACGGCCGTGGTGATCAGCAGATTGGCAATTGCCTTGAGTGACCCGTGCAACCTGACGAACCGCAGCACGACGGCGCACGCCACACTGACCAGAACAGCCAGCACCAAAAATCCGATCAGTTTGTCCATTGGGAGCTGGGATTCGGAATTAGGGATTAGGGATTCGTAACATCAGCTCAGCAAGACAACCGGCATCGCGTGCCGGTCGTCCTTGACGCAAAGCAGTTCGGGTCCGCGGAAGACCAGCAATGCAGCAACCCACCGCTGTTGCGAATCCCAAATGCCGATTCCCGACTCCCTGCTCTCAGTTCACCCCAACTCGATGCAGTCGAACGTTACGTCCGTCTCCACATCGGCGTCGTAGTCCACATCGTCGCGCTCGAAGCCGAACAGCTTGAGGAACTCGTGCTTGTAGCCGGCATAGTCGGTGAGTGCGAACAGGTTCTCGGTGGTGACCTGCGGCCACAGCGCCTTGCAGGCGTCCTGTACGTCGTCGCGTAGCTCCCAGTCGTCCAGGCGAAGGCGGTTTTCGTCGTCCACCTCGGCGCGCTGGCCGTCTTCGCGGTACAGGCGCTCGCGGAACAGGCGGTCCAGCTGGTCGATGGTGCCTTCGTGCAGGCCCTTTTCCTTCATGATCTTGTAGACCATGGAGATATACAGCGGCATCACCGGGATGGCGGCGCTGGCCTGGGTCACCACCGACTTGAGCACCGCCACATTGGCGCTGCCACCGTGGGCGCCCAGACGTGCATTCAAGCGCTGCGCGGTGTGGTCCAGATCCACCTTGGCCTTGCCGAGCGCGCCGTGCCAGTAAATCGGCCAGGTGATTTCGGTGCCGATATAGCTGAAAGCGACGCTGCGCGCGCCGTCGGCGAGCACGCCGGCACCTTCCAGCGCGTCGATCCACAGTTCCCAATCCTGCCCGCCCATCACGGTGATGGTGTCTTCGATCTCCTGCTCGCTGGCCGGCTCGATCGAGGCCTGGATGATGGTGTCCTTGTTGGTGTCGATGGCGGTGGCGGTGTAAGTGTTGCCGATCGGCTTGAGCGCCGAACGCTTCACTTCGCCGCTGCCGGGCAGCTTGCGCACCGGCGAAGCCAGCGAATACACCACCAGATCGACCTGACCGCCCATCTCGGTCTTGATCAGCTCGATGACCTGCGCGCGCGCCGCATCGGAGAACGCATCGCCATTGATCGACTTGCTGTACAGGCCTGCGGCCTTGGCGTGTTTGTCGAACGCGGCGGAGTTGTACCAGCCGGCGGTGCCGGCCTTGGTGGCGGTGCCGGGTTTTTCGAAGAACACACCCAGCGTATCGGCACCGAAGCCGAAGGCAGCGGTGATGCGCGACGCCAGGCCGTAACCGCTGGACGCGCCGATCACCAGCACCTTCTTCGGGCCGTCATTGCGCACGCCGCGCGCACGCGTGGCGGCGATCTGCTCAAGCACATTGCGCTCGCAGCCAAGCGGATGCGTGGTGGTGCAGATGAAGCCGCGCACTTTGGGATGGATGATCAACGTGTACTCCTCGTCAGCAAGATGCTGGCCGCATCTTAATCGCTGGCTTGCCGGCGAAACAGCCTGAGGCACAACACACGCTGCTGTATGGATGCGCGTGAAGACGCCCGATATCGCCTCGTCGCTCGCGGCACCAGGCAGGCATCGTCAGCGCATAGACGCGAACGAACAGCGATCGCCATCGATTTCCTGCCCGACGCCTGTGCTATTTTTTGCGCCTGCCGTGCCGTGCCTGGCCGCGCCTGAGGGCGATCGTCGAGGCCCCTTCAACCGTGCGACCGGTATCCGAGCGAATGTCTCTTCGAAGCGAGCGCGTCACGCAGCTGGGCTCTGTGCCACGGTTCCGGCTTGGCCCGTTGCTGGTCGAGCCGGAACGGCTGGCGCTGATCGCCGACGGCCAGACCATCGCGCTGGAACCGCGCATGATGGAGGTACTGATCGCGCTGGCCGAACGCGCTGGCGACGTCGTCAGCGCCGAGCAGCTGTTGATCGAGGTCTGGCACGGCAGTTTTTACGGCGACAACCCGGTGCACAAGACCATCGCCCAGCTGCGCCGCAAGCTCGGCGACGACAGCCGCCAACCGCGCTACATCGAAACCATCCGCAAGCGCGGGTATCGGTTGCTGCCCAAGGTCGTGTTTCCCGACGATTATCGCGGTGCGGTGCTGGGCGCACAGGCATGGACACACGGCAACCCGTATGTGGGATTGCAGGCGTTCGATCCCGCGCATGCACAGGTGTTCTTCGGCCGTAGCCACGCCATTGCGCAGGTGCTGGCCGCACTGCGCGCGCAATTGCACAGCCAACGCGGACTGGTGCTGGTCAGCGGTGCCAGCGGCTGCGGCAAGACCTCGCTGCTGCGCGCCGGCGTGGTGCCCTTGTTGTCGCAACCCGGCGGCCTGGATGGCCTGGAAGCGAGCGCAGTGGCGTACTGCAACCTGGCGCAATGCCGTGGCGGCGATGTGCTCGATACGCTGGCGCGCGCACTCGGCGACTGGGCACCGGGCGAACGCGCGGTGTTTTCGCCCGCGCAAATGGCGCTGCTGCCGGCGTGGCTGCAGCAGCCTGCCCCGTTGCATGCGGCCATTGGCGAGGCGATGCGGCACAGCGCTCCGGCACGCGACAGCACACACACACAACGTCATCTGCTGCTGGTGATCGACCACGCCGAAGCGCTGGTGGCCACGCCCGGCATCGACAACGCCGACCGGCTCGCATTGGCGGCTGCCTTGCAGGCGTTATGCAGCAGCCCGCACGTGGCGGTGTTGCTGCTCACCCGCAGCGACTTCTATCCGCGCCTGATCGAGGCAGTGCCGCAGCTCGTCGAGCTCAAACGCGGCGACGGCCATGTGGATCTGTTGGCGCCACGCGATGGCGAGATTGGCCAGATCATCCGCGTGCCGGCGGCCATGGCCGGGCTGCGCTTCGAAGAAGATCGCGACAACGCCAGCCGTCTGGACGATGTGCTGCGCGATGCCACCGCACGCCAGCCCGATGCCTTGCCGCTGTTGCAGCACTTGCTGCATGCACTGCACACGCAGCGCAACGACGATGGCCTGCTGACCTTCGCCGCCTACCGCGCAATGGGCGGACTGGAAGGCGCACTGGCGCATCATGCAGAGCACACGTTTCGCGCATTGCCGGTCGCCGCGCAGGCGGCGCTCGGCGAGGTGCTGACGCTGCTGAGCGTGATCCACCCCGACAGCGATGCGGTGACCGCACGGCGTGCGCTGTGGTCGGCCTTGCCCGATGCCGGCGCCACACGCGTGCTGGTGGAAGCGTTCGTGCATGCGCGCCTGTTCGTCAGCGCGTTGGTGGCCGGCGAGCCGGGGTTTGCGGTCGCACACGAAGCCTTGTTGCGGCAATGGCCGCGCGCGGCCGAGTGGATCCATGAAAACCGTCGCCTGCTGCAGGCGCGCAAACGTCTGCAGCAGGCCGCGCACCGCTGGGCTGCCGACGGCCGGCGCACCGATCATTTGCTCAATAGCGGCCGCCCGCTGAGCGAAGCCCGCGAGGCGGCGCGGTGGATGCCGCAGGATCTGGATGCGCTGGAGCATACGTTCCTGCACGCCTGCGAGCGCTCGCAACGGCGGCGCCGTGGCCTGTATGCCACCGCTGCGACGCTGTTGGTGATGTTGGCAAGCGCGTCGCTGCTGCTCGGCTGGCAGGCACGTCATGCCCAGCAGCTGGCCGAACAACGCCGCGACCAGGCGCAGCGCCTGGTGAGCTACATGCTGGGCGAGCTGGCAGAGCAATTACGCACGGTAGGCAATCTCAAACTGCTCGACAGCGTGGGCAGCCGCGCACTGCGTTATCTGGAAGACCTGCCCGACGCGGGCATGGCGACGGGTGATCTGATCAACCACGCGCGCGCCCTGCGCACCACCGGCGAAGTGCTGATGAATCAGGGCAAGCTGGATGAGGCGCATGCGGCATTTACGCGTGCCGCCGCTGCAGCCGAGCAAGCGCGCGCACGTGCCCCCGATGCGCTGGATGCGCAGGCGGAAACCGGCCAGGCCGCGTACTGGCTGGGGTATCTGGCGTACCAGGGCAAACAGCTGCCAGTGGCACGCAGGTACTGGTCGCACTATCTGAGCGCCTGCGAACACCTGGTGCGGGTGGCGCCGCACGATCCTCGCTGGCAGTTGGAGTTGTCGTACGCGCTCAACAATCTCGGCACGCTGTCCAACAGCGAAGGCCAGGCGACGGCGGCGATCGGTTTTTTTGCGCGCTCGATCGCGCTCAAACGCCAGGTGCTGGCGCGCACGCCGGATAACGCCGCAGTGCGCTACGAATTGATCGATAGTCTGTCCTGGCTGAGCTCTGCACAGGAAGCGCAAGGGCTGCTGGCCCCCGCAGAGCAGGGATATCGCGACCAGATCGCGATGCTGCGTGCCTTGGTCGAGCAAGACAGCGAGGCGCACGCCTGGCAGCGGCGCCTGGCCGGCGCATTGATCCGCACCTCCACGCTGGCACTGGCGCGTGGTCATCTGGCGCAGGCGCAGGTCGATGCGCAGGACAGCATTCGCATGCTGACGCCGCTGGTGGCGCTGCAACCGGACAACCTCGCCTGGCGCCGCGATCTGGCGCATGCCCATGCACAGTCCGGGTGGGTCGCGGCGCTGGACGGTCAGGCCGGCCCGGCCGAACGGCAGCTCGATCAAGCCCGCCTGACCATGGCCGGGTTACTGCAACAGGCCCGGCCGCTTCCCGAATGGCAATGGCTGGACGCCATCATCGCCTTGCGCCTGCACCACGTGCGCAACCCGGTCGCCGCTGGCGGCCTTGCGCCGATTCTCGCGCGACTGGAGACCTTGCACCGTGCCAGGCCCGACGAGCTGATCGGTATTTCGGCGTTGGCGCAGGCGCTGGTCTGGCACGGCGAACAACGCGCTGCCGTCGGCGACGCTGCTGGCGCGCGCGCGGCCTGGCAGCGCGCGGTGACGCTCATGGGCCACGACATCGGCAGCAGCCGCGACAAGAACCTGCTCGACCCCTGGATTCGCGCGCAGGTGCACCTGGGTCAGCGCCCCGTTGTTACGCAACAGCTCGGATGGCTGTATCAAGCGGGCTACCGCCACCCGGGATTCGTCTCCCTCTACGCCCCGCTTTTCAAGGAACAGGACAAGTCATGACGGACTTCAAAATCAAGCTCACCGTGGCACGCGTGGGATTTGGCGGTAACACCGGTGCTGGCGAATATTTCTACAGCTTCGCCCCGGATCTGCTGATTGTGGACAAGACCGACCGGGCCTCGACACTGTTGTACTACTTCGATGAAGAGGTGGTGCCCAAGCACTTCAAGATCCGGAGCCTGCTCAGTTCCGATGCGCTCAAGCAGATCGGCACGCCGGTGATCGGTGCCGATGGCCGCAGCGTGCAGGTGAGCAACGCCAATAGCGTGCCGACATTGATCTTCTTGACCATCATCGTCGAAGACGAAAGCCGCAAGGACAAGAAGACCTGGTTCAGCTGCGACCCGCAGGTCGGCAACGATCCGCAAATCACGCCGTAACCCAAGGTCGCGTCAACACGCATGCCGAGGAGTCACCGTGCCTGACGGTTCGCTGCCGGGCACGGTGCTGCGATGTTTTCGGCGGAGGGTGTGCCATGTGCAACGCATGTGCCAGCTGCAGCCGGCCACCGATGGCGAAAGGTTGCGATCGCTGCGCCGCGCGAAGCGCTGTCGGCTTCAGGAACGCCCTGCATTGGCATGCGGCGCCAGAGCACCAATCCCCATCGACACGCGTCTGCGTATATGCAGGCGCTTAGTTGGTGTCCCTGACGTACCTATCGATCGCCTTGGGCGTGAGGGAAATCAAGCGACCGGCAGGAAATCTGGAAATCACGTAGTTGTCTGGCGCATCGCTTCTGAATGGCACATCAAATGTCGACACCAGAATACGCGCCCATCCTTCGGGGTAGGTCGTGCCGCTGACATGCACAACACTCATCGACGGCCACTGCACTTGTTGTTTTGTCTGCGGATCTGTCAGGTCAGCCGAGCCAATCAGGATACGACGCGATTGGAGCGGAGCGGGTTTGTGACGTTCTGCAGGCACAAGTTTGAAGCTATAGGTGCCAGTCTCAGGGTAATTCAACTCGATGATCGATGCCGGCGACGCCACGGTGAGGTGAAATTCTTTCTCGTACCCGGCGTTGTTTGACTTCGCGCTTTCTAGCAGACGCCACTCGCGCTCGGCGATCGGACGCGTCAACACGATAACCGCGCCCCCTTGTTCCAGCATCGGCGAATCGACGGTCACAATCAATCGCGATGACAACCTCGGCTGCTTTGCACAGCCGGTAGTGCCCATGAGCAAGAACGCAAGCAAGAACACCGCGCAGCCAACCCGATACCTGTGCATGTCACGTCCTCAACGCTGCGTGTCAACGTGGCCGATCCATAAGCCTGCGTCTTTATACGTTCTTTCGCTTTGCTTGTGTCGCTGCGCGCACCGCGCTTATCGACCGATTCTGCAAGGTGGCCGTCCCGCTCCGGTTTCAATGCAAAATCGCCATCGCGCGCATCAACCGCGATGCCTCCTGCGCCGGGCGACAATCAAACTGGCAGTGGCTCATCCCAGGCAAATACGCGGGCGAGGCGGGATGCCGGCCGGCGCGTCTGCCATTCCCGCAACGCATCGCGCTGCCGACGCGTACAGCCTGTCGTCGCGCTCGGTTGCATGGCTGAAAACCACCTTGATCTGGCCACGGGCTGACCCTGCGACGAGCCTGCCGTTGCCATTGCCTGCGCCGCGATGGTCGCCGCCTTTGCCTGGCTCACACACCAGAGCTTGCCCGCAATCGTCCTGATCCAGGCGCCCGATCAACACGGTTGTGGGCAAGCGATTGCAGACGTAGGCGGCGGCCCCCTGCACTGCCGACTCGCATCCCACGACGCCCCGTCGATCGCGTTCGGCCACCGGCAGGGTCTGCAACGCCGCCCGCGGCCAGCTGCGTGGCAGTTCGGCCTGGGTCGGTGCTACCCAGGCGCTGGCGGGCAGCACGGCGATCAACACCAACAACGACCGGACCAGGCGCATGACGGACTCCGCAACAGACCGGAGCGCGGCGCGTCCCCGAGCGACCTCGGTGGCCGCCGGACCACCTTCACGCTTGGCCGGGTGCCTGACCTGACGGCAACCTGACGGTTGCTGCTCCCGCCTGACGGCGCTAGAAAATCAGTTATAGATCAGCATGATGGACAGAGACCGGGCAGCGGCCTCGGGGCGATCCAGCAGGCGACACAACGCTGGTGTCCTGCTGACGCTCACCCAACCGATCGACATGCCGGGTGCTGTCATCGACGGGAGCGCCCGGCGCAGCCCCTCCGGCAGCGAGCGGTACCACCTCCCGGCCGGCCGAGCTCATCCATTCGCTGGACCTGTTTTTTTTCCGCCGGGGCGTCGGTTCCCTTTACCGGAAGCCAGGGAGTGCTCGGCGGGTGCGCCTGGGAGATCTGACCTTGCACGCAAGGCCGAGCGTGGCGCGGCGCGCTTTCGGAAGGCCGCTTTCAACATTCAACACGATGTTGTCGGGCTTGTCGGCTGCGGTGTCCTGGAAGCGCAGCATCTGCTCGGGGGTGGCAGCGTCCAGGACGCGCACGCCCTGGTACCGGCCGCCATCGAGCAGGGCGATGAACAGCGTTGAGAGATCATTGACGCTGGTGCGCACGCCGCCGGCCGGGGAGCGGGTCACTGCGTACGGCGGGATCGGTACGCCCACGCCCAACGGGCTCACATACGGCATGGCGTGCACGCCGGCCGGCAGGTCGGTCAGATGCCAGGCAGTGTGCTGCATGCCCAGCGGCGCCCTCCGTCCGTGACGTGGGTGCTGCGGATGCACCGCGTGGCCGGCGCTGGCACTGCTGGCCGCCGCTGCCCATGCAGGCTTGCGGTCTGCCTATGCCGAGACCAGCGTGATGCCACCAAAGCGCCTGGCACCGACCAAACGTCCCAGCGCCGGCGGCGGAGGCGTTGCGGTGCATGGTCTCGCACCCGCGTCCCTGCATGGGGTGCAGGACTGCCGCGCCAGCACACGGCAGCAAGCTACCCAAGCGCCGATCGCCTTACACTCAGCGGCTACCCGCAGCTGCCGTTCGTCTTCGATGATCATTTCTGCCGCTTCCGATTACCGCGCCGCCGCACAGGCACGCTTGCCGCCGTTCCTGTTCCACTACATCGATGGCGGCGCGTACGCCGAGCACACCTTGCGGCGCAACGTCTCCGATCTGGCCGATATCGCGCTGCGCCAGCGGGTGCTGCGCAACATGTCCGATTTGAGCCTGAGCACGGAACTGTTCGGCGAAACCCTGGCGATGCCGGTGGCGCTGGCGCCGGTCGGGCTCACCGGCATGTACGCACGCCGTGGCGAGGTGCAGGCGGCGCGCGCGGCGGCCGCGCGCGGCATCCCGTTCACCCTGTCCACGGTGTCGGTGTGCCCGATCGAGGAAGTGGCACCGGCGATCGAGCGGCCGATGTGGTTCCAGTTGTACGTTCTCAAGGACCGCGGCTTCATGCGCAACGCGTTGGAGCGCGCCAAGGCGGTCGGGGTGACCACGCTGGTGTTTACCGTGGATATGCCCACGCCGGGCGCGCGCTACCGCGATGCGCACTCGGGCATGAGCGGGCCCAACGCATCGCTGCGTCGCATGCTGCAGGCGGTGACGCATCCGCGTTGGGCCTGGGATGTGGGTTTGCTGGGCCGCCCGCACGACCTGGGCAATATCTCCGCGTATCGCGGCAGTCCGACCGGCTTGCAGGACTACATCGGCTGGCTGGGCGCCAATTTCGATCCCTCCATCTGCTGGAAAGACCTGGAATGGATCCGCGAATTCTGGACCGGGCCGATGGTGATCAAAGGCATCCTCGACCCGGACGATGCGCGCGATGCAGTGCGCTTCGGCGCCGACGGCATCGTGGTGTCCAACCATGGCGGCCGCCAGCTCGACGGCGTGCTGTCCAGCGCACGCGCGTTACCGGCGATTGCCGATGCGGTGAAGGGCGATCTGAAGATCCTTGCCGACTCGGGCATCCGCAGCGGCCTGGACGTGGTGCGCATGCTCGCGCTGGGCGCCGATGCGGTGCTGCTGGGGCGTGCGTTCGTCTATGCGCTGGCCGCCGATGGTCAGGCCGGTGTGGAGAATCTGCTGACCCTGATCGAGCGCGAGATGCGCGTGGCGATGACCTTGACCGGCACCCATTCGATCGCCGAGATCAGCAGCGATGCGTTGAGCCGGGTGACGCGGGAGAGTGCGGTTTCGCTCTGACGGGCTTCGCATCTGGAATCGGGATGCGTCGGTGGCAGAGAGGATGATCTGCGGCTTGTCTGCAGGGCCCTTGCCGCCCACCCTCGCGGGACACGCTGCAAGTACATCCATGTAGCTCTTACGCGACGGTGGGCGGGCAAGGACCTGGCGAGATGGTCGGAACGCTTGGTCAAGCGCTGTGCGTGATGCGCACCTGATTGAATCCATCAGAGTGAATAACGACGCATTGCAAGCGACGGTCATGCGCATGTGCACGCCGCGCACAGAATCTGCGGCGACGAGTAGTCCATGCCGATTCGGAGCGCCAGTCGCGTCGTAGGGTTGTTGACAGCTCTTAGTTGTTATCGTCGCCCGTGGGCAAATACTGCCGCAACGCTAGCACCGATTCCCAAGGATCCTGGCGTTGACGCTTGGCACGTTGCAATGCCTTGTCCATCGGGAAGGCGTCCGGGCCGCTGATCTTGCCGAGTTCTTCCCAGCGCAGCGGCACCGCGACGGTGGCTTTTTCGCGCGCGCGCAGCGACCACGAGCACACACTGGTGTTGCCGCGCCCGTTGCGCAGCCAGTCGACGAAGATCACGCCGTGGCGCTTGGCCTTGCTCATGGTCGCCACGTAACGATCCGGCGTGTGCGTTGCCAGTGCCTGTGCAAACGCTTCGCAGAAATCGCGCGCCTGCTCCCAGCCTGCCTCCGGCACGATCGGCACCACCACATGCAATCCCTTGCCACCGGACAGGCGCACCGCGCTCTCCAGCCCAGCGCTGCGCAGCTTGGCGCGGATATCGCGCGCGGCAGCCACCACGTCGGGCCAGGACACGCCGTCGCCAGGGTCCAGATCGAACACCAGCCGATCCGGATGCTCCGGGTCGTCGATCTGCGCGCCCCAGGGATGCAATTCCAGCGTGTTCATCTGCACCAGCTCCAGCAGGCCGGCAGCATCTTCGAGGTAGATGTAATCCTCGGTGCCGCTCTTTTGCTGCAGCGGAATCGCCTTGATGTTCGCGCCCAGGTGGCGGCCCTCATGCTTCTGGAAGAAGCAATCGCCACCGGCGCCATCGGGGCAGCGCAACAGCGACAACGGGCGGCGCGCGATCTCTGCCAGCACCAGCGGCGCCACTGCACGGTAGTAGTCGGCAACATCGCCCTTGCTGATGCCAGCTGCGGGGAACACCACGCGCTCGGGATGGGTGATGGCGACGCCGTCGCGGGTGGTGGACCCCTTTTTCGAGGCTGCCGTGGGCGAGGGTACGGCAGGTTTCGCAACCGTCGAACGAACGCGTTTGCGCGTGGCGGTGGTCGATGCTGGCCGCGTTGTCTTCTGCGCGCGTTTTCCCGTATCCGCTGCAGTCGCCGCGACCGCACCTCCACGCGTGCTTGCCGCACGTGTGCGCGGCGCGGCGCGGTCGCCGCCCAACTCGGCCACGGGTTTGTCTTCGCGCAACCGCTTGAAGGCGGCTTGCCGCAGCAAGCCTTCCTTGGCCCAGCCGCGGAAGGCGACCTCGGCGATCAGCACCGGTCGTACCCAGTGCAGGTCGCGGGCGCGCGCGGGCAGATGCGCCGGCAATGCCAGCGTGGCGGTGTCGCAGTGCAGTGCCCGCAGTTGCTTGGCGATGCTGCCGAGCAAGGCATCATCGAAACCGGTGCCCACGCGCCCGACATAGCGCAGCGCCTCGCCATCGCGTTGCGCAAGCAGCAACGCGCCGAAGCCGCTGCGCGCCCCTTTGGGGTCGGTATAGCCGACCACCACAAACTCGTCGCTGTTTTCGTGCTTGGTCTTGATCCAATCGGCGCTGCGCCCACCGCGATAACCCGCCTCGGCGAGTTTGCTGATGATGCCTTCCCAGCCCTTGTCGGCGCTTGCCGCAAACACCGCCGGCCCCGATCCGATCACGTGGTCGCTATAGGCCAGCGTGTCGGGGGTAGCGCCCAATAATTCGCGCAACAGCTGCTTGCGCTGCAGCAGCGGTGTGTCGCGTAGATCCACTCCGGCGATGCCGAGCAGGTCGAACACGATGTAACGCAAGGCCTGCCTGACGCTGCCATCGAGTGTGCGTTGCAGCGCCGAAAAATCGCTACGTCCCTGTGCATCCAGCACCACCAGCTCGCCATCCAGGCGCGCGTCGCGCACCGGCAACGCCTGCACTGCACGCACCACGTCCGGGAAGCGCTCCGTCCAGGCCTGGTCGTTGCGTGAGCGCAGCTGCACATGGCCATCGACCATGTCGGCCAGCAGCCGGTAACCATCCCACTTGATCTCGTGCAGCCAACGGTCGCCATCCGGTGCCTGCTCGCGCAGCAACGTCAGCTGTGCGCGCAGCTCGGTGGGACATGGCGCATCGCGCGCACCGTCCACGGCCAATGCGCGGGTCCGCCATTGCTTCGAATCACTACCCCCTGAACGTTTGCGTTTGCCTGGCACGGTCGATGTCCTGGTGGTTGCCGTTGACGGCGGGCGCCGTGCATCGCTGGCCTTGACGCGTGCTGCAGCCGCCGAGGTCTTTGCCGCGTGCTGCGCCACCAGCGCGTCGGCATCCAGATCGGCCGCGTACGCATCGGTTCGCTTGATCAACAACCACTGCGGCTTACCGCCACGCATCTTGGTACGTACCAACGCAAACCCGCCGCGCAGGTGCGTGCCCTGCAGGTCGAATTCCAGCTTGCCTGCGTCCAGCGCCGCCACGACGTCGCCTTCGCAGTGCCAGTGCCCATGGTCGAACACGTCTACGTGCCCGGCGCCGTAATGGCCTTGCGGAATCTCTCCCTCGAAGCTGGCGTACGACAGCGGATGATCTTCCACCTGTACCGCCAGCCGTTTTTCGCCAACGCGCAGCGATGGGCCCTTCGGTACCGCCCAGCTCTTGAGCACGCCAGCGGCTTCCAGACGGAAGTCGTAATGCCGTGCACGGGCATGGTGCAGCTGCACCACGAAGATCGGCTGCTTGTTGGCGCGCGCGGGCATGCCGCCGGCAGGCTCGGGCGTCTGGTCGAAGCGGCGTTTGCTGTTGTAGTCGTGCAGCGTCATGGGCCCGGCCTAGCCTGCCTTGCGACGCGGCGCGGCTTTCGGCGCCGTCTTCCTGGCGGTCTTGCTGGCTGTCTTCTTGGTGGCTTTTTTTGTCGCTTTCTTGGCAGCACGCTTCTTGGCGGGCGCTGGCGTCGAGGCTGCAGCGCTGTTCTTCTTGGCCGGCGTACGCGTCTTGGCTTGCAGGCTCTTTTGCAGCAGCGACATGAAGTCGACCACGTTGGTGCTGGCATCTTCGTGCTGGGGCGATTCGACCTCCACCTTGGTGGTGCCGCCCTTGGCCTGGATCCGCTTGCGCAGAATCTGCTCGAGCTTGCCGCGGAACTCGTCGTGGTAATCCTCCGGCTGCCAGGTGCCGGACATCGACTCGATCAACTGCTTTGCCATCTGCTGTTCCTTGGGCGTGATGCGGTACTCGCCCACGGCCCCGGCCGGCAGTTTGAAATCCTGCGGGTCCACCACTTCCTGTTGATAGCGCAACAACAGCAGGATCAATGCATCGCCGTGCGGCATCACGGCGGCCAGATACTCGCGGGTGCGGATGACCACCTTTGCGATGCCCACCTTGCCGGTGTCGCGCAGCGTTTCGCGCAACAGCACATAGCCTTTTTCGGCCTTCTTGCCGGGCACCAGGATGTAGGGCTTTTCAAAATAACGCGGATCGATGTCGGCGGCGTCGACAAAGGTTTCCACTTCCACCGTTTCATGGCTCTCCGGCGAGGCGGAGCGGATGTCCTGTTCTTCGACGATGACATAGCTGCCCTTGTCGTATTCGAACGCCTTGACGATCTCCTTCCAGGGCACCTCGTCGCCGGTGTCGGCATTGACCCGCTCGAAGCGGATCGGCTTCTTGTCGCGCGAGTCGAGCATGCGGAAATGCAGATCCACCTTGCGCTCCCCCGACATCAGCGACACCGGCACATTGAGCAAGCCGAACGACAGGGTTCCGGTCCAGATCGGTCGTGCCATTGGTGTGTGACTCCGGGCTGTCGAGGGTAGCCCATAGCTGTAACGCGGCCACCGTGATCCATGCGTGAGTCATCGGCACGGTGCCACTGCATGCTCTTCACCCTGCGCGCGGTGAACTGCGCATCCATCTGGAATCTCAGGAGAACACCATGTCCCGCGACCCACTGCGCGACCAACCGACCCAACCCGGCGAACAGCACGGCAAGCGCGATGCCGAACACGACCAAGACCGTGGTGCAGGCAAGGTGCCAGACCAGCTGATTCCGGCCGATGACGACACCCCGGCCAGGAAGCCGGGCACCGCGCCATCGGCCGCAACAGACCGCTGAAAACACATAGCTGAAACAATGCGCAGGCCTGCCAGCCGCGCTGATCGGCCCTACGCCCGACCTGCCTCCTGCAATCGGGCGAACTCGTCATCGGCAAACAGGCGCGAGCGCACCAGAAAGCGCACGCCCTTGCCATTTTCCAGCGAAAACATGCCGCCACGCCCCGGCACAACGTCGATGATCAGCTGTGTGTGCTTCCAGTATTCGAATTGCGCCGCGCTGATGTAGAACGGCGCACCGCCGATCTCGCCCAGCAGCACGTCGCGATCGCCAACGATGAAGTCGCCCACCGCAAAACACATCGGCGAGGAACCATCGCAACATCCGCCGGATTGATGGAACAGCAGCTCGCCATGGCGCGTGCGCAGGGTGTCGATCAACTGCAAGGCCGCCAGCGTGGCCATCACCTGTAATGGCAGCTCGGTCTGTGTGGTGGTGTCGTGCATTGTCTCCCTCCGGCGACCACGTCAGGCCGCCATGTCGAGCACGATACGCCCCTCGATCGTGCCGGCGCGCATGCGGGCGAAGACATCGTTGATGTTGTCCAGCGTGTCGGTGGCCACCGTTGCGGCGACCTTGCCCTGCTCGGCAAATGCCAGCGATTCCTGCAGATCCAGGCGGGTACCGACGATCGAGCCACGCACGGTCACCCCATTGAGCACCATGCCGAAGATATCCAGCGGAAACTCGCCCGGTGGCAACCCGTTGAGCGACACCGTCCCGCCACGGCGCACCATGCCGATCGCCTGCTCGAACGCCTTGGGCGAGACCGCCGTGACCAGGGCACCGTGGGCGCCACCGATTTCCTTCTTGAGATACGCCACCGGATCGGTGGTGCGCGCATTCACCGTCACCGTGGCGCCCAGACGTCTTGCCAGCCAGCGGCGCGCCGAACTGACGCACCACTGCGGCTTTCATTGTCGTGTCCATGCTGCACTCCGCCCCGATAGTGCAGTCCACCCTAGGCGCCCTGGGGGCGCCGTGCCTTGATCGAGGTCAAATCGCGCGTAAGCGGTTCATAGTCAGCCGGCGCGGCGACCAGGCGCAACTGTGCCGGATGCATCGGTCATCGCAGTCGAGCGGCAACAGGCCCACGCATCAGAAGAACCCCAACGCCTTCGGCGAATAGCTCACCAGCAGGTTCTTGGTCTGCTGGTAGTGGTCGAGCATCATCTTGTGATTCTCGCGGCCGATGCCCGACTGCTTGTAACCGCCGAACGCGGCATGCGCCGGATACGCGTGATAGCAATTGGTCCACACGCGGCCGGCCTGGATCGCGCGGCCCATGCGATATAGGCGCGAGGCGTCGCGACTCCACACACCTGCGCCCAGGCCATACAAAGTGTCGTTGGCGATCGACAAGGCATCGGCCTCGTCCTTGAAGGTCGTGACCGACACCACCGGACCGAAGATCTCTTCCTGGAACACGCGCATCTTGTTGTGCCCCTTGAACACGGTCGGCTTGACGTAGAAGCCGCCGGCCAGCTCGCCATCGAGCGTATTGCGCTCGCCGCCGATCAACACTTCGGCGCCTTCCTGCTTGCCGATATCGATATAGGACAGGATCTTTTCCAGCTGCTCGCTGGAGGCCTGCGCGCCGACCATGGTATTGGGATCGAGCGGATTGCCCTGCTTGATCGCGGCAACGCGCGCCAGCGCTTTTTCCATGAACCTGTCGTAGATCGATTCCTGGATCAGCGCGCGGGACGGACAGGTGCACACCTCGCCCTGATTGAAGGCGAACAGCACAAAGCCTTCCACCGCTTTGTCGAGAAAATCGTCGTCTTCGGCCATCACATCGGCAAAGAAGATATTGGGCGATTTACCGCCCAGCTCCAGCGTCACCGGAATCAGGTTCTGGCTGGCGTATTGCATGATCAACCGGCCGGTGGTGGTTTCGCCGGTGAAGGCGATCTTGGCGATGCGCGGGTTGCTGGCCAGCGGCTTGCCCGCCTCCAGGCCGAAGCCGTTGACCACGTTGAGCACGCCCGGCGGCAATAGATCGCCGATGACTTCCATCAGCACCAGGATCGAGGCCGGCGTCTGCTCGGCCGGCTTCATCACCACGCAGTTGCCGGCGGCCAGGGCCGGTGCGAGTTTCCAGCACGCCATCAGCAGCGGGAAATTCCACGGAATGATTTGCCCCACCACGCCCAACGGTTCATGGAAGTGATACGCGATGGTGTCGCTGTCGATCTCGGAAATGCCGCCTTCCTGCGCACGGATCGCACCGGCAAAATAACGGAAGTGGTCCACGCACAACGGCACGTCCGCATTGAGCGTTTCGCGCACCGGCTTGCCGTTGTCCCAGGTCTCGGCATAGGCGAGCAATTCCAGGTTCTGCTCGATGCGGTCTGCGATCTTGAGCAGCACATTGGAGCGATCGGTGGTGGAGGTCTTGCCCCAGGCTTCTTTTGCCGCGTGTGCGGCATCCAATGCGGCTTCGATATCCGGCGCGGTGGAGCGCGCGATCGAAGTGAACACCTTGCCGTTGATCGGCGTGGTGTTGTCGAAATACTGGCCACTGTGCGGCGCAACCCACTTGCCGCCGATGAAGTTGTCGTAGCGCGGTTTGAAGATCGACTGCGGATCGGTATTGAGCGGTTTGGCAGAGGCAAGCGCGTTCATCATCATCTCCTGCGAAGTGGTCCGATGCGAACGTGTATACCCGGGCAAGTGCTAGCGCAATGTCATGTCACAAGCTGCTGCGCTGCGTCATTGCCGTAGTGCTTGCCAAGGTGACTGCTGGCCTGAAATGCGCTGCAATGCGTCATCGCGTGCAGCAGCGTGATCCGCGTTCGGATCGCGATACCTAGCCGGATGGATGGCTCTGCACGGGGACGCCGCCCGCTGCGCGAGCCAATCGTCCTGTAGTGCCATGCACGTCAGTCGTGCGATGCGGCAGGCGTCAGCGGCTCGGACCCGATCGTACTTGCAGCGCAGTCAATCGCCTGCTACTGCCGGTAGGACTGGAGCCGCCAACCGGATGGTGTCGCGGTTTGCCACACGTAATCCCAACGATAGCGCGTGCCGGCATGACAGGCCTCAACACTGACTACATCGCGCGGCTTGCCGTGCGCGGGCAGCGGCGCGGCATTACCTGCTGCGTCAGTGCGCGTACCCAAGGGATTATCGAATGACGTCATGCTGGTGCGCACTGCGCCTAGCTCTGCGGCGCTGGCCGGCGGCGGCATCTGCTTGGGCTGGGTGCTCAGTCTGGATTGTTGCTGCAACCACGTGTGTATCTGTGCGATGGCCGGGCTGCCGGCCGGATAGTCGCGCACGATGCGCATGTCCACGTGGTCTGCCCATGCTGCGTTGCAGGCCAGCAGGCCGGCCATCATCGTCGAAGCAGTCACCATTTGCTTCCAGGCCATCATCGTCGCACTCCATGCTGTGAATGAGTGGCGCAGGCTAGCATGAGGTGTGCGCTTGCTGCGCGCATCCCCACTGGCGCAGGTGCGCATCACTTCGCTGCAATGCATCCTGGGGTGCCATGCCTGCACCGCCGCAAGCACACGCTTTCCGTCTGCCGCGTTGATATCGCGTGCTACGAATCGTGAAGTCTGGCCTCTACCCGGGCCGCCAGCTCCGCCGCGTTCAACGACAGCAGGATCGAAAGGCCGGTCGTCGAGATCGAGCAATAACCCCAGGTCATGCTCGCGCATGAGAAACTCATTTGCGGGGGGCGTGATCGACGACGATCATGGTTCGGCCTTGACGCCGAAGATGGGTCGGATATCGAAGCTGGCCCGGTGTTCGGGCAAATTCTGCGCCATCATCGCGATGGCACCGGCTTCTGGCAACGCGGCGGTGTGGACCATCCTTTTCTAAGGAGAAAAAATGGATATCGATCTAGCCACTGTGCATCCTGGACTGGTGGATGCGTGGAACTTTACACGGGAAAACTATCCGAAAAAAGTTGCCTGTGATCTGGAGCCATTGAAGAAAATTGAAGAAGATTGCGATGCCGCATTCCCTGCCGACTACCTTGCTTTCATGGGGAAATATGGCGGTCTGCAAATGCGGTTTGACGATCCAAGACGCCTGCTTGTGGAGTATTCCATTGCCGGCAACCTGACCAGGGAAGTTTGTCACTTGGCGTCCATCATGTCTTCCAAGGCTGTTCTCGAATGGTATCTAAGATTATCTCGCCCGGACGAGCATTATGAAAACATCGGTGCGCGCATACCAGCTAGAACAGTGCCGATCGGGGTAACTGAAGCGGGCGGCGAGTATTATCTGATCGATCTTTCAGATAGAAGCCACGGCACCATCTGGCGAATGGCGCCGGAAAATCACGGAACCTGGTGCAGTGAGGGAAATGCTTTTCTCGGCCTCGCCGCCGGGAGCTTTACCAAGCTGCTGACGAAACTGGTGACAGAAGACGACCTAGCAGCGGGCAAGATGAGAGAGCGCTAGTGGACGCGTGATACAACGCCGCGCCCGCCTGGAGGCTGCATGATCGTGTAGTTGTGAGCGCTTAATCGCTGCGTGTTCTATGCGCATGCAGCAGGCGCGCGACTGCAGCTGCCTCACGTTCGAGCTGCGCCTGAAACTTGCCATAGGTGGACAGATGTAGATGCTGATAAACCTGCCGCTGTGCGTCGGCGAACAGCAGTGGCAGCAGCGTTCCTGCCGTGGGGTTGTGCCGGCAGCCATGCGAACAGCTGGGTGGCGCGCATCAGCCGCGCCACACCCGCCGATAGGAAAATGTGCCGGGCACGTCCGTTGCGGATGGCGGAATCGATCATGCGCAAGTGGGTGATATCCAGATCCGCAGCAACCAACTTGCTGCGTCCTACCGTGGGCACATGCAGCAACGCGACAAACGCCACCTGCGCCGCATCCTGCGGTAGAAAGCCCAGCTGCGCGAAGTTTCGGTGATAGCGACGCCCGTCGCCGCGATAACCCGGCAGCAGAAAAGGATGGTGCACACCATGGCGTTGCCAGAAGCCGGCGCCATCGTGGTGATAACGCAGAAGCTCCGTGAACACCACGCTGGCTTCGATATCCGTTGCGTAATTAGCGTCGAGGCAGACGAACAGGAATTCCGCCTCATACGGTACCGCCCTCCTGGTAAGGACGCTCGGCAAAATGCCAGCGCAGTTCAGCGCCTGGATGGAGCAGGTACATCGCAATCCAGACGAGATGTCGGGCGAGTTGACGCTCTACGCTGACACGCGGGCGCCGTCTCAACCATCGAAATCCCACTGCAACCCCAGCGTATAGGTGCGGTCCGGACCCGGTTCGTAATAGCGTCCGTTGCCGTCGTTGACGATCACCGAGCCGACATACTGCCGGTCCAGCACGTTGTCGATGCGGGCGAAGGTGCGCAGCCGGCCCAGCGTGGTCGTCCAGCGCCGGGAGGCTTCCAGATTGACCAGCGCATAGCCGGGCGCGCGCTCGGTGGCCAGGTCGTTGACCACGGTGGCGTCGGAGGCCACCGTTTCGGCGGCGAACTGCCATTGCATCGGCTGCCACTGCCAGCGTGCGAACAGCTGCTGACGCGGCACGCCCGGCAGGCGCGCGCCGCTGGACACTGGCGCGGTCGGCGTGGCACAGCCACTGCTGGCGCAGGTGAGGTAGCCATCGCGCACAGTGGCATCGACGAAGGTGTAGGCCATCTGCAGTTGCTGGGTGGCGCCCACCGGTTGATTCCAGCTGAGCTCTGCGCCCTGGCGCCGGGTGGCGCCGATGTTGCGGAAGGTGCTGCGGCCATTGGTGTTGCTGGCCACCGCCAGTTCGTCGTCGGTATCGGCGCGAAACAACGCGATCTCCACCGCTGCGCCGCTTTGCGCGCGCCATTTGCTGCCGACCTCGTAATTGCGGCTCGTGGCCGAGCCCAGGTCCAGCGCCAGGCCGGCACCACCATCGTTGCGATACCCCAGCTCGTTGAAGGTGGGCGTTTCGAAGCCGCGTCCGGCCGACGCGTAAAAACGCAGATCCTCGTTGGCGCGGAACACGATGCCGGCGACCGGCGTGGTGGCCGAATACTCGCGCCGCCCGCTGTCGTCCGGGTTGCGGCCGACGATGTAGTTGTCATCCGAGCGGAAACGCACCTGGCTATGCCGCACGCCCAGCAAGGCCGACCAGCGGTCGCTCCACTGCCACCACGCCTGCGCAAACTGGTCCACGTTCTCGACCTGGTCGCGCTGATTGCGGCGTAGCGCGCCCTGCACGCCCAGCGTGTCGCCGACGAAATTCTCGTAGCCGGTGCGGTGCTGCCGTTGGCGATCGACATTTGCGCCCACGGTGAGCTGCAGCGGCCGGCCCAGCGCCTGCCCCTGCCACGCCCAGCGCGCGTCGGCGCCTTCGTAATTGCTGTCCAGATCGATCACCCCGCCCGAATGCAGCGCGCTGTCCGGATTCCGCGGGTTGCGCTGCACCGCTACCGGAATCGCCAGGAACTGCTCCACGCTGCGCTGCCCGCCATAGGCCATCAGCCGCAGCGTCTGGCTGTCCAATTGCTGGGTGAAGATCGCCCCGGCCTGCGATTGGCGCACCGATTTGCGGGTGTTGAACTGGGTGGCCACCGAGGTGGCCTGGCGCGGGTCGGCATTGAATTGCGTGCGGGTCAGGCCCAGCGGGTCCTGTGCATCGGGCGCATCGAGATAATTGAGCACCAGATCCAGCCGGCGGCCTTCGGCCAGATCGAAACCCAGCTTGGCGTTGACCGAATCGCGCTTGGCGCGGCTATGGTCGCGGAAGCCGTCGGTTTCGAAATGATTGGCGGCCAGGTTGTAGTGCACCGCGCCCTGCTGGCCGAGCAACTGCGCGCCGACATTGACGGTGGCGTTGCTGCCGTAGGTGGCACGCAGCCGCCACGGGTCGTCGGGCTTGCCGTCGGCACTCCACAGTTGCAGCACGCCGCCGGAGGAATTGCCGTACAGCGCCGAGAACGGCCCGCGCAGCACTTCCACCCGCTCGGCACCCAGTACGTTGAAGTGCGAGAGCTGGCCCTGCCCGTCGGGCATGCTGGCCGGGATGCCGTCCACCAGCAGGCGCACGCCGCGCACGCCGAAGGTGGAGCGAGCGCCGAAGCCGCGGATCGACAGCTGGGTGTCCTGCGCATAGTTCTGCCGGTCGCGCGCCACCAGCCCGGGGATACCGTCCAGCAGCTCGGACACCTGCGCGCCGCGTCGGTTGTCGTCGTCGGCCGATATCACGGTGAACGAGGCCGGCAGGTCGAAGTCGTCCACCCCGTGCACGCGTGCGGCGTCCACCTGGACCGCAGGCAGGGCCCGGATCGACGGGGCGGAAGGCGGGGCCGGATCGGCGGCCAGGGCGAGCGGCGCGAAGCCACCGGCGAACAGGCCGCACGCAGCGGCCAACAAGGTGAGTCTGGGCATGGGCGTAGTGTCACTCATCCGTACTGTGGCCGCATCGTTGCGTACGGAACGAAGCATGCTACGCCCGCCACGCCCTGCTACGATGAAGTGGTTTGGCCCAGCAGTGGCCAACGATCCGGAAGTACCCCACTCTTTCGTCCTTCAGCGAGTCATGCCGTGTCCTTCTTTGCAAACGTAGAACAGGTTCCAGGCGACCCCATCCTGGGCCTGACCGAGGCCTACAACGCCGATAGCCGCCCCAACAAGGTCAATCTGGGCGTGGGCATCTATTACGACGAAAACGGGCGCATCCCGCTGTTGCGTGCCGTGCACAAGATCGAGCAGCAGCTCGCGCTGGAGGCCAAACCGCGCGGCTATCTGCCCATCGACGGCCTGGCTGCCTACGACAAGGCCACCCAGGAGCTGCTGTTCGGTGCCGAATCGGCGCTGGTGGCCTCCGGGCGCGTGGCGACTTCGCAGACCGTCGGCGGCAGCGGTGCGCTGCGCGTCGGCGCAGACCTGCTCAAGAAGCTGCTGCCCACCTCCACCATCGCCATCAGCAACCCCAGCTGGGAAAACCATCGCGCGGTGTTCGGCGCGGCCGGCTTCGAGGTGGTGGATTACACCTATTTCGACGCCGCCAGCCATGGCCTGAACTTCGACGGCATGCTCGCCGACCTGGCCAAGCTCGAACCGGGCACGGTGGTGCTGCTGCACGCCTGCTGCCACAACCCGACCGGCGCCGACCTGACCAAGGACCAGTGGAAGCAGGTCGCCGGCCTGCTGAAAGAGCGCAACCTGTTCCCGTTCGTCGACATCGCCTACCAGGGTTTCGACAAGGGCATCGAGGCCGATGCCTACGCGGTGCGCCTGCTGGCTGCCGAAGGCATCGACAGCTACGTGGTGGCCAGCTCGTACTCCAAGTCGTTCTCGCTGTATGGCGAGCGCGTGGGCGCGTTGTCGGTGGTCTCGGCCACCGCAGCCGAAGCCAAGGCCGTGCAGTCACAGGTCAAGCGCATCATCCGCACGATCTACTCCAGCCCGTCCACGCACGGCGCCGCCTTGGTGGCTGGCGTGCTGACCAGCCCGGAGTTGCGCGACCTGTGGGAGCAGGAGCTCACCGAAATGCGCGAGCGTATCCACGCCCTGCGCGCGGGCCTGGTCGCCAAACTCGCCACGCTGGGCTCGCCGGAATTCGACTTCATCCAGCGCCAGGCCGGCATGTTCTCGTATTCGGGCCTGACCCGGACCCAGGTGGACCGCCTGCGCGACGAGTTCGCGATCTACGCCGTCGGCACTGGCCGTATCTGCGTGGCCGCGTTGAGTCAGCGCAACCTGGACTACGTGGCACAGGCCGTGGCGACCGTCAGCCGGATGTAAGTGACCGCGATCGGCCACACCGGCCAATGCCAGCAAACCGGGAGCGCGCCAGCCTCCCGGTTTTTTTGTGCCCGCAGACGCCGCTCTGTCCCCAGCCGTCGCCGCGTCCTTCCCCCGCCGGCGGGGAAGGTGCCCGAAGGGCGGATGGGGCAAGCGCAGCCCAACCATCGCCAACCCACCACTACCCACGCACCGGCATCGCTCCCTTCCCCCGCCTGCGGGGGAAGGTGCCCGAAGGGCGGATGGGGGCAAGCGCAGCGCAACCATCGCAGCCCCCCAATTCGCGCATGTTCGATCAATCACGCTGCAAAACGCGCAGCAAGTGATCGAAATCTAACGGCGCAATGGCGACAATGGCGGCCCACTTCCTACACAGGCTGCCCGCTCCCATGTCGCGTCCCTCGCTGACCCGCTTCCTGATCGAAGAGCAACACGCCGGCCGTATCGACCCGGAATTGCGCCAGCTGATCACCATCGTCTCGCGCGCCTGCAAGCGCATTTCCATCGCCGTGAGCAAGGGCGCGCTGGGCGGCGTGCTCGGCGATGCCGGCACCGGCAACGTGCAGGGCGAGGCGCAGAAGAAGCTCGATGTGCTCAGCAACGACATCCTGCTCGAAGCCAACGCCTGGGGCGGCCACCTGGCTGCGTGCGCGTCCGAAGAAATGGACCACAGCCAGCCAGTGCCCGACCAATACCCCAGCGGTGACTTCCTGCTGCTGTTCGACCCGCTCGATGGCAGCTCCAACATCGACGTCAACGTCTCGGTCGGCACCATCTTCTCGGTACTGCGCGCGCCCAAGGGCACCGAAAAGCCCGGCGACGAACACTTCCTGCAGCCAGGCACCCAACAGGTCGCCGCCGGCTACTGCATCTACGGCCCCAGCACGATGCTGGTGCTCACGCTCGGTCACGGCACCCACGCCTTCACCCTGGAGCGCGAGGAAGGCAGCTTCCTGCTGACCCAGGCCAATATGCGCGTGCCCGACGACACTGCCGAATACGCCATCAACATGTCCAACCAACGCCACTGGGAACCGGCCATGCAGTCTTACCTCAGCGATCTGCTGGCCGGCAAGGACGGCGCGCGCGGCAAGGACTTCAACATGCGCTGGATCGCCAGCATGGTCGCCGACGTGCACCGCATCCTGACCCGCGGCGGCATCTTCATCTACCCCTGGGACAAGAAGGACGCATCCAAGCCGGGCAAGCTGCGCCTGATGTACGAAGCCAACCCGATGAGCATGCTGGTGGAACAGGCCGGCGGTGCGGCGACCACGGGGCGCGAGCGCATCCTGGATATTCAACCCACGCAACTGCATCAGCGTGTGCCGGTGTTCCTGGGCTCGAAGAACGAAGTGGCAGAGGCCACGCGGTATCACCTGGAATTCGACAAGGCACAGGGCTGAAGTTCCCGCGCCAGCAACACGCAGCGCTGATGCACGCAAGACACCCGCCCAGTGCGGGTGTCCTGCTGTGTGACAACGGCTGATTGCGCAGCACACGATGGCGTGGCGATCGGCGAGGACTCCGCCAACAGCCACATGCTGTCGTGAGTTGACTCAGCGCCGCGCAGCGGTGTATACCGCGCTCGGGCCGGAGTGGGACGGTCTACGGGACGTTGATCTACTCACAGTGCCTTGCAAGCAGTCGCATGATTGCCCGCAGGGACCACGTATCGATCAGGGAGTTCACATGAAGACCGCATGTGTTGCATTGGTGGCTGCCGTCATGTTGCAGGCCACACCCGCATTCTCCGCATCAACCGCAACATCGCCACTGGTCGGAACCTGGCTGCTGGATACCAGCAGTCTCCCGATGCCAGCGGCGGTACGCCCCAAGCGTGTCGTCCTGGAGTTCAAACAGGTTCCAGGCAACAAATGGGCAACCAGCGCCGAGATCATCGAACACGACAACAACAAGCTGGAGGCACAATCCACGCTATTGCTGGACGGCACGCCGGGTAAGGCATCCGGCACTTACCTGGTCGATCGTGCCGCAGTCAAAATGCCCGAGCCAGGCGTGCTGGTCATGCAGTTGATGTATCAAGGCGTCCCGGCATCCACACGCACCTATACGGTCAGCGCCAATGGCAAGGTCATGACCGAGATTGAAGCCTACTTCAAGGACGGCAACCCGATGATGCGCACGGCGTATTTCAAACGCGCGCAAAGTCAGACCAAGTAAGCGACATCGAGTCGCGCCGCATCATGGCGCGACTCGATTTCTGGGGAGACGTCGCAGTTCGACGGCGGGCCTCTCACGCTGCGTTGTCCGCTCGACACAGTGAAGAAGGCTTAGGAGATCCTCGTGAGGGACATCTGGAATATCACGCCGAACAGGAGCCTGGGGCCGCTTGAATTCGGCATGACGCAAGCGCAAGTTGCCCAGTTCGAAAGTGTGATGGGGCCAGTTGAGGAAACAACCGAAGAAACGCTGCCTGACGGCAGCGTGGCAACCAACCAGTTCCGTCATCGCGACGCGCCGTTGTGTTCGTTTCAACGCGGACGATTGACCTATCTCTCGATTGGACGGTCCGACACGATCGACATCCGGTTCCAGGACGTTTCTGTCTTCGATGACGATCCGAAGCTTGTTTATTCGACGCTCGGGCGAGCGGCAGGTGCAGTCTTTTGGCATCACAACAGTGTCATCATGCCATCGCTGGGACTGGAACTGGCAGGTTTCGTGATTGAATACAGCCCGAAAGGAAAACCGCCCGTGTTCGTCAGCAAGACAACGGCATTTACCTGGCCGCAACTGGTGCTCGTTCAACCCGGCCAGGAATATTTCAGGAAAGAGGATTTGATCGAAATTTCCAGCCTGGCAGAGTGATACCGAACCAGGCCATAAACATTCTGATCGTAACTGTGCCACGACCTCAGTCAAGTTGATTGACGAGGGCACCATGTAAAGAGTTGTCTACATACGTGTGGATATCCATCTCGCCCATGCGGGTGAGCTGTTGTGCACCAGGCAGGATGTGCATGACAGGCGTGATGACGGCGACAGAATCATCATTGGAGAGCTTGTGTGCTGATTTCGAGTATGACCTTTATTGCGACGCGGCCGGCATGACGGAGCCGCTTCAGCGCAAGGCGCTATTGCCAGCCATTACACAGGGGGCGAAGGTGGGCTTGAAGATTCTCGCTGTCTCGATCTACGCCTGCCTTGCCGCATCAGTTTTCAGCGGAACCAGCTTATTCATCGGGCTACTTTTTATCGGCAATTCTGATATGGAAGGCAGCATTACTGTTATTTTTTTTGCTACTTCGTTCGTCCTGGGTTTGCCTGCATTTCTGGCTCTTGGCGTGCCCGTATTGCACTTGACTCCCAGACTGAAGTACGCGCGTCCTCGCTACGCGGCCCTGGCTGGGGCAATCAGCGCAGCGATCATCGACTGTTGTCTTTATCTGCTTGGCACTTCCCAGGAGCTAACCCATTCCTCGTGGGCGCCGTTATTTTTTGGATCCACCATCCTCTGGGCGGCATTCGCCGGCGGGCTGTATCAGTACACCAGGAAATTGCTGTAAAAACGCGCAGCTACAGCGTATGGCTGTGGTGTTCCTTGCTGTGCACCAGCAAACGCAAGACATGCTGGACTGCAGGATGTTCGCGCGGCGCAGAGTGCCGCCATGCTCATCAGCACGGCACGCGCTTTACCAGCAAGATGTCGATCTATGGCGCATGCGCAACGTCCCCATGTTGCATGCCAAGTGGCGTTGACGCATGCGCCATAGATCGACAAGCATTGACGCGCCCGCACTCCCCGCGGTGTCAACCGAGCTGTACCGATGCGCATGCGCACTGCCCGTTGCTTGTTGGTTCTGGTTGGCGTGGTATTGCCGTACGCGACGCAGCTGCCGTATGGCCTGGACTGGTTACGGCAATACACCGACACCGGCCTCGGCGGGTGGTTATTGCTGGGGGGATTCAACGCGATCGCCTGGGGCGCGCTACTGGCGATCAGTTTTGCCTACCGGCGCGCAATCGCGCTGCTGGTGCCCTGCCTGCTCGGCTTCGGCACGCTGGCCTGGGCGCACGCCACGCTGGATCTGCGTGCCGACGCGCAGTCGGCGCTGGCGCTGATCTTCATCCCGCTCTATGCACTGCTGCCCATTACCGTCGGCGGCGTGTTGGGCTATCTGCTCGACCGGCGATTGCGGCGCACATGTGTAGGTTAGCCACGCGATGGCGCACGGCGCGGGCACGAAGGCGCTGCTATCGCTGCGAACCACGCATCGTCTGGCGACGTTAGTCATGCTGCGGTAGTTGCGCATTCGTGGGCATAACAGGTGCGCACCAGCATCGGCAACCACGCCCAACGATAGCCACACGCGCTAACGCTGCTCTGGACGATAGCCGCGTGCTGAGCGAGATGCTGTGCGTCATCAGCCGCGCTCGCCTCGCACAGGACGCTGGTGGCCCTTCTCGGGTACGCCACCGGGTCGTCGCCTGGAACCAGACACTGCACTGCCCACTTGACCGCCAACGCCCACACCGGCCAGTCTCGGGGGCTGGCGCGGCGGGGGTCATGTCGCGCGCCGTCAATGGAGAACCGCTGTGGACCGTCGTACCTTCCTCACCCTGTCAGGCATCGGGGCCGCCGGCTTGCTGCTGCCGCACACGCGCCTGATCGCCGCCGAACAGTTGCTCACGCCCAACGATACGGCGCGCAACCGGCGCTTGTCCGATACTGCGCTGACCACCGCCAAGGCGGCGGGTGCGAGCTATTGCGATGTGCGTGTGGGCCGGTATCTGCGCCAGTTCGTGATCACCCGCGAGGCGCAGGTGGAAAACGTGGTCAACGCCGAATCCAGTGGCGTGGGCGTGCGCGTGCTGGCCGATGGTGCGTGGGGCTTTGCAGCGACCAATACGCTGACCAGCGACGGTGTGGCCACCGCCACGCGGCAGGCGGTGGCGATCGCCAAGGCCAATGCACGGCTGGGCGGCACGCCGGTACAGCTGGCACCGGCGACGCCGGCCGGGCAGGTCCGCTGGCGCACGCCAATCAAGAAAAATGCAATGGAAGTGCCGCTGCAGGACAAGGTGGCACTGCTGATGGACGTCAACGCGGCCGCGCTCAACGCCGGCGCCACCTTCGTGGCTTCACGCATGTTTGCGATCAACGAGCAGAAATATTTCGCCAGCAGCGATGGCTCTTATATCGATCAGGACGTGCACCGGCTGTGGCTGCCCTTTACCGTGACCGCGGTGGACAAGGCCAGCGGTAAGTTCCGCACCCGCGACGGGCTGTCTTCGCCAATGGGTATGGGGTATGAGTATCTGGATGGCGATGCGCGCGAGAAGCACGCACTGCCTGGCGGGCTTGTCGGTTATGGAAAAAGCTACGATGCGCGCGAAGACGCCATCGCCGCCGCAAAGCAGGCGCGCGCCAAGCTCACCGCACCCTCGGTGAAGGCCGGCAAATACGATCTGGTGATCGACCCGAGCAATCTGTTTCTCACCATCCATGAGTCGGTGGGTCACCCGCTCGAACTCGATCGCGTGCTCGGCTACGAGGCCAATTACGCCGGCACCAGCTTCGCCACGCTGGACAAGCGCGATGCCGGTTTCCGCTGGGGCAGCGATGCGGTGACCTTCGTCGCCGACCGCACCCAACCGGGCAGCCTGGGCGCGGTGGGGTATGACGATGAGGGTGTCAAGAGCAAGCAATGGGAGCTGGTGAAGGACGGCATTCTGGTCGATTACCAATGCACGCGCGATCAGGCGCATCTGCTCGGCAAGACCGCCTCCGATGGCTGCAGCTATGCAGACTCCTGGTCCAGCGTGCAGTTTCAGCGCATGCCAAACGTCTCGTTGGCTGCAGGCAAGAAGCCACTGGGCGTTACCGAGATGATCAAGAACGTCGAGCGCGGGTTCTATATCCACGGGCGCGGTTCGTACTCGATCGATCAGCAGCGCTACAACGCGCAGTTCGGCGGGCAGTTGTTCTACGAAATCGAGAACGGCCAGGTCACGCGGTTGGTGGAAGACGGTGCCTACCAGATCCGCACGCCGGAATTCTGGAACGCCTGCAGCGCGGTCTGCGACCAACGCGACTTCCGCCTGGGCGGTTCGTTCTTCGATGGCAAGGGCCAACCCAGCCAGGTCTCAGCCGTGTCGCATGGGTCATCGACTGCGCGCTTCGATGGCATCAACGTAATCAATACCGCGCGCTCATTGGGCTAAGCGCGGCTAATAATGATATCGATTCTTGGCGTTGTTAGATGCGATCAAAAGCTTGATTCGTCGAGCGCGCGGTGCCCTCGCCGCTCGCGGGACACGCCGTGAATCCGTCCGTGGAGGCTCGGTGGCGGCATCCATGCCGCCACACGGTCCCGCAAGCGGCGAGGACACCGCACCAGAAAGTTTGTCGGTAGCTTTTTTAAAGCCTGAAGGTTAATCGCCTTGCGTTGCGAAGATGATCCTACGCAGCGCTATTCAATGCGCACCGACCATCTCGACTGGTCCTTGCCTGCTCACCGTCGCGTGACCTTACGCGGCATGGATGCCGCATAAGAGCCTAAGGGAGGTACTTGCGGCGTGTCCTGCGATGGTGGGCGGGCAAGGGCCGTGCAGCCAAACCGCAGATGATCGCTTCATCTTTGGCCTCTCCGAGCCATATGAAGCAGGCACTGCGCACGATGGCGTGCGCGTCGCGCATTGCACGACCGCCGATAAGATAATGCATGCCTTTCATCGATCACATCGCGTGTCGGCGCGATGGCGCAGCAAGCAAACGCCACCAGCCCCGCTCGCCGCAGTTGCATGCAGGCTGCGTGCGCCGCTCGACTCATGCGAGCACAGCGATTGCCGCTGCACCCATGCCGAAAGTCATTTGACGCGGCATTCATCGCCCGGCAAGAATCGGAGATAGCGCGCAGAGACCGATCGGCGCGTCACCACATCACCTGCGCGCCGCGTAGGACTATTGGGGGGTTGCCGTGCAGCGACGTGATTTCCTGGCCCTGACCGGGCTGACCATGGGTGGGTTGATCGTGCCCGCCTACTTCGGCAAGGCCATCGCCGCCGAGCAGTTGTTGACGCCGTTCGATGTGGGCCGCAACAAGCGCCTGGCCGATGCCGGCCTCAACGCCGCGCGGCAGGCCGGTGCGAGCTATTGCGATGTGCGCATCGGCCGCTATCTGCGCCAGTTCGTCATCACCCGCGAGGACAAGGTGCAGAACGTGGTCAACACCGAATCCATCGGTGCGGGCGTCCGCGTGATCGTCGGTGGCGCCTGGGGCTTTGCCGCCACCAACGAGCTCACCGAGCAAGGCGTGGCCAAGGCGGCCGCGCAGGCGGCGGCGATCGCCAAGGCCAACGCCAAGGTGCAGGGCACGCCGGTGCAGCTGGCGCCGACGCCGGGCGTGGGCGAGGTGAGCTGGAAGACGCCGATCAAGAAGAACGCGATGGAAGTGCCGATCAAGGACAAGGTGGACCTGCTGCTCGGCGTGAACGCTGCCGCCACCGCCGCCGGCGCCAACTTCGTCAACTCGATGCTGTTCGTGGTCAACGAGCAGAAGTACTTCGCCAGCACCGACGGCTCGTATATCGATCAGGACGTGCATCGCATCTGGGCACCGATGAGCGTCACCGCCATCGACACCGCCAGCGGCAAGTTCCGCACCCGCGACGGGTTGTCCGCGCCGATGGGCCTGGGCTACGAGTATCTGGATGGCGCTGCTTCGGGCAAGTTCGTCTCGCCCAACGGCGTGGTCAATTACGGTCTGTCCTACGACATGAAGGAAGACGCGATCGCGGCGGCCAAACAGGCTCAGGAAAAGCTCAAGGCGCCCTCGGTGAAGCCGGGCAAGTACGACCTGGTGCTGGACCCCTCGCACACCTGGCTGACCATCCACGAATCCATCGGCCACCCGCTGGAACTGGATCGCGTGCTCGGTTACGAGGCCAACTACGCCGGCACCAGTTTCGCCACGCTGGACAAGCTCAAGACCGGCTTCCAGTACGGCAGCGACAAGGTGCACATCCTGGCCGACAAGACCCAGGCCGGCAGCCTGGGCGCAGTCGGCTACGACGATGAAGGCGTCAAGACCAAGCAGTGGGATCTGATCCGCGACGGCAAGCTGGTGGACTATCAAGCGATCCGCGATCAGGCGCATATCCTCGGCAAGACCGCTTCCGATGGCTGCTGCTATGCCGACTCGTGGTCGAGCGTGCAGTTCCAGCGCATGGCCAACGTGTCGCTGGCGGCCGGCAAGACACCGCTGAGCGTGAGCGATTTGATCAAGAACGTGGAAAACGGCATCTACATCATCGGCGACGGCTCGTTCTCCATCGACCAGCAGCGCTACAACGCGCAGTTCGGTGGCCAGCTGTTCTACGAAATCAAGAACGGTGCGATCACCCGCATGCTCGAAGACGTGGCCTATCAGATCCGTACGCCGGAATTCTGGAACGCCTGCACTGCGGTCGCCGATCAACGCGACTACCGCCTGGGCGGCTCGTTCTTCGACGGCAAGGGCCAACCGAGCCAGGTCTCGGCGGTCTCGCATGGTTCGTCCACCGCTCGCTTCGATGGCATCAACGTCATCAGCACTGCCCGCTCGCTCGGCTAACAGGAGATACCCACATGAGCATCCTTACCGAAGCGCAGGCCAAGGCCATCCTGGACAAGGTCATCAAGTTGTCCAAGGCCGACGAGTGCACCGCACAACTCACCGGCTCGATCGACGGCAACATTCGTTTCGCACTCAACAACGTGTCCACCAGCGGCATCGTCGACAACACCGATCTGCAGGTGCAGGTGGCGTTCGGCAAGCGTGTGGGCGTGGCCACCATCAACGAGTTCGACGATGCCTCGCTGGAGCGCGTGGTGCGGCGTGCCGAAGACCTGGCCCGCCTGGCGCCGGAAAATCCCGAGTTCATGCCGGCGGTGGGCAAGCAGACCTATCGGGCCAGCCCGACCTTCAGCGAATCCACCGCCGCCATCGATCCGGCGTTTCGCGCGCAGGTCGCTGCCGATTCGATCGCCCCGTGCAAGGGCAAGGGCCTGATCGCCGCCGGTTTTCTGGAGGATGGCCAGAGCTTCACCGCCTTCGCCAACAGCAAGGGCAACTTCGGCTATCAGCGTGGCGCGCGTTTCGACTACACCTGCACCGTGCGCACCGAAGACGGTCGCGGTTCGGGTTGGGTCGGTCGTAATCTGAAGGATGCCGCCGACTTCAAGGCCGAGCAGGACATCCGCATCGCGATGCGCAAGGCCAGCGATTCGGCCGAGGCCAAGGCGCTGGAGCCGGGCAAGTACACGGTGATCCTGGAGCCGGCTGCGGCTGCCGGGCTGATTTCCTTCATGATGAATTTCTTCGACGCGCGCCGTGCCGACGAAGGCCGCAGCTTCCTGTCCAAGAAGGGCGGCGGCAACAAGCTGGGCGAACAGGTCTACGACCCGCGCGTGAATATCACCGCCGACCCATGGGATGCGCGTGCGGCGGTGCTGCCGTGGGATGAGGAAGGCCTGCCGCGCGAGAAGATGTCGATCGTGGAAAACGGCAAGATCGCCAACCTGCAGTATTCGCGGTTCTGGGCGCAGAAGAACGGCAAGCGCGCGGTCGGCGAGCCGGGCAATCTGTTGATGGCCGGCGGCGACAAGAACATCGCCGAGCTGGTGCGCGGCACCGAGAAGGGCATCCTGGTCACGCGCACCTGGTATATCCGCATGGTCGATCCGCAGACCGTGCTGCTCACCGGGCTGACCCGCGACGGCACGTTCTACATCGAGAACGGGCAGATCAAGTACCCGGTGAAGAATTTCCGCTTCAACGAATCGCCGGTGATCATGCTCAACAACATCGACGAACTCGGCAAGCCGGTGCGCGTGGCCGGCGACGAATCCAATTTCGTGATGATGATTCCGCCGATGCGTTTGCGCGATTTCACGTTTACCTCGTTGTCGGATGCGGTGTGAGGCGTAGCGGCCCTCATCCGCCCCTGCGGGGCACCTTCTCCCGCAAGCGGGAGAAGGGAGATGCATCGACGGGCGCAGCGCAGCTGGCTCTGCTCCCTTCTCCCGTATCGATACGTGCAACACTGGCTCTGCTCCCTTCTCCCGTTCACGGGAGAAGGTGCCCGAAGGGCGGATGAGGGAGGCCACCGCATGACGATGACCCGCAGCCACTTCCTGCGCCTGCTGCTCGGCTGCACCGCCGCCCTGGCGCTACCGCGGCGCGCGCGCGCCGCCGGCAATTACGACTTCTGGTTTACCCGGCTGCGTTACGACTCCGGCGATTGGGAGGTGGATGCGCGCATGCCGTCCAACCTGATCACTTCGCTGATCGACTACACCCAGCTGCGCGTGGACCCGCAGGAGCATGTGCTGGATCTGGCCGATGCCCGCATGTTGCAGGCGCCGTTCTGCTATCTGTCGGGACACAAGCTGGTGGAGTTCAATCCGATCGAGCGGCGCAACTTCGAGCGCTATGTGCGCAATGGCGGCTTCGTGTTCGTGGACGATTGCAATCACGATATCGACGGGCTGTTTGCAACATCGTTCGAAGCACAGATGGCATCGATCTTCGGCAAGAGTGCATTGCAGAAACTGCCCAATACGCACCGTCTGTACAGCGCATTCTTCAAGTTCCCCGACGGCCCACCGGCGACCGGCTTCGAGCTCAATGGCTGGGGCGACGATCTGGTGCACGACTATCTGAAAGGCATCAGCATCGACGGCCGGCTGGGCGTGTTGTACAGCAACAAGGATTACGGCTGCGAATGGGATTACGACTGGCGCAACAAACGCTTCCTGGCCGAAGACAACACCAAGTTCGGCGTCAACATCGTGATGTATGCGTTGACCAATTGAACGCCACGTAACAGCGCGCGCTGTGGACTGCGCGACAGCCCATCGCGCGCAAGCGCGCTCCTCCAGACCCACGTGAGAACTCGCTCCATGCAGTGCGGACCGACAGCAGATAGCCCCCGCCAGCACATCCATGCGAGTTCACCACTGCGTACGCTCTCAGCGAGGCGCACGTGAGTCCAATCAGGGTCCGCCAGTAACGCTTCATCACGCGCCGGCGCGCGCCTGCGCAAACAGCCACACAACGAGACTCCCATGACTTCGCCCAATGACGACATCCTCACCGCACAACTCTCCCGACTCGGCGCGTTGCGTGCAGCGTTGGCCCAGGCGGTGGTGGGCCAGGACGCAGTGGTGGAGCAACTGCTGATCGGCCTGCTGGCCGGCGGCCACTGCCTGCTGGAAGGCGTGCCCGGCCTGGGCAAGACGCTGCTGGTGCGCTCGCTCGGCCAGGCGTTGGAACTGCAGTTCCGCCGCGTGCAGTTCACCCCGGATCTGATGCCCAGCGACATTCTCGGTACCGAGCTGCTGGAAGAAGATCACGGTACCGGGCATCGCCACTTCCGGTTTCAGCAAGGGCCGATCTTCACCAACCTGCTACTGGCCGACGAACTCAATCGCACCCCGCCCAAGACCCAGGCCGCGTTGCTGGAAGCGATGAGCGAGCGCACCGTCAGTTATGCCGGCACCACCTATGCGTTGCCGGCGCCGTTCTTCGTGCTGGCCACGCAGAATCCGATCGAGCAGGCCGGCACCTATCCGCTGCCGGAAGCGCAACTGGATCGTTTTCTGCTGCATGTGCGGGTGGATTACCCCAGCGAGCAGGAGGAGCGCGACATCCTCACCCAGACCACCGGCAGCGCGAGCGCGCAGGTGCCCCAGGTGATGGACGCGGACAGCGTGCTGGCATTGCAGCAACAGGTGCGGCAGGTGCATGTGGGCGCGGATCTGCTGACCTGGATCAACCGCCTGGTGCGTGCAAGCCGCCCGGGCCCGCAGGCCAGCGACGAGGTGCGGCAGTGGATCAAGTGGGGCGCCGGCCCGCGTGCCGGGCAATCGCTGGTGCTCGCGGCCAAGGCGCGTGCGTTGCTGCATGGCCGCTTCGCGGCGACACGCGAGGATGTGATTGCGCTGGCTGCACCGGTGATGCGTCATCGCCTGCTGCTGTCGTTCGCCGCCGAAGCCGAACAGCGCAGTGCCGACGATGTGGTCGCCGCGCTACTGCGCGCCGTGCCGTTCCCGGCGTGAGGCACGTAACGAGGTGAGTGTGGACGTGCCGGTGCTGATTCCTGCCGACCTGCGTAGCCGCCTGCGCGGCTTGCAACTGCGCGCGCGTCACGCACAGGGCGCGCACGGCATCGGCCAGCATGCCAGCCGCAGCCGTGGTGCCGGGCTGGAGTTTTCGCAATACCGCGCGTACGAGCCCGGCGATGCGTTGCGCCAGATCGACTGGAAGCTCTACGCCCGTTCGGACCGCTTCTTCGTGCGCGAAGCCGAACGCGAAAGCCCGCTCACGTTGTGGTTGTTGCTCGATGCCACCGCCTCCGCTGGCCAGGCCGATCAGGCGCGTCCGCACGACACGCGCTTGCAGGCGATGGCGACGCTGGCTGCCTGCGCTGCAGAGATCGCGCTGCACCAGGGCGATCAGGTCGGCTTGTTCGCGGTGCATGGCGATGGCCTGGTGGCCGTGCCTGCCGGCGGCGGACCGCGTCAACGCGACCGCCTGTGGCTGGCCTTGCACGGGCTACGCGCCGGCGGACGCTGGCCCGGCATGGACGCGTTGCGGCCGCTATGGGAACGACTCGCCGCACACACGTTGGTGCTGTCGATCGGCGACGGCTTCGATGAAGAGTTGGTCGGCGCCCTGGAACGACTCGCCGCCGCACGGCGCGAAGTGGTGCAACTGCAAGTGCTGACCTGCGACGAACGCGACTTTCCCTTCGACGGCGGGCACCGCTTCCGCGATCCGGAAACCGGCGAGGAACTGCTCGGTGATGGCGCCGCAATGCGCGCCGACTACCTGCACCGCTTCGGCCAGGCGCAGCGTGCGCGGCAGGCACGCTGGCAGTCCGCCGGGATTGCGCATGCGGTGCATTATCTGGATGCGCCACCGGATGCGGCGCTGCGCGCGTTGTTTGCGCAGGGTGCACGGCAATGAGCCAGCGCACCGGCTTCAATAATGCGGCTGAGGCAGCGCAGCGGTGAACCTGTTCCTGCTCTTTCCCGCCGGCCTGGCTGCCTTGGCTGCGTTGCTGCTGCCGTTGCTGATCCATCTTGCCCGGCGCAGCGAACACCGCCCCACCGACTTTGCCGCGCTGCGCTGGCTGCGTGCGCTGCCGCGCCCGCGCCACCGGGTGCGCTTCGACGAATGGCCGTTGCTGCTGGTGCGCCTGCTGTTGCTTGCCGCGTTGGCGCTGCTGCTGGCCGAGCCGGCAGTACGCGACCATCAGGATGCACGCCCGCGTATCGCGGTCAGCCCCGGCGTGGATCTGGCCGCAGCACGAGAACGTGCGCATGCAGCGAACGCGCAATGGGTGTGGCTGGCGCCGGGTTTCCCACCGATCGCCTCCGATGCCACAGACGCCAACACGCCAACCATCCGCACACCACAGCCGGTGGCCAGCCTGTTGCGTGAGTTCGATGCCGGCCTGCCGCCCGGCGCCGCACTCCGCGTGATCGTGCCGAACCAATGGGGGCCGCTGGATGCACAGCGTCTGCAGCTGTCGCGCGACGTGCAGTGGCAGGTCGTGCCGGGTCGATCGCCTGCCGCTGCCGCCGCCGTCACCGCCGCCGTACCGTTGCGCTTGCACCTCATTACCGACGCACCGGCAGCGCCGGCCCTGCGTTATCTGCGCGCCGTGCATGCCGCCTGGGCGCTGCCCGGCACGCTACCGGTGAGTTCGCCCGCCGATGCTGCGCCATCGCGCTGGCCATCCGGCACGGTGGTGGTGTGGCTGTCGCACCGCGCACCGCCCGCGCCGGTCATCGCGTGGGTCGCGGCCGGCGGGCAACTGCTGCTCGACGCGCAGACGCCGCTGCCGTCCACGCTCGCCACCGCACTGCAGCCCCTGCTGCAGGATGCACACGGCACGCCGCTGATCGACGCTGCGGCGTACCGGCGCGGACGCCTCTTGCGCTGGGCCGCACCACTGACGCCGCAACAGCTGCCCGCGCTGCTGGACGCCGATTTCCCGACCCGTCTGCACGACGCCCTGCAGCCAGCTGCCACCCCACAGCACGCGCTGGCGCAGGCCGTTCAACCGCAACGCGGTACTGCCATCGGCCTGACCACGGCCCCGTGGCCGCTGGCGCCGTGGCTGATCGGTCTGGTGCTGCTGCTGTGTGCGGTCGAACGCTGGCTGGCCACCGCGCCTCGCCGGAGTGGTGCGGCATGAGCACGCCGGCACTGCAGCATGCCTGGCAGGCTGCGCGGCGACGCCAGGCTGCGGGCGTGGTGGTGAGCGGGCTGCCGCTGGCCGCGGTGCCCGCGGTGCTGGCATGGCGCGCCGGTGCGCACCTGGCGATCGTGCCGGTAGTGATCGCAAGCGTGTTGGCACTGGCCGGTGTGGCGGTGCTGGCGGCACGCCGACTCGACCAGACCTGGCTGATCCGCCGGCTGGATCGCGAGCCGGACCTGGAAGACAGCAGCGACCTGCTGTTCGCCTCGACCACGCAACTCGGCCCGCTGCAGATCCTGCAACGGCAGCGGCTGCAGCAGCGCTTGCGCAGTACCCCGCGCGACCTGCGCCCGGCCTGGCCGTGGCACCGCGCCTGGCCGTGGAGCCTGTCTGGTCTGCTCGTCTGCATCGCGCTGGTGCTGTGGCCGCCCACCGCGCCGCCGCCCGCGCCAGGCACCGACCGCCTGGCCGCCGCACGTGCCAGTGCCGGCGCGCCCACGTTGCGTCAGGCCCGGCTGCATAGCACGCCGCCTGCCTACACCGGCCTGCCGCCCGCGCGCTTGCCTGGCCTTGATGCGCGTGTCCCGGCCGGCACCCGGCTGGCGTGGCTCCTGCAGGTCAGCCCGACGCCGCGCACCGTCGCATTGCGGTTTACCGACGGCCGCATCGTCGCGCTGGCCCGGCAAGGCAGCACCGACCGGTGGCAGGGCCAGTGGGTTGCCGAACGCGCCAGCCTGTACCGCATTCTCATCGACGGTGCGCCGGCCGACCGCCAGCTGCATCGGCTCGAGGTGTTGCCCGACCGACCGCCGCAGGTGCGCGTGCTCGCACCCGAGCAGAGCCTGGTGTCCTGGACGCCCGCCAATGGCGGCTGGACACTGCGCTTCGAGGCCAGCGACGACTATGCGGTCGCCCCCGATGCCGAGCTGCGCCTGACCCTGGCCCAGGGCAGCGGCGAAAACATCACCTTCAGCACGCAGCGCCGCAACCTCACCGGCAGCGGCCCGGCCAGGCAGCGCGCCTTCTCCACCACCCTGCAGCCGCAGGCGCTGGGCATGGCCGCCGGCGACGACCTGATCGCCCAGTTGATCGTCCACGACACCCGCCAGCCCACCGCGCAGGAAGGTCGCAGCGCCAGCGTCATCCTGCGCTGGCCGCCGCCCGAACAGACCATGGCCGCCGGCCTGGAGGCCAGCGTCAAGCAGACCTTGCCGGCCTACTTCCGCAGCCAGCGCCAGATCATCATCGACGCCGAGGCGCTGCTGAAGGACAAACCGCGTCTGGATGCCGCCAGCTTCCTCAAGCGCGCCGATGCCATCGGTGTGGACCAGCGCCTGCTCCGGTTGCGCTATGGCCAGTTCCTCGGCGAAGAAAGCGAGGGCGCGCCCAAAGGTCCACCAACTGCCGACGACCCGCCCACCAGCGATGCCCCGGCCGATGACCTGCCGACCGCCGACGCACCGGCATCGCCTGCGCCATCTGCGCACGCCCACGATCACGCCCACGACGAACACGATCACGCATCCGAACCCGGGGCCGCCGCGTTGGACGACCACGATCACGGCGACAGCAACGGCCGGCCCGAACGCAGCAGCTTCGGCCAGGCAGACAACGTGCTGTCCGAATTCGGCCATACCCACGACCATGCCGAAGCCGCCACCCTGCTCGACCCGCAGACCCGGGCGCTGCTGCGTGCCGCGCTGGACCAGATGTGGCAGTCCGAGGGCGCACTGCGCCAGGGCCAGCCCGAGCGCGCGCTACCCTATGCCAACAAGGCGCTGGGTTTCATCAAGCAGGTACAGCAGGCCGAACGCATCTACCTGGCGCGGGTCGGCACGCAGCTGCCGCCGATCGACCCCAGCCGCCGCCTGAGCGGCGAGCGCACCGGCCTGGGCAACCGTGCCGCCGGCCTGGACACCCGTCCTGACCCCGACCCGTCCGCACTGCATCTCTGGGACGCGTTGGGCGCGCCTGCGCCGGTGCCCGACGCCACCCTGGCGCGCTACGCGCAATGGCTGCAGCGCCAGCAGGACCGCTTGCACGACCCATTGAGCTTGGTCGCCGCGGTGGAAACCCTGCGCGCCGAACCCGGCTGCGGCCCCTGCCGCGCCCGGCTGCGCGCCCAGGTCTGGCGTACCCTGGTCGCCCCCCCGGCGCCGGTCCACCGACGCGCCACGCCCGACGCACGTGGCCAGCGCTATCTGGATGCATTGCGCAAGGAGCCGCAGCCATGACCCTGTCGCTGCCCTGGCTGGTCGGCTCGGCGCTGCTCCTGCTGGTGCTGGTCGGCTGGTTTCGCTTGCTGCGCACGCCCGCCGGGCAAGCGCCTTCGCGCGCCCGTCCGTGGCTGTTGCTCGCCGCCCAACCGCTGCTCGCCGGGCTGCTTTACCCGGTGCTGTTGCCACCATCGCGCGCTGGCCGTGCGGTCGAGTTGCAGGTCGCCACCGCCGGCACCACGGCCGCGCAGGTCGGGCCGGATCCCGCACAGTGGATCGCGTTGCCCGAAGCGCCCGCGTTACCGGGCGTGACACGCGTCCCGGACCTGGCCACCGCGCTGCGGCGCGCACCCGGCACCACCGCGCTGGTCGTGCACGGCATCGGCCTGCCGGCGCGCGACCGCGACGGACTCGGCATCCCGCTACGACTGGCGCTCAGCCCGGCACCAACCGGCTTGGTCGCCGTCTCGACGCCTTCCCCGGTCGCACCAGGCGAAACCCTTGCAGTCAGCGCGCGCGTGCAGGGCGTCGCGGCTGCACGGGTGGATTTGCTCGACCCGGCCGGCCAACCGATCGATACCGCCATGGCCGACGCCGCTGGCCGCGTGCGGCTGCGCGGGCTTGCCCGGGCACCAGGGCAGGTGCTGTTCGCACTGCGCCTGCGCGACGCCAGCGGGGTCGAGCGCGGCCGCGTGCAGGTGCCGCTGCTGGTGAGCGCGGTGGCACCGGCACGCGTGCTGTTGCTGGCCGGCGCGCCGCAGCCGGAGCTGAAATATCTGCGCCGCTGGGCCAGCGATGCAGGGCTGGAAGTGCGCAGCCAGATCGCGGCCAGCCCCGGCGTGCAACTGGGCGAAGGCGCCGCGCTGGACGCCGCCAGCCTGGACACACTGGACCTGCTGGCCATCGACCAACGCCGCCTGGTCGCCTTGGGCAGCGCACAGCGTCAGGCCGTGCATGCTGCGATTGGTCGCGGATTGGGCGTGCTGGTGCGCACCGACGGCCCTGTGGATGCCGGCACCCGCGCCGCGCTCGGCGAACTTGGCCTGGCCATCGCAGGCGGCACCACCAGCACCCCGGTGCCCGCACCGCTCCGATTGTCGTCGCCTGCAACCTCCACCGACCCCGCCGCAGCCCCAGAGCTGGCGCTGCCGCCCCTGCAACGCCGCGACCTGCAACCACAGCCTGCCGATGCGGTGATCGCCGCCCGCGCAGACGACGGCAGTGCGCTGGGCTGGTGGCGCCCGGAAGGCCGCGGCCGCATCGGCATCGGCCTGATCGAAGACAGCTTCACCCTGGTGCTGGCCGGCCGCAGCGACCTGCACGCGACGCTCTGGGCGCAGCTGTTCGGTGCCGTCGCTCGCCCAGGTGCCGCCCAACCGGTCCCGGTACAGGAAGGCTGGCTGCAACAGCGCATGCCCCTGTGCGGTCTCGGCGCAGATGCGCGCGTCATCGACCCTGCGGGGACGCCCCGACCGCTGCTGATAGATCCGGCGAGCCACCCCCGTGCCTGCGCCGTCTACTGGCCTACAACCGCAGGCTGGCATCGCCTGCACACCGGCAGCCACACGCGCTGGCTTTACGTGCGCGCGCCCAGCGACGCCCGCGCGCTGCACACCCAGCAAACCCGCGACGCCACCCTTGCGCTGGCGGCGACCACCACCACCGCGACCATCGGCACGCCGGCACCTCAACCCGGCCCCCGCTGGCCCTGGCTACTGGCCTGGCTCACGCTGGCCACGGCACTGTGGTGGCTGGAACGGCGCAGGCGCTGAACGGCCGAAGCCGCAGGCCATGTGAGTGCTTCGTCCAGTTGCGATGCTGCCGTGACGCACGCGTTGCAGCGTGATCTGCACCAGGTCGCGCTTCGCTCCGTTTGCGCGACCACTGGGGCGGCTCCTGTTGGCGTGCGACTTCCGGGATGTGCATCCCGAGACCAAGAGCGGCTTTTTGGCAAGCGCGCGTCCAGCCCGCGTAACACCATGACGTACAACGCTGCAGCAGGTTTTCCGAGACACACGGCCGCACCGCGCAGGCGATGCGTCTGGCCGGCTGTGGTTTGGCTTCCGGCTTCCTGCCTTTTCGGCGACATTCCGCAGTGGCGGACTCGGTAAGCCCCGCTGAGCCAGCGCACCGCGATGTGTAGCGTTTTTCGTCGGCACAGAATAGCCGTCGATGACGTCCGTTGACGCAACCAACCCGGCACGTAACGCGCGCAGGCTGCTTGCCTTTGATTCTCTCGACCAGCCTGCCGTTGCTGTCAGTGACCCCTTTGCAAGCGCAAGCAGAGCCGACTCGCCCAACGGACGAAATCCGTACGTTGCCTGTACCGTGTCAGCGCAATCGCCAGACACACCGTCGGCAACACACACCGACACTACCTCCGCAACCAGACCCGGCACACATTATTCGCCGGCAACGCCACATCGTCGATCAATTGCAGGCCAACCGCGGCGGCCAACGCATCCACCGCTTCGGCATCGCGGATTCCCGATGCCGCATCGCGTTCGCGCAACATCGCATCGAATGCCCGGTTGCTCTCGCTGGTGAAACGACCCTCGCGGTTGAACGGCCCATAGACCACCAACACCGCACCCGGCGCCATCACCCCCGGCAGGCCCGCGAACAATGCCTGTACCTGCGGCCAGCCCATGATGTGCAAGGTATTGGCGCTATACACCGCGTCATAGCCGGCCGCTTCGCCCGGCTGCACAGGTGGCAACGGCGGTGCCGGTGCCAACCCCGGGGTCGGCGTCAAGACCGCCTGCAACGCAACCGGCGGCGGTGTATTGGGTAACGCGGCCTCATCCAACCACTGCTGCATGCCCGGCAGATGATCTGCATGGTCGCTGGCCTGCCAACGCAACCAGGGCATCTCCGCAGCAAAGTGCACGGCATGCTGCCCGGTACCGGCACCAATCTCCAACACATGGCGACGGCCGGCAAAGTGCCGCTGCAACACCGCCAGAATGGGAGCGCGGTTACGCGCGGAGGCAGGCGAAAAAGGTTTGGTCATGGTCCGGATCCGAACAAGCAGTCGCAATTGTCACTCGGCGCGCGTGAGATGCACTGCCATGCCCGCGATGACCGTGCGACATGGCGTGCGCGTCAGCGCAACTCCGCAATAAGGTTTGATACGTACTACGCGGCATGCCGCTACCCAGCGCGTACGTAGCACAGCCGCGCGTTGCAACCCACCTCAGCGCGCGGCAGGCAACGCCTCATACGCGCGCCGCACCGCCTCTTCGCCAAACCGCCGCTCTAGCCGGCGCACGATGAAATGGCCGCGCGCCATTGCCTGGAAGTGGCGCATGAACACCGTATTGAGCATGGCGCCGCTCACCGCGCCGACCAGCGGTACTGCTTGCACGGCGAGTTTTTCGCCCACATTGATCGAGAACTTGGCAGCAACCCGCGAAATCAGCGATACCAACGCGGGCGCGCCCTTGCTGGCGAAGCCATGCGCGGCGACATAATGTGCCGCAGCGTTGAGTTGCTGCGCCATCGCCGTACGGACTGCGAAGTAACCCGATTCGGCACCGTCGTCGCCCACGCTGCGTCCGCCATGCGCCAACACTTCCAGGCACGCCAGTGCGGTTTCCGGATCGTGCAGCGACTCGCCTTCCGAGCGCGCGATGGCGGCGATGGAGCGCAGCATCACCGTGGTGGTCACCGGCAACTCAACCAACAAACCGGGCAAGCCAAAGAAGCCACCCGCGCCCCCTGCGACAGCCACGGCCATGGTGTGCCGCGCGGTGGCTGCGGGCTGCTGCGCATCGGCCTTGCCGCGCAGGCTCAGCAATGCCGATTTCATCGCCACTTGCAGCGCACGGCGGGTGACGCCATCGATGCTACGGGTCACCAGCTTCGGCAGTCGCTTGGTGATCAGACTCTCGATCGGCGCACCCACTGCATTGGCCAATTGCGCCGCCACGCCGGGGTTTTCCAACAGCGTGTGCGCCGTGACCAGATCACGCTGCGCTGCAGCATCCATCACCTGTATCGGAAGCGTCGTCATGCCTGCTCTTTCGTTGTAAGGGCCTGTGCCGATGGTACCCAGCGCCATGTGAGCGCTGGACGAGCGAGCCGGACAGTGGCGTATTCATTCTGCAATGGACCGGCAAATGCGCCATCATCGGCGCCCACGCTGCGAATGCCCGTCAGATGACTCGTGAAATCCGCCACAGCTTCGTCATTGCCGCCGCGCCGGAATTGGTCTGCGCTGCGCTGTCACAACCGACGCAGTTGGCGCGTTGGTGGACGCGCGAGGTGAGCGTGGCCGGCAATCGCGTCCGTCTGGACTGGAGCCGCCAGGGCTGGCGAGTGGAACTGAGCATCGATGACGACGCCGATCATCGCCTGGTGTGCTGGCGCTGCCGCGACTCCAACATGCTCGACACCGACGCGTGGAAAGGCACGGTCATCCGCTTTGAACTGCGCTCCACCAGCCAGGGCACGCAGGTGGATTTCGTGCAATTGGGCTACCGCGATTCGCCCTGCAAGGAAGCGTGCGCGCGCGGCTGGCGGTTTTTCCTGGGCAGCAGTCTCAAGCGCTATGTGGAAACCGGCGAGGGCATGCCCTCGGCCGATATGCATGCACCCGAGGTGCGCGACACGCGCGCACTCGCACCACTGTAGGCACGCTTACGCGATATGCGGCTGGCCCATCGATGGCGCTGCACTGCCCGGCAACCGGGCGTCCACCGTCACCGGGCCATTGCCTTGCAACAAGGCGCGCGCTTCCGCATCGCTCGCCACCGCCGGCGGCGAGCCGCGCAGCGGCAGCCCGGCGGTTTCGCGCACGAACAGCATGGTCACCAAACCGATCGCCGCTGCCCCCATCAGATAGTACGCCGGCACCAGCGGGTCGCCGGTGCGCTCCACCAGCCAGGCGGTGACCAGCGGGGTGGTGCCGCCGAACAACGACACCGACACGTTGAAGCCGATCGACAGCGCGCTGTAGCGGACCGGCGTGTAGAACAACGCCGGCAGCGTGGACGGCATCGAACTGGTGAAGCACACCAACGCCAGGCCGAGCAGCATCAGGCCGGCGAAGATCAACCCGTCATGGCCGCTGCCGATCAGCAGCAGACACGGAATCGCCAGCGCGAATAGCGCAATGCAGGCACCGATAATCATCGGGCGGCGGCCCACTTTGTCGCTGAACATGCCGCCGACGATGTTGAGCGGCATCATCACCAGCATCACCAGAATGATCAGCAACAAGCCCTTGCTTTCGGCATAGCCCATGGTGACGCTGAGGTAGCTGGGCATGTAGGTCAGCAGCATGTAATCGGTGACGTTGAACACCAGTACCAGGCCAACGCACTTGAGCAGCTGGGGCCAATGCAGGCGCAGCAAGGTCAGCAGCCCCTGCCCGGCAGTTTCCCGCTCGCGTTGTTCGGATTGCTCGGTATATGCGCGAAATGCCGGGGTTTCTTCCAGTTTCATGCGCATGTACAGCCCGAGCAGGCCCAGCGGCCCGGCAATCAGGAATGGCACGCGCCAGCCCCACGCCAGCATCTGTGTCTCGGTCACCGTCATGTGCAACGCCGTTACCGTGGCGGCACCGGCGATATAGCCGCCCAGCGTGCCGAATTCCAGCCAGCTGCCCATCAATCCGCGATTGCGATCGGTGGCGTATTCGGCAATGAACGTCGCCGCGCCGCCGTACTCGCCGCCGGTGGAAAAACCCTGCAGCATGCGCGCCAGCAACAGCAGTGCCGGCGCCCACAGCCCGATCGTGGCGTAGGACGGAATCAGGCCGATGCTGAAGGTTCCCAGCGCCATCAAAATCATCGTGGCCGCCAGCACTTTCTGGCGCCCATAACGGTCGCCGAGCGGGCCGAACACCAAGCCGCCGATCGGCCGCATCAAGAACGCGACGGTGAACGTGGCAAAGGTCGCGATCACCTGCGCGGTGGGGCTGCTGGCCGGGAAGAACACATGCCCCAACGTCACAACCAGATAGCCGTAGACGCCGAAGTCGAACCATTCCATCGCATTGCCCAACGCGGCGGCGCCCACCGCCTTGCGCAACATTGCACGATCCACCACGGTGACCTCGTCCAGTTGCAGCTGGCGGCGGCGTTTGAACCAGCCAAATTGCGAACGCATCGCGCGCGGATCGTGCATGTGTTTGGTCTCCGGAAGCGGCCATCGCTGCCCCCTCGCCCTGGCCAACGCACAGGACACGGCACATCACGCAAGCACGGCCACTGCATGCATGGGTGACACCGGAGGCATTCCCGGACGGCCGCGTGGACTCAGCGACGCTGCGGGACAGACGACCAAGGGATGGGCTACGGCCCAAGGGCTTGATCAGGTCGTTATGGTACACCAGCACGCTGATTGCTGCAGGCTGCGTGCATAAAACCGCTTGTTTCCAGCCTTTTGGAAGTCCCTGCGCAGGTGCACCATCCTTGCACCAGGCTGCACATTGACCCCAGGTGCCCGATACCACTAGCGTGGCTATCCACACCAGCGCACTACGGACGCTGCATGCGCGCGCCCTCTACGCCTTGCTCGCCACCCTCGCTGTGAGCGCGTGCGCCCACACTGTGGCCACCCCAGCCCCGGCAACCGTCACGGAGACACCTGCCATGCGTTCTTCCAGTCCCGCCGACGCGCCGTCGGACAAATCCACTATCGTGCCAACATGGCGACGTGCAGGCGCTGCAAACGCCTGATGAGCCGTCGTTGGAGCGCCTGCAATCGATCGATCAGATCCAGACCAGGCGCGCCAACAGCAGCAGGCGCTGGAGCAATCTCAGCAAGCCGCCACGCGGTCAGGGCCATCGATGAGCCGCTGAGGCGCTTGCGCGTCGGGACCATCGCGCGCGGTCAAGCGAGTGTGGACAGCTGCGCTCAGCACGACGGCGTACGCGGGCCATATGCTATTGCGGGCACCGGCCCGCCAACCTGGCGTCGAGCGCAATTGGTTTGTTTACCGCTGCCAGCCGCAGCGTGGGCTGTGGATCAAACGAGGTCGTGCGTTTATCCCGCCGCGTCCAGCTCCGAGAGTAGCGCTTCCAGGTCCTCGCGCGTCTGCGGACGGACCGCACGCGCCACCTCGTCGCCATCGCGCAGCAGGATGATGGTCGGCCATAATTTGACGCGAAAAGAGCGGCCTAGCGGCCGCCCCTTTGCATCTTCGACCTTGCGGTAGTCGATCGCTTCATACCCACCCAGCAGCTTCTGCAGCAACGGTTGTGCGGCGATGCAATGGCCGCACCAGTCGGTACCGAACTCCAGCACCTGCCATCCGGCCTGTGCATCCACCTCGCCACGCTCGGGCGCCTGGGTGGCGTAATCGCGAACAAACCCCATCGTTTCGACGCTCCGTGGCGCTTACGACAACGCGCGCTGGATCTCTTCCAGCGGCAGATTGGTCAGATCCTTGGCAAGGTCGCCCACCAGACGCTGCTGGGTTTGCTTATGCAGCAGCGGGCGCACACGGCCCAGCGTGGTCGGATCGGCGACCAGCACCAGATGGGTGTATTCGTGCTTCAGTGCGCCATCGTTCAAGGCATGCGACAGCTGCTTGGCGAAGGTCATTTCGTTCAGGTCTGCGTCGGTGGTGTCCTGCGGCGCCTTGCCGGCCGGGCCATCGTCATCGGTGTTCTGCACGTCGGTGCGTGCATGCTGACGCAGCACCACCTTGGCTTCGTTGCCGGTATTGGTGAACCAACGCGCTTCGCCGCCATCGGCCACAACCACCAACGCACCCTGAGGAATTTGCAGACTCATCTGTTTCTCCTGATCAATGTCGGTGTCGCAGCTGCGGCACCCGTCACCCTCAACCTAGGCGAGCGGATGTAAGCGCGGTGCCTAGCCGGTGTCAGGGTGATGTTAGGGTGGCGCGGCGAACGACGGGGTGGCAGCGTGGAGGGCTTGATGGAAAGGTCACTGTCACAGTAGCGCTCGCTGACTTGCGTGCAGCGTCTGGCGCAGATGCATGCGTGGCCACAGGCAACGCTCCGCACCAGTGCGCATTGCTTTCGCTGCAAGACGCATCGCGACAGACACTGCACCTGGAAGTCTCGGGTCTTGACGCAGAACATCGTTCACCACTGACGCAATGACGCAGCAGCGCTGTGCAACGCCCATCAGGATGCCGCTGCTCAACGCATGCCGGCCGCCTCGAGCACGACAGTAGATCCAGCGCGCGTTAACCGACCAACGCCGATGACTGCATCCAGGCGCCCATCTCGCAGGCGCCTGGTACAGCCCTCAGCCCAGATACGGCCGTTCGTTGGCAAACAGCAATTGCTTGGCGCCCCTGCGCCATGCGGCCGGGCAACGCTCGCCCAGCAGCACCGCCGCCATGGAATACGCCAGGCCGCGCCCGACCAGGCTGACATCGCCCAATGCCGCCTCGGCCTGCTGCTGACTGTTGCCCGCCTGCACGGCGGCGACGAAACGGGCGATCCCCGCGCCATCTTCGCCGGTGTTCTGCAGCAACGCCGCACGCGCCGGCGCCACATCCCAACCCTCACGTGCTGCCAGCGCCCACGCCGCCGACGCGGTGAGAGGGTCCAGGCCGGCAGTGGCGGGCAGTGCCCGCGCCTTGCGTATCAGCTCGGCACTGGCGCCATCGGAGGCAGCGGCAAAGTGCAGCAGCCGCGCCTGCAGGTCGCGGTCGGCGGCCGCATCGGCGACTGCCGCGTCCAATGCACCGCGCGCCAGCGCGTGGAAGCCCTGATACGGCGTGCCCTCGGTCCCCTGCCCACTTTCCAGCGCCAGCGTGGAAGCCAATGCTGGCGAGCGCTGTGCCAGGGCCGGCAGATCGACCGCCAGGTTGCGATAGCGCTGCAGCCTCACCAGTATCGGTATCACCTCGTCAGCCAGGGCAGGCGCACGCGCGGCCTGTTCGTACAAGGCCTGCGCTTCGGGCAGTCGTTGCCGTTGTGCATGCGCGGCGGCGGCAGCACGTTGCAGCCACGGGTCGTTCGGCCAACGCGTCTGCGCAGCGACAAACGCCTGATCGCGTGCCGGCCCTGGGGGCTGGCAGCGGATCGCGGCATAGGCGAGCGCGGACGATTGCGGGCGTGCCTGCGCGGCGGCGATGTGGCGCTTGCAGACGTCTTGGCGCTGTGCAGGCGTGGCACTGTCCTGCTGCATGCGCAAGGCGACGATGTCCTGCGGATCGCGCTGCAACCGCTCTGCCAGCAACGGCGGCAAGGCCGTTGGCGCGAGCTGGCGCAGATGCTCCATCCATTGTTCGAGATAGGCGGCATCGGGAGCATCCCAGCGTGCGTGTGCGTTGATCAACGCCAGCGCGCGTGCCGGTGGCATGTCGCCGAGAAGTTGATGCGGCGGCCGTCCGGACACGGCGGTGAGCACAGCGCGGTACTGGCTGCCCTTGCCGCTGATCTGCTGCGGCGGCTCGCTGAAGATGTCTTCTGCCCGCGTGGATTCCCAGCGCGTGGTGCTCAGGCTGCGCGAGGTATCTTGAGCGGCCCCGCCGTAGCTGGCCCGCCAGTTCACCAGCAATGCGGCGCCGGCCACGTTATAGGCGAAGTGGCCGACATGCCCGCCACCGGGCGCGTCGAAGCTCTCGATCACGCTGCCGTCTGCGGCGCGGGTCTGGACACGATGCGTCGCCTGCTCCGGCACCTGGAACACATGGTGCCCGTTGGCCGGCAGCGATGCGCTCTGCCCGTCGATCGACACGGTCACCGGCTGCTGCAAGCCGTTGTAGGCCGACACCTGCGTCTGCCCCAGCGTGCCGCCCAGCCACAACACGCCGACCACGATCGCGGCGGCCACCGCGACCCGCGCCACCGACGGAAACACGCCATCGGCGGCCAGAAACCGCTGCCACAGGTTCTGCTTGAGATCACGCTGCCGTTCCTGGCCCGGCAATCTCAACGGATACCCAACGGGCGCGGCGGCGGGGGTGTCGCTGGAGGGTGTGTGATCGCCCTGACGCAGCTGCTGGGCGACCGCATCCTCTGCCGCCAGCAACTGCTCCAGGCTGGCATCGCGCAACGCGCCCAGCGCCTCCAGCGTGACCTGCACCCAGCCTTTGGCCGCGTCCATCCAGGAATTGATGTTGTGTTCGTCGGCCTCGACCAGGCGGAACTCGGGCAGGCATTGTTGCCATTGCGGCTTGCCCAACACCGCAGACAACGGTGCGTTCAGGCGCAGCTGCCCGGCCTGGTCGTACACCGTGCGCAGCGCGCGTTGCAGCTCGTTGCACGCCGCCACCAGCTTGCGCAATTCCTTGGCCGAGACGCGGCCATCGGCAATCACGCTGTGAAAGGTCTGCAGGTACAGCAGCTGTGCGTCCTGGAGATCGGCCAGTGCGTGATCGGCGTAATGCAGCACCGCCAGATAGCCGCGCAGCAGCGCCGGCCAGCCGCCAGCCAGCGTGTCGGCCGCCGCCAGATGCACGCTGCGGCAGCGCCTGTCGTGGCCGCTGACGCGTGCGCGCAGCACCCGCAGCTCCTCGTCCAGGTCGGCGATCACCGCAGGCAGTTGCTTGCGCGACAGGCTGGTGCCCTTCCAGGTCAGCACGCCACCGGTGGCGCGCAACCCGCCATCCATCAGCCCCTGCAAGGTGGCGCGTTGCCGTTCGCGTTCGCGCAGCTGGTCGATGGCCTGTCCGTCCTCGGGTGCATACAGCCCATCCAGGGCCTGCACCAGATCGCCACCAGGCAGCGGGTCGGTATACAGCGCAGCCAGAGTGCCGGCGTCGCGCGTACACGAGCGGCCCAGATACAGGCCCTGATAGCGGCGCGACAGCGACAGCGCACCGAACTCGCGCTCCAGCTGCGCAAGCGAGACCTCGGTATCGACGAAGTCCGGGGCCTCGCCGGTGAGCAAACCACGCGAGACCTGTTCGCGTAGCGCCTGCGCTTCGTGCAACAGCTCCATCGCCGGACGTGCGTCGATCGGGCAGGCGATGTAATGGCGCTTGATGTTCTCTTCGCGCGCGGCGCTGGGCGGATGGGTGGCCCACATCTGCGAGGGCTGCGCGATCTCGTTCTGGAACAGGCGGTAGTGCGCGGCCTGCTGCTCCGGCACCGTCGGCACCACGCCATGTCCGGGGTCGTTCAGCACCACCCGCATGTGCTCGATGATGCGCAACTGGATCGCAAACAGATCCTTGACCGGCCGGCCCTGCGCGAACTCACGCTCGGCAAACCGCAGCGCACGCTGCCAGCCGTCGTCGGCGGCTTGCAGCTTGTGCAAGGCATGCACCAGCGCGTCGCTGCCGGTGAGCGAGGCGGCGACCAGATCCGCCTGGTATTCCATCTCGCGCGAGAGCGCACGTTGGGCCAGCACCACGCCACGGAAGGCGATTTCGACCAGCGAGCGGATCGACCACACGATCAGCGACAACCCCCAGCCGATCCAGGCCACACGCAGATCGATGCGCGACAACGTGGCCAGCACGCGGTCCAGCGCATCGCGCTTGCCGACGATGTGCGCGGCGATCTGCTGGGCGATGTACACCCAACGCCCGACCGCCATGGTGCGCTGGGCGAAATGCCCGAACTCATGCGCCAGCACCGCCTTCAACTCGCCCAGGTTGAGGACATTGACCAGCCCCAGCCCGATATCCAGATTCTTGCGCGAGGGAAACAGCAGGTTGAGCAGCGACAGGTCGTAGAACACCCCGGCGTTGACTTGCGCCGACAGGTACACCTTGTGCGGACGCGGCGCGCCGGCGTCATCGGCCAGCCGATGCAGAAACGCGAACAGCGCCGGCTGCGCGGCCGGGGTGAGTTCCAGCGCGCGCGTGTCGCGCTCGGCGCGCTTGTTGAACACCAGCGCCTTGGCCATGAACACCGCCAGGAACGCCGCGCAGGCCACCACCACCCACAACCAGACTGCCTGCTCGCCACCGGACCCCTGCAGCAGCCCGGCCGCCAGCCGGTAGGCGGTCCAGCCGAACCACGCCAGCAGGCCCACATAGACCGCGATAAAGCCGCCCAGGCCCACCATCGCCAGCCAGGCGTGACGGCGGTAGTTGCTGCTGGGGGCGGTCAAACGCGCCGGCACAACGGCCGGACCTTGCGGATACAGCGATTCCATTCTCGTCCCCTGATGAATGACCGGGCGCGACACAGTCAGTCGGCATCCGGCCGTGGTGCTCGACATGCGGGGCGATCTTCCGCTTTCCCCGGAAGCGGAAAATAGCGGACTGCGGCTGCAAAATCCATGCGCACGGATGCCGGTGCGCCGGCACGTCCGTTGCCCCGTCCAGGCGCGACGCGGCGCCTTCTCAGGCGGCAGGTGCCGCTGCGTCGGATGGCGGCAGATGCTGCAATGCCTGCAACGTGGACGTGGTCAGTGGCGCCGGCAGTGCGTCCAGCGCGAACCAGCCGATGTCCGCAATCGCCTCGGGCTCGCGGCGCACCGCCTGCTCGCTGCCTTCAATGGCCGCCAGATACACCGGCGCCACCCAGTGTTGTGGCGGCGTCAGATCCGGCTCGAAATAGCTGACGATGCACAACACCCCTTGCAGACGAACGTGCAGGCCGGTTTCTTCGAGCACTTCGCGTACTACGGCGTTTTCCACCGTTTCCATCCAGTCCACCTTGCCGCCGGGCAAGCCCCAATGGCCTTGCTCGGGCGCGCGTCCGCGCTGCACCAGCAGCAGGCGGCCATCGGTGCGGCGAATGAAGGCGCCGCAGCCAACGCGTGGGCGAGCGTCGATATCGGTTGACGTAGACATGGGCGTTCCGTGTGTGTGGCGCGTAGTGTCCCAGATCTGCCCATGCGGGTAACGCATCGTTGCGCATTGCACGCAGGTGCCGGGGCTGATGGTGTCTGTGTTGCCAGGTGCACGGCGATGCGCGATGCATGGCGCCGCATGTCGGGAGTGATGCGTACACCACGCGCCCTGGTGCTGCATCGCATATGCAGACGGACGACGGACCGCGGAACGTCACACCACGCGTGGTCGTCGTCGATAACGCAGCCTTAGCGCCGTGTTGGCGAGGATGACGATAGTCCGCGCCTCAGGGTGCACCGTGTTGGAGGTCGTAATGTCTCGTATCGTGTTGATCGGTGGACACGGCAAGGTCGCGCGCCTGCTCACCCCGTTGCTGGTGCGCGGCGGGCACCGGGTGACGGCGCTGTTCCGTAATCCCGAGCACGAGGGCGACGTGATCGCCGATGGCGCCACGCCGGTGGTGTTCGACATCGCGCATGCGCAGACAGATGCCATTGCCGAACAACTGGCCGGCCACGACGCGGTGGTGTGGTCGGCCGGCGCAGGCGGTGGCGATGCGGCGCGGACCTATGCGGTGGATCGCGATGCGGCGATCCGCTCGATGCACGCGGCCGAACAGGCGCGCGCGCGTCGCTACGTGATGGTGTCGTATCTGGGTGCCGGCCTGGAACATGGCATCGCCCCGGACGATGACTTTTTTGCCTATGCGCAGGCCAAGGCCGCCGCCGATGCGCATCTGCGCGGCACCACCCTGGACTGGACCGTGCTGGGGCCGGGACGGCTCACGCAGGATCCGCCGTCGGGTCGCATCACCCGTGATCCGGGCAGCGATGCCACTGGCGGGGTGTCGCGTGGCAATGTGGCGCAGGTGATCGCCGCGGCCCTGGCAACGCCGGCCAGCATCGGCAAGACCGTGGGTTTCATCGATGGGCAGACACCGATCCAGCAGGCGCTCGCGCAGCTGGAATGAATGAACGCCAGGCCTATCGCAACACGCGATCAGGCCACGGCACGCGCCGGTCTAACGAATTCCTAAAACCGGCCTCGGCATAGTCGCGGGCGCAGTCACTGTGGAGGTTGCCGATGTCCGCGTTCGTTTCGCCGCGCCGTGCTGGCGTGGTGCCGCCCTACCTGATGGATCACAAGGCGCAGGCGGCCTGCCCGCATGTGGGTGATTGCACGCAGCTGCGTCGGCAACGCCCGCGCAGCTTGCTCGCGATTGCCACTGCCGTAGACCTTGCCCAACCCCTGCGGACCGCTGCGCCTGTGAACCACCACGCGACGCAGGGCGCCAGTGCAACGGCCGCCGTTACGCGCGGCGCAGGCAACGCCCGTCGTGCCAGCGACACCAGCCGTGCATTGCGATCGCGATGGCGCGGTCTCGATCCCGCCAACACCGCATTGACCGCGACGGTCGCCAACAGCGATTCCCCCGCCAACGGCTCGAAAACGCGAGCCGCACCGCGGCCACAGGCCTGGCGCACTGTCGGTGTGGTCGCATGAGCGCGCAAGTGCCGCCAGTGGAACCCGGCGTGACCTTGCGCCTGGCGCGCGAAGGCGGGGTGGCGGCATTTCCGGCCATGCGGCGCGAGCGCCAGTTGGCGATGGATGCGCTGGACGATGCACAGCGGCTGCACCTGCGCACGCTGCTGGAGCAGTGTCTGGTGCATGCGCTGCCGCGTCCGCAGGCCGGTAGCGGTGATCGCCGTTATTTCAGCATTGCGTGGGACGGTGCCAGCGAGCCATTACGCATTCCCGAAGAGCATGCACCCGCGCAAATCGTGCAGCTGTGGAAGCGCGGCACGCTGTAGCGCGGCACTGGCAAGCTGAGGTGTTGGAGGACTGCCAGGTCCGATCGCGCCGTGCCTGGCGTCGGCGCGATGGCGGTGTCCGTGGAACGTCGAGGCGTGGCGGCATCGCTGAAGCAATGCATCGCGCGGATCAGATACGCCAAACGCTTGGGCAGAGCAGGTCTTGAGCCTGGCCAGCACGGCCGCTCGGACATGCAGCTGCCGGCGTCGATGCTGAGGTGTGCGACGTGAGTGCGTCATCTTTCGCATCGCGGCACGGTGCGCCGGGACGACACCGCACACGGCATGACAGACATCCATGCACGCAGGGTGTCTGTCGTCAGAAAGTGGTCCAACTGCGGATGCCTGCACCCTTTAAGCTGCCTAGATGCTCTAGGGCTGCACAGCTGGTGGCGCATCGTCGTACTGGCTGCGTTAGCGCGACGTGCAGCATTGGCGTCAGCTTGAAGACACGGCATTCATCGCTGCATTGCAGCAATCCCGGCGTCCGTTGCGGGCAATGCCGCCGCGCCTGGGTTTGCCGGCAAAATCGAGGGCGAGGGCGTGGGTATGGGCAGCCTTTCAGGATGAATCGATGGTGAGTCCACGGGGATAAACCTGCCGTGTCGGCGTACCCGCAACCGCCCAACCCGCCGCTCGCAGGCCGTGGCCAGGCACGCTGGCCCGCATTGCCTGCGTTTGGCGGATCGTTCCTGCAACGTGTCCGGTAACGATCATGCGGCCGCAGCCATGCAGATGTTGCTGCCGTTGCATGCAGCGCTTCCGCCTGCCGCCGTTGCGACCGCCACCGCAGAGCGCGTGGCCGGGCGCGTGGTGATGTTGCGCCGGTACCCGAGCGACCCACAGCGCAGCGCCGCCGGTCGTCCGATGCCCGACACATCCACCTGACGGCGCCATCTGCAATGCCCTAACCCGCTTGCCGCAGACGGCCACATTGCCGCCGCGACCGGCTTCGCGGATAGTCGGGGCACTGATCAGACGATTTCCTATGAAGCTTGCGATTGTGTTGCTGATTGCCGGACTGCTTGCTGGCCTGGTACTTGCCGCTGTCATTGTGTGGGTCCGCGTGCGCCGCCGTGCCGCAACAGCCAACGCCGTGGCGGCGCCCGCCGTGATCGCGGCGCCGCCCACGCCGGTTCCGCCGCTGTCGTCCGAGCTGGATGGGGTGCCGATGCACGCGCAAGCGCACAGCGCCTCCGCAGAACAACCGCTGCCATCCGGGCCGCCACCGATGCGCCCGCTACTGCGCCGCATGTATGCCGCGGTCATGTCCACCCCGTCGCTGGCCGATGGCACCCTACCCGACAACCCCGCGCAGATTGCAGTGCTGGAAGCGGTTGGCGCTTCCCTGGAACACGTGGATCTGCGCCCGCAGTTGCTGCCACGCCGCCCGCATCTGCTGCCGCAACTGATGCGCGCGGTCAACGACCCGGACGCCTCCGGGCGCGGCATCGCCGCGATCATCGCGCAAGACCCCGCGCTGGCGGCCAATCTGCTGCGTATCGCCAATAGCGCGTTGTATCGCCCACAGGGCGCGCCACTGGAAAGCCTGGAACGGGCGGTGGTGCATATCGGCACCGAAGGCGTGCGCCAGATCGTCGCCGCTGCCGTCATGCAGCCGGTCCTGAGCCTGGATGGCGGCCTCTACTCGCGCCTGCCGGCGGCGGTGTGGGACTACGCGCTGCGCACCGCCACGGCGGCAGCGGCCTACATGCGCGAGCGCGGCGGCGACACCTTGTCCGCACAGCTGGCCGGCCTGTTGCAGGGTCTGGGCGCGGTGGTGGTCCTGCGCGTGTTGCGCGACACCTATGCCGAACGCCCGACGCTGCCGTACAGCCTGGAGGTGGCCGCCGTAGTGGTCGAGCGCCACACTGCGGCAGTCGCCAAGACCATCGCCACCGCCTGGGACCTGCCGGCGTCGCTAAGCATCGCGCTGGACGAGCAGCGCCCCGAGCACGACACCACCCTGCTGGCCACGCCGCTCGGGCTGGCCCTGCATTACGGCCGGCTGGCCGCTGCCCTGGCCATGCTCGCCCGCCACGGCGCCGAGCACGAAGCCCACGCCATGGAGCTGCTGGCAACGCTGCAACCGGACAGCGCCGCCAACACCGCGCTGTGGCAACGGCTGGTGGCCTCCAGCGTGGAGTGAGTTGAGGGCAAAGACCAACTGGAACCCGCCGCCTGCCGTCGAAAGAGCACTGACCTACGCTCTCAACAATTAATAGAGACCGACAAGAACACGGGAGATTTGCTTAAACGCTGTCCGCTAGTATCTAGCAAGATTATTGTTTAGCAGAACACCTACTTAGAACCACCATTTGAACAATGAGCACCCACCCCTTAGCCGGGATAGAAGGTGCTACTGATCAATCTGTGATGTTTACGAGTCTGTTCAAGATAATCTTCGAAGTTAAGATCATGCGCTTCACTTGAATTGAAAACAGGGCTAGCAAAGCTTTTACCGATGTAAGGTCCCTCAGGCGTGAATCCTTGGTTTCTTGCGGCCTGCATACGCTCACGGACTTGATCCATGAGACGTTCGGCGGCAAGGGAATGAGCGTGTCTCCTTATAATTCCCACACCTTCCCGAATAACATTCGTCGTATTTACACCTTCTTTGATCGCTTCGTCCATGGTAGGAATTTGACCATTGTGCACAACATTGTTTCGGAATCCCCTCAGATTCGAATTGAGCACGGGAGGTACCGTGCCGAAGGCAATGACACTTGCAAGCACATAAGCACCAAACTCTCGCTCAGACGATTTTCCTAATGCACTACGAATTCCTTCAGCTTTTTCTAAATTTCCAGTGTAGGCGAGCGCCATTTCAATCCCAAAGTGGTAGAAGCGCTCTAGTGCTGCGTGAAAAGCCGCCACTGCCTCGAACGTATTTTCGAGCGCCAACGCAGTGAAACCGACCTCCGACAAGACTTCGTACTTGAAAGACTGAAGTATCGTGCAGCCTTGATGTCCCTTCAAGCAGGTATACGGATAGATCCCTGATTCGTTGTAAATTACTTTCGCAAATACAGCTACAGAGCCTGGTGCTTCAGAATCATTCAGGCACTGGTGACACGTGACGTATAGCCGCATCGGGTCTACCTTAACTTTAATAGCGAGAGGCAGCTGATTTGACCACATTCTCGTATCGGCATACGCATAGCGTATAGCCAAATCAGCGCTCAAGGGTGTGTATGGTTAGCAGCTAATAACGTAGCTAGGGAACCTCTGAACAACGCACCACAGATACGCGACACTACCCGCCTCATGTTGAGGAGTGATCCATGCAACTGACGTTCGGTGACGCTGAGGGCCT